>NZ_JABXKH010000021.1 GCF_017115105.1 Nostoc sp. NMS2
ATTAACTCCATTAGCTAAATAATAAGGCGCTCTCCCAGTTTGGGAGGGCGCTTTAGTTTTAATTCTGGGAGCGCACTTACTTGATAGTCTGGTAGTGTAAAAACAACTCACTTCCAACTTGACGAGTTTCGACGAGTTCCACATGAGGAGCGGCAGTGGAAATAAAACCTTCTCCCTCCACCGGGGTAGGAGCGTCCTTTCCTCCATAAATGACGGGCCAGATTGTTAACCACCAATCGTCAATTCGCCCAGCCTTTACTAGAGAAGCTGTTAAATAGCCGCCTCCCAAAGCAACGACCTTGTGAATACCCCGCTCTGCCATCAAGCTGTAGGCTCGATCCCAGTCCAGGTCTGTATCTCCCAAATCAATTAATTCAGCCAGTTTTTGCAAAGTTGTTGTATCAGAACTGCGTTCTAAACCAGCGCGTGTCGTAAATATCCATCGCTCAATGTCCTCGCTCAAAAAAGGAAAGTCCAGCGATAGGTCAAGGGAACCTGAGACAACGCAGACAATAGGCTGGCGAGACTGACCTCGAGCTTCACGCGCTGCTAACAATTCGGGATTGCGAATTGAAAAAACTACGTCTCCAGCCCGAATAGTCCCTGCTCCCACCAGGATTAGATCAGCAAATGAGACTTCGTACTCTACGTGTGCTTGATCGGCTGCATCGGCATTACCGCCTGCTTGAGGATCTACGGAGCTAATCTTTCCATCGATCGTCATGGCAAGAACTACAGTTGTTTGGATTGCTGACATGATTACGTTCTAACAGTTCTTTATAATTTTACCTTTTTGAATTCTTTGCCATGAATCCCCAGTGAGTTATTTTGAGCGAGGAATGAACCCGTCCTTAGCAAGATAATTCTGAATATCCTTAATCTCATTCCAGCAGCGATTAAATTTGTGATCAATAAGCTCATCGTGTCCATGTAGGCGATATTCGATCAGTTCTTTTTTGCTGCTGTATTCGGTAAGATGAATGTCTATTTTCTTATCAGTGGAAGCAATTCTAGCAATAATATTTGCTTCAACTTGGGCTAATCGGTAAATTGCTCCAATGACAGCAATCAGCCCCAAAATAATGGTGAGAGCATTACTAATATCAATTTTCATCTCTTTAAGGGCATCGGTTATTAAATTCAACGAAAGTGAATTTTAAAATCATCATCAAGAGTCCAAGGCATATCGTTAAATTCAGCTATTTGTTTCCATTCAATTAAATCGTCAAAAGTCAGCAATCCATCAGGATTGCCATCAATCACACTATCCCAAAGAAGCTTAAAAAATTGCCAGTCTTCATTAGAAATGTCTGATTTCATTTCTAGCCGAACAACAGCAACTTCTAATCTGTTTTTAATTGATTGCTCAGTTTTAGCTAAAATCATTTGATTGTAGCTCCGATTCTGAAGCATCTGAGCAATAAAACCCGAAATATTCGGCGAAGATACGGTATTAACTTCTTTGGAATCTATCAGATGTCCGTCTTTATATGTTTCAATTATTTCCATAATTAGCCAGCCCGAAACCAAAATAAAGGAACAATAGATTTAACTATCAGATTGTTAACTGGTGCAATACTCGGTAAAGCACCATACGGGACAGAACTTTGAGAGTAACAAAAATCATTGCTTACTGTTCCGGGTGCATCAGAACCCAAAAAATGCAAACCGCCAAAAAAACTATTTGAAACTTGAACGCTAGGGGTAAGAATGTTGCAGTTGGCCGCTAACCAATACCATCCAGCATTGAGAGATAAAGATATAATAGATTCCTTGAAACCCAAAGTACTTGTATCTAATTCTCCAGCATCTAATAAAAGGTTAGTTGGCAATCCATTAGAAGAATTATTATAAATTCCGATCCGGCTCAAGCTTCCCGCTCTAGTAGTACTACACCTAATGCCCAATCTATCTAAAAAGTGATTTCACCTTCTAGCTGAGGGGTTGATTCATTCCCGTGAATTTCAAAGTTGTATGGCTCTAAAAAATAAAGCTTTACTTGGGGTTTGAAAGTCCGCTCTGCTTGTACGTCAAACCAAGGAAGACCATATACAGGACGCTGTAATGCTTGAGCGCGTCCAATAGTAATTTCAAATAACCACATCCTCATTAAGGTCATAGTTGATGTGTCTGAATCCTTCATAAAGCAAGTATGCTTTAGTCTGGGCTTGGGATTACTTACATCATCATCTGGTTGATTTTTGAAATAAGCTTGAACGGCTTTGTTGTGTTCAAGCCTAACTATATCTTGAAGATTCTCCCATTCGTCAAAACCTTCTGGTAAAGGCATTATTCATCAGCCTCCTTATCTGAATCTGATATCGCTATTCCTGATGCACTAACTAATTTAGAAGCATCAGCCACGGCTTTAATCTTTGCCGCTTCTGGTGGCTGTGCGCCTTGTTTTGAAGCATCATTTTGACCTATCGACTTATTCAATTCATTTTTTAATTCTCCAATTTGAGTAATGTTTTGCTCTATGGAAACGACCTCAGAAGCTAGTTGATCTACTTGAGAAACAACATTAGTAACTCCTTCTATCGTGGTGAAAAACTTATTATGAAAGTTGGGCTGTGGATTGAACCAACGATAAGCACTTTCGCCGACTTCGCCCCATTTTTTCAAAGCATTTCCGATTAAAGCCACATAACTACCGACAACTTCTAGAGCGCTTAATATCGAATATCCGATTGATTGGAGTGCATTAAATATGTTTGCGGTTGCTTGATATATTCGATTAGCTTTTTTATATTCTGCTACTAATTCTGTGTAATTCTCTTCACCAAATATTGATTTAAAAAAGTTGGCAGTCCACTCAGAAACTATGCTACTGAAACCAGATTCTTCCCCTTTCTCATTCTTCCATTTAAATCCTGCTGCTTGGGATATGTTGTCAATGGCACCAAATAGAGTTTGAGCTAAATTATTAGACAGCATTAAACCATTGTGAAAAGTAGTAATTAGAGTCAAAATACTGATGACTCTATCTACTTGTAGTGTTTGCCATAATCTCGTAAAAGTAGCAGATAAGCCACCTGGCAATAAATCACCAAGTTTTGTATTGATTAATTCTAAAAGTGCCAATTGAGCAGCGTTTGCCCCAGCGTTAATTTTGTCTAGAATGTTCGCTGCATTTTGATTATTATTTTGATTGACTTTATCGGCAGAATTATCTATTGCTTTGCCAATACATCCTTGAGGCTGAGTAAGTTCACACACCGCGCCTTGGGTAGAGGCTTTTACTGCTGGAGATTTTGCGATCGCATCTGGCAAACCTTGGATTGCTGGCGTGAGTGCCGCAATCGCAGTTGCTATTGCCGTAAGTCGTTTTATCTGATCGTCGAAGTCTTTTTTGTTCGCCTCGTTATTTTCCGTTTGCTTCTTTTGTGCCGTCTCGTCTGGTGTCTCAGCAATTGGTGCTGTATTGACCTTTGGTGTCGGGCTAATTCCGTCCGGTGTTGGCAATGGTGGTGCCGTCAGTGGCAATCCCTTTGGTTGATTAATTGATAGCGTTAATGGATTTGGTATTAGAGGATTCGCTTTAAACCCTTCTGGTATCTTTCCGTCAATGTCAGTCCCGATTACGTTGCCTTGTGCGTCTAATGGCACTATAGAATCAGGGAACATCGCCGGAGCAACCGCACTTCCACCGCCAGCAGGTGATTCACCCGATACACCGATTGCATCAAAAGTCCTAGTGCGTGGAGAGGGGAAATCGTCAGGATCGGCAAAGGGTAGAGGTTGTGCAATATTTTGTATTGCTGGTAGCATTCCCCCGCCGTTCGATGGCGTTTGTGTCGGATTAGGCAGGTAGCTAGGTGCTAATCCACCATGACCAGGGAAATAGGGTGAATTGCTATTCGGCAGATTATTGCCCGGTAACGTTGGAGCAACATCCCTCCTGGGGTATGTCGGTTGCCCTTCCGATGGACGACCAGATGGTATTGCATTATCGGAATTTAATGGTGATTCATTGTAATATCCGGGGTGATTATCTGGGGGCGGTGCTGGGATTACAGGGGCAGGAATAACGTCCGGTTCTCCGTCCATCCGCGAACATTCAAGCTTTAGCCAGCGAGCCTTATCATCGCCCAATTCAAGCTCTGTGTCGCCATTATTGACAACGAGGACGGTGTTAAAAGTTCCGTCGTCTCTGACCTTTTTTTCTTTAAAGCCTTTGATAACACCACGTTGATTTATAAAAGTTCTTGTTTCAGTGACAGTACCTTCGGAATTATATTTTGCAATAAAAATTCGATAGTACACGCCTTTTAATTGCCCTCCAATAAAAGGGACTGCACCCACTGGATCGTATCTGGGCGTACCAGTAGATGGTATTTGTTGAGCAAAGAACATATCTGATATGAAGCCGCCAATCAGACCTCCAATAGCACCACCGACTAATCCCAAGAGTGGACCACCAACGGCGCTACCAACAACAAAGCCGATACCAGCACCAATTTGACCAGCAGCAGCACCAGCAGCAGCCTGTTGCACAGATTGACCGTGTACGACACGATTAGCGAAATCTATACCGCCGAATACACCGGGCACAACGAGCCTGCCTGCTGCTTGTGGCAAAGCACGTGGCAGTGCTTCGAGTAATCCAACGCCAACGCCAGCAGGTATCGCCTCCGCAAGAGTGCCCGTTGCAGGGCGTGCAGTCGGTTCTACTAAAGGACTAGCTCTTGCGGCTGTTCCCTTGGTCGTTGGCGGCGGCTCACCAGTAGACGGTGGTGATTGTTGAGCGTTATTACTGGATGGAGCCTGGAATCTCGATTCATAATCCCTGCTAGATACCGTTGGCTGTTCTATCGGACTGTTGCGAGTTTTTTGTAATGCTTGGTTTCTCGCTATTTCCCTCTCCCTTAACGCCTGCTCTCGTTGTGCCTGCGCTTCCTGTTGCTCGTTGAACAGCGACTGCCTGCGGACTTCCTCGCTTCTGTTAAATGCTTGTTCTAACGCCGATTGATTTGTGGAAGGTGGTTTGGCTGATAAGTTTTCGAGAGGAATATTTAACGGCGTGGCAGTCGGGGGACGTTGATTCAATCCGCCATACATATCAGCGTTACTGTAATCAAGTGAAGCAAATTGTATAGGGTTGAGATCGCCGGGCATAATCTTGGATCCTATTGGTTTTATCGGCGCGTCAATTAGTTGGCTTTAAAAGACGCTGGCAACCCTGTATTGGATAATGGCTGTACATACGTCCACTGCTTATTTGAACCACTAAGAGCATCGGCTTATACTTCTAGCGATGTACGTGTAATTAATCTTGTTTTCGCATCTGCCGCTACCCAGAATCTACCGCTTTGTGCGGCACGTTCCGTATACCCAATACCTTCGATTACGGTGAGCGTGGGGTTTATAGCGAACAATGCAGCACCACTCCACGCATGGAGTTTTTCAAGGGTGTCAATTTGTGATGGAATATCAGTTGCGATATTTATTGCTGTCATTTTGAAGAGATTTTTAAGTAACCACTCTTCAGTTTTATTAGCCAAACAAAAATAAGTAAATGTTCCACTTTTATGTAAAACCGGAAGTTTTACGGACGACGCTAAACTATTGCTGTGATTACGATTGATGCGTATTTAGGTAATACCTGAAAAATAAAAACTTCCAGATTAACACCTCACAATGGTTAATCCAGAAGTCAGATCATCAAAATAATTCTATGAAAAACAACCGCAACGGACAAGCGGCAGTTTTTACGGCTAAGGAATATTCTCGAATCCGTAATAACATCCACAGCCAAAAATACAAATTGCTTTTAGACTTGGCATGGTTCACAGGCGAAAGGTGGGGGGCACTGGTGCAAATGAAGATTGCGGATCTTTACGATGCTGAGGACAACCCACTCAAGTTGATTACTTTTCGGGCGCGAACTCGCAAGGCTGTAGGTGGGAAAAAGAAAGTTCAGAAAACGAGACAAGTACCAGTACACCCAACTCTTCATGAAGCTTTGAAAGCCTATAAAAGAGAAGATCCAGAATCGGAGTGGCTATTTCCTTCCAAAAGAAGCTACACCGAAGGAGAAATCAGTAAGCACATCAGTCTGAGATATGCGGATATGGTGTTTCGGGAAGCAGTGCAAAAAGCTGGCTTGGAGAGCCGAGGACTAAGCACTCATTCCAGCCGCCGGAGCTTTGTAACCCATTTGGCTCGTAACGGTGTGTCGCTAAGAATTATTCAAAAGCTATTGGGATATACGGATTTGAAGATGTTGGCGGTTTACATCGATGTGAATGATGCCGATCTTGAGGGCGCGATCGCAACTCTATGAACGCCAAACTTCTATTCCTACAAATTGAGATATTCTTCGACCGCTTGCAGCAAGGGGAATACGACCATCCTTTGTATTTGGCGATGGCTCTGGAGAATCTTGCTTCTCAGGCGTGGGATGAAGTCGATCAAGTTTATCCAGACTTGTGACAAACGACAGTTGGGGCGGATAAGCTCGAACCAGTAGATGCTACTACTCACAGAATAATGCAACAACTGCGATCGCCTCCGGCGGGCGGGTACGCCATCGCTTACTTGCTCACAAGGCGATCGCTTTTTATTGGACATTGGGGAATGGGCATTGGGGAGAGGGGGGAGCAGGGAGTAGCGATTGCAATTAGAGTAAAAACGCTGTATCCTGCCTTGACACAGGCCTTTCAAGAAACAGATATGCCGAAGCCACCGGGGAAGAATAACACCAGCTGGCAACCAGCTTGGAACAATGGCAAGACCAGAACTATCCGCGTACCAGTCGCACTGGCAGAACAAATTTTAGAATATGCTTATGCGATTGACTCTGGTCTAGTGATGGATCAACAGATGATTTTACGGGTTATTGACTCTTTTGTAGAATCCAGAATTGCCCAGTTTCACCCCAATCAGTACAGCCGGACTGGATCAACCACTAGTCGACGTTGGGATGAACTGAGGAGATTCAGAGATACGGTTGCGATCGCAAATGACCACACCAGGAGTGGATTAACTCTTCAATCTGACTCGGTGATAGCCCCTCGCTAATCGCAATTTCCACATCTGCCTTTTTGCGCTTGGCGATGACGCTATTCACACTACCCAAGTAGAGCCGGTTAATCTTCCTGCCAGTCATCCAACAATACCGAAAATACCAATATTTATTACCAGACCGCTCTACCCAGTACCGCTCTACCCAATGGATATCGTGTTGGGGGGCAGATTTTTTAGTATCAGTTGCAACTTGCTCCCCAACACTTTTACACGGGGACTCTGACTCTGCAATTTGCCCCCCAACACTATGACTATCAAGTGCTGCAGTTTCGAGTTCATCCCAGAACGGATCGTAAGCGTAAACAGAACTATCTACAGTCTTGGTGAAAGCTTCTAAATCAAAAAGCGTGGGTTGATTCATAATCACTACTAGGTTATTTAGTCACTGCTTCCACTGGAGGCAGTTTTTTATGGACTTGTTTTCTAGTAATCCCTTGGGAGCTTACTAGGGAACCAAGATTTCAAAGTTTCGATAAATCCAGATAAACTAAACTGTTCATCTTCCCAGTAACAGTCACATAAGCAATTAATTAACCATCCTTGAGGATTGTTAATTGCTTGATGTCCACCACGAAGAATAAAGTGGTTTAAAGCTTTGCGGATATCTGAAATATCAAATTTAAAGAGATGTCTAGTTGTTCGTTTATTGGGGTCAAAGTATATTTGGTACTCAGCACAAGCTGTAAGTATCTCGTGTTGCAATTCTTTCTCCTCAAATTCGGCTGTGGTTGGAGTAAGACTATTGCTACTGCTGTTAACCCTCTGTTCGGCATTAGTATCATTTGAGGGGGATGAATTGTAACTAGAGTTATGGTTATGTAACTTTTTTTCTCGCGGTTTTTTGGGTGGATTTAACCATGTGACAGGTCTTACAAGTAACTTGGTTATCTTCCAAGAATATTGTTTAATTACTTGTAAAACACGACATGATACCAGTATTTCAAATATCTTTTTGAGGTAATTATGTGAGTATCCTTTACCTCTTGACTTTGCGACTGTGGCGTTAAATTCTGATAAGTCTGGCTCAATCTCCGTGCCTATATAGCCTTGCCGCATTAGCCACTGCCAGAGAGTTTTTGCGGCGGGTGGAATATGATGTTTGTAACAGTATGCGTCGTGTTCTTCCGTCCACGGAAGATTGTTTTTAAATGAGTTTTCTGTCATGATATTGTTAGTTATTCTCACAGAGAGCCACCACGATCGCTAAATCTCCGGTGGCTTTTTGGTTTTTTTTAGTTAGTCGATCGAGACATACACAACACCGGCTCCATCGCATTCGCTACAAGGTTCTGTGTATTCATTACCATCCTCGTCGTCGTCGGCAACTTCGCCGCCGCCACAGGCATAACATTCTATTTCTTCAAGTGTCAGACCCACTTCGTAACCTTCTACTTGCCCACTTGTGAATACCTGAGTCTTTTTCTTTGGTTTGTGATTAGTCATTTGTCATTAGTCATTAAGAAAGCTGCACCCCGATCGCATTTCTCCTCACACTCACCGCGATCGCTAAAACAAAACCGCCCTAGCCACAGTGGGCAGGACGGTTCATGGATCATCTTCAGTAATTAAATTATTTACTTCTTTTTCAAGCAGTTCACAGGCTTTCAAGAAATCAGCTTCGTTTTCCTTGTTTTCGTTAAGCCTAGCCTCTAGTCTTCCCCTGTGTGCGTGTACATAGGCTAGATGAGCTTGCTTTATAAGCCTGAGACTGTCAAGGACTTTCGTAGCATCAATTTCTCCTCTGGTGAGAAGGAGTTCGACTTGAGTAAAGAGACTTTCCCCTGAGCTATTGCTCTGATTAGATCCGATCTGGTCATCTTCATTTCGTCGGCCTTCTTCTTGAACTCCTCCCACTCGGTAGTTGGAATCCTTACTGTTGCGTTTATTGCTGGCTCTTCCTCTGACATTTTCCTCTTTCGTCCCATCTATTTCTTGACTCATGCTCATGATTGCCTTCCTATTTTACACGTGATTTTGAGGGGTTGACAAAATTATAACTTACGTAAAAAATGATACCAATGGAGTTTTTCACGTTAATTATAATTGTGAATACGCTCTACTCGCTCCCCCCTGCCATCTTGCAGGGCATCCCATTAAACCGGAGCAAGCACCCGCGCCACATACAGCGCGGAAACACCCTTTTTATCACCAGCGAACTGAGCGCGGTAACGAGTTTGCCGCGCGGTGATATTTTGATGTCTGCACACTTAACCCTAAAAACCAGATGACAACCACAGTTTTAGAACTGATTGAAAACCTAAAGCACTACCCTGGTGCGACAAAGCTAAACATCAAAGATGTTGATGATGAGGAATTTGCGATCGTTGATTTCAAGTCTTTTGATGACGGCGTGACCATCATCGTCGGCGAGAAGGGATACGAGGATGACGAGGAGGAGGAAATCTAACTATTGAAAAAGCGACCGATACCGTCCGAAGGGAGCGATCGCCAAATCTAGTATTTAACCAAGGAGATTGTACCAATGTCGAAGCCGCTAGGCTACTACACCAATCACACCCCAGGCGAAGAATCACTTCTTGCGACATTGCAGGATAACTATGGTGCAGCATTCGAGAAAATCAGCAAGCGAGAAAAGCTGGTTATTCTCACCGTCCTGGCATCACACATCGGCTGTCATTTAGTTGGTGATTGTCGGGCCGAAATATTCACCATTTCCAAGCAGATGACAGAACAGATGACTATCGCAGACCTTGCAGGAATCATGGAAGCGATTATCAATCAAATCCGCTGGGGTCAAAACTTTGTCGTTCAGGAGAACTCGCCTATGGAATAACCACTCCAAGTTTATTACTGTCAATGGATTATAAGGTTACACCAGCGTAGGCGTAACAATTCTCGCGCTGGTGTTTTTTTACACAATTTGGAATTTGAAATCATGACTTACCGCGATGAAATTAGGCCGTGGGCAATTTTTCAACGTCTGCCCAATGGTGATAGCAAATGCATTTACCGATTCAAGAGTCGAACAGATGCAGATGCTTGCACAAGTATCCTTCGCCAGGGAGGGGGAAAGTTTGAGGTAGTTTTCGATCAAACCCAGGGAGTTACCCAAGGATAGCTTAATTTTTTTGCGATCGCGTTAACGCACCGCGATCGCTTTTTAAAATCGATTCCAACAAGTAAAAAATATCACATAACCATGAAAACAAAAACCATAACTTATAAGCGGATACTCAATTTAGGGAATTACGAATCCAAGCAGTTAGAGGAGTGCGTTGAAATATCAACTCGAATACACAGGAAATGAGCCAATACAGCCTAGTCCGACATTTGGTATCCTTCCTGTTTCTGCCGAAGAAGCGGACGATTTTTAATTTTTAGCGATCGCGTAAAACATCATGACTAAACATGACACTTGGGTGAAACTCAAGCCCGGTAATCCATACGAGTCAGTCTTAGACCTGTTCCCGGAAGGCAAAATACCCGTGCGCGATCCGTTTCCCCTGGAGCGAACCACGCACGATGGTAAACAGGTTCCACTGTGGATCATTGACTTAGACCGACTCAGCACCATACAAGCGGGGGCCCTCGCTCGACTGATTGCCAGCCATCGAGGTGCTGAAGTTGATGAAGTAGCACAGGAAGCCGAAAGCAAAGGTGGGTTTGCAATGTCCGATGGCTGGATTGAATCAATGAACTGTGATGCTGAAGGGTTCCAGCGCTCAAAGGAACTCGCCAACTTTTTTGAAACTGCACCACAGCCACCGTCTGCTAGGGCTTGGCAGGAATTTTACAACAGCCAGCACGAGCGCTGGATTGAAGGGGATGAAGTGCCGCCGCCAATTAACTCCATCGAGGACGTTGACCCGCGCCTCAGAACTCCAGAGCTTGAGCGTGCTTTCCAGATGAAGAAAATTGAGAGTGCGATCGCAGCCGGTAACTACTCAGTAATGGATGTTCTCACGGGTCGAGCAATGACTGACGTTCTTAATGAAATTGACCCGGAAAATTCATATTCGCTAGTTGGTGATGATGACGATTTTGATGAGGATGAAATTTATGAATAATCAAATTTTAGAAGATATACCCCAACCAGATCCAGCATGGGATTATTACTTGACTTATCACACATTATTAAAAGCCAAGTCTAGACTCGATAAATTAATTAATGAAATTTCGGAGTTTGAAGAAGCAAGTGTGACACAAGATGAATATTTTGAGGAACAGTTATTAAAAATTCTCAAAACCTTAAGCTCAACGTTGCCAAAAATAGAGACTGAGTAACCGCCTGATGAATCGCAATTGCGATCGCGCAACAATTGCGCGGGCTACCTGAGGGGGTAGCCGAAACGGTGGCATCGTTGCCACCGTCGCGGGTTGTGTCCAAAGCACCCGTCCCACTGTTTCTAGGGAGTGGGGCGTTAGCCATGAATGGCACACCATACGGGGTGTTTAACTATTCAAGCGCACCCTCCCTAGAGCTACCGGGCTAAACCCAGCGTTAAGAGTGAATCGCGCCCCTCTTTTGGTGGGGTGTTAGGGGATTCAAGCGTACAAACTGGGCTTTTCAATTATTCGTGGTAGGAACACGAATTTTAAATAACCCCAATTAGCAAACAGAACCATGACAATTGAATCGATTAGATCCTTGGGAGTTGATGTTAGTAAGTCAAGCGTAACTTGCCATATTTTAACACAATATCCCGTAGGTGGATTGAAGACCTATTGGCAAAAGAACAGGACTAAAGCTAATACTTTATTCCCTAGTTTCTACTCTAGTCCCAAGCATAAAAGTAAGCAGAAATCAGCTTTTGATTTTGCTGATTACGTCATAGAGAATAAACCTGATGTAGCTATCCTTGAGCCAACAGGGAATCACTACTCAAGGCTTTGGGCGAGAATTCTGGAAAGCTTAGAAATTAAAATTCTTTGGGTTGGTCACATTGAGTTACGTCGCTACCGTGGGGGTAAGAACTTACCCAACAAATCTGACGAAGCTGACGCTTTAGCTATGGCTGCCTACGCTGTAGATCAGGAGAATTATTTAGAAACTGGCGAACTTAACCCCCGCCAGTTTCTAATGCACCGTCCACAGCTAATTGATGAACTGCGCGAACTAGTACAACAACTTGAACACCTTAACCGTGTTCAGTCACCGATCATTAACTACACTCGCCAAACCCTAGCTTGGCAGTTCCCAGAGAAAGCACACAGCAAAACTGAAAGCACCAAGCTGGGCAATGTTCCACCTCTGTGGGGTTGGTTAGCCGAAAGGAAGCTGCAAGTACACCCACCAAGTTACAAATCGATATCCAGACAGTACGAACAATCGGCGGCGGTGCAATTTTGCCTGGAGATAGATCCAACTGTTCGGCTACATGCTGGCTGGCTTTGCGACATTGACATCGAGGAGCAGCGACTAGAAACTAAACTCAAGTCGCTGGTCAATGATGAGCAGTTCAAAGCTTATAACCAGATTTTCGACCAATTTAATTTTGGTCTGAGGATTCGCGCTAGGTTGCTGAGTCGGATCTATCCGTTTGAAGCGTTTCTCAGCAGCGATGGTAAACAGTTGACTGAGCGAGAAGTGAGGGAAGTTAAGAAAAAACAAGTCACTCGTGAAAATGGTAAATCTGTGGTGAAATTCCTACCTGGGGACATCAAACGGGTCAAGCGCAACCGTTCGCGTGATGCTTTTAAGCTTAGGCTGGGTATGGGAACAGTCCTGGAGCAATCTGGCGACAAGTTAGTTGAAAAAGGAGCCGGCAGCGCCCTTTGCCGCATGAACTTTTGGCAGTACGTGATCGCGAAAATTGAAGTCGATGGGCGGCTGCCGGATAATCCGATAGGCAACGAGATTGCTGTTTACAAGGAAACGCTCAAAAAGAATGTTGACGGTTCAGGTAAGCAGATGCTAAACGGCAAACACTTACAAAATAAGCTGATGTCTAAGGTTGCCAACCTTCTGTTTCGGGAGTTATCAAGAGCGATCGCAAAATCATGAACCTACCACCACAGCTAACAGACTGCAAAATTAAATGTCCTTTTTGCAGTGATGAGTTTGACTCTAGCGAATTACGCGAAAACTTTAAGTTCAAAGAAGTGCCAAGTGTGAATACTTATGGCTGGCTGTGTTGCAACCTTTGTGAAGCAGCGATTACAGA
This sequence comes from Nostoc sp. NMS2, assembly GCF_017115105.1. Classification (GTDB taxonomy): domain Bacteria; phylum Cyanobacteriota; class Cyanobacteriia; order Cyanobacteriales; family Nostocaceae; genus Nostoc. Next base: position 13,155 of record NZ_JABXKH010000021.1, read on the forward strand.
ACTAGAAGAATTAGAAGAGTTTCACTACTAAGATCGTAACCCTGATGCTAAACCCCTACAGTAATGTAGGGGTTGTTAAAATCCCTCAATAGTTTAGAGTGAATAGTTATTACATTGTGCTTTAAATCACTTTCCAAGCTATGACTTAAGGTGGTAAAAGAATTGTTGTTGGATGATTGCCTCTACGCAAGAGTCATTTTTTTTACCCTAACAGATTGTCATGCCCAAACACATATCTGCAATTGTATTTGTCTTAATTTTAACTTTGGGGTTTGTATCTCTCGTTCAAGCTGCAACTCCCCGTTCAACTTGAGTGGAGAATGAAATTTACCAATACAACCATCCCTTTGCTTCTTAATTGCCTCAAGAATTGGCAACAAAAATGCGCAGTTCCAGGTCTGCTGCCAACTTCAGTTTACGGAAATAACCAAGGGGTGCGAGTTACAATCCCCACGAAAGCGATTTGTTACTAGCTGAAAATCTTTCTTTTTGGTTATTGTTTGCGTAAGTCCAAATCAAGTAGTCGATGAAATTTTATAAGCATTGCTCCAATGAATTCACCTGCCGCACATCCGCTAATTGATGAGGTGACATTAACGACGGTTGTCCGTCGTATACTCGACAGTAAAACTGCCACTTTGGTTCAATGGCACGCTGAAGCGATCGCTCACCATATTATTAATAATGTCACAGCCGGTTTGCAGCGCATTACTGGTATTGCTAACAATGGCAGCGAACAATTATCTTGGTCGGTAATTCTGAAGATTTTGCACCTACAACCAAAGAATGCTGGCTCTATTTTCAATTCCTCTCAAGACCTCACACACTGGAATTACTGGCAGCGTGAGGCGTTGATATATACATCAGGAATCCTCGATAATCTGACTTGCGACTTAGTAGCCCCTCGTTGCTTCGGGATTACAGAGCCGTCTGCTAATGTCGTCTGGCTGTGGCTAGAGGATATTCAGGGCAGTCCTGGCAGCACTTGGCCCTTGGAACGCTTTGGTGTAGCGGCCTGTCACCTTGGCTATTTGCAAGGAAGCTATCTAATGGGGCAATCATTACCTTTTGAGCCTTGGCTAAGTCGTGACTGGCATCGAGCATGGGTATCCAATATCGATAATACTGCTTTAGAAGCGTGGCGAGAACCTACTGTATGGCAAAACTCGCTTCTAAAAGAGATATTTTCCCCAGATATCGGCGATCGCGTGATGGACTTGTGGAGCGATCGCCACATCCTTCTCGATGCTGTGGACAAAGCACCCCATACACTCTGCCACTTTGATATTACGCCCAACAACTTGTTTTCTCGACGTAAAGCAGATGGCGATGACCAGACTGTTCTCATCGATTGGTCTTTTGTTGGCTATGGTGTCTTAGGAGAAGACATCATAAATCTGGTGCTGGACAGCGTTTTCTTATTGTTTGTCGATGGTTCATCACTGATACCCCTGGAAAAACTTGTGCTTGAGGGTTACTTAACGGGGTTGCGTTCTGCTGGATGGAATGGGGATGAGCGTGTGGTGCGCTTTACATATGCTGCTGTAGCGGCACTTCATTTTGGTCTAATAGCAGGGAGGTTGTTAAAGCTAGTACAAAACGAATCTCGTCATAGCTGGCTTGAGCAGCGCTTTGGGCGAACTTTTGACGAGATTATCACATCCAGAGCGATCGCCATTACTCATGCATTAGAACTGGCAGACGAAGCCCGATTATTGCTTCCTTCGCTTTTTGTAATTAATTAACATTATTGAGTGGTTCAAGCCCCTCGCTTATATTGCGCGACAAGTTTTGCGGTGAGGTTAAATCCCCAGACGCTCGCGGACTCGCTCTAAGCGAAGCCATGCCGAAGGCTTTACGCTTCTCTACGAGACGCTGCGCGAACGCTAATGCAACCCCTAATTACGAATTACGTTAGCGAAGCGGGGCGTAGCCCATTACGAATTACGAATTACGAATTACGAATTATCTTAATTTCCTTTCTCAATAATTCGGGAATCTGAGAAGGGCGTTCAGCTACTGGAACTTCCGCTTCTTTTAAAGCGGCTAATTTACTTTGGGCTGTCCCAAAGTTAGGATCGCGTCCGATAACCGTTGCTAGAGTACCAGTTTGCCGCCAAGTTTTTCCTGGTGGCGCTTGTCTACCTGCAATGTAAGCAATTACTGGTTTATCAATTGCCTCAGCAATATACCGGGCTGCTGCTTCTTCACTACCACCACCAGGTTGACCGACTAAAACGATCGCCTCTGTAGTTTCATCCTCATCCAAAATTTGCAACCATTGGAGAAAGGAGGAACCGACGATCGCATCACTACCAATACTGACACTAATCGACTGCCCCAAACCTGCTTTTGTTAATTCGTAAGCAACTTCGTAGGTGAGAGTGCTACTACGACTAACAATCCCCACTGCCCCAGGGGTATAAAACTCGCTAGGTTGAGTTCCCAAAAGAATTTTTCCCGGCACAATGATCCCCGGACTGTTAGGCCCGATTACCAAAGTTTCACAGGCTTCGGCTTTGCGGAGTAATTGCACCATATCCAAAGGTGGCACGCCAGCAGTGATAATAATGATCTGGCTAATCTGAGATGCGATCGCTTCTAATGCCGCATCTAGCACGTCGTAAGGATCTACACAGATAATTGTTGTGTCAATTACCCCAAATTGTTCTATTACCTCCTCTACTAAGTCAAATACTGGCAGTCCATGCAGTTCCTGTCCGCCACATCCCGGATTGACACCTGCTACCAAATTCGTACCATAAGCTTGCATTTGAGCAACATGAGTGCCTGATATAAATTCACAAAAGCCTTGAATTAATACTTTACTTTCTGGTGTTAGGTTCATAAAAAAATACCGTAAGTTTGACAACCCAGTGAGTTAGGCCACGAGGCGGGGGGCAGGGGGAGATGAGGGGGATAAGGGAGACAAAGAAGATAAGGGGGAATTATTGAATAAATCTCTCCCTTGCCCCTCTGCCTTTTGTGCCCAATACTTCGACTTACCTCGACTTCGCTCGGCACAAGTCGCTCAGTACAAGTGCCCAATGCCCAACAATATATTTACGTGGTAAAAATTAATAATTTTTGATTTGGAACAAAATCACAGTCACTAAGTAAGTTGGCGCGAAAAAACCCAAGTATGTTACGAAACGTAAATAGACTTAAAGCCCTTACTAATGACCAATGACAAATGACAGCCTTTGCCAGTTAGCTTTAATTGCGCCCACCTACTTACTTTTTATTAGCAGTTGGTTTAGCAAGACGAACTGCTGCCGCTACTGCCTCATCTAAATTTTCCACCACGAGTAGCGCATCGCTATGGGTTTTTAGTGTTGCTAAATATTTTCTAGCAGCATTAAATTCAGAACCAGCAAGACGGACAACTAAGGGTGTAAAATTCCGTGCTTGCCGACTTTTATTACCATTAGAACGTACAACTTGTGATTCAAGTTCGCTGTTGTCTTGCTGCACAACTCTGGCTATAACTTCAGCCACTTCCTCAGTTTGAGGAATACTACCCAGAAAATTAATTAGTATTACTTGAATGCTTTTGTCAGCTTCCAGGATTTTCAGACCTGTCTCTAGGCGATCGCGGAAGGTAGTTGGTGTAGTATCTGTGAGGAAAGCATGACGTAGATTTAAACAAACACCTGGATTGCCACCAGCATTAGCGACTAAATCTAAAGTTGCCATTACTGAACCAGTACCATTGCCTAAAATACCAATTTTTCCGTGCATTTTTACACCATCCCAGTCACCCAAAATGCCATTAATTTCAGTACTGGTGTGACGGCTGATAATTTTTGCTGCCATCTCAGCCAGGTCTGGATGACGCTTGATTGCCCGTTCATTGATCCTGACTTTACCATTGAGAGCCATAACTTGACCATTAGCACTGACTGCCAAGGGATTTATTTCGACTAAATCCAGGTCTTTTTGCACAAATAAGTGGTACATCTTCTCCAAAACGCTGCTTACCGACTGCATCAGCGTTCCTTGTAAACCCATTTTCAAAGCCAGTCTTCGGGCATAAAATGGCGAAAATTCCTGTTCCACGACAACATGGTGCATTTTTTCTCCCGCAGATTCCCAATCGATGTCTGCTTCTTTACAACCTAAAAGTACTGGTCGGCAGACAGCAGTATCTAAAACCACTGCTAGATAAAATTCCTGGTTCGCGTCGTATTGGGATTCTGCCAGCACAACTTCTGGCAATTCGCCCCATATTGGTAGACTAAAGATATTTTGAGCAGCTGCGATCGCATCAATTGTCGTTTCGGCAAACCTGACTCCACCCGCTTTTGCCCGTTCTGCTCCATGTACTTGAGATTTTAGTACAATTGGAAAGCGAATTTTTAAACGCTTCAAATCTGTAGGATGGTCAATCCGTTGGGACGGCAAGACCGGAATGCCTATCTTCCCAAACCATTCTTTAACTTGATACTCTAATAAATCCATTGATACACCTTGTATTGACACTTTGCAAGCTTGTAGTGAGTGCTGTCTTAATATTTTGCAGCACTTTTATTTAAAAATTAAGCTTTTGGCAGCTATAAAAATTTCTTTTTCACGGATCAATTTTATCGAACTCAGCAAATGAGGCACATTAATTTTGATAGCTAACCTGTTTGTGCTATAGCCACAACACGTAATTAATCTCCTCAGTAAGTTTCCCAGCATAGAAGATAACTACCATTTCTGTCAAAAGCCTCTAACCTAGTATCGTTTCCTTAACCTTTGGATAAATTTGTCACAACTACTCTGCAACTATAATTTTGCAGAGTACTAGCTACTGTAAATTTAACTGTCGCAAAATAATGCAGTGAAAATACTCAAACATCCTATTATTCCCATTTTTTATTTGTAATTTATATCTGAAGACAGATTATTTAACTTTGCATCTACTGATGTGAAAATGTAGCGCTGCGAACAATAATTGCTTTTTTAATTTTTGGTTAAAAGTCAGAATTTGTGTTAGAAAGTTGGTCGTTCAGATTTTCAGGCTGTGGTTGGTTAAACTGTGCATTTGCATTCAACAAATCTAAAAAGTTCATTTCATCCTCTTAAAAATAATCAAAACAATATAGAAGTTGAGCGGGAAAGCTCTATGAAAGTAGCAGTCCAGCAGGAAGATTTACAGTTTTTAGCCAAAACTTTGCAGGAGCAATTGCTTGTAGAAGTTTCATCGGCTGAAGTCTTCGAGGTTAAGTGTGCCGTTAATAAAGACGGGCTAATGATTTTAACGCAACATGAATTAGATGTAATAGTTGATACTCAGATAATCTTTACAGTAATTGAGGAAGTACTTCAGTCTCTAGCACCCCACAAAGAGCAGCGAGTGCAATGTTTCCTCAGAGTTTTTGGCGAACAACTCCCTTATGCCAAATGTTTCTTGGCTTTGAATCAGACGGGGAGATGGGGAGATGGGGGGATGGGGGAAGATGAGGGAGCAGGGGGAGCAGGGGGAGAGGAGGGGCAATACTTTTATCCCATTTATTCATCTGCTCTGACCTATTCTCCATCACTTGATGAGACTGAGGAAAAGGAACCGTTTGACCCGTTTGCAAATGCGCCAAATTTGCCGGCTTCAAAGCCAGGATTCCAAGTCAAACCGATCTTACTGGGTGCAGCCTTGGTGGGAATTATCGTCTTAGGCGGTGGTGCTTACTTATTGACTCGGACTTGTGTAATGTCTGAGTGTAAAGAAATACAAAATGCCGCAAAATTAAAAACAAAATCTCCACAACTGATGCGTCGTGCTAAGTCTGAACAAGAATTAGTAACTGTACAACAGCAACTTGCGGCAGCTAGTACAGCCCTGAATGCAATTCCTAGTTGGTCGCCCCGTTCCCAGGTGTCAGAAGAACTAAAAGCAAGTTTGTCTGGACGGTCAGAAAAAATCAACCAGGTGGTCAAGGCTTTGCAGACGGCATCTTTGGCGACACAACAAGTTCAAACTCCTGCACATAGTCTAGAGGAATTACAAGCTAGGCAACACTTATGGCGACAGGCTATAGCACCACTAGAAACTATAAGTCCCGACAGTGAACTCTATGGGCTAGTGCAAGCGAAATTACTTAATTATCGAGTTCGTTTGCACGCTGTAAATCAGCAGATATTTACTGAGGAAAAATGGCTAAAAAAACTAACAGCAGCAAAGGCTGTAGCTAGTGCTGCCGAAAAGCAAGAAAGTACTGCTAAATCTTTGAATGATTGGCAAAAGGTGCGGTCTACTTGGCTGGTGGCGATTAATGCTTTGAATAGTATTCCCTTAACTAGCGCTAGATACCAAGAAGCTGAAAAGCTGTTGGTAGATTATAAATCTAAACTGGTGGCGGCACGCGATCGCGCGACTAAGGAACAATTAGCTGTTAAAACCTACCAACAAGTTATTAGCACCGCCAAGCAAGCCAAGGTTTATGAGCAACAAAACCAATGGCAAGCAGCCGCGACATACTGGGATCAGGCTTTGCAAACTGTTAAAAAAGTTTCCCAAGATAGCTTGTACTACACTCAAGCTCAGTCCCTTATCGAACCTTATTCAACAGCTCTCAAACAAGCACAAGAAAAAGTACAAGTTGTTAGTAGTTTGCAACAAACCCGCACTGACTTAGATAAAACCTGTATTAATGAAATTCAGATTTGTACCTTTAGCATAGACAATGCAGGAATTATTGTCCGGTTAACTTCTGAGTATGACCAAGTAAGAAAAAATAACTTGGCTAATCCTTATTCTGAGAATTCTAGTACTGCTATTGATATTAGCAATCACTTGCAAATCTTACGAGAAGCTCTAGCTGTAATTAGTGACAATGCCAACCTGTCCCTTTTTCTTTATGATTCTCAAGGTCAGGTAATTTATACTCGGACTTTGGGTGGGTAAGTAAAAAAGTTATACAACTTCTTTGTGATGCACATAATTCACTCACCGGCTATCGCCGTTCCTCTTTGCTAAGGGGGGCAAAAACCTCTTAAAGTCCTCCAATTTATCGGAGGATTTAGCACCCTACATTTAAGTTTTTTAACATAGCTTAAAATGCTAGCGCCGAAACTTAATTATACATCTCCAAAAAGTTAGATAACATAACTATATCTTCAGACAGATATAGCAAAATTAATATTGCCAACTTCTCTAATTAATCGAAAATTGTGTTATTCAAAATAATTTATTTCTGTAACCAATAAAGCCTAATAGATTAGATATTCAATAATTTACAATTTATTTGGCTGATAAAAAAAATCGTTGAGAATTTTTATGCTATTAATACTAAATGACAATTTTCATATAATTTGTATATAAATTATTTTGTCTTACTTTTGGATTTAGCATTTATCCCATCTGGTAGAAATAATTCTGAATCAAAGTTGATAACTTAAATACAAGTGAGATTGTTGAGGCAATTATGAGTATTATTGCTTGGATAGTTTTAGGACTTTTGGCAGGTGCGATTGCTAAAGCTGTTTATCCTGGCTATCAAGGTGGTGGAATTCTCTCCACAATGATCTTAGGTATCATTGGTGCTTTTGTCGGTGGAAGTCTGTTTAGCCTATTGCGAACAGGAACTCTGCAAATTACTGTGGCTGGCGCTGGTTTAACTCTTCCTGGTATTTTAGTGGCTGTGCTTGACGCAATTGTTGCTATTTATCTATGGGGATTAATCGGAAGAAGCAGCAATGCCTAATCGCTTATTGGCAGTTATCAACACTGACATTACCACTGTATTTTATTGGTCTTCTAGTTTCCAGTTTTAGAAGCTATTCAAAATCAAATTAGCTCTCTTTGGAAAAATCCTAAAAGACCATTCAATCCTTCTGTAACATCATAATTTTTGGAAGTGTAAATCTATGTTTTTTCACAAAAAAGAGCCTATTCATGCAGTTAACGTTAGTGAACCAAACCCTCGTTTTGCTCAATTACTTCTAGAGCAGTTTGGTGGAGCTACTGGAGAACTTAGTGCAGCATTGCAATATTGGGTTCAATCATTCCATGTTGAAAATGCTGGAATTAAAGATATGCTCCAAGACATTGCAATCGAGGAATTCGGACATTTAGAAATGGTTGGAAAACTCATTGAAGCTCATACAAAAAATGTGGATCAAACAGAGGCTTATAAGAGTACTCTCTTTGCAATTCGAGGGGTTGGTCCTCATTTTCTAGATAGTCAGGGTAATGCTTGGACTGCAAGTTACTTGAATGAAGGTGGAGATGTAGTGCGTGATTTAAGAGCTAACGTTGCAGCAGAAGCTGGCGCTCGTCAGACTTACGAAGAGTTAATTAAGTTGGCAACTGACAAAGGAACCCAAGAAACTTTAGTCCATCTGTTAACACGAGAAATTTCTCATACCCAGATGTTTATGAAAGCTCTAGATTCGCTGGGTAAGTTGACAGATCCATTCTTTGGTAATATTAAGCCAGATGATACTGTTGCTCTTTACTACAACCTATCTACAAACGGTGATGGCAAAGATGAGCGTGGCCCCTGGAATTCTGAGCCAACATTTAAATACGTTGCTAATCCGCTAGAAAGCCACTCTTAGAGGTTGTTTAAAAAGTATTTGGCTGTGGTTTTAGGTACTTATTGATCCTCGCTAACCTCCCTAAAAAAGGTGAGAATCAAAATCTCCCTTTTTTAGGGGAGCCACTGCGGTCATAGGGGTTTCCCTCATGACCGCAGTGGCATGGATTTTGGGGGTTTTAAGGCTTTTGTTACCGACAAGAAGACTTTTAAAACATCCTCTTAGCTTTATGCCTGCTATGGCAATGCTAAATTATTTGTGAACAACAATACTGCCGGACTGCCGGCTTATTATAGCGGTTCTTGCTTGAGTGAGGTACAAAAACCCCACCCCCAACCCCCTCCCGCTTGCGGGGAGGGGACTATGATGTACCTTGTATGATTAGGAAACGCCATAGAGAAGTTGGTAATATTAGCTATATATATCTGCGTTATGAAGAATGGACTATATTGCACTCAATTTAAAATGGGTGTAAATCATAAGTCATGCTGAAGAAGTCAGAGCGATCGCCTCTTCAATATCTAGCTCGACGTTTCTGAATTCAGGTGCAACTCAAAATCAAAACTAAGAATCAGGAGATTAATTTGTGATTGTCAACGCTACGCAAAAAGGTTGGGAAGTAATTTATCATCGTGCCCATGCTTTATTAGCGGCTCAACTGGCGGGTCAATGGCGACGCAAAGATACTCCAGTAAGGTTATATGAAACTCTCGCGGCAATTTCTCATCACGATGACCTAGAGAAAGAGTGGGAAGAAGATATTCTGACTGAAGCCGGTGCGCCAAAAGACTTCATGCTGTCCTCAAATGCCGATGTAGATGCTGGTGTACAGAAATTGGCTGATTTGGCAAAGAATGCCCTTTACCGTGGACGGTGGGTAGCTTTATTAATTTCTATGCACATCAGTCGTTTAAATGAGGGAAACCGGGGTGAGGGTTCTAAACTAGACAAATTTTTAGATGAGCAACTCCAAAATCAGCAACGTTGGCGCAAGGAACTGGGCATTAAAAAGGAGGAAGTTGATGTAGCTTATGCGTTTATGCAGTGGTGCGATCGCCTTTCTCTCATCTTATGTCAGCAAGAACTACCTGACGATGAGCGGTTTTTAGAAATTAGCAAGGGTCCTGAAGGTGAGCGCTATGACATCATGCAGCGTAGTGATAACTTGGTTGTTGTCAAACCCTGGCCCTTCCAAGCCGATAAATTCACGGTCAATGTCGAAGCCTGTGACCTCTCCCAGGTGAAATTTGAGAGCAATACCCAACTAACTGAAGCACTACAAGAAGCCCCTATCAAGGTACTTGAGTGGACATTCGTTAATGGATAACGAATGTCCCCATCCTCTTTACGAGACGCTATGCGCACAAATCTTACAGGATTTAGTTTTCCTCCTGCCTTCCTCGATAAAAAAGAGCCAGAGAATTAACTCTCTGGCTCAATACGGAGACAAAAGAATCATCAAATAAAGGCTAACTTGGGCAAGAACCTAAATTCTTCCCAGGTTATGCAGCCCTAAAACCGCGCCCACTCCTAAGATATGACCAAAGGCTGTGGTTGCTAAAAGGGCTGGTAAACCAAAACCACCAAAAAGATTAGATGAGGGTAGTGCTGGTTCTGCGTTGGGATATTTGATAGTCGATTTACCAAAGGCAATGGCAATGATATTAGCAATAATGATAATCAGTCCGACTGTCGGACTCCATTGCAGGGGTGTAGTTGCAGCAGCGAGTAAGGTTGAAGTAAACACCTGATTTGCTCCTGAAATTTATTAATGATTGAAAATATAATCTGAAACTTTCCGAAGCAAATTCAAGAAAATACCCAATTTTGCATCAATATTTAACAGTTATTCTTACTACTTAATACAAATTGAGTTCAATGTAGTCAGTTAACTGTGCTAACTGATTTGAACTTCAATGTCAGAAGCAAACGTTTTATTGGTTTTAAATTATACCTGAACATTAAGTATCGGTGATCATAAATAGTGGTTTATTTATACACAGCAAATGATAGCTTCAGCTTTTATCGAACAGAATTCAGGAGTCAGGACGGGCTAAACGCCCCGCTATCGCTAACAGAATAATGCCTCCGTCACGCTCCGCGAACAGCTTAATTAGATTATGTATAAAAAAGGTGAAAAACTATAAATTTTATCTATGAAAAGTATGAGATACAAGTATAGATTTTCCTCTACCTAAAGAAATTAAATATCCAATACCCAACTTAGAATTATACTTCTGGCAGAAGATGTAAAAAAATGTTAGACATCTTAAATTAAGATAAATATTAATCAAAGTTCCTAAACAATTCAAGCAAGTGTGTTACACACGAACTTGGAACAGCCTAAAGCTTTGTTAAAATCAGCAACACACAAACTATGAACTCTACCACCGAAAAACGTATCGCCTTGATTTCCGTCCACGGAGACCCGGCGATTGAAATAGGGAAAGAAGAAGCAGGGGGACAAAATGTTTATGTGCGCCAAGTGGGTGAAGCACTAGCGCAGCTGGGATGGCAAGTTGATATGTTTACCCGCAAAGTGAGTCTGGAGCAAGACTTGATTGTTGAACATGGAGAAAATTGTCGAACTATTCGTTTAAAAGCTGGGCCCCTTGAGTTTGTGCCGCGAGATGAGATTTTTGAATATTTGCCAGAATTTGTGGATAATTTCCTCAAATTTCAAGTCAAAAATGAGATTAAATACGAGTTAGTTCACACTAACTATTGGCTCTCTAGTTGGGTGGGGATGCAGTTAAAGAAAATCCAAGAGAGTAAACAGGTTCACACATACCACTCATTAGGAGCAGTCAAGTACAACACTATAGAAAATATTCCTCTGATTGCAAGTGTGCGATTAACAGTAGAAAAAGAGGTGTTGGAAACAGCAGAGCGAATTGTGGCTACAAGTCCGCAAGAACAACAACACATGCGATCGCTAGTTTCTACTGAAGGCAATATCGACATCATTCCCTGCGGCACAGATATTCAGCGATTTGGTTCCATTGGGCGAGAAGCAGCCAGGGCCGAACTGGAAATTGCTAAAGAAGCCAAAGTTGTCTTATATGTAGGACGTTTTGACCAACGCAAAGGTATAGAAACCTTGGTGCGTGCAGTCAACGAGTCTAAACTACGCGACTCGAAGAATCTCCAGCTAATTATTGGCGGTGGTAGTACTCCAGGTAACAGCGACGGCATTGAGCGCGATCGCATTGAGCAAATCGTCCACGACTTAGGAATCACTGATTTGACCATTTTTGTTGGTCGTCTCAGTCAAGATATTTTACCAACTTATTACGCAGCTGCTGATGTCTGCGTTGTTCCCAGTCACTACGAACCCTTTGGACTTGTAGCGATCGAAGCGATGGCAAGCGGTACGCCAGTTGTGGCAAGTGATGTCGGTGGACTTCAGTTTACTGTAGTTAATGAAGAAACTGGTTTATTGGCACCACCACAAGATGTAGGTGCTTTTGCGTCTGCTATTGACCGAATTCTCTTTAATCCAGAGTGGAGAGATGAATTGGGTAAAGCTGGCAGAAAGCGTGTCGAAAGCAAATTTAGTTGGCATGGCGTAGCAGTTCAGTTGAGTGAACTTTACACCCAATTGTTGAAGCCATCAGCAAAAGAACCTGCATTGCTTACTAAATAGTGTGTCAAGCAACATAATCCACTTCGGATAAAATCATCTTACATACCGTTGAAGAAGAATTCAGAATTCAGCAATCCTGACTCTCGTGGACTCGCTACTGTTGCGAAGCACTGCTTTTTCGGTACAAAATTCATTCTGACTCCTGACTCCTGACTCCTGAATTCTATTCGATAAATTCTGTAGAGAGACGCAAAATTTTGCGTCTCTACATTTTTTAGGGGATCGATTGGAGGATGCCTACCCTAGATTGATATCAATATTAGAGATGATGGAAGTATACTGAGCATCGACCTTTGAACGCGAACGGCTATGCAACCAGTTGACTTCACCACCCTTACAGCTACTTGTAGCGAAATCCGCGCTAACTGGCTGCCCTCGCGGACAGAACAGGTTTATCAGCGCGATCGCTATACTATTGCTATAGCATTACGCACCATGAAACAGCGTGATTGGCTACAGATTTCTTGGCATCCCCAAGCTGCACATATTTGTATCGGCGATCCACCACCGCGATCGCCAGATACTTTTACCTTTAGCCAACAACTCATACACCAATTGGGTGGTTTGGCACTGGTGGGTATTGAAGCGATCGCTCCTTGGGAGCGTGTTATCGATTTACAATTTGCCCGTCGTCCCGGAGAAAGCGCCCTGTATCATGTCTATGCAGAAATTATGGGCAAATATAGTAACGTTATTCTCACTGATGCCAGCAATATAATTATCACCGCAGCCCATCAAGTCAGTCAGCAACAATCTAGTGTCCGTCCCATCCAAACCGGACAACCTTATGAAGCACCACCAAAACTGACTGGAACTGTCCCCAGTTTGAGCGAATCTCAAGAACGTTGGCAAGAACGGGTAAGTTTAGTACCAGGAGCAATCAAGCGGCAATTGCTGAAAAGTTATAGTGGCTTGAGTGCAGCATTGCTGGAGTTAATGCTGTTAGAAGCAAATATCGCCCCAGAAACATCTACCGATACTCTCAACCCCGACGATTGGCGACGGTTGTTTGAGCGTTGGCAAGAATGGCTGCAAGCCTTGGATTCCAAGAAATTTCAACCTGCTTGGACAAAAGATGGTTACACCGTAATGGGTTGGGGTGTAGTTGAAAAGGTCAAAAATATCCAGGAGTTGCTCAACCACTATTACAGTAACCAAATTGACCAACAGTTATTTTCCCAATTGCGCCATCAGTTGAGTCAGAAATTAAATAATATTCTGGCGAAATTACGCAACAAGGCTCAAACCTTTAAAACGCGCTTGCAGCAATCAGATCAAGCCGACGAGTATCGACAAAAAGCTGATTTATTGATGGCTCACCTGCAAAACTGGGAACCGGGGATGAAAGAAATTATCCTTGCTGATTTTGAGACAAATTTGCCAATTGCGATCGCGCTCCAGCCAGATAAAAATGCTGTCCAAAATGCCCAAAGTCTGTACAAACAGCACCAAAAGCTGAAACGCGCTCGTGCTGCTGTCGAACCCCTACTATTAGAAGTGCAGACAGAAATTGAGTATTTAGAACAAGTAGAAGCTGCGATTGGCCAAATAGATACCTACCAAACATCAGAAGATTTGCGAGCTTTAGAAGAAATCCGCGAAGAGTTGATTGGACAAAAGTATCTTGAAGATCCAGAATACCGCAGCCGTAGCGCAAACGAACCCCCCAGCACCAACTTTCATCGTTACCTTACCCCCAGCGGCTTTGAAGTATTAATCGGTCGCAATAATCGCCAAAATGACCAATTAACCTTTCGTGTAGCTGGGGATTATGACATCTGGTTCCACGCTCAAGAAATTCCAGGGAGCCATCTGTTACTACGTCTAGAACCCGGTGCTGTGGCAGAAGAAGCTGATTTGCAATTTGTAGCTAATCTTGCCGCTTACTACAGTCGCGCTCGTCAGAGCGAGCAAGTGCCAATAGTTTACACCCAGCCAAAACACGTTTACAAACCCAAAGGAGCAAAACCGGGAATTGCAATTTACAAGCAGGAAAGCATCCTCTGGGGGAAACCACAAATGGTCATTAGTCATTAGGCATTGGGCATTGGGCACTTGTACTGAGCGACTTGTGCCGAGCCTGTCCTGAGCGTAGCCGAAGGGCGAAGTCGAGGTAAGTCGAAGTATTGGGCATTGGGTATGAAGAAGGACAAGGAAGAGACTATTCAATAATTCCCCCTTGTCATCCTTGTCTCCCTTATCCCCCTCATCCCCCGGTTGGTGAGCGAAGTCGAACCACATCCTCCCTGCTCCCCTCCTTTTCTACCCTGCGATTTGCTGAATTATCCTGATAGATAGAAGCTTTTAAGCTTTGTTAATATCTTTTTTTGATGAATATTCAGGAAAAATCTGTGTTGACTGTTACAATATTGTTAAGAAAAGTTGCCCGTTGCATTTTGGGAACGCGCAATTGGGTTTTAACTCTCTTGAGAAGACAACGCAAAAAACAAAAATTTTATAGACCAGCTGTGGGAGGCTGGTCTTTTTGTATTTAATACAAACACTTTGAGTATTTTTTGAACATCTTATAGTTCGATACGCTTGGGTTAAAAAAAAACTAAAACTGGCGTAGGTTGGGGAGCCACTGCGGTGGGCGGGTTTCCCGACTTGTTCGCTTTTAGCGTTCCCACAGGGTAGCAAGTGGCGTTTGAGGAACGAAACTCAACATTATCAAGGCTTTGTTGGGTAACGCTTACGTTCAACCCAACCTACTATTCTTCTTAACTGGTCAAATCATGGAGCTGATCACGAGCCGTGGCGATCGCACAAAATAATTTACAGTGGGCTTGTCTTGCAGTGAACTTGCATTCGTATATAAGACGTGTCTTATATCATCCCTCGGAATGCTCAGAATTAATGAACGCTTTTACCGTGAATAACGTATGTTACCGATTCTAGTGCTACCAACAATGCGTTTACTTTGGATGCAAGTGGTATTTTTAGCTGTAATCTATGCCAGGAACCGGACTTGAACCGGTGACACGAGGATTTTCAGTCCTCTGCTCTACCAACTGAGCTATCCCGGCTGGGGCTTTTGTGAGCCACGATTAATAAATGTAGCAAACATCCCAAAATATAGCAAGCCCTTGGAGAAAAAAGATTTATGCAGCTTTCAAATTCAGCTTAAACCAGATGAAAACGGCTACAAATAGCAGGAATTGGACAAGAACAATACTTGGGCCAGAAGCAAAGTTGAAAATACCAGAGACAATGATGCCAGCAATGCTGCTAATGGAACCAACTATCACCGACATAACTAGAAAGCGGCTAAAGTGGTGACTCATCAGTTTGGCGGTAGAGGCGGGAATAACCAAAAAGGCGTTCACCAATAAAACGCCGACAGCTTTAATCGCTACAGCAACGGCGAGTGAAAGCAAAACCACAAACACGTAGCGGTACAATTGGACGGGAACGCCTTGAACTTGTGCTACATCAGGGTTAAGGGTCAACAAAATTTGCTGCCGCAGGGTTGATAGTAAAAATATGCTACCTCCTACAAGTATTAACAGCGTCAAAATCAAATCTGTGGTATTGATCGCTAGAATATCGCCGAACAGTACAGCCATCAAGTTGCCACGATATCCTTTAATCAGGCTAGTAAGGATCACACCGATCGCTAATGCTCCAGATAGCACTATACTAAGGACGCTATCGCTACCTAAATCGGTTTTGTCGATAAAGTAGAGGACAATCACCCCAAAAACCAAGGTAAAAGGTAACAGCATCCAAGTCGGATTTATTTGTAGCAGCACACCTAACGCCACACCTACTAATGCTGCATGACCAACCGCGTGGCTAAAAAAAGACAACTGGCGCAAGGTAACAAAACTACCCAACATCCCGCCAAGTATTCCCATTAATACAGCACCTACGATCGCACGCTGCATAAAAGGGAATGTTAACAAGCTTACCAAGTCATTGCTACTTGCGATCGCTAGCCTTGCTATCTGACAATCATTAAATAAATTCATACTTATGGGCATTAACTAATTCTGGGAGTTTAATTACGAATTACGAATTACGAATTACGAATTATTTTAATGTTGGTGCTGGTAGCGACTGAAACCTGGGCCGTAGGTTGCTAACAAGTTTTGCGGTGAAAGGGCAATTTCTGGCTTACCAGTACAAACAATGCTTTGGTTGAGGCAAAGCACGCGATCGCAATGGCGATTTACCATATCAATATCATGAGAAACTTGTAATACTGTCCAACCCTCTTCTTGCTTTAATTCATTTAGCAAAGCGTAAAAGTCTGCTGCACCTTGCACATCAACACCAGCAAAGGCTTCATCCAGTACCAACAGTTTCCGAGGCATTACCAAACAATAAGCCAATAAAACCCGCTTAAGTTGACCACCACTAAGAGTACCAATAGCTTGATGCTGTAAATGATAAGCATCGGTTCGCCGTAAAGCTTCTACTACTGCTGCCGATTTTTCTCTGTCTTGTCTCCACAGCTTAGAGAAAAATAAATCTCCCTTTTTTCCTTCCTTATCCCATCCCAGTCCCACCAATTCGCTAACAGAAATGGGAAAGCTCCGGTCAAAAATGAAATTTTGCGGCATATAGCCCAATAAATGACGCAAACGCCCCAGCCTTGCAATTGGGCGACCTAAGATTTCAATTGTACCAGCACTTCGAGGTATCAAATCTAAAACCGCTTTTACCAGAGTACTTTTACCAGCACCATTGGGGCCAACTATGGCTGTATCTGTTCCTGGCAATAATTCAAAAGAAACATCTCGAACAGCTAGATAACTACCTTGATAGACAGTTAATCCTTCTACTTTTAAAATAGCAATTTTATTTGTCATTGGTCATTGGTCATTGGTCATTGGTCATTGGTCATTGGTCATTGGTCATT
>NZ_JABXKH010000040.1 GCF_017115105.1 Nostoc sp. NMS2
TTAGCGGATAGCTAAGGTTTAGCCCGTGCTGAGTGGAGAATAACTCTTAACTCCTAACTCAGCACTCAGCACTGTTTTGCCCCATGCCCCTAGACATCGCTCCTATTAATTCTTCTGTTGCCGGATGATAATCCCGTCTAAATAATAATGAGATTTTTTATCTGTGTTCTGCCAAAAAAGCTGCTACAGTTTTGTTAAATGCCTCTGGTTGTGTCAAAAACGGCCAGTGATTGCCAGGAACTTGGCAGATGCTTAGTTTTTTGAGATAGGTTTTGTAGGGCTGGATTTGCCAATTTTGGCGATTCAGTCCTCGTTCTGGTTGGACAAAGAGAGCTTGGGTATCAAGGGGTGTTGTAAAACCAGGCACTTGCATGACTGCTTCAAAAATACCGTCGCGGGCGGTGATGGTAAATTTGCTGCCCCAACTACCATCGGGTTTTTCTTCTATTCCTGCTTGGAAAACTTGATGCTGCAAGGAACTCCATCCTTGATATTGCTTTAACTGCCGTGCTTGTTGTTCGGCTTCTTCATGACTGCTAAAGGGGCCCATGCTTTTGAGAAAAGGTAAGAAGCGATACAACATGGGAAAAGTTAGTCTGAGAAGACTGGGCATTTTCCAGATGAAAATTGGATCGACTAGAATTATACTCCGCAGACGCTTTGGGTTTTGCCTTGCCCAGATAGCGGCTAATTTACCTGTCCACGAATGACTTACAATATGGGCAGATGTCCATCCTAGATGATCCATAAGTGCTTCGAGGTCTGCGATCGCACTTTCAAAAGTATAATCTCTCTCAGGCTTAGTACTTTCACCATGTCCGCGCATATCTGGTGCGACTATGTGGTAGTCTGCTGCTAAGTCATCTCCCAAGCTAGACCACACTAGAGCATGGTCGCCTAAACCGTGTAACAGCAGTAAGGGTTCTTGACCTTGGTTCCACTCTAAGTAAGAAAGTTGGATATCAGGCTTTGATAAAGTTTGACGTACAGGCATCATTGCACATCCACCAATGAAGAGATAGTTTCGCGTTTATATAGTACTGCGAAACATGATGGAGGGCAGGGAAGGATGGGACTTGACAGCTATAACCAAAGCTTGTAAGTTATTCTCAATCTCAACTTTTTTCATAAGTCAATTTTCGTGGATGCGATCGCGTATTTGGAGTCAGAGTAGTTAAATCGTCTATATTGCGTTTCATTGTGGCACAAATCGCATCTAGAGGTAAGTCGTTAGGGTCATAACCAAAAGGGTTTTCTATCTCCAAGCCGATTGCTTCAATCCCGAATACTGTAAAACCAACTAACGCTGCAATTAAACCTGTCCACCAACCCAGACTTTCCACTATTTGAAATGGTAGCAAGAAACAATATAGTAACAATAATTGCTTCAGATGAATGGCATAAGCTAATGGCATAGGTGTTTTTAAAATCCGTTCACAAGCACCTAAATTATCTACAAGATTATTCAATAATTCTTGCATAGATGTTAACTGATAGCTATTAAGGCAATTGCGATGATACTGCTCCTGTAAATAATCTCCTATCCAAAAGGCAACTTCTATGGGGGGATTATTCATAATTTTCAATTTTCTATACTTACTAGATGGCATTAAATCTTCTAACTCGCTGTTGACTACTTCTCCACGCAAATGTAACTTAGTTGTCACAGCAAAAGCTACCAATAAATTTAAGGCTGTAATTTTATTGTCTTTATCTTCTGGAGATATTTCATCAATAGATACCCAAATTTGTCGAGCCAGATTTCGGATATTATTTACTAAAGAACCCCAGCATTTTCTCCCTTCCCAAAATCGCTCATAAGCAGTATTTGTACGAAATACAAGTAATAAACCTAAAACAATACTAGGAATAACATTTCCTAAAATCGGTTGGGATACAGGAAATTCAAAATGGTAAAGGAGAGAAATCAAAAATCCGAAAGCTCCGCATAATAAAATATGTTTGTAGATTGCTTTCATGACCGAACCTTTAAATTGCAATGTTGTCCGTAGCCATGTGATTTTTTCGGCTGTCATGCAGTCACCCTAAGAGAATATTTAGCAAATCGATAGATTAAATATCGATACTTTAAAAATAATAACTATATAAATAGCAAAATTGGCAATAGGATACTTTAAAAAGTAATCTTGCTAAAGAAAATGATCTGCTGGCGATAATGGTTGTATTCTAATTTCTGTTATACAATATCGAGTCCGGTTAAATACCTATCATTAGGACTAATGTAAAGAGTTTTGTGTCAGCCATTAAGCGACCATTATATAAAAATCAAAAGCGCTCGTGGCTAATTGTAAAGAAATGTAAATACTTGTTGGTATCTGCATAAATCCTGCGCCTCACTCTGATAAATCGATAGAAGAAAAGGTACATGGCTTTCGATAATGCTCATACAGCATTAGTCGGTGTCACATACCCGAGTAAATCAAGAAGTTCTAATGTGTACTCCTGCCCTGTAAATTGAATATTTAGACATAACTTATTTAGTTATGTCTTTTTTTTATGGTTAGTCTCAAAACATTGAATTTCAATCAAATAACCACTGGGATCGCGAAAAAAACAGTGGTAAATATTGTACTTTTCATTTAGTGTGGGTGGCTTTTCAAATTTGACACCACGTTCTTTGAGATATTCAAACCACTCATCCACTTGCGGGGTTACTAGGGTAAAAATGACACTTGATTGCTTGTCGGCTGGAGGAGTTGATGTTTCGCTTGCTTGACAAAATCCCAAGTATGCAGAACCACTAACAGTATAAATTCGACAGGTTCCTTGGTCGAGCCATAGCTCCAAGCCCAGCATTTGCTCGTAGAATTCTGTAGAAGTATTGAGATTATGCGTATAAAAGAAGGTAATTTGCTGTTCGATTTGCGGATGATTACACATAAATACATTTGAGTATATACCCCAACGACATCAGGCGATCGCATAGGTAAAAATTAATTGATGTTAGAAACCTGTTACTACTCCAGAATGCCTTAAGTGCATCTGGAGTTTCTTTTTGAAAAAAGCGATGTTTACGACGGGCTGCGCCTACACAATTTTCCAAATCATCCTGATATGCTAAAACATGGCTGAATAGGGATGCATACTGAATTATTTATATTTAACACGGGCATCACTTTGTTGATGTACCCTCTCCTACCAAACAACTCTCGCAAAGCAGCCTCAGATTTACTGGGGCTGTTTTGCGTTACTTCTATAGGACTTACGCATATTATCTTTCAAACTCTCATTTCTCTGTGTCCTCTGCGGTTCGGGAGCATCCCGTTTTGGGAAGATCGCCCTGCGCTAAGGCGCACGCTACGCGAACAGACTAGAAGTCTGGGGCTATACAAACTAAACCCGCCTGCGCGGGTTTCAGAGAGTCCGCGTAGGCGGACTTCGTTTGTGTAGCCGCGTAAAGCCAACTCTTAGAGACGCTGCGCGAACGGCATAGCTTCGCTTAGCGCGTCAGCATGCCGGAGGCTCTATTCCAATCGCCCAGTGTTTCTTGCCATTTGTGGATGCTCCCCTGCGGTTCCTTATTCCGTAACTCGTGCGTAAGTGCTATATTCAAACAGAAAATTTGTGTAAAGGAAGCAGTTAATTCTCAGACATTTTTTACTGTATTTGAGTGTATACCCTGATGACGTAAGATGCTATGACGGTGAAAATTTGGTATAGGTAAATGCGTATCTTTCCTGACTCCAGATTTGTCAAAAACATTTCTGGAGTTTTTTCATTACAGAGGAGCGATTAACTGTTGACATTTTTTATATTTAACCAGCTAACTTATTGATATTCTATCAACTTATTCATAACAGGGAGTGTTTACAAGCAAGGCAATATAGTTAAGCGATCGCACCTATCATCTTGACTAAATTAAAGTGCGACACACTTAAATGTAAACGCTTATTTAGTTGTATATGTCACAAAAATATCCTTTTTCATTTCTACTTCTGCTGGGGCATCTGGATTATAAGTTGGTGATAATAAAAAACTAGCAAATGACGGTAAGGGAACCCCAGTTCTAGAACTACATGAGGGATAAATTAATGTGTAAAATGGTTCGGCTACAGAAGGAATATCAAGTTTAACACCCATAGCAGTTGCTAAAGCCTGAGCGCGACTTTGAGCGTCTTTCATAGCTGATTGATAAACTGAACTCTGCAATGCTTGACAGTCATTGACAGCGTAATCAACGCCGACGCTCTTGACGGAAAGATTTTCAAGTTGGCTTGTCGCTTTGTTCGCTGTAGCAACAATTTCCTGGACTCTATCGCGTGTCGGTTTTTCCAGTCTCACCAATATTTTGGCGTTATTTTCGCTGGAGTTAGTGCTAATTTGCACTTGAATTTTATCAGCACTAATTCCTTTGGCAACTAGGCTATTAACTACAGGCTGGAGAGTTGCTTTAGTTAGGGATTTTTTGCTTGGTGAAGATTCTGCTGCTGTTTTGTAATTTAAGAGTAGAGTTGGTGAGGATATGCGGCGGGTTTGCGGTAAAGATGAGGGTTGCGTTTCTGACTCACCATTGCTACTTCCGCTACTGAATACCAATTCAATATCGGCTGTATCTGCTGGCACTTTTACTACCCCTTGACCGATTACCATTAATGAATGGCGATCGCTTGCTGGTGGATAAAATAATTGAGCATTACTAACTTTGGGCGTTAATACTCCCACGCCGACAGTCACGCTAATACTTACCAACATTAGAGCGGTTATTTTTCTCATGTCTTGGGAATGTCCTTTGAACCTAATTGTCAAAGTTTACACCTCAAGAGCAGGATACGTACAAAAATATTGAGCTAATCCCACGACTAAAAGCCGTGAGATTAGCTCAAAATTAAAAATTCACTCCGAACTATTAACCAAACCAGTGAGAGGCTTCACAAGCTGGCTGAACTGTTTCACAAACACGATGGTTAATCCAATCTGACTTTTCTTGAACGATTAAACAAATGCCTTGGTGAATCAAATTCTGTAGGTGGAGTTGCTGCTCTAAGGGTTTACGAGGCAATTTGTAATAAGCCAAGCTTCCTTGTTCAGCCTCCACGAGGGAAATATGTCCGTCAGACATAGCGCCCTCAAAAGAGGGAAGGCGGGTGAGAACGAAAGCAATTAGCTCTTGGCGTAAATCAGGAATCGCAAAAGCTTTTTGATATGGATGGTATGGATATGTATTCAAAACGCTTTCAATCTCTCCTACTACTGATTGCTGTGTTAAATTAACTACCGTTTTCATAATTCTTAAACTCCTTTTTTAATCCAGTCAATGATTGGTGAAGAAAACAACTTTTTTAGATGGCAATGATGTTATGAAAATCAGTTAGAAGTGATTCAACTGATAAATTTAATAGACCCTGGAACTAGCCTTTTATCTTGGTTGAATATCAGACATTTGGCTTTGCTTGTTTTAGTTAAAGTTTATACTGATTCACAGCATGACTTATGAAAACAGCATCCAATGTGCTGATAGGTTAGCGACATTTTATATTTATAATCTTAATTATTTCAAATTTCTGGCAAAAAGGCAGAAATCTACATAAAACGCAGCATCAAGACTAGAGGATCAAAATTAACAGCAATAAAAATCTTGAATTAGGAACAAGTTTTTAATGAAGTTAAGCTTTGTTTGTAATTTACATCACATTTTACGTTTGCTGAAAAATTTGCTGTTTCATCTAAAAAACTTATTTGTTGCACGTTGACTTAGTAAGTCAGACAAATAGGGAATCGCTAGAGTGCAAAATCAGTCTAGCGACAGATGAAATGATCGGGTAAAAACGTTTAAAAAGTTCACATTGTCTAAAGGTAGATGACGCAACTGATGATTGATTTCATCTGCCGCAGCTAATCCAGAAAGCATCGCACCTTCGGCAAGATTGCCGCCGCACCAATCACCACAGCAAACTAAAGGTAAGGGAGTTCCGGCAGACAAAAAAGCTTCGTGCCAAGGACGGCTAGGAAAGGCATAACGCCAACGATGTACTTGCATCCATTCGGGAGTATTCAGCCAAGGAAGGGACAAAGATTCAGCTGCTCGTTGCAACATTAGCTTTGCAGCAGGTTCTAAATCCTGGGATTCTAGATGGCGTTGGGCGAAATCAGCGCTACTTTGGACCACAAAATGTGGCTGCTGAAGGTTAGGACGCTTGCTACTATCTAAACCAATCCATGCTAAATCAGCATCATCTACAAAAGTTAGAGCTTTCCACTGAGGGAGTGGTTGGGATGTGAGAGGATATCCAGCGATCGCACTAATTGAGGGATAAAATTCTACAGAACGCAAGTTATCAAGAAAGGCTGCATCCAATCCACTTTCACCCAAAGGTTCTAACAGCATCACGGCTTGGGGTGCAGGAATGGCAACGACTATAGCTTTTGCAGTTAATTCTTCATTGCTAGATTCAAGAGCGATTCGCCAACTATTTTCGGGAGTTGGGGTAATAGCAATGACACGCTGATTCAGTAATATTTCTAAACCTGGGGCGAGGGATTTAGCGATCGCACTCATTCCACTAGGTGCAACATATCGCGGACTGCGGTTTTTCGGTTCAGATAAAGGAGCGCCTGCTGTGAGTTCGTAAACCTCCTCCGTCCAGACTTCGAGGATATGGCGCGATCGCAATATCTCCACAAAACGTCTAAATAATTCACCCTTTGGCTTCAGGTAACAAGCCCCATGATCGGCCCAAGTTCCATGCAAGCGGCGTGTAGCTAATCTTCCTCCCAAACCACGGGACTTGTCCACCACTAGCACAGAATATCCAGCTTGACTTAATTGCTGGGCGCAGACTAAACCGGCCATTCCGGCACCAATCACTACAATATCAGTCATGAGTCGATAGTCCTTTGTTATTTGTCCTTAGTCATTATTTATCAAATGACCAAGGACGAATAACAAAGGACAAAATAGCTAATAGTAGAATAAGGTACAGAAAGCTGCACGGAAGGGAGGAAGGGAAATTGGATGAGATGAGGGCGGCGCTAGAGTTAGCGACCGAAGAAGAATTGCAAGATTTAACGGCAATTCTATTTAGTCGTAAGTTCAATCCCCTAGACTATGTACACACACCCGAACCCATCGAAGTGCAAAGCCAAGACCGCAAAGCTTGGTTAGATTCACTAGAGGGACGCTTTCGCTTTTTGGCGGCAGATGGGATGACAGTATTACGCGGACGCACAGGCCAGGTAACTTACAGACAAGCTTTAGTTCAAGTATGTAAGTATCTAAAAATTCCCTATTCTAATCAATTGCCAACCATTGATTTAGAAGCAGAAGTATTTTTGCATCTACTAGGACAGGTGTGGAAAAAATTACCTGAACAGGAAAAACAAAAATTGACTCTGCGAGTGCAGCGTCACCTTGTGCAATCAGAACTAAAAGAACCGCTACCACTTTTATTGCAGCGTGACCCCTTGGGGTTGCTTTTCAAAGGCGGTAGTGCGATCGCGGTTACTTCACTTCTCCAGCCACTTGTACTTAAGCAAATTGCTCGTCAATTTGCCATCCACTTTGCTACTTATGAAGTAGCTAAACAAGCGGTAATTACAGGTTCAGAAGCAGCGACAACGCAATTTCAAAGCTATGTAGCTATGCAAATGGCGCAACGGGGTATGACGGTAAGTGCGGCTCGTTATGGGGCAGCCCGCACGATGTTTGCCGTGATTGGGCCGATGATGTGGACTTGGTTTTTTGCAGATTTAGGATGGAGAGCGATCGCCACTAACTATGGTCGGATCATTCCTACTATTTTCGCCTTAGCTCAAATTCGCCTCACCCGTGAGGAATATTGGGAGCCAGCTTGAACAAGGTTTCTGATTATTTCAAGTCTCGTTGGCAATCTTCTTGGAACTACTCTCTATGGGCACTGTTAATCTTCCCATTGAGTCCATTGTTGGGGGCTGTGACTATTGGTTTTGTCTCATTAATAACTTGGCTGAAACAATCCCGCAAAATTAATCGCCGCCCCATCAACTGGGGATTTGCCCTTTTGAGTCTGTTGCTGATCGCAAGTGCTGGATTTGCCGATGACAAAACAGCAGCTTTCCTTGGCTTATTTAATTTATTACCATTCTTTTTACTTTTTGTTGCCCATAGCGCTCTAATTCAAACATTTGTCCAATTGCGCCAAATGGCTTGGGTTTTAGCGATCGGTTCCATGCCAGTGGTAATTCTTGGCTTGGGACAGTTATTTTTAGGCTGGAGTTTGAAATTAGAGATTTTGTGGGTTGTGTTGAGTTGGACGATCGCACCAGGAGGAAATCCACCAGGTCGCATCGCTTCATTTTTCTTGCACGCTAACACCTTCGCAGCTTATCTAACAATAGTTTTCATCCTTAGTCTAGGATTGTGGATTGAAGAATGGGCATTGGGCATGGGGCATTGGGCATGGGGCATGGGGCATGGGGCATGGGGCATGGAAAAGAGACAAGGGAGACAAGGAAGAGGGGGGAGACAAGGAAGAGACTATTCAATAATTCCCCCTTGTCCTCCTTGTCTCCCTGCTCCCTCATCCCCCCTTCCCCCACTCCCCATTACCCCTTATCCCCAGAGGGGGCCCCACCTTCCCCGCTCCCCACTCCCCTTTATCTTCCTGACTATTGCGGTGATTATCAATTTCATTACCTTGATTTTCACTAACTCGCGCAATGGGTGGGCGATCGCTATTTTTGCCTGTTTAGCTTATGCACTCTACCAAGGCTGGCGCATTCTTGTGAGTGGTGTCGCTGCGATCGTCTCTAGCGTGCTTTTGGCAGCTTTTGCTCCCTCGCCAGTTGCTCAAATTTTTCGCTCGGTGGTTCCTACCTTCTTTTGGGCAAGATTAAATGACGATATGTATCCAGATAGACCAGTCGCTTTAATGCGAAAAACTCAATGGGAGTTTGCCTGGTCTTTAGCCAAAGAACATCCTTGGACTGGTTGGGGATTACGCAGTTTTAGTGGACTCTACAAAGCGCAGATGCAGATTCCTTTAGGTCATCCCCATAACTTGTTTTTGATGTTATCTGCTGAAACTGGTTTTCCTAGTACTTTTTTATTTTGTGGTTTACTTGGTTGGATTTTGATTACAGGTTTTCAATTACTACGCAAGCCAAAATATATAAACACAGAAGATAGATTGATATTTTTTAGTTATCTTCTGGCCTTTGTGGGGTGGGTTCTATTGAATACAGTAGATGTTACCCTTTTCGATTTCCGTTTGAATGTAATTTCATGGTTAGTTATAGCTGCCATTTGTGGAGTATTACATCGTTATAACGAGCAAGACAGGTTTACATCTCGTTCAAATTAGTTAGGAAATGACAAACAACAACTGACAATAACCATCTGTCCACTTTCAGTGGATGCACTGGGGACATTTAGAGTTTTAAGTTAATAAGATTACTATATTCACGTCTGTGAGTGTGACTAATACCTAATTAGTCACTGTTGCTGATTGTTGGGAAGGTGTAGGGACATCCCTTTGGGGTTTTCCTGCATGACGGGCATCTCTTGTAGATGCCCTTTTGTATATTTATTATTTTCCTCAGTTAAGCATAATTTTAAAAAATATTGAATTTGACGGAATATCTAAAATATTTTTAGCTTTCATCAAGGAATGTAAAACATGGTTACTGAAATGAAATTAGGTCTTTGCAACCCGCCAGAACCTATTTATTTGTATGTGAAAAGCGGAGAATTAAACGGGGAATCTTACTTGTGGTATAACTACGATATCAATAACGATCAAACTATTCCTGTCCACAAAACAGGGCTAATTGGTTATATATCTGAACTGAAATTAAAAACGACAGAATTTAAGGGAAAGGACAACGTTAAATTACACATCGTTGTTAGAGCGGATGAAATTTATGTTGTGAGGACTGGGATAGAAACGAACTTTGCTAAAACTTTCCTTTTAGCTGTATCCCAAGTCCAGGACTTTTCCAAGCCCCTGATTATCGCTGCAATTGCTGGAAAAGAGAATGTGGTTTTTTGTAACCTCTACGACGCGGAAACTAAAATCAGGATTCGCTCTGAGTGGAACAGAGATGCTGATTGGCTAGGAATTATTGATAGTGTTCAAACTAAGTTGCAAACATCTATAAATTCTCATATCGTCTCTGATGAGGTAATACTGTTCTGAATAGTAGTTAGGTCAGCGTTCTTAAGTGATTTTTCGGTTTTAGGTTTTTTAGATGCGTGTTTTTTGACAGTGGGATAACGGGGACGTGGAGATGGCTTCAAACAGCCTCTTAGATGATGTCCAAAATGTTGCATCTAGGTTTGTATGGCTGTGAGTGTTTTTTAGCCAAGTATTCTCTGTAATTCCGATATTTTACGGTTGTAAAAATAGACATGAAAGATTCATATAAATTACAAACTTATGACATATACCTATTGGATAGTTAGATTGTTGATTAGTTGATGAGGATTTTCAAGTGAATAAGTTCGCTAAAGCTTTACTTTTGGCTTTAATTTTTGCTGCGCCTGTAACCGCTTTTGCATCTCAAGCTCAAGCTAAAACTATCCATCATGTTGCTAACACAAAATCTAGCAAAGTTAAACAAGTGAAACACCACAAACATCACAAGCATCATGTTAAAAATCTAGCTCCTAAAACTCATAAATAGTTACTATTATGTGCAAAAGTTTCTAGCAGCTCTGTAATAAAGTTTAGTGTTGGTTTATCTTGCAAAACAATTGTATTCTTTAACCCCGTTGAAATCCCTACCAATCAACGGGGTTTTTTTATTAACTTGCTCATGAGGGCGCGATCGCGTCAAAATAAGAGTAAAAGACGCTGTAACCTAACTTAACAATGGCCCTAACGCAGCTTGAGCAACCTCTTTCCCCTCAACCAACACCGCCAGACTTGCGGGGATATGAATATGATTTGGTAATTGTCGGCGGTGGGATTATTGGGTTAACTCTAGCCTCTGCTTTAAAAGATTCTGGCTTGAGTATCTTGCTGATTGAAGCGAAAGTGGCTTCGGCGGCGGTGGCGAAAGGACAAGCTTATGCAGTTCATCAGCTTTCGGCACTAATTTACCAAGGAATTGGAGTTTGGGACAAAATGTTGCCTCAAATCGCCAAATATTGCCGAGTTCGTCTTTCTGATGCCGATTATCCCAATGTGGTGGAATTTACCACAGATGATATAAATACAGCAGAGTTGGGTTATGTAGCAGAACACCAAGCGCTGTTGCAGCCTTTGCAAGAGTTTGTCCAAGATTGTCCAAATGTGACTTATCTGTGTCCGGCTGAAGTGGTGAATACGGTTTACCAGCAGGATGTAGTAGCGATAGATATTAAAGTTGCCGATCAGTTACAGACAGTTCGCAGCAAATTACTGATAGCAGCAGATGGGGCGCGATCGCCAATTCGTCAAGCTGCCGGTATCAAAACCTCTGGCTGGAAGTATTGGCAGTCTTGCATCGTGGCATTTGTCAAACCAGAAAAACCGCACAATAACACTGCTTACGAAAGATTTTGGTCTAGCGGCCCCTTTGCAATTTTACCTTTACCGGGGAACCGTTGCCGCATTGTCTGGACAGCCCCCCACGAAGAAGCAAAAGCTTTGTGTGCCTTAGATGATGAGCAATTCTTGGCAGAACTTACCCGTCGTTATGGCGATCAGATGGGGAAATTGGAATTACTAGGCGATCGCTTTGTATTCCAGGTACAACTCATGCAAAGCGATCGCTATGTTCTCCCCCGACTAGCATTAATTGGTGATGCGGCGCACAATTGCCATCCCGTCGGCGGACAAGGTTTAAATCTGGGAATTCGGGATGCAGCAGCCTTGGCGCAAGTTCTACAAACAGCGCACCAAGCGGGTAAAGATATTGGCGACATTCAAATTCTTAAAGGTTATGAACGCTGGCGCAAGCTAGAAAATCTGACAATTTTAGGTTTCACCGACCTATTAGATCGGATGTTTTCTAATAACTTCTTACCAGTGGTAGTGGTTCGTCGCTTGGGTTTATGGTTTTTGCAGCGAGTACCTGTTTTAAAGGTGTTTATGCTGAAGTTGATGATTGGCTTGAAAGGACGGACTCCAGAATTGGCAAAACGATAAACCCTAGATTACAGCAGCTTGAAAAATCTGATTTGGGGTGAGATTCAATTCAGGAAAGGTTTGGGAGATAATGTTCGCATTATCTCGAAACTTACTTATTTGATATTCCCCATCAATTAAGTTACAAACGGTGATTGTCGGCTGTTTAGGATTGCTGATAAAATTACGTCCACCCAAGGCAGCATAATCGACAATCCAGTATTCCGGGATGCCCATCTCTTCGTAGTCAGCGTATTTTAAATAGTAATCATCCCGCCAGTTAGTTGATACAACCTCAATTGCCAAAGGTATTGATGCACCCAAACTAACGGTAGATTGTTTTTTCCACAATTTTTCGTTTTCCAGATTTGCACGATTTAGCACCAACACATCTGGTAAGTAACCAGAATCTTTTTCAGGAGGTCTAACTATAGCTTGGTTGGGCATGAAGTAGGGCAATCCTAGACGTTGGATTTCAACAGAAATTTTGATACCTAAAAAACCTTTAATTTCTTCGTGTTCTCCTACTGGTTGCGCCATTTCAACAATTTCTCCCTTACGTAGTTCGTAGCGGAATCGTCGATTGTCGGGTAGCCAATCGACAAATTCCTCAAAGGTTATTAGCTTGGGTATGGCTTGAGTCATAGATAATAGAGAATTACTGAATCATAGAAATATTATCTCTAATTCAGCGATCGCATTGCTTGCAAATTAGCCTAACCTTTTACAGTGCGATTGCTGTAGCTGGAAATAAACGCTCACGAATTGGCTGCCCAAAGAATGGAGACATTGCTATATTGCCTGAACGTTGTATCAGCACTCACAAGCGTCATGTCTTCTGCTTGAGCCTGTGCAATCAGCATTCTGTCAAATGGATCTCGGTGATGCAAAGGTAATGCAGCCGCTTGTAATGCATGAGTTGCCGTAATTTCTAGTGATTGCGCCCCCAATTGCACCATACGGCTACGAATGTAGCTATCAATTGGTTCTGGTAATGGCAACTTTCCAATTGCAACTTTGATGCCTATTTCCCAGACGCTAGCAACAGAGAACCACAATTCGTTGGTTTCATCGATAATGTGAGCAATTGTCTCTTCACTCAACCGTTCCGGTTGGGCAAACCACCACAACCAGCACTGAGTATCTAACAAGAGTTTCACGCTTCACTACCCTCGAATGCTGCTAATATCTCTTCTGGCAAAGGGGCGTTAAAGTCTTCTGGCACGGTGAAACGCCCTCGATCCAAACCCAAACTAGCTTGCCGATTGGATGAGGTACGAAATGGAACCAGCTTGGCCACGGGAACGCCTCGGTTTGAAATAATGATTTCTTCTCCAAGTTCTACACGCGATAACAAACGTGAAAGGTTCGTTTTGCAGTAATGAATATTAACAGTTTCCATGATTTTTAGAACTAAGTCTGTGGACTAAGTTTAGTATAATGAATGTGTAAGAGCAAGTTTTGGGTGATGCGTTACGCGCTTCGCTAAAGTATCCTACAAGATCGGGCGATCGCACTATACAGAATCTTTAGCCGATGGCAATGCAATTATTATGTTTCCAGGAGGGTACACTACCAACAACAAGTTTGCTTGACTTAGGAAGCTATATAGTTATGGATTTGTCGAAGCTGAGTTGGATCAAGAACGTTAAGCATCAAGGTAATGATAAACCCTGGGCTTACGAGACCTCGGTCATGCAGATTCCAGAAGCCAGGATATTTTGTCTTAACTGGCGTGATCCCAAAGACAAGACTAATAAAAAGCCTCTTAAAGATGACTTAATGCTTCTACTTCAAAAAGCCAAAGTCACTCATCTGGTCGAATTTGTTGATAATGAAGTGTACAGAAATGATTCTAGTGAGTGGGGTGTATATAGGGTTGTAAAAGCTTTGTGGATGCCACCTGAAAATTTTGACTGGGAGAAATTGCCACACCAGCAAAAGTTCTTTGGCTTCGATTATGTTGTAGGTGATGGTGCTGCCCATAATTTAGCCGAAGAGAATAAGATGCACCAATTTCACCAGTACTGGGATAAGAAAGGTGGACTAAAAGAATTTCAGAAGCAATTAGACAATCGTCTTACAGAAATATCTTCGACTTTAGAGAGCGATCGCTCGATCTTGTAGGATGCGTTAGCGATCGCGTAACGCATCCCCCATGTAATCAACGTGCTGAATTATGGATTATCAGCTGGATTTGGGCAAACTAATCAACAAATCCGAATAGCATCATTCAATGACCAACTACCGCAGAATAAGGATTGAGGGCGGCACTTACTTCTTTACCCAGGTAACACATGAAAGACAACCGTGGCTTTGTACGGATGTTGCTCGTCCTTTACTGCGCTCGGCATTTCTCAAGGTTCGTGAAAAATATCCGTTTGCGATCAATGCCATTGTGTTGTTACCTGACCACATCCACTGTATCTGGACTCTACCACCTAATGATAGTGATTATGCAACTCGTTGGCGATTGATTAAAAGCGATGTCACCAAGCAAGGAGCATCTGGCCTACGGTTGCAGGCAAACCGGAGTGAATCACGGCACAAACGCAGAGAGAGCAATCTTTGGCAGCGACGATTTTGGGAACATTGGATTCGAGATGATGTTGATTTTGTGCGGCATTGTGATTATATCCATTACAATCCAGTACAACATGGGTTATGTCAGCGAGCAATGGATTGGAAGTATTCAAGTTTTCACCGATATGTAGCACAGGGTATTTATTCGGTTGATTGGGGAATGAAGGAGGAATTGATGCCCTTATTAGAGGTTTGGGATCGGTGAGTTGAGGGTTTTGGGTGATGCGTTACGCTTCGCTAACGCATCCTACGAGATCGGGCGATCACTCCTGAAAAATAATACCAAAGATAGATGTAATAGTATTTAACCTATGCTATTCACTCAGTACTATCAACCGTAGGATTGAAAATTAGTATTTTTGTACATAAAATTAAAAATCTAAAATTAAAAATTGGTAATAGTGATGGTTAGGAGTGTTAAAGTTTCAGGAAATTCATCGGAACTTTTCAGCGGGTATTCATGCTGAAGAAACTACAGAAAAAGCAAATTTCCATAATTGCTGGTGCAGCACTGTTTGCCTTTTTAGCCGGGGCAATGGTATCAGCACCTGAGATTGGTAAAACCGTTGGGCAATGGCTCAAACTGGGTAAGAATCAGGCACAGCAAACATCTGATGCTAGTATTGCCCAATCAGCCGTCTTTCCACTGATATCACAATCTCTGCCAGAACGGGCGGCAAAGCTAGCAACGATCGCCCAAGAATCGCGATCGCCAGACCGAAATCGCGCTCGTTATCTTTTGGCGAGTGATTACATTGAAAGAACCCAAGCCCAAAAAGCCCTGGCTTTACTCCAAGGATTAGATAAAGACTATGCCATTCTCGCCCCCTACATTTTGCTGAAACAAGCCCAGGCACAAGATATGCTGGGCGAAGATGGCAAAGCTTCGGATCTTAGGCAAAGTGTGCTGAAACTGTATCCCAAAGAAGCGGCTTCGGTGAAAGCACTATATCTGATTGCCCAACCGAAGCAACAAGAAATAGCGATCGCTCAATTTCCTTCCAACCCTCTAACTTGGGAAATTATTCGTAAACGCTTGCAAGAAAACCCCAATCAACCAAAATTACAATTGATTTTGGCTACTTATGCTTCCGATCAACCAGGCATAGTGGGCGTTTTAGATCAGTTAGTAAAACAGCCTGCCCTCAAACCCGAAGATTGGGAACTCATTGGTACAAGCTATTGGGAAAATAGTCAATTTCTGAAAGCGGCGGATGCTTATGTCAAAGCACCCAAAACATCACGCAACCTCTACCGGACTGCACGAGGGTTACAGGTGGGAGGCAAAGACAAAGAAATAGCGATCGCCACTTATAAACAATTGGTACAGCAATTTCCTAATACCGAGGAAACTGGGACTGCACTATTACGGTTAGCAGAAACAGCAAAAACAGGTAAAGACGGCTTACCCTATCTTGATCAGGTAATTAGTAAATTTCCTAAACAAGCTGGGACTGCACTAGTGCAAAAAGCCAAAACTCTCGAAACCCTCAAGGATCAAAAGTCAGCTAGCGCGGCGTGGCAATTACTCATAGCCAAATATGGCAATTCTGATGAAGCCGCAGAGTATCGCTGGAAAATCGCCCAAGATAAAGCCAAAGCCAAAGATTACGTCGGTGCTTGGCAATGGGCAGAGCCAATTGTCACCAACAATCCCAACAGTATTTTGGCTCCGAGAGCAGGCTTTTGGGTGGGTAAATGGGCAGCTTCGCTAGGAAAACAGCAGGAATCTCAAACTGCTTATAACTATGTAATTAGTCAGTTTCCCTACTCTTACTATGCCTGGCGAGCAGCGAATATGCAGGGGCTAAATGTCGGCAACTTCGACAACGTGCGCGTCATGAACCCCGAAGTAATCGCACCCCAGCGTTCATTACCACCGGCTGGTTCTGAAACTTTCAAAGAATTATATCTGCTGGGTCAAGACCGCGATGCCTGGTTACAATGGGAAACGGAATTTCAGAATAAAATTCAGCCAACGGTAGCAGAGCAATTTACCGAAGGGTTGATGCGGCAGGCAAGGGGAGAAAATCTCATTGGAATTGACAAAATCTCTAAGTTGGAAGACCGAGAAACACCAGCAGAACTTGCCCAATATCAAACTCTGAGCAAACAGATCGCCTACTGGCAAGCGCGTTATCCATTTCCCTATCTCCGAGAGACTGAAAAATGGTCTACTGAGCGTAAACTCAATCCCCTGCTAGTCACCGCTCTGATGCGTCAAGAGTCACGGTTTGAGCCAAAAGTCAAATCCGTCGCTGATGCTACTGGCTTAATGCAGTTGTTGCCGAGTACAGCTAAATGGATCGCCCCACAAATTAAGGTGGATATCAAAACAATAAACCTCGAAAATCCCAACGATAATATTATGCTGGGTACATGGTATTTGGAGCATACCCATCAGCAATATAACAATAACTCGCTGTTAGCGATCGCCAGTTACAATGCCGGGCCTGGTAATGTCTCCAAATGGCTGCAAACTCTAACTACAAAAGACCCAGATGAGTTTGTTGAACAAATTCCCTTTGATGAAACCAAAAATTATGTGCGTCAAGTATTTGGCAACTACTGGAATTATTTGAGACTTTACAACCCTGAGATTTCAGGAGTTGTAGCAAAGTACTCAACTACACACCCAAAATTGCCGGCGCAGTGATTTATGCCCAATCGGGTGAGCAGGGAAGGGCATAAAGAAGAGATAAGGGAGACAACGGAGAGACTTGTTCAATAATTCCCCCTTGTCCCCCTGTTCCCTGCCTTAGCTACCTGTATCATTACCATTGATCATTGATGTCAACTGCGACTCGACCGCATTAACATAACCTTGATCGTTCAAAACTTGTGCTGGTAACTTATTAGCCTTGATAGCAGCCTGAACCACATCTTTCGCTGTCAGGTTTCCTATTTGGAATTCAGATATCAAAGTACCCGCACTGGGAATACCCTGTTCTTTGAAAGCACCTTGATAAGCTAGAAAGGCAATATTGAAAGGTTGAAGATAGCTGACATTTGGCGAATCTGTGTTGATTTGTACAGCACTATTATTAACTGTTTGAGCATCAACAATTCCAGGTAGAAAAGCAATACAAGCAACGATAAGTGCAGAATTTATCAAATTTGTAATTTTCATAAATTTCTCCTCAGTTGAACTAAGCATCGTAGGGGCAATTCATGAATTATCCCTACGATGGATCTGGTTTTTCAAATCGAGTTTTCCAAAATCCAGCTTTTTTTGACTACTTAAGTTTCCATACCAAGATGCTAGAAAATCTTCATGATAGAAGCAAATACTTTTAATTTTTAATTTGATAAACAAAAGTGATGCCAATTAATACTGGCATTGCCAAATTTTCTATAAACCTTATTGATTATTGATTTGAGGTTGGATGGACTCTGGTGTAAGTTAAGCGTTCAGGAGAATAAAATAAGCTGATCGTGTCAAAATGTTAAGTGTATAGTTTATTTGCAAACTCACTTATGCCGAAAGCAATTTGGAATGGCGCAGTTTTAGCCGAAAGCGATCGCACCGTAGTTGTGGAAAACAACCATTATTTCCCTGCTGACTCTATTAACAAGGAGTACTTCACAGACAGTAGCACCCACAGTACTTGTCCTTGGAAAGGTGTTGCTAGCTACTACAGTATTGAAGTTGATGGACAAATCAACAAAGATGCTGCTTGGTACTATCCCAGCACCAAGGAGAAGGCTAAGAATATTGAGGGTTATGTGGCCTTCTGGAAGGGTGTAAAAGTAGAGGCTTAAATAAAGATTGCTGGATGTATTTTAGTTTCAGAAAATTGATTTAGTATTTACAGCAATCATCAAACAAAATTTGTAACCGCTCAATAATCCGGGGTAAATCGCTCAGTGACAAGGCTCAAATGACGTAAACTCGTTCCTGAACTGGTAGTTCGCCCCGATTTATTGAGCGGATACCAAAATTTTGTGGAGGTTGACTTGTGTCAACCTCCACATTTTTAAACACAAAGTGGGGCTTGCTTTCTCTTCGCTAGCCAAGCCAGACCACCAGCAAGTATAACACCAGCGATCGCAAGCCCGGAAAATGTAACATCGGCGGCGCTAATGTTAAACACTGGAAATTGATTATTGCCACTAATGGTAAGTAAATTAGCACCTGGGCCATTGATAGTCATGTTTTTAGCGATCGCAAGTGCCCCACTTGTCAGGGTAATTGTACTGGGATTACTACCCAATAGGAACTCTACCACATCATTGCTACTTGCAATGTTGATAGCGTCTCGCAATGAGCCAACGCCACTGTTATCAAGATTGTTAACCGTCAAAGTAGCAGCTTGGGCTGATTCCACCTGCATTATTACCAAACCCAAGGCAACGACTGTGTAAATAGCTTGAACAACAGCGTTTTTTCTCTTGTTTTGTGCCACCTAAAATTCCTTGTACTAATTTGTCAAAAAATAAAAAAATAACTTGTACAATTACATAGATACATCATAATGTTTAAATTTAATTTGCCAAGCGGGTTTTGATAACGCAGAGATTCAAAATCTAATTGATTGAAGAAGAATTCAGAAGTCACAATCAAGATGCTGCGCGTTTTTAAAAGTGTCTTTTCATCAATTACTCCCGCAACAATGCTCGAAAACCAGCTTGCACAAAATGCAAATCAGCAGTTACCGCATCAGTTAAGCTTTTTTCCCACATCACTGTAAAAGAAATGCAGTCTGTCAAACCCCAAGTTTTATCAGGACGTTCGCTATAAAGTTGTAACGCACGGGCAAGCAATGATGTATCCACCGTTACTACCTGTAAATTAGCTGTCTTATAACACTGCTGGATAAATTGCACCGTACCTGGACGATTGACAGCACCCAAAGCATTACCAACCTCCACCAATATTGCTTCTGTAACCCAAACATCTGTTGCTGCTCGTACTCTTGGCAGAAATGCTTTAGCTTGACGATGATACTGATCGCGTTTACTCAACAAAGCCTGGATAAATACCGTATCCAAAAATAAGCGCTCATCACTCATGGATTGTCTGGAGTTGCCTTCTTCGGTGTACCATACAAATAATGATCGTGTTCGCTAGACCAATCCTCTGGTGCGTCAACAGTTCCCGCCATCGCTTCCAGCACATCCCAAGCATCCCCGGATGATGATGTTTCTTTCAACTCTTGAATTATAATTACATAACGCGTGTTAGGTGCTAAATCTAAAGGGACATCTGGGCGCAAAACACCCCCGTCAAATACAACTGTTACTCTCTTGTTCATAAAAAACCTCTGAAACTTGTGCAGCATTTGTGTGAGCTAATCTAAAGTACCCGAAGCTCACCCGATCGCGCTTCCACAATCATGATAATATAGTGCCGTAAATTGGCAGAAGCAAAATTGCGCGTAGGCGTAGCCCATTGTAGAAATCGTTATTTGCGATCGTTTTAGAGAATGCTTTTAAACTGTGGTAACGATCGCATAAGCGTTTGTCACAAATAGATAAGCTCTGGTAACGAAACAATTTCATTGATAAGCTTTGCTTAAGCGTTGTTAATGATCGCATAAGCGTTTGCCACAAATAAATAAGCTCTGGTAACGAAACAACTTCATTAATAAGTTTTGCTTAAGTTGTGGTAACGAAAACATAAGCGTTTTGAACGAAATAAGTTGTGTTGTTAATGAACGAACAAGTTTTTATTACCAACGGATAAGCATTCTGAACAAAACAAATTGTGTTGGAAACGAGCAAACAAGCTGTGGTAATGACAACAATTTTATTCTTAACGTCCGCTTTTGTATTGCTAACAAATGGAGAAGCTGTTGTTACCACGGAAACTTCATTTGTAACGTTGCTGCAAAAGTACTTAAATTATTCTTGTGAAGAGGATTTTCTTTAAGCTTCGCATTGCAGGAGTAAAAATATTATGCTGATGGCAAGTTTCATAAAAATTGGGATAAGGCATATTATGAGCGCATTTCAGCTTAAACATTCTGCTGCATCCAAATGCACATCTGAAAATCTTTTGGTTGCAGCAGTTGCACTAAGGCTGCGATCGCTTTTGTACGTTCTGTTTGTTGCAGTGCTGACCAAGCTTCCTGTTGAATTAGAGTAGGTACTATAAACTTTTTTCCACTTGTAGAAGTCATCTACAAATTGCTGATAGAGTCCCGCTTGGGTATCGGGTAATTTGCCATCTCCTGATTGCCAATTCAAGCAGAGCAGCGTCAACCGCAGAGGATTTTTCACTAAATCCTGAATCCGTTCCTTACCTGATTCTTTCAATGCAGTGCATAACTGCTCCCCCTTTTCTGGATTAGCAGCAAACCAATTGTGAATAAATCTCTCTACCTGTTGTGGATAAGAAAAATCTAAACTGCGATAGGTATCAAAATTAACCCGCACAGGCGGGTTTTGTCTGTGTAGCCGCGACTTCTAGTCGCCAGGATACTAATACGAATTCAATTAATGATTGCAACACATCCTTGGGTAAAGACGCGATTCATCGCGTCTCTACAAATGGTCTGTTTGTCGCATTCTTGTTTCAAATTGGTTAAAATAGTGCGTTAGCCTTTGGCGTAACGCACCATAAAAAATATATTAAACCTAATTATGAATTATCAATTAGAAGCTGCCTTTTCTGCCACATTACGAATTATTTCCTCCAGCGTTTGCAATAACTCTTGCTCATTATAAGGTTTAGAAAAGTAAGCCCGTGCCCCCAATTGCATAGCCAATTGCCGATGTTTATTGCTGCTACGAGAAGTCAGCATTGCAACTGGAATATTTTTTGTATCAACGTCTGAATTTACCTTACCTAAAAAGCCATAACCATCTAGGCGAGGCATTTCAATATCACAAATTACGGCCTCAACTTTCAATCCGCTATGGAGTTTTTCTAAAGCATCTTGACCATCTTTAGCTTGCTCTACTTGATATCCTCCTTTTTCAAGGGTCAGAGCTAAAAAGCGGCGGACATTAATCGAGTCATCTACAATTAAAATCGTGCCTTTTTGCTTAACAGATGATGCTGAAATTTTGTTCTCATCAAATATTAAAAACGGTGTTTTTAACCTTACTGATGGTAATTGAATACCTTTGGGAGTCCGTCGATTTGTAGCAATCCAATATAGCAATTCATTAACATTAACTAGCGGCACTACTCGACCATCACCGAGAATTGTGCAGTTGCTGAAGCCTTCCGGTAAAGGTATATTTCCCTCAACTTGGCGAATAGCAACTTCCTGTTCACCCCAGCAACGGTCTATTTGGATTGCGACTGGCTGATTATTCCCTTTTACTACTAATACACTGTTAGTATTAATTGCTGCCGGAGTCTCTAATTCTGAAGTATCGTAGCGGAGGCAATTAAACTCTAAATAAGGAGTTAGGCGAATCAGTGGCAACATATTTCCTTGCCAATTTAGAACTTCGCTACCTGCCATTTGGAAAACTCGCTCGTCTTGGAGTAAGGATATTTCTGAAATGACATCTGTGGGAAATGCCAACAGCATTTTGTTGATTTCTACCAGCAGAACTCGTGCAACAGAAAGTGTGAATGGTAATGATAGAGTGAAGGTAGTCCCAACTCCTGGTTCCGTATCAACTTTGACATCTCCTCGAATTAGTTTGAGGTTGTTACGAACTACATCCATGCCGACACCGCGACCTGATAATGCCGTAACTTGCTCGGAGGTGGTAAAACCTGGTTCAAAAATTAGTGATAACAGTTCTTCATCACTAGCATTAGCGAGTAGAGAAGCATCCAATCCCATAGCTAAAGCGCGGGTGCGAATTTTCTCCAGAGAAATGCCCCAACCATCATCTCGGATGGTAATCAGGGTGCGATTACTGCGGTGACTAGCTGTAATTTCAATCAATCCTTGTTCTGGTTTACCGAGAAGGCGGCGGGTGTTAGAGTCCTCGATACCATGATCGAAAGCATTCCTTAAGAGATGCATTAAAGGTTCGTTTAATGTTTCTAAAATGCTGCGTTCAATTAAAGTGTTGCCACCTTCAATTTTTAACTGAACATTTTTCCCATACTCTACATTTAAATCGCGCAAGGCTCTAGGAAAACGTTCGGTCAAATCGGACAGTGGCCGCATTCGGATGTGATTTAATTTTGTCTGTAACTGTTTGGATGTTTTGTTGAGTTTACGAGCGATTTGGTCTGTATCATCTACACTGAGTTGCACATCAGTTGTAACTTCCTGTACCTGAACAATGGTTTCCATAACTTCCTGCGATCGCAGGTTTAAATCGTTATAGCGATCCATTTCTAAGGCATCAAATTCTGTGTCTTGTGTTTGGTCGCTATTTTCAGCCTGTACTCGCAGCCCAGTAGCTTGAGTAGAAATTTTGTCATAAGCTATACGCAAATCCTGGTTTTCTCGGTCGAGAACTTGTACTCGCTGATTCAGGTTACGAACGAGTTTGCGTAATCTTTCTAGTTGCGAGTTTAAGCCATTTCGCTGAACAATTAGTTCGCCAAATAAATCATTAATTTGCTCTAGTTGTTTGCTGGGAACTCGAACACTATTTTCATGATTTTCCCGCTCTTTAACAACGCCATTTGACTCTACTTTGCCTTCGCTAGATTTAGCGTCTGAAGAATTATTGTCTCTAGCAAATATAGGATTTTGTTCTGTAACATTAATAGAATTAACATCATCTGCAAATTCTGCATCTACAAATGTAAAATTAGCAGCGATACCTGCACTGGGCTGCGCCAATTCATCATTAGTCCAATTTTCTCTAGTGTTTTCTGGTTGCCAAACAGGTGTTGGCACTACTTCTGGATCGACAATATCTATGTGTGCGGGGAGAAGCTGTGGGCTTACTTCTGCTGCTGGTAATAGTGGCTGGGATTGCGTATAACTACCAAAATCAAGTTCTGTAGGTAAGTTATCTAGTTGATTTGTCAGCACCAAAGCTTGCGATCGCCGCCATGCTTGCAATGCTAACTGGGCAATTTCGGGAATGCGCGAGCTGCTAACCGTTTCCAATTGCTGCGTTACTGACTCACAAAGCTTGCTAAAAGCTGCCAACTGGAGCATTTCACCCAAACCGCCCAATTCTGCTGCCATAATGACAACTTCTTCATGCAATCCGGGCTGTTCGCTATCTGCCAATACAGATTCTAGACGCTGCAAACACTCTTCTACTTCTGTTGCAAATAGCAAGGGGATAACGTCTTGTCCATCCTCTGGAGATAGCATAGATGAGGCATCCTCCGGGGTGGGGTCGCCTAAGCGATCATGTAACTCATCAAAAACTGGGTAACAAAAGGTTGCTAACCATGCATCTTCGACAACATTTCCTTCTGCAAGTAATTCGACAATCTGACGCAGCCAATCAACTCCAGATAGCAATAAACTTTGCAACTGGGTGTCAATTTCTAGAGAATTTTTTTTAGTTTTTAAAACTTTAAAGGAATCTTCCAAACGATGAGATAAATGACTTAGCGATTTAAATCCCATCATCCCCGCGCCGCCTTTAATAGAATGAGCGGCTCGGAGTGCAGCATTGATTTTCTCTAAATCGATACGGTTAGTAGTATCAATTTCCAGCAATACCCCTTCTAAGGTATTTAAGTAATCAGTTGCTTCTTCGAGAAACTGCATCTGGATTTCTAATTCTTTGTCTTGTAGCATAATTTTTGTTAATAGTCGTTGGGCATTGGGCATTGGGCATTGGCCAAACAGGACATTGGGCATTAGTTTTAGACAAATGACTAATGACTAATGACAACGGACAAATGACAAATGACAAACTTAACTAACTTTGAAAGCCTCGACAGTCTCTTGTAACTGTTGAGAAATCTCCACAGTTTGTTGCAGAGATTCGGAAACTTGACGAGAAGAATCGCTAGTGCGTTCTGATATAGCAGCAATATCTTTCATCAATTGGCTAACACTTTGCGATGTTTCAACCTGAGATGCAGTTGCAGTGGAAATCGACTGTACTAAGGAGTCAATTTGACGCGATACATCCAAAATTTCACTCAGGCTTTGTTTAGCCTCCTCCACAATTAGAGTTCCTTCCACCACTTGGGTAGTGCCTATTTCCATTGCCTGAACTACTTCACTGGTTTCTCGTTGGATATTTTCAACAATTTGTTCAATTTCTTGGGTTGCTGCGGCACTTCTGACTGCTAATTCACCGACTTCTTCCGCAACTACGGCAAAACCTTGACCTTCTTCACCTGCACGCGCTGCTTCTATGCCGGCGTTAATGGCTAGTAAGTTAGTTTGAATGGCGATTTGGTTAATCAAGGAAACTACACGGGAAATTTGTTGCGAAGATTCTCCCAAACGTTTGACTTTCTTAGCAGTTTCACCCACAGTTTCCCGTAAAGACAGGATATTTTGTACTGTTAAATCCATCGCGTGTCCACTCTTAGTAGCGGTGTTAGCCGCATGATTGGCAACGAAAGCAGCTTTTTCGGCGCTTTCGGCTACGGCTTTCATGGATTGGGTCATTTGGTCAACAGCATCTAGGGTGCGGTTGATTTCGGCAGCTTGCGTAAGCGCTTCTTCTGCTAGGTGGCGCATTGCCCCTTCGTTAGAGCCAATGGCAGTATTAACGTGGGTGGCAGCTTTTTGAACTTGGGTAACAATATCGCGCAGACTTTCGACAATTGAGTTGAAGAAGTCGGCAACAGTGCCGATTTCTCCAGCCGTCACGTCTGCACGCACCGTCAAGTCGCCTCTGGCTGCACCTTCTACGTCGTTGAGTAGTTCTAAAAGTTGCTGTTGCAGGGTTTCTTTTTGATGCCGTTCATCGGCAGAATCGGTGATTTCAACATTCCTAACTTGTTCTATCTCCTCTAATAACTTGGCTTGTTCTAAGGCATAGCCGACTTGAGTTGCTATCTGTTGAAACAAGTCAATTTCCGGCTGTTGCCAAACATGCACAGTTTCGCAATGATGAGCAATTAATAAGCCTAAAAGTTGCTCTTGAGCAATAATTTGTACAACCAAATTACCTTTGACGGCAAATTTTTCTAATAGTTGGATGTAACCGTTGGCATTTTTCAGACTTTGGTCTTGATGAATATTTGCAACTACTTGCACCTGTCCATCGTGAGCAATTTCTACATAACGTTCCCGAAAATAAGGATCGTCGATTTTCACTCCGAGCATTTCTGGCCAATTACCAGTTACCGATTCCGCAACAACAACGCCATCCCGATTATCTGGATTCAGACTATAAATGATTACCCGGTCTGTTTTTAGCACTTGCTGAACTTCTTTCACTGCTGCGTGATAAATATCTTCAGTTTTCAGACTTCTCCGAATTCGTAGGGTAATATCTGCTAGTAATTTTGCCCCTTCAACGTCTACTTCTTGTTCTTTAACTAAAACCTGCAATTGTTCGGCCATCAGGTTGATATTTGCACTCAATACCCCTAATTCATCTTCTCTTTCGATTTCCACACGGGTATTGAATTTACCTTGACCAAGCTTTGTTAATGCCGCAGTTGCAGTGAGAATTGGCTGTGTAGTCAGTTTAGCTAACCAAGATGCGATCGCACCCACAATCAATGCTGTCAGTGCTGTACCAACGGCTATAGTCCACAACAGTTGTCTTTGCGGCTCAAATACAGTTGCTGTGTCTGTGGACAAAAGTACTTGCCAGTTTAAATCAGGTAAGCCATCTAGCTTGGTGGCTGGTACGTAGCTGACTAATTTTTGTTTTTTGTCAGTTTTGGGAACATCTATAAAACTATCTACCTTGTTTGCTGCCAGCAGTTTAGATAAATTAGAATACTCTCCCTTTGCCTCTTTCCCCAATAATTTCTTTTGAGGACTCAAGAAAACTGTTCCCGAAGCATCAAGCAACTGGTATTGTTGTCCATTGGCTACGTAGTTTTTGATGACTTCTTCTAAGGATGTTACAGGCAGCCGCGCTCTTACCACGCCAATGGTTTGGCCCGTCCTTGTCTCTTTCACAGGTGCAGCTATATAAATACTCACTACACCAGTATTTTTTGCTGCTTCCGGTTTACTGATGACAGGAGTATCTTTTTGTAAAGCGTCTTGAAAGTAGGTAAGGTCTTTTTGATTGTCCAGGGTTTCGCCTGTGGATTGAACAATCAAGTCACCTTGACGATCAAAAACAGCAACGCTGTCATAAGCTTTGTAGGCTTCGACAATTCGATCTAGGACTGCTTGTTTTTGTGGATTGGTAGTACTTACACTAGCTTGGGGACTTGTCAAAAAAGGCAAACTTGATATTACCTGAATATCACCGTAGCGTCCCAACATGAAGCGGTTAATTTTGTCACTTAAACCAGTCGCTTCAGCTTGTTGAGACTGGGTAATTTGCTTAGTAATGGACTTGTTGGCAAAAGTAAAAGCGATCGCACCGATGCCCAATACTGGTATTGTACCAATTGCGATCGCTAAAATGGTCGCCTTCTTAGCCAATCCGAGTTTTGTAAAAAAGGCAAAAGCTGGATTTAGCGAAGAATTATTAGCCTCACTACTATTCTTAGTTGGTAGCTTGATGACACTACCAGTTATTTTTTGGGATGAAATCAGCGATGCTCTATTTTGAGCGCTGCTACCTTGATTTGCGTTGGTTTTATTAAACATAAAAGTAATTTTCCTAACTATGTGAATAAGAACAC
Organism: Nostoc sp. NMS2; assembly: GCF_017115105.1. GTDB lineage: Bacteria > Cyanobacteriota > Cyanobacteriia > Cyanobacteriales > Nostocaceae > Nostoc. The sequence continues at coordinate 27,241 of NZ_JABXKH010000040.1, forward strand.
TAAAAATCTTTTTTTAGTAGTGCATTTTAATCACTGCGGAGAATAGAAGACTGCCCAATTGCCTGTGCATCTAATACCAGCAAGATTTCTTCTTGTTGGACAACGCAGCCACATAAATAAGGAACTAAACTGGATGCCACTTGTCCTATAGGAGAATGAATTTCATCAGCAATGAACTTAGTTGTACCTTTGATTTCTTGCACAACTAAACCTAGCATCAATGATTCCACTTGGATAACGATGGCATTATACTGCCGCACCCGATAATCTAAAGATTCTAAATTGAGCATTCTTGGCAAATCGACTATCCAAATTATCCGACTCCGCCAATTCATTAATCCTAATATGCAGGTTGGCATATTAGGCATTGAGGTTACAGATTCAATCGGCACAAGAATTGCTTCTTGCGTATGCTTCATTGATAAAACAGCAGCAGTCTGTTGATTTAGCTGAAACTTCAGATAACTATCTACTAAATTATTTTGAGTTGGTTTTAAAGGAAGTGCAATGTTTGTACTAGTCATTGATTCAAATTACCACTGATTTAATAGTACGTAGCAAATGTTCGCGGGTATAAGGCTTAGTTATGTAGGCATCTGCACCTTGTCTCATAGCCCATAAACGGTCAATTTCTTGATTTTTGGAACTACAAATCACAATCGGCACTTTTGCAGTAATCGGATTTCTTCTCAGAGAACGACACAATTCAAATCCGCTCATTTCTGGCATTACAACATCAGTAACAATCGCATCTGGTTTTTCTAACACAGCTTTTTCTAAACCCTCTTTTGCACCACTTGCTTTAATTACGTTGTAACCACTCTCTTTGAGATAATGGCTCATTAATTCCAATTCACTGGGGGAATCTTCTACAATCAGAATTGTGCCAAGTAAAGTCAGACTCACTATATAAATCTCCTAAAAAATATGGTTATAGTTATTGGTTGCTACTAAATTAACCAAGATGTTTAAAAACCATTTTTAGCAATTCTGATTGTGTAAAAGGCTTAGTCAAATATCCTGACGATCTGACCATTTTCGCTTTTGCCCTGTCGATAAAACCTGTCCTACCAGTGACCATAATGATAGGTGTGTGTTTAAAAGCTGAATGTTTTCGTAATAAGGAACATAGCTCGTAACCATCTAAACTTGGCATCTCAACATCTAGCAAAATCAGATCGGGCTTACTCCGCAGAATTTGCATTAAAGCCTTCACCGGATCGTTGATCGTTACAACAGAAAATGTGTTTTCATCCAAAAAGTGTTTAATGGAATTCAAAACTGTTTGGCTATCATCAATGCAGGCAATTGTATATAGTTTTTTGCCAACAGATGGCTGAATGGTTTTATTATTCTCAGGATTATCAAAATTGATTGGTATCGGCAACTTTTGCCCAAGTTTTATTTTGAGTTGTGGCTGAACTTGAGACGGTTGTATCTTAGACAAAACTTGAGAACCCGCACCAGCCGGAATTGATGACTGGATATTTTGCCGATTTCTTAACTGCTTTTGACAGTGTTCAACAAGTAACCGCAAATCCAGGCGACAGAACTTTGGTAGTTCATCCAAAGAGCTTTCCGGGCTGAATTCATAGCTACCTTCTTTTAAGCAGAGAAATGATTCCAGTACTTCTTTTGCCAATTCGTCTATCAGGCTTGCTGCTTGCACAGAAGTAATATAATCCTGATTTACTAACCAACAAATAGCTTGGTAATCCGCATTGGGTATTGATTGATGTTCATTCTTCGTCTCAAACATCAGCCGCATCTGCACGCGAGTGGCGCTATTGAGAGCAGGAATTTGCTGGCTTAAGCGTCGCAAGTGACTGTCAAGCCGCTCAAACAGTTTATCTGAATAGGAGGCATAAGTAAGTTTACCGTCCTCTAGATAAATTGACCAAGAAACTACTCCAGTAAATATGCTTAAGCACCCTGTAGCACGCCGACTGGTTAATTGTGCCAAGAGAGATAGCGGATGTAGTTTCTGGAACAACCTGTAGCTACCTATAGGAGTTGTGCTCATTTTGCTTTTACTTCAGCTAAATTCGATACGTGTCAGCTAAATTCGTCTAGAGTTATTCCACAATTGAAAGCAAGTAAAAAGCATCAAACTTTTGTATTTTAAAGTACATCAGTTTATATCTAGGGTTTGTGGTGAAACTCAACGAAAACAGCGTTATTTTTAAATGATCAAATCTCAGCAAATTCGTAAATTATGATTAATTTACTTCCTCTTACTGAGATTTACGGACATCTTTGGAGAATAAGACATAAAAATGTCAAGACTAGATGAAGCCACTTTCCATTGAGTAACCCCAATCTGACCACAGGAATAATACTGATTTTCTTAAAATAATATATTTGAACTTCTGTATTTACACTTAAGTAAAATCGAGTTTATAAGCATACAAGTACTAAATAAAGCCACTTTTAATTAAATAGCTCTGTTATAACTACAGGGATAATACTGATTTTTTTTAACAAAAATAAAACATAATTCAGAAGAGCCAATGACTAGACCAGAAAAAGGTATGAAATTAATCAAGTCTCCAAGTGAATTTTTCTGGTTGTCCAAAAAATTTGCGCGATCGCAAATTTACTTCTATTGTGAATGTTGTATGAGGGGTAAGTAGCGGTTTTGCAATTCATTACGCTGCTCTCGTAGCTCTTGGAGATGTTGCATTGACCACCGCAGGCATCGCTTACGTTACTACCAAACTAACCCTAAGTTAAAATACAAATTAAAGCGAATATTGCAGGGTTAGCGCGTCTCAAAGCCTATTGACAAGAGGACTTGCCTGATCAGCAATCTTTGTTGGAAACAAAGTGACACCATCCGAGGTAGGGTAAGATTTAATTC
>NZ_JABXKH010000154.1 GCF_017115105.1 Nostoc sp. NMS2
ATTCTAAGTCCGTAGAAATGCTGAAATACTCTATTCGATTATTACTTCATTACTTGAAGTATCGTTTTATCCTGGTGTTTGATTAATTCATACCGCACTCAGCAACGCCGATTAATGGAATTGACTAAATCGTGGCTTTCACCAAGACATAGACCACCAAAACGATTGATAGTTTCAGGATGAGTGAATGCTATTTGGAGGCGTTCTAACAAAGTTGGGGATTCTGCATCTATACCCGAATCAACCCAGACGATAAATTGAGTGTCTGTGAGCAACTCCTGGTAATCTGGTCGAGCATTGGTCGGATCGCTAATTTCCTTCTTCTTAAATCGGCGGAATGTTCTGATTATGGTTGATTTTGCAGGTTGAGTGAGAAGGGCGATCGCTAATTTAGTTCCACAATGTTTATAGCGATTCATTTCTCCCACAATTGAGAGCAACATTCCATAAACTGTTGAAGGTGGTGGTACTAGATAAGTTTCAGCATATTCTCTGGCACGGGATTGCCGAAAGCAAGCAATGGGAACTTCTACTTGGAGGGCAATCATTTTGTCAACTCCACTACTGGTAACTCTAAATCTCTGGCAATTCTCTGCTTGAGAGTTTCTACAACCAATTTGATTCCTGTCAAGACATTAACACCCAACTGTGCTAATTTTTTACCATCAGAGGTGCTAGCGATCGCTCCTGCCACCCATAGTTCTTGAGGATTAACATCTTGTGATTCCACTCGACGAATTAATTCAGAAGCTGTGATTTGACCCTCATCTTCTTCTTCAAAGCTGTAAAGAATTCTCGGTGCAAAGTCGTGTGTCCAGCGTAGCACCAGACTATCTGGGGAAAAGTCATACAAAAAACGCGAGTGATTTCCAGCAACTTCTCCCAAAGAAGCTAAACCATCTAAAACTGGAATAATGCGAGATTTATCTTTTAGGCGATCGGGTGTCAGAGCAAAACCATATTGATAAGGGAGCTATGCGGTTTTGTCAGATCCGGTAAAAAACAAGCGATCGCTAAATCATTTTCTCCGCAATATAAATAAATTTATACTTTCTAAAACGTATTAACACTTAAAAAGGAAAGATGAGTTTGAGTCACAAGTTGCAAGACTTTCTTTTTTGACCAAAAAAAGCTAGGATTCCCTTTGAGCAATAATTTCGAGACAGGGATTATCCACCTTAATAGAAAAAAGTATATGTGCAATTCTAGATTTAAGCAAATCATTATCAAATTTTTATTCCGAGGTAACAAAATGTTTAGAATTGACGAATATTACGGAGTGGAATGGAAAAATTCTTGAAGAAAGAGAAGGAAAAATTAGAGAAATTGCACTTATTTTAGCTGGTCAATGTATTGCCCTGCTTGTTGTATAACCTTTCACAATCTCAGTCAGCCAATCAAACAGCTATGAATAAAACACTCTTGCTGGTGGGATGGCAATATGCAAAAACACGGTTATAGAAAGCGACAAATATTAACAGTCGGAAATGTTTTAGTTACTTTAAAATTACCATACATGGTAAGAAAAAAGTCAACAGCTACGACCACAAATAAAATCTCTACTCAGGGATTATGCCCATTATTAAAGTGGTTGGGAATGTCAGATGGCTTAACCCCATTAGTATGGTCAACAGTTGCCCAATACGGCGCAATCACTAACTCATTTGAAGCCGCATGTACAACTGGGAATTAACCTTAGTTTAAAACGAATTGAACGCAAAACACATATAATTTTGGTCAAATTGGGATCAACTTACGTCAATCTAAAATCTGAAATCGCCAATTAGGGAATTTAGCTGAAGGTAATATTCTTAAAGGTCAAAGAGTTGTCATCGCCGTAGATGGTGGTCGGAGTAGAATCCGAATTAATAAAAAGGGGAGAAAAAATTCCAAAACCAAGCGACACGGCTTTATCGGCAAATGGGTTGAGCCAAAGTTATTCACAATTTATGTTGTTGATGAGCAAGGTAAAAAAATAAATACTTCTGAAATTCCTATTACGAATGATGACACTTATGAAGGATATAAAGCGCTTTTAGAGATTTTAGAAGTGTATTTATTTGACTTGGGAATTAGTCAAGCAAAACAAGTTTTATTAATCGGGGATGGAGTGGATCTGGATACATATTCCCCCACTTTTGGCAAGATTAGGATGCCCAGTTGAAACTTATCGGCTATTCGATTTTTATCATGTTACAGAAAATATAAAAGTATTTGCAGACGCAGCTTTTAATGAAGAAGTACAGTCTAAAGAATGGTTTATAAAAGTTAGAAAGAGTTTAAAAAAAGGGAAAGCTAAATCCTTAATCAGCCAGATGGATGAGTTGATTGCTGTAGCTACTGGAGAGCGGTGTAAGATTATGGTAGTTAAGCGGAATTATATTTTTGATGCTTATCGTAAAGGGCGTTTAAATTACGATAAAGCAATAAATAAAAAACTACCTATTGGCAGTGGTGCAATTGAGAGTTTAATCCGCCAAGTTGTAAATTTAAGAATCAAAGGAAACAGTAAATTCTGGTTGAAAGAAAATGCAGAAATTATGTGACATCTGCGTTGCCAATGGATAGCTAAAAATTGGGATAATTTTTGTGGTTCTATCTTTAATTCCTTTATTAAACAAAAAACTGCTTGATAAATTTTATACTTTAGTTCTACTCTCAACTTATTATTTGGTTTAATTAACACTAAGTATAAAAGACTGATTGTAGATATTTTTGGCAACAATCGTCAAATGACTTGCTATTAATCTTTTTGAGATATCTCATCAAGATGAATTCTCGTGGCTATCAGCATATTTTTAGTAAATAAAGTTGCTTCTTACTTAGATTTGATTTTTGCGATCGCACTTTTTTTGTCTGACCTCACAAAATCGCATTGCTCCCGTTCAAGGGGTGCAGGGAATGTTTCTCTAAGTGTGCCGTCTTGGTGATGCCATTGGATGTAACGTTGGCATCTGGCGGGGGTGGTAGCGCAGAATTGCTCTTTGCCGTTGACCATGACTAGCCACGGTTGGGTTGTGAATTCATCGTGGTCGTAAGCGATGTAGGCTATCAGTTCTTTGCCACAGAAAACCTCGTGGTGGTAGAAGTTGATTTCTACGGTTGTCAGTGGTTCGGGAGCGATCGCTTGGGCTTGGGTTGCGATGTGGTGGTCTAGTTCAGCTTGGGCTGTGGCTTGTTCGTCAACCTTCTGAAGCTGGGTGGATTGGTGGGTGATGATTGCGTCTACCCAGGTTTCAGCCGCTCTTTTGTCCTCGGTGGGTGTTACGCCGAGTTTGTAAAATTGAAAAAGACGAGAGAAGCTAGAGGCTTGTCTCAAAATGAGCTAGCGAGGAAAACTGGTTACAGCCTGCAAAATATTCAAAAAATTGAACAAGGAAGAGCTGCCTCAATTACATTTGATGCCTTGGGGAGATTTTGCGAAGTACTTGAATGTCAGCCTGGAGATATTTTGGAATGGCGGCCAAACAATACTGATGACAAAACTGGCCACTCATCAAATGATGAGGTGTTAAAAAGTGCTTCAGAGGAAGTAGAAGGAAAAAGTGAGTCGCCAAAATCAACAAAACGTCAAGCACACATGATTGTCATTGATGGCAATAGAGGTGCGGCATGAAACAAAAATTGTACAATAGCCAACGCCAGAATGATTATGAGGCTGAATTCACGCCTGACTACGCCAAGCCATCTACGAACTGAAGCACGGTTTGATCGATCAGGGCAAACAACTGATGGGTCGGCAGATATCGGGAAAGGGCGAATGTACTGGGTGCGTAGACGCTTTTGGCAGCTTGTGGCTTTCCATCGCTTATTTGAAGGAAGCGTTACGAACGAGGATTGGGGTTAAGTCACCAGAAGCCGTGGAAAGTGGCAGCTTGTAAGGAGGGGAGGAAACCGAAGGCAGCACAGGTGAAATCTGCTGTGATTACTTGGTTCAAGTGGGCAAGGCAACAGAGGATAGCGACCGATGTGCTTCTTAAAGCATCCTTTAATTACATAGGACAGATTAAAGTAAATAAAGCAAATATTATTTAGTTACTGTTAGCTCAGATGCTTAATCAAAAAGATTTAACTGGTATAATGACGAAAGTATATGAATCAACTTGAACATATTGAAGCTATTGAAAAATAGTTGTGGTCGGCAGTAGATACGTTAGGGTCAAACTCAAAATTAGCGGAGTATTCACTTTGACATCAGTGAATCAAAAAAAGGTACATCACAACTAGCAAAGCGAGAGAGGAGAGAAACCTCTTGGAAACGGAGTCCAGTAGTCGGTAAATGTCCGTCAGGTGTTTTTTCTTGTTGTAATTGATAATTGATTTCATTCAAATCAATTTCTTCTAATTCACCTTCACTACTAATCCACTCCACTGCTTGCCAAAACTTGATCACAGGTGTAAGTTTTGCTTGTCCAATTGAGCCACTTTTAAGCCAGATTTCTTTTTGCCTTCTAAATCCAAATTTACCATCACTGTATTTTTCCCACAAAGCGTTTACAACATATAAATCCTCAAGAGGAAATTTCTCAAAATCGCTTCTCACAAGCATTTGTATTCCTTCTTTACCCACCTTTTGAGTCATCAAGCGATAGGTTTCTTCATCCGCCTTTTTCCACTCTTTGGCTTCAAGTAATTTTTGAATCGGAGTATAGTGAAGAAAAAGATACTTAATTAAAGAACATATAACATCGTTAGTCGTAAAATCAGTATCTTGTTTATTATTAAATAGCTCAATTAAATTTTTATGAATAGATTCCACAATCTCTAAGGGAAGAATTTCCTGATTTAAGATATCTATCTCTTTTTCCAAGGTATTCCTGAGAATTGTAAAGGCTCTCGTGTAAGCTTTAATTGCATTTTCAAGATAACCCTGCTTTTTAGATAAACTCCCTTGAGCGTAATAGGCATAAACTAGAGTTTGTAATTTTTGAGAAACAGAATCTATTACTTGGTTATTGTCTAAATCATTCACAGGACTCTTGAATCCTGCTTCTACTTTCTGAAATTCTTCGTTGTTGTCTAAATACTCTAAAGCAATCTTAACTTCTTCTTCTGCTTTCTGAAATTCTTCGAGTTCCAGATAAGCCAAAGATAGATGACTTAGTAATATAACTTTTTCAACTTTAGGATCTTGAAATTCTTTCGCCAAACTGGCAAGTATTAACGCTTCATCACCTTGAAACTTGTGACCTTGATTACGAAGTTTTATTCCCAATTCAGATAGTTCTCTTCTAAGATTTTCAGCATCCCGTACAGTTTCTAATTGCCTCTCAACCCAATTTTTGTTAAAAACTTCTCTATAGATAGGATTATAAACCTTCAACTTGTTCCGCTCTTTAATCACTAAACCCGAGAGAAGTAGTTGTCTTTGTTCATCACTATTGTCAACATTGACATCTTCACCTTGCAAGATACCTTGGTAAATAGTCATCATATTTTTCATCAAGCGATGATTGTTTAATATCCGGTTTTTTATGTAAGTTAAATGTTGCGGGTAGTCATGAGATTCCCAGTCCTCAACTATTTGTGTTTGAACTAATTTATCTATATTAGGATTTCTCTTTTTCTGTTGAACAACTAATTTACAAATTTTCTGAGTTAAAAAGGGTTGTCCACCCGTCCAATATAAGATCTGTCTTAGTACTTCATCTGGATTTACTACATTCTCAATCAACCCTTTACTTAACGATCTTCTAGCTTCAGTTAAACTAAATCCATTAAGTTCAATAAATTTTCCAATATTATAAGGAGTCGTATCTAAATTAGTTATTAAATCTGATGGAGTAGCTACACCGATTAAACAAATAACAAGCTGCTCATAATTGGAATAAATTGCTCTTTGATTATAAAAAGCTCTTAGTAAACTAAAAAAATCATTGGCTAATGATGGAAAATTAAATATTTTATCGATTTCATCAATAAAAATAACTAGAGAATTACTGTTGTTATTTGCCAAAAGCATTTCTTCAATCAATAAAGTAAATTGCCTAGTAGGAGATAAATGATTATGTTGAGCCAACCAACTTTCTAATTTAATCTGTTCTTGGAGATTAAATTCGTTAGTCAACCTATAAATTAATTCTCGATAAAATTGGGTTGGAGTACTTTCTGAACTAACAATAACTGTAAAATCTAAGTAAGCACAGCTAATCTGTTCTTGAGTTAGTCTTTGGCGAACTTTAACAGCAAGACTAGACTTCCCCATTTGGCGGCAGTTAAAAATATAAAGAAACTCGCCAGCCTTGATAGCTTGATAGAGTTCTTCATCAGCTTGACGTAAAACATAGGTAGGATGATTAGCTGCTAGAGAACCACCTAGTTGATAACGATAGTTTGTGTTATACATTGCCTTCATGTTCCTACTTTTATATCGGGTATCTTAATTGTTTATTAAGCAATTTTAGATTGCTCTAAAAATAGGAGATTAAAATAAGTGGATATGTTCTTGAAAATACAAGCGATATAACTCACAAATAAAGCTAGCTTGATTACCTCTGACTTGAATCAATCCTATACACTCTAGTTGATAAGTTATCCTTGGTTGTAATTGAGCTTGACCCGCTTTGACAATTTGTTTAACAGCTTCAACTAGTTCTGATCTTTGAGTAACTTGTCCTAGCTTAGATGACAGATGGTTTTGATAAATTCCTTCTTGAGTAGGAGCTGTTGTTAAAAACTACTTAAAAGACCGCTCAAAAGGTATATCAGTATTTAAATCAGTTTTAAATAAATGCCATAAAGCCAGTTGTACTAGATAAGGATGTCCCCCTAACATTTGCTGTAATTCTTGCAGTTGTGTATCAGTTAAATACCTTAATTGATAACGACGAATTGCTAATTCTTTTAGTTGTTCAAAGGTAAAAGGAGGTAGGATAATTGTCCGACCTACGTTTTCAAAAGGTGATTGATTGAGATCTAGTTCTAAATAAGGATCGGTGGAATAAATTAATACTAAATATAGTCGCTGCCAAACTTTTGAATTGCTAAAGTTAGCTAATTCTTTCCAGTTTCTTAGCAGATTAAAGAAATCCTTCATCTCTGAATATTTAAAAAGTCTATCTACCTCATCAAAAATTAGAACTAGATTCTTATTAAGATTTTTTAATAAATACTTCTCGAAGTATTGTTGACATCCGTAAGTAGGTCTAACATCTGTTATAAAATACTCATTCAATTGGGGTACAAGCCCAAGTTCAGTACTAACTTGATAAGATAATTCTCTAAGAAATCGATTTAAATCATGAAAACTTTCTTGGTCAAATGTACTTAACTTTAAATGAACGGCTTGATAGTTTTGTTTTTCTAGTTTCTCAATCAATCTGATAATAAAAGATGTTTTTCCCATTTTCCTAGAAGCTTTAATCCGAATAAGCGAATCATCAAAAATATCTAGACTTGATTGCTCTATATAAAAAGGTGAATCTAAAGGAAGTACATCAGTTGGTTCCCTTGGTAACAACATGCTTTGCTGTTCCATAATTTCTTTAAAATTTCGCAGACCGATTGTTTCTTGCTTGTCCATCGAAAAAGCACTTTTAATATCTCTAAATAGGTTTGGAGCAAAATATTTTTGAATCGAATCTATTGTAGATATGTCTAATTTTTCTTTAATTATGTCATAAATCTTTATATATTTTAAGCCTTCCCAGGCTCCTTGAAGAATGTAATAGTCTACATCTTGTAATTCTTTTCCTATTGTTTGCTTAACCTGGTTATTGGCAATCCAGAAAGCTTGATTAGAGTTCATAGCAGGTCGTTAATGGTGACTTAAGAGTTATTTTAATCTTCATTTTTTCTATTTGTTTTTTATCTTTATTAATTTTAATACTTTAATTTTTCTGAAAAAAACTCATAATTTACTTACTTTTGTCAAAAAATACTTACTTGTCAGCAAGCTAAATAGGAAAAACAATGTTAAATTTTGGATTGAGTTTTTATTGATGATTTGCTATTTCTAATAAGTATCAACCTTGCGACCGCCTTCACCTAGAGCGCTGTGTGGAAAGAGCAGTCTTTGAGGCGGGTAAGGCACTGGCAGAATTACGCGATCGCAGACTGTACCGTTCAAGTCACCGCACGTTTGAAGATTATTGCCGCGATCGCTTTGGTCATAGTCGCCAAAAGTCAAATTATCTGATTGCAGCAGCTGATGTCTACGAGAATTTGACAACAATTTGTTGTCAAAATTTGCCGCCTGAAGATTTGACAACAAATGGATCGCAAATTTTGCCCACTAGTGAAGGGCAAGTCCGACCCATTACAAAGCTAGAACCTCAAGAGCAGTGGGAGGTGTGGCAAACCGCAGTGCAAGTTGCTGGTGGTAAAGTGCCAACTGGTAGAATCGTGAAAGATGTTGTGCAGCGCATCATGGAACGCACAAAAGTACCCAATACCTACCAAATCGGCGAAGTCTGTCAAATTCTTGCTAAGGACAATCCAGAACTCAGAGGCAAAGGTGGCTCTTGGGCGATTGTCAGCGCAGTGAATGACTTTAGTTGCACCGTGAGAATGTGGGATGGCGAACACACCATTGGCTTGCAGCACCTGAAGTCCTTCAACTATCTGCCCCAGGAATGTCAGCAGATGCAGCAGATTAGCGATGCCTGCGGCGGGCTACGCCTACGCATTCATAGGTTACGGGAAAACGAGAACTTGGAAGATGCTGCCTGTGCTGTGCTGAAGCATCTGGGGGAACTGAAGCGGCCGTATTTGACTGCTGTTGAAGAGAAGCTGTTGGGTTTGATTGAGGGAGAATATGGGGTTGAAGAAGTAGCAGGTGATTCTAAATAACAGATAAAAAATAGAAGTAAATAATGCAATCAGGTGGTTGGCAGTAAGAATGCTAGACTGAAAAGAGAAACCTATATTAAATTTTAAAAATGGAAATGATTAGTCATAAAGTGAAACTTAAAGAGCAAAAAAGCGATTTTGTTTATTGGCAAACTCAATCTTATCAGTCCCGACTTGAAGCCTTAGAACAAATTCGTCAAGAATACCATAAGTGGAAAGATAATAGTGCTGAATCAAGACTTCAAAGAGTTTATACAATTTCTCAACGATAATCATGTTCGCTATCTGATTGTCGGTGGTTATGCAGTAGCAATACATGGTCATCCTCGTTATACCAAAGATATTGATATCTGGATAGAAATGAGTCCAGAAAATGCGGATAATCTACTTCAAGCTTTAGAACAATTTGGGTTTAGTTCGTTAGGATTACAATCTGAAGATTTCCTGACCCCTGACCAAATAATTCAGCTTGGTTATCCTCCTAGCAGAATTGATTTATTGACAACTATTGACGGGGTTAATTTTGAAAATTGTTATCCTTTAAGGTTAAAAGTTACAATTGATAATATTGTGGTGAATTTTATTGATTTAGATAATTTAAGAAAAAATAAACAAGCATCAGGACGACTGTAAGATTTAGCTGATTTAGAAAATTTGAATTAGTGCGATATTCGTAGCTTACCGTAGGTCTTAGCGTTCTTGTAGAGACTGCATTAAATTTCAACCGAGCCGATTATTAACATTCGCCAAGCGCCAAAACAATCGCTCAATAACCAGTTAAGCAAAGTGTGCCAAATCGTAGCCACAGACAACCCAGAACTGAGGGGGAAGGGCGGGTGCTGTGCGATTGTCAGCGCAGTGAATGAGTTCAGTTGCACCGTGAGAATGTGGAATGGCGAGTACGTCGTTGGGTTGCAGCACCTCAAATCTTACAATTACTTGCCCCAGGAATGTGAACAGATGCGAAGTAATGGTGATTTATCAACAACTAAAACCGTCAACAACCACAAAAACACCAGAAGAATTAGGATGGCCACCCAACTTTTTTGAGCAGACTTATGGTAGCTGTCAAGACGATCCAATTGTTATCGATTCTGAAGGTGATTTTGAGACAAGGGAAGAAATTCTGTGAGGTATTTATTAGATACCAATGTTTGCGCTCGTTATCTCAACGGTAGGTCGCTCTTAATTCGAGAACATTTACAGTCAACAAATGTAGAAGATATTGTTGTCTGTTCAGTAGTGAAGGCAGAGTTGTTTTATGGAGCTTTTGAATTGCAATAATCCCCAAATTACTTTAGCTCGACAACAGCAGTTTCTCACTTTGTTTGTTTCTTTGCCTTTTGATGATGTTACTGCCCTCACCTACGGTAGAATTCGTGCAGAATTAGCAGCAAACGGTACTCCAATAGGCCCCAATGATTTTCAAATAGCTGCGATCGCTTTGACACATAACTTAATATTAGTCACACACAACACCAGAGAATTCAGTCGTGTTAGTGGGCTGGTGATTGAAGATTGGGAGCTTGAGCAATAAATAATATCTTTTGTGGACTTGAATGAAAACCAATGCTGCTCGACTACTGGACAAACTAAGTATTCCCTACCAAATCCTTAGCTATGAAGTAGATCCTGACGATCTGGCTGCTCTTAGTACAGCCCAGAAAGTAGGACTTCCCGCAGAGCAAGTTTTTAAAACTCTAGTAGTCAGAGGTGACACAACAGGTATCTGTTTTGCTGTTGTGCCAGGAAATGCTCAGTTAGATTTAAAAGCCTTGGCGCGGATTTCAGGAAACCGCAAGGTTGAGACAGTTGCTCTCAAGGAAGTTCAGCCACTAACAGGATACATCCGTGGGGGTGTGACAGCTTTAGCTAGTAAAAAAGACTATCCAGTTTACCTTGATGAAACTGCAACTCTATTTGAGCAGATCACTGTTTCTGGTGGAATGCGAGGAATGCTGCTTCTGCTATCCCCATCTGATTATTTACGTGCGGTCAATGGCACTTTGGGAGCAATTGTACAAAATTAGTACAGAAATTTTCATCAGAAACCATAAAGCGATCGCTAATCAAAGGAAGCTTATAGCTTACTTGAGAAAAGCTAAGTATTCTTACTAAGGAACTTTATTTTTACCTTGCGCTTGAAAACTAATCTACGTAAGACTTCTGAGAAAAATAGTCTGTAAATTGCTTAGAAAATAAAAGCTTTAAAAATTTATTGATAATTAACTAAATAATATAGCCGTATAGAAAAATACTTAATAAGATGTAGCAGGTGCTAAAACCCGAATAAATTGATAACTATTTTATACCTACTACTTAAATAAAGCATAGTTGCAGATTAGCACTGTAGTCCAAGCAGTCATTAGAGATAAGGGTTTAGGGGAGTGAAATTGTCATGGGAGGGATAATACCAGTCCAGTTACAAAGAGGAAGACACGAGTGACTGATATTGTAACTGGACAGATTGTGCATGTGCGATCGCGGCAATATCTTGTAGAAGAAGTTGTGTCGAAACCATCTCCAGAGCAAGACACAAAAGTTAGCCTTTCTTGTTTAGAAGATGATGCGTTAGGAGAATCGCTAGAAGTCCTATGGGAACGGGAAATAGATGCCAAAATCGTAGGGGCGACATCATGGGATTCCATAGCGAATCGAGGTTTTGATAATCCGCGTCTGTTTTCTGCCTACCTGCACACATTACGGTGGAATTGCGTAACCTCCACAGATGCCAAGCTTTTCCAAGCGCCTTACCGAGCAGGTATAGAAGTCAAAGCGTATCAGCTAGAGACCACTGCGTAAAGCTTTACTGATGCCGAGAGTTGGTTTGTTTATTGCCGATGATGTCGGTTTGGGGAAAACCATCGAGGCAGGGCTGATACTGCGTGAGATGTTGATGCGGCAAAAGGTTAGACGAGTCGTTATCTCGTGTCCGCCGTCAGTGGTAAGGCAATGGCAAGAAGAAATGGAGAGTCGCTTTGGACTCACATTTATGATTCTGGATCGTGAGTTTATTGCTGCCCGTCGTCAAGAACGGGGTTATGGAATTAACCCTTGGATGACGCATACTCGGTTCATTATTTCCCACGCCTTGCTACGAGATGAAACCTATGCTGCACCGTTACGGGACTGGCTTGGTGATTTTGCAGCTGCATCCATGCTCATCCTTGATGAAGCTCATAATGCTGCACCTGCAAGTGGTGCAAAGTATGCCGTTGATTCCCAACTTACCAAAACTGTTCGAGACTTAGCACCGCGTTTTGAACACAAACTGTTTTTATCTGCCACACCCCACAATGGACATTCCAACAGCTTCGCCGCCTTACTAGAAATTCTTGATCCCCAGCGTTTCTGCCGAGGAGTACCCGTTCGTAATCGCAAGTTACTGGACACTGTAATGGTGCGGCGCTTAAAACAAGATTTACGGGAGATCGGAGAAGAGTTTCCCCAACGCTACGTTCTTCCTATAGTTATTGATAACCTCCCAGAAGACGCACCAGAACTCAAATTATCCCGATTGCTGCAACAATATCGGAATCTGCGTGAGGAAAAGCTCAAAGATGCAGCGAAGTCTACCCAGACTACGGCGATGTTAGTAATTACTTCACTACAAAAGCGTCTTTTATCTTCCATTGAGGCATTTGCTCGGACTTTAAAGGTGCATCGGACGGGGATGGAAAAGCAAGCGGCTCACCGCCTCTTCACACATCAAGCCAGTCTACCGTTGCTGTTTGAATCCCCTGGTGCAGATGACGAACGGGCTGAATTTTCCGAAGAGGAAGTACAAGCAGAAGAAGATGCTCAAATGGCAGCAGCTAGTATGCAGGCTGCGGGACAAACAGCACGTGAATTAGCGATTTTAGATGAAATGGCGGATGTTGCGAATTCCTCTCGCTACCAGCCAGATCCGAGGATTCAACAACTGGTAGAGTGGATTCGCCAAAATCTTTGTCCTGATTTGGGTCAACCGAATGCTGCTTGGTTAGAACGGCGAGTAATTATCTTTACAAACGATCCAGAAATTCGGTTACATAAAGAATGGTTGGGCTTTCTCCAGCCTGTGGGGTTGGTGGTGTCTCCGCCTGCATTGTCAGCAGCCCAAGCTGTGGTTAACCGCAATGTGGTAGAACTGCAACAAACATTGCAAGAAGTTGCCAGACGCGAACCCGTCTCCGGTGACATAGGCAAGAAAACCTTTGGAATTGACGACTTTCCTGCTTTTACTATCAATGTTTTAGGTTGGCAACCAGAAGATTTAGTTGTCAGTCCAGAGTCATTAGCGATGGCGTTCCGCCCACCGGAGGCGATCGCACTCCCAGATTACAACGAAGTTTTGACACCCACGTATGCTGTACCCGACCCAAATGGCAACTGGATGATGCTGGTACAGGTGCTTCCTGATGGTACTGAACTTGACAACGCTGGGGCGGAGGATAGTAAATCTACTGGTTGGCACGCCAGCCCCCAGTCTAAGTTTGAGCGCCTTTTAAAAGAAACAAAAGTTTACATTGGGCTATTGTGCAACAATACAGAATTGCGTTTGGTTTATGCACCACTTGGTGAGTCATCGGGACACCTGACTTTTCCTGTGCAGGCAATGTGTGAGGTATCTGGGCGGCTGATTTTGGGTGCAATGGAGATGTTGCTCTCGGCTGACCGGCTGTTTAATGTCCCTAGCGATCGCCGTTTGTCTGCAATCCTAGAAAAAAGCCGGAAATATCAAAACGATGTCTCTATAAAGCTTGCAGAGCAGGTGTTAGAGGCATTATGGGATTTACTGCGTGGCTTCCAAATAGCAGATGCAACCAGTAAAAGCCGCTTAGTGAGTGACATTGCCACCACTGCACCTCAGCATATTTACGGTGGACTGATTACTATCTTGCTGCGGTTGGTGTTCCTGCTTTACGCTGAAGACCGGGGACTGATGTCTCAAGATGCAGTTTATACACGCTACTACTCAGTTAGTGGACTTTACGAGCGATTGCGAGAAGATGCAGGCAACTACCCGGATACAATGGATCAAAGGATGCGAGGACAGCAGATGATGTAGTGGCGGCGTTAGGACGGAAGGTGTCACCGAAAACGCCGAGTTTAATGCCTGTGGGTTCTCTGTATTTGCAACTGGGGGAAGAACGGCGGCGTAGTGGTTCTCATTATACGCCTCGTGCATTGACGGAGCCGATTGTGAAAGAAACATTGGCTAGTGGCGGTTTAGGTCATTCCTCACAAAGCTCACCCGATTAATTAGAGAGATGATCGCTACATTCCTACATTCGTTAGGAATTTATCAACCCTGCCTGCTGCGAGGGGTTTAATGTCATTAAACCTTAAAATGAGAATTGGCGATCGCTATATATTTACTACTATCAACATTATTTATAAATTTTGTCAAAGTAGATTTTAGAAATCAAAAATATCCTTCATACTTTAAAACAGTAATTCTACGTAAAATTTAAGGAAGGGATGCCAATGACATCTCTATTACAGCGACTAAGTGCAGAACGAAATCGCAAATTCGTGGGACGTGGGCGGGAAGTGGAGCTATTTCTGGATGTGATTGCATCAAGAGAATTACCTTTTCACATTTTGCACGTCTTTGGCCCTGGCGGTGTGGGCAAGACAACCCTCATACAGCAGTTTTTGCAGTTTTGTGAACGGTCAAAAATATCAACTATTTACGTAGAAGCACGTAATATAGAAGCTGTGCCAGAATCTTTTCTTAGCACACTACGTTCCTTGATGGGATTGAATGAATCAGATTCTCCTTTGCATCTGCTAGCCCAAAGACAAGAACGCAATGTCATTTTAATTGATACCTATGAAGCTATTGCCCAGCTAGATGAATGGTTACGGGAAGTATTCTTACCCCATTTGTCTATTAATACCTTAATTGTGATTGCTGGACGCAATCCCCCCTCATCTTCTTGGTGTAGCGATCCAGGTTGGCAAGCTTTGATGCACACCTTGCCCCTACGCAATCTTACCCCAGAAGAAAGTCAAACTTATCTCACCACACGAGATATTCCCACCACACAACACCAAGCGATTCTAGAATTTACCCACGGACATCCGCTAGCATTATCTTTGGTTGCTGAGGTGTTTGCTCAGGGAAAAGAAATCTCTTTTCAAGCCGAATCTGCTCCCAATGTTGTTAAAACACTGTTGTCAAGATTCATCAAAGAAGTACCAACACCCCTACACCGTATGGCTTTAGAAGCTTGTGCGGTAATTAGGCTGACTACCGAAGCCGCACTAAATCAAATATTGGCTATGCCTCAAAATACTTTGGCTGGTGAGGCTCACTCTTTAGGGGAAATACTTGATGTTCACGATTTATTTGAGTGGTTGCGCGGACTGTCGTTTATCGAATCAGGGCAATTGGGTTTATTTCCTCACGATTTAGCACGCGAAGTTTTAATTGCTGACTTGCGTTGGCGTAATTCGGAATTATACACGGAATTACACCACCGAGCGCGTCAATATTATACTAAACGACTAGGGCAAACCCAAGGGCAAGAGAAGCATCGAGTGCTATTTGATTATATTTTTTTGCATCGGGATAACTCGGCGATTCGATCCTGTTTCACCTGGGGTGAGCAAAGTAGTTTATTGACAGACTCACTACGAGAAACTGACAAAACCGCACTGCTGGGGATGGTGGCAGAATACGAAGGCGAAGAATCGGCAAAAATAGCAGCTCACTGGTTGCAGCGCCAACCGCAGAATGTAGTCGTATTTCGTGACTTGCACTCCGAACCTGCGGGATTTGCCATGATGGTGGCATTGCAGATAGCAACTCTTGAAGATTTGAGTGCAGATCCGGGCGCTCTTGCATCTTGGCAATATCTGCAAACCCATGCACCATTACGCCCTAGCGAAGGCGCAACTATTTTCCGCTTCTGGATGGCGCGGGATACCTATCAAGCTGTTTCCCCCACCCAAAGTCTAATTTTTATTAATTTTGTACAGTATTTTCAGAAAACACCGGGGTTAGCATATACCTTTTTACCTTGCTCTCAAGCAGATAGTTGGACAGCCATGTTGAACTATTTCGACTTAACACGACTTTCTGAAACTGATTTTACAGTTGAGGGAAGACACTATGGTGTTTATGGGCATGACTGGCGAATTGTGTCACCTACCGTATGGAAGGAAATTTTAGCCCGAAAAGAGGTGACAACTGTCGGAGAATCTGTAGATAATACTCCAGTCGGTGAACCTCTGTTAGTTCTTAGTCAGGCAGAATTTGTAGAAGCGGTGCAGAATGCGTTACGTAATTTTAGTTGTCCTGATGTATTACAGAATAATCCTTTAGTGCGATCGCGCAGCGTGTACGAAGTACTATCACGCAGCATGTCAGAACAAGTTGCCACAAAAGCAAGTATGAGCGAGAGTCCAAAGGACACGCAACTCTCCGACAATCCGTCCCCTGGGAGTCTACGCGAACGCA
Organism: Nostoc sp. NMS2; assembly: GCF_017115105.1. Taxonomy (GTDB): domain Bacteria; phylum Cyanobacteriota; class Cyanobacteriia; order Cyanobacteriales; family Nostocaceae; genus Nostoc. The sequence goes on from NZ_JABXKH010000154.1 coordinate 16,241, forward strand.
TTAAAGTTTTACAAAATCTGGTGAAACAAGCAGTTGAATCCTTACAATCATCCCCGCGTGATGAGAAACTCTACCACGCTGTTTATCGAACTTATTTAAATCCCGCTCCCACGCAAGAACAAGCGGCTGAGTTTCTAGATTTGCCTTTCAGTACCTATCGCCGTCATCTGAAAGCTGGGATGAGAAGGGTTACAGATATTTTATGGCAAAGAGAAATTAGCTAATCAGTGAAATGATTTCAAAGACTCAAATTTAGCCAAAAAAGTTTTTCAGCTTGTGACAAGCTAATTTCAAAGTAGCCTATTATGCACAAAGCAGTTATTAAAGAAATGAAGATAAATCGTTTCATGTTTTCCTCAAAATAAGATTTACTGACAAACTTTTCACATATAAATTAATACGGTTCGGTTAAGGTTTTACTCTTTGTTAAAGTGAATTTTTTTTAACTAACCGCATTCGCGTAGCGTCTCGTTAGAGAAGGACGCAAAGGGCGCTAAGAAAAGAAAGAAAGAAATGCTTAACTGAACTGTATTGACATATAGGACTCCAATTTGATTTTTGAAAAGATTCAGTACATCTTTATTCCCTGTTCCCTACCTATGCAAGTGATTTCAGGAATTGGTATTAGCGCTCTTTTATTACTCCGAAAAAATAAAATATTCGTAGGTTGGGTTGAACTTTAGTGAAACCCCAACAAAATCAGAGATTGTTGGTGTTGGGTTTCGTTCCTCAACCCAACCTACGCCTAAGTTCATCAAAGTCCTTAAAAATAAGGGTGGATGATTTTTATTCCACGAGAGTCATAAAAGAGCGTTAGTTGACGGATTTTAGCTTTTTCAGTTTGTGCTTTAGTATTAAAGTGCTTCCTAAAATGCCAAAGACTACTGTGCTGGCGATTGAAGAAGGTTCGGGAACAAGTCTAATATTATCAGGGCCAGTGATGGTATTGGTAAAAGTACCAAAACTGCTATTGCTATTGTCAAATCCAGTGGTGACTAAGAAATATTGATTATTGGCAGTTAAGCTCAAGCCGCTAAAACCAGATGTGCCTTCATCTGGGAAAGGATCGTTCCCACTGAGTAAGTTAACTAATGGGGTAGTTGGGTTGAAGCTGTTTTGGTACAAGAACTGGATGCCCAGAAAAGCTTGAGAACCTACAACATTATATAAGCCAGTAGTATCAACTAAGAAAGGCTGGCTGTAATAAGGGACGGCAGTACCATTACTAGAAAGTGATGTGGGTGGGTTTGTACCACTTTCAAACCCTTCCGTTTGAGGACGGTTAAAAGTTGGTGCATTTGTTGTGTCACCAGAATATGAAATAGTGGATGCTTGAGATGGCAGGATAACACTTACAGATAGAGCGATCACAGCAGAGGCAATAGGGATTGAATATCTTAGCGATTTTTGCCAAAAATTAAATGAACACTCACTCAAACTCTTAAGCTTGGCTGTTTGTGAAAACTTGGTAGAGTGATGAGATAGATTGTTTTCTGAGACGATGGATTCTTTAATTGCTTGTGACATATAAGTTGTTTTAGGTTATTTTTACAAAACTGAATGCTTTGTATGATTGCACTTTTATCTAGTTCCAGGGATGAGCGAGCAAAGCCTGTGAAGTAATACCTAAGCCAATTAGGGTAATACATAAGGCACTTGCCACAGGTAACATCTTGATACTGGGTATCTGGAGTGGCAAATGCTCAAACCGATTTTTGGCGTAGACTAGCATTAAGCCGATTCCAGTTAGTACGGCTGCTAGACCTAAGCTAAAGGCAGACACCAGCGCTAGTCCAAAGCCAATTCGTCCCATTGCGATCGCACTTAGCAACACTACTAAGGCTGAAGGACAAGGTAACAAGCCACCGGAAATTCCCAGCGCTAATAGGCTAGACCACTTCATGGAACTTACATCACCGTGAGGCGGTAGATGTGAATGGTTGTGGTGATGGTGATGATGCAAGTCGTGGCTGTGTTCATGACTATGTACATGGTCGTGTGAATGAGAGACTTGAGTCCCTTGCAATCGACTGATAAACAAATTCAGACCAATTACAGTTACCAGTACGCCAGAGAGGACGCTTAACCAAGGGTACAATTGCTCTGTCAAAATAAACTGGGATGTGCCAAGAGTGACTATCCCCAGAGCAAATATGCCAGCAGTATGGGTAATCGTCATAATCAGCCCCAGGAATAGGGCGTGTTGGGCATTACTGCGGGAACCCACCAAATAAGCACCGACTATCGTTTTCCCATGACCAGGGGACAGGGCGTGTAAACCACCCCATAAAAAGGCGATCGCTAAAGCTATTAGGATAGTAAAGAAATTATGATTTTCCTGGGTAATTAGGCTAGTGAAGACATCGTTGCTTCTTCCTGTCAAAGCATTATCTAAACGGCTGGATGATTTAACAAACGGCGGAGGCGCTTGTTCGCTCAATGTCAGAGACGGATTGAGTTTAAAAGAAATCCGACGCTGGTCGAGAGGACTGCTGAGTAATTCAGTGGGGTAATCTCTCAAGCGGTTGGTGATACTCAAAGAGGTGAAATCACCTTGAATAGGAACGCCATTTGCAGCCACAGTCATCTCACGCCAGCCCAAGCGCTGTGGATAAAACTGATCTTCAAACTCGATTAACTGATTCGCGCCAACTAACTCCCTTGTTCCCTGAAAGTTACAACTCAGCCGCAGTGTAGATAATCCTCCTACGCCTGGAGGAAATTCGACTGTTGATTTGCTCAAAGACAGTGCTAAAGGCTGTTTATCGATCAACAATTCCAGATGTGAATTGACTTCCTGGCATTTTTGGTCAGGGTATCCAACCGTCTCCAGAGGTTCAGCTTTGCGATCGCGATTAGTATCTAAATGATTAATTTCCTGAAAAGCCGGAATCTCTGCCATGTCTAGAACATAATCAATTCCCACACCATCGGTTGCTACCTGCACTCCTGCGTAGTGATTGATAGTAAAATTACCTAAAGGATGGGCATCCGCCTCCGGCATCCAAAATAAACATATTGCGATAATTGCAGTATTCCAAGCCAAGTAATGTAGCAGCTTTTTCATAAAGAACTCCCTATAGTGTTAGGAGTGGGAAAAGAGACAGAGGGTACTAAGTTAGCCAAGACTTGACGAGCTTGATCGGCATACTTGTGATGAAATTGAGGATTGAGGCTAACAGCTTGAGTTAGTCGCTTTATTGCTTCCCCACGCTTACCTAAGTGAAACGCAATCATGCCAGCATGAAATTGCAGCAAAGCATCCTCTGTTCCAAAGCGAGTTGCTCGTTGTGCTGCCTTTTGCGCCTCTTCCCATTGTCCATTAGCCGCAGCTGCCCAAGCCAACGTATCCTCTGCATATACATCGTCTCGCACTGCCACTTCACTACGGGCAATTTGTAGCGCCTCTGGTAAGTGGATTCCATGTTCAGTGTAGTAGACAGCCATTGCGCGATCGTAGATTCCTTTAACCTTGCTCAGGTAAGCGACTACCCCGATTAAATCTTCAGTTTCAGTTGCACCTTCGTGATCTCCCAGAGCTATTTGAGCATCAGCCTTATACCCCAGCGTTTCTACCAACGGCATCAGTTCTATACCCTGGTTGGCGATATTTAGAACATCCTGCCAGCGATGCTGTGCCGCATAAAGGCGGGCTAGTCCTGTAAACGCAGCTATATGCCGTGGAAACAGGTCAAAAGCTTCCCGATATCGCTGCTCAGACAGGGCAAAATCACCGACTGCAAAAGCCAGATCCCCAGTTCGCACATGAAACCAAGCGCGAGTTTCGGCGCTCGTCGTGTAAAAAGAGTCCATCTCCTGCATAGCCTCATCTAGCAGTTTTCGCGCTGAAGCTAGATTGCCAGTTAACTCTAAGTAACGGGCTAAAACCGCGTTATGACCAGAGTTCGATTCTTCCTGTGCAAGGTTCTGCAAAAGTTGATGAGTTGTTTCATAGTCGCCCAACTCCATCTGAATCGATGCCAAGAGCGAGACAATATTGGGATTGTCAAGAGATGAATTATTTAACACATCTAAAGCTTCCCGAAACTGATGTTGAGATAGTAAAGCTGATGCTAGGAGCATGGAAGAAACATCATTATGGCGCGGCTGTAGTGCCAGGGATCTACGTGTCGCTTGTTCTGCTCGTAACACATCGTCTATATCTCCAATTTCTCGAAAGCGCCTCAAATATTGATCGGCTAAGAGACGTAAAAATATTGAGGAATCGGGAGATTGGGCAACTTTCTGCTCATAGACGCTGATAATGTGCGATCGCTGTAAATAATCAGGGAAGACTAAATCTGACTGCTGATCTGGTATGTAATTAACAGTCAGCAGTTGCACAGCAGAGGAATATGTGCCTAACTTACTATTGGTGTAGCCTAAACTTAGCGCTTGTGTATCACAGGGTCTTAGTAAAACCAGTAGGCTAGTCAGCACTAACACCCATAGTATTCGTAGATGCATAAGCCTTACAGAGGATTACCTAAATAAGGGAAGGTAGGAAGAAAGTTGGCATTATTAGGCCCAACATTATCGCTAGTCAGCCCCGGAATAATACCAGTAGAAATGCCTGTAACTGCATCACCAAAGACAACAGATGCGGTTACATCAATTACGTCATCTTTTGGTCTTCTACCACCAAAATTTTTGCCTAACTGAGTACCAAAATAACTACCGCTAGGTTTAGAAAGGTCAGCTTGGATCACATCAGGAATCGCCACTGAGATCACTGCATCGGCTATACCTTTAGGTCTACCGATCGCTTTCACAAAGGCTTGAATGAATTGGGATTGATTGCTAGCGTCTTTGGTTGGTGTCTGAAGATTACTATTATTATGAGCTTTAAAGTCCATAAAAAGTTCATTCAGGGCTGGAACTGCTAACCGCTCAATCTGAGCAAAATGCCCATTTCTGAGTCTAGGAGTTTTAACACTAGTTGTCATCCAAGCACCAATTTTGCCTTTACCAAGCAGTTTCCTGGGTAGTTCGACAATAATTGAGTGGACATTAAATGGGGCCAGGGTGTCTTTTGCTTGTCCAGGTGGTCTAAAGGAAAGAACTTGGAAGGGAGGACTGGGATTAGGCTGAAGGCTATAGTTCCGATCTGGGATGATTTTAAAGAACTGTTCCAAATCGAAAAAGAACGGGTCTTTGCGTGTGCCAACAAAGAACTTCATGCCGTTATATGCGGCGAATGTTTGGTTGAGTTGCCCTGTCCAACTTACTGGAAGCAAAGCTGACTCTGTTCCTACTATGGTTGGACGACATGGGCCGCGGACTGTGACAGTTTGCTGTGAGCCTTTACCATTTACATTGAATTGGAGTACGACATCTTCAATACTGTCGCCAGTGTTATCAATCTTGAACTGATAAAGAACATTTGGATCGAATGGTCTTTTTTCACCAGAAACTATCAGAGGGTCGAAATCCATGACTAAGACAACATTTTTGGGGTTTGTCGGACTCTCAAACACAAACAAATCTGTGAGATCCGCAGCAGTCAGCTTAGTGGCAAGAAAAGTTGTGTCCTGGTGGTCTGAAGCTAAAGCTTGAGGAGTTGCATAGGTTAGGACTACGAGCAAAATAGCGACAAATGCCACTATGGGACGAAAAAAATGAGTCGCTTTAGTCCAATCTAGCGATCGCTTGATGGAAGAGAGTACCATATTTTGGACTGCTTTATCTACGAGGAACCTGCCTTCAGTTGATATAAAAGAGGTGATACTCCGAGCATTTATTCTCATAGTTGCCCTTCTTTGAGGTGTTTAGCCTCTACTGTTGGTGTGGAAATAGCAAGTTGATTTGGATTTCAAAAAAGACTGCGGCTATTACCGAAGCGCTTTACAGCTTATTTGCTCTTACTACTCACTTTCCAGACCAAAACTTGCTCATTTCTTGCTCACTTTTCTAATTTCTAAATTTAGTAACTTTTCATGCTACAGGTATAATACTTTTTTGGGATTTCAGGTATGTTGTTTGACCCACCGAACACATCTCACGTTAAAGGCATTCTCAATCTCACCATTCCCCTTGATGAGTCACCGATCTGGATTTTGGGGCAGTACCTCTGGCAACTGGGTTTGTCTACTGAGTCACGAAGACCAATGGAAGATGGTCAAAGGGTTCGGTATTATCGGTTGAATACTGATGATGTCGAGTTTGCCCAGAAGGTGTTGGATTATCGTCAACGACAGAGGGAAGAGAAGGAACGGAATCTATATAATTTATCCATAACTCTGCCAATTTTATCATCATTCAGGTAATCACTTTTTACATCCTCTCCCAATAATATTTCTATTCCTTTATCATCAAAAAACTGACTGAATAAATATAAAGGTCTTGATACAAATCCTAATCCATTTATTAAAATTGCTTTGACTAATATTCCCACTGTAATTTTTTCACGCGGGTCTATTCCTAATTTGTCATTAATTGTTTCAACTATTCCTATTTCATCAATTAGCCCAGCTACTATTCCTAGGTGATCGATATTTTTAATTTTTGCTTCTGATATTAGAGACATTTTTTACTTCTCAAAATTTTTGAGTTTTTTTGATTGTCTCATTCTTGGTATCACCCATAAGTCACCATCACAAAACAATGTCTGTTTAGTTTTGTGAAAGACCTGAAACCAAGTATTTATCAGCTTTTTACCTACTTTGTACTAAACAATCTAGGTTTATTCTTCATCCCGACTTACTTAAACCTTCTGAGTCTTTTTATTTACTCGTATCAGAATCGCTCTGCGTACTATTTTGTACTACATTATGAAGTGCGGAATGTGGGGTATAAAATTCCTTGAAAGTCTTATATCCACTGCCATGAAATGCGATGACTATTGTCATCACTTCCGATAAATGCATTCGGGAACTGCTGCCTTGATCTTGGGATTGAACACAAATAATTCTCTCGAATTCTTGTGTTGATGTACAGCCCCCCATTTATTCGCGAGTCATAGTCGCGAATCAACTGGTCTTTTCACGCTCTTTTTGCAAAATTGGGATGCTCCCATTGGATGTTGACTATTTTAGGGTTTTTAGAGTTAGCATAACTAACTATGTAAATTTTTATATCAGTATTCAACTTTTCTGCATTCTGATTTTTTCTAAGATAAAACTTACTTTGACTAACTCACAACTTAATTCTCAAAGCAAACTTCTTAACTTGGCAATAAAATCTGATTTTTTCTAAGATAGAACTTACTTTGACTAACTCACAACTTAATTATTAAACAAAACATCTTATAACTTGGTAATAAAATACGAACTTAAAAATCGGGTTTATTTTTATTAGTAATTTCCTATTTTTGACAAGTATCAGCTAAGATTAATGCCAGGTTTCAACACACTGCCAATTTGTTGATAGTGGTGCAAACTTAAGGCAGCGCTTTGCGCGGCTCTGCCGACTTGAAGCGATACCCGAAACATTTTCCGGGTAAAGATTATATGGATTGCATAGGCGTAGCCCATCGCAGACATCACAACACTTGTGAGAAATGCGGCATTAGTAAGCTGTTCCACATTTAACTAATTATTAGGAGTAGGACTATGGTTTCCAGCAACGAGGTTCTAGAACAACGTAATTCTCAAGCTATACTGCCGGATATCCATAATTATGATATGAGCGATCGCCAACAGATTTGTTTAGCCTTGCAGAGAACCGATACAGCGTTAAAGTCAAAAATGCAAGAGCTTTTGTCTGAATTAAGTGTAAGTGCTACTAATGAGCAATTGTGTGCTGAAAAAGCTTCCTATCAGCAAACACAGACAGAATTACAAAAATCTCTTTCTTTGCTTCAGGCAACTTTAGATTTTACAGAAGAATTATTGGAAGCAATCGCTCCCCGACTAGAAAAACACGTAGCTTTAAAGCAGCGTGACTTGACTCAATCTCAGCGAGTAGCACAACCACAACCGTTTTTTCCTACTTGCTTTCAACTCAAGGAAGTTTTCGACTATATCGAAGCGAATTACCATCAATCAATTGGTTTAAGTGACGTAGCTGTTGCAGTTGGTTACTCCGCAGCTTATCTAACCAATTTAGTGCGACGTAAAACCGGAAAAACAGTCAATGATTGGATCTTTGAACGGCGTATGCTAGCTGCGCGCACTTTGCTTCTTGAAACTAACCAGCCAGTTAATCAGATTGCTTGTGCAATAGGCTATCAGTATGAAGGATATTTCTTTCGTCAATTTCGCCAGTTTCATGATACTACACCTCAAGCTTGGCGTAATACTCAGCGTCCTGATATTAGTGTCAATCAGTAACAACATAATTAATAGTCTTAACAACAAAATGTGCATTGTCTCCCAAGTTTTTGTTTTATACACTATTAAATATAGAAATCTGAATTGCTTCTTGAAGGTATTACAAGACTAAAAACTTTATCAACAATGCTCAGAGCTTGAAAACCTTCTAGTAATCAAAGCGGGTTTCTATAATTCCAAGGTTACTTCTTAACTGGGTTCCTTGTAAAGTGTTGATATTAATTGACTTGAGCTATTTTAGTTGAATTAAAATTGCTAAGTTCAGTTAAATAAATCAATACTAATGTCAATCTTGATTAAAGGAAAATGACAATGTTAAAAACCAAGCAAGACTTTAAACAACTTGAGACTACTCTTGTTGTCAAGGAAGTTGATAATGAAACAGCTGCTACTATTCAAGGCGGTTGGGATTTGGCGGCCTACAGAGATATCAATTTTGGAACTAGGATAGTGTCTGCAAACAGTAGCTTGCCAACGTTGCCAACGGAGGCAGATAACCAAATTAGTTCGATTATAATCAATCGAGGTAAATGGAGATTCTATGACTGGTCTCATTACAGAAAGTATCCCAATGGAGGGGGTTACAGAGATCTTGGGCCAGGAAAATACCCGTGGCTTCCGACGTATGGTGTTCCTAATGACTGGATTTCATCCTTCAGCCGGTTTAAGGGAACTTGAAGAACGGATTCCGTAGCTTCAGCTTGAAAATGAATCAGTAGGTATCGACGCGGTATATCAAGCTATCACCAAGCTGCCCTATTGAGTAAGCGGACACTTAGAAATCTAAGTTAGAAGCTGAACACTAGCTCTAATCTGAGCAAAAATTACACCTGTAGGGGCGTATATCATCGCTCCTACATGGGATTTTTGATGCTCAAAAACAAATAGGATAGGTCTAAAAAAATGCGCTACCAAAGCGTACTCCAACACAGTGAAGAAGATTGCGGTGCAGCCTGCCTAGCTACGGTTGCCAAACACTACGGTCGCACCTTTGCCATCAACCGTATACGGGAAGCCGTTGGTACAGGCTCACGAGGAACCTCTTTACTGGGGTTGAGACAAGGAGCAGAAGCTTTAGGATTCAATGCTCGCCAAGTTAAAGCTTCAGAGCAACTGCTCGACTCTTTGCAAAAAATTTCCCTGCCTGCCGTAATACATTGGAAAGGCTATCACTGGGTAGTGTTGTACGGGCAAAAGAGGAATAAATACGTAATTGCCGATCCAGGTGTAGGTATCCGTTACCTTAGCCGCAAGGAGTTGATCGAGGGGTGGAGTAATGGCATTATGCTGCTGCTGATGCCAGACGATCGCCGTTTTTATCAGCAATCAGACGATAAAATTGGCGGCTTTGGGCGCTATCTGATGCGGGTTTTACCCTATCGCGGCATTCTCATCCAAGCTATAGCAATTAACATTGCCATTGGACTGCTTTCGCTTGTCTCTCCCTTGATGATGCAACTGTTGACCGATGACGTGCTAGTGCGAGGAGATACCCAACTGCTAACTGTTGTGGCAGTGGGAGCGATCGCTATGAGTTTATTTAGCAGTGCGATCGGTTTAGTACAGTCTCACCTCATTGGTCACTTTGGTCAAAGGTTGCAATTAGGGCTGATTCTAGAATACGGACGACAACTTTTGCGCTTGCCCCTATCGTATTTTGAAGGTCGGCGCAGTGGCGAAGTAGTCAGTCGCATTGCCGATGTCAATCATATCAATGAACTAGTTTCCCAGATTGTCCTCGGTTTACCCAGCCAATTTTTTATCGCCTTGGTTTCTTTGGGCTTCATGCTGTTCTACAGTTGGGGATTGACTTTGGCTTCCTTGGCTGCCTTTATGATTGTCACCGGAGTCAACCTGCTTTTTCTCCCAGCCTTGCGTCAGAAAACCCGCAGCCAAATTGTCTTAGGTACAGAAAACCAAGGCTTTCTTGTTGAAATTTTTCACGGTGTCCAGGTGCTAAAAACTACTCAAGCTACTCCCCAAGCTTGGCAAGAGTATCAGACTAATTATGGTCGCCTCGCTAATTTGGGCTGGAGTACGATGAAACTAGGGATTTACACTGGCACAATCACCAGTATTTTTTCCACTTGCACTAATATTGCTTTACTCTGGTTAGGCAGCTACTTGGTGATTAATCGCACTTTAAGTATTGGTCAGTTGCTAGCGTTTAGTGGTATGAGTAGCAACTTTCTTGGCTTCTTAGGTTCAGTCATCGGCTTAGTTGATGAATTCATTACTGCCGGGATTGTCATCCAACGTCTGACAGAGGTGATTGATGCTACTCCAGAAGCCGAAAAAGATGAGAAAAAGCCGATTGCAGAACTTAAGGGCAATGCAGATATTACTTGTACCAACCTTAATTTTCACCATGCAGGCAGAGTTGATTTGCTCTGTGATTTTTCGCTGACTATCCCTGGCGGTCAAGTTATTGCTCTGATTGGGAAATCTGGCTGTGGAAAAAGTACCCTCGCCAAAGTAATTGCAGGTTTGTATTTCCTCCAATCTGGCAATATTCGTTATGGAATCTATAATCAGCAAGACCTCTCGATGGAATGCTTACGGCAACAGGTAGTGCTAGTACCTCAAGAGGCGCACTTTTGGAGCCGCTCAATTATTGAAAACTTCCGCTTCAGCTATCCTCAAATTACATTTGAACAAATTGTGCAGGCTTGCTCTATTGCTGGTGCAGATGAGTTTATCAGTAAACTACCCGATAAGTATCAAACTGTTTTAGGCGAATTTGGTGCGAATCTTTCTGGTGGACAAAGACAAAGATTAGCTCTAGCAAGAGCTATAGTTACTGATCCGCCAATATTAATCTTAGATGAATCCACTGGCGCTCTCGACCCAGTAAGCGAAGCCGAAGTACTAGGTAGACTACTGTCCCATCGACAAGGCAAAACCACAATTATGATTAGCCATCGCCCTCAAGTCATCGGACGGGCTGATTGGATTGTACTGCTAGAGTCAGGACACTTAAAAATCCAAGGCACTCCAGAAGCTCTGCGCCATCAAGCTGGCGAACACTTGGACTTTCTCGATGGCGTTGATACATTCACAAATGGTTTAATGCCTAAATCCTCTAATTCTCAACCTAACGGCAAATTAAGCGCAATCAGCAAATAAAACTATCATGCTTAGTCATTCCAACTCAGACCACCTGCCCCTAATTCAAGACAATGAGTTTCTGCCGCCACTTGGCCGTTGGACTACTTTGAGCGGATTAGTGTTTGTCTGTGTCGTGGGGTTAGCCATTCCACTCGCTTCTGTGAGCAAATATAAAGTAACAGTTAAAGGACAAGCACTAGTCCGCCCTGCTGGTGAATTGCGGCTCGTTCAAGCTGCGACAGAGGGTCAGGTGATGCGCGTCTTTGTTACAGAGAACCAAGTTGTCAAAAAAGGAGATATCATTGCGACTATTGACAACTCGAAGTTGCAAACCAAAAAGAACCAACTGCAAAGTGACATTGGGCAAAGTCGTTTACAACTGGTTCAAGTCAACGCACAGATTCATGCCATTAATAACCAGGTTTTAGCTGAAACTGAGCGGGTTAACCGTGTTATCGCTGGTGCTGAAACTGAATTAAGCGGTCGCAGCCGGGATTATCAAGATAAACTTATTACCACCGCTACTGATGTTGAAGAAGCGGATGCCAATGTCAAAGCAGCGGATGCTAGTCTCAAAGCAGCTCAGTCAAAACGAAATCGGTATGAAGGTGTAGCCAAAGCAGGAGCCTTGTCCCAAGATCAATTTGAGGAAGCACAACTAGCTGTTCGCCAGCAATCACAAGCACTCAAAGCAGCGAAAGCCAAATTGCAACACGTCCGAGCTGCCCTTAATCCCAGTAATGCAGAAGTCGCAATTGCCTCAGAGCGTATTGCCCAAGAAAAAGCTGCGGGCAAAGCCAGTATTGCTACTTTAGATAAAGAACGCCAATCCTTAATTCAGCAACGAATTGAAATTCAAAAACAGATGGAGCGCGACAAGAGCGAACTCAAACAGGCGCAAATCGAACTGAACCAAACTACCATTACTGCTACAGCAGATGGTATTGTCTTCAAACTAAATCTGCGAAATCCTGGTCAAAGCGTCCGTGCTGGAGAGGAAGTTGTACAAATTGTTCCCAGTAGTGTCCCCTTAGTCATTAAAGCAGCAGTAGCGCCTGAAGATAAAAGCAAGTTGAAAATAGATCAAAAGGTACAGATGCGAGTTTCTGCCTGTCCTTATCCAGATTACGGCACTCTCAAAGGTAAAGTTAAAACGATTTCCGCAGACGCGATCGCTCCATCAGTAAATAATAATGATACTGTCTCTACCAATCAAAATGCTGCTACAACAGCAGCCTTCTTTGAAGTAACTATTGAGCCAGAAAGCCTGATTTTAGGTAAAGAAAATCACCACTGTAATATTCAGTTAGGAATGAAAGGTACAGTCGATATTATTTCTAGACAAGAAACTGTACTTCAATTTTTTCTTAGGAAAGCAAAGCTACTCTCTGATTTTTAATGGCATCATTACTAATTAATTAAGTAATATTAAATTATTTTACTTCAAAGTAATTTGAGGATTTTTTCTGGGTTGAAGTAACTATAAAAAATCATGTTACCTGTTTTAAACAGTTACATATATCGAGTTCTTGTATTGATCTGTATATTTGGAGATTTTTTATGCAACTAGCTCAAAAACTTTGTACAGCTACTATTTTGGCTTTGATTAGTATAGGAGTTCCTTCTCCAGTGCAAGCAGCACAACTTTTCGATTTTAAGTATTTTTTATCAGGTTTTGAACCATTTTCAGATACTGTAAAAACGATTTCAGCCAAAGGAACTATTACTGCTACTGAGTTAGATTCTACAAATAACACTTACAGAATTATAGGAATAAGTGGTACAAGGACAGTAGGAGAATTAACAGAAAATATAACTAGCTTACTTCCTTTAAATTCTTATCTTGGCAATGATAATTTATTGGATATAGATGAACCGTTTTTAACAGAGAATGGCTTGAGCTTTTTAGTTTCGAGTAATAATGTAGATAAAAAAAGCCCTGTTAACGTGTTTTATTTTTCAACCATTGGTTATAGTGAAGATAATTTAAATAAGATAAGTGGAAATTTTACTGTCACTGCACGTCCTGTACCTGAAAGTTCAACCATTGGTAGTTCATTAATTGCTATTGGGCTTATCTGGTGCATGAAGTCCCGCAAAAAAACTAGACACCAAGAATCTTGTTCTGACTTTTGGCGTTGCTGAGTGCGGTATGAATTAATCAAACACCAGGATAAAACGATACTTCAAGTAATGAAGAAGTAATGAAGTAATAATCGAATAGAGTATTTCAGCATTTCTACGGACTTAGAAT
>NZ_JABXKH010000183.1 GCF_017115105.1 Nostoc sp. NMS2
GAAACTGGTTTGCCAGTTGCTGCTACTGTACCTCATAACAGCCGTAAATGCTGTATAGTCCAAAATAAGCTCAATTCCCTGCTGAAGTTATCCATCAGAAAAATAATTTGGATACAATATTTCTTGCTCTATTGCATAAATGTTTTCTCGTTTTCATGAGAGTTATAGAAAAGCGTTAAGCAAATAGCACAGTTTGTGATAAATTGATCCAGCTTGCGATCATGCGTGCAGTATAGAAACTTGCCCAGACCACAACTGCTAGCAATTGCTCATCTAGAGGAAAGTAGGACTTGAATTCATCGATCACCGTTTTATCTACCTGAAAAGAGCTAAAGGCAGTCAGTAGGGCCAGTTTTGCGATCGCCTTTGCTCGTAAATCCAACCCATCTGTTAAAACTTCAACCCAGTGTCTACTGATTCCTTTGTCTTGTCCGTCCCACTTGTTGATAGTCTGCTCGACAAAACTTTGAACATCTTGCGAGACAAACTTACCAATAGTTTCATCAATTGCTACTGCGTGCCTCGCTAAGGCTTGGGCGATAAATGGGTTCGGTGCTGCCCATTGAAAATCATCAGTAAGGATTGACTCTGGTAGAAGTACAAGGGATTTGCCAGGGTTTCTCGATGCTCCTACTAGCCCAGTTTTGACCATGACTTTACGAATTATCCATCTGGCAATCCCTTTGCCAAAGGGGAGTGGGATAAATGCTTTATCAAGAAAGACATTTACTAACCGATTTGTGTAGTGGAAATTCAAGGCTGCACCAATTATTTCTGGTGCTTCTACGGAGTTGAAAGGAGGGTTTTGTAAAAGTGGATGGTTCGGCTGATTAGAAGATAAAGCCCATTCAACAATACTTTTTAACTTGGGATCGGCAATGGCGTTGAGGTCATTGTTGACAATTGCCGTTGCGATTTTCTGCTGCTTCAAACCTGACAACATGATCCTGTGAGCATCAATGCAATATGGGCAAGTGTTAAGCTTTGAGACCGCAAGATTGATTGCCTCTTTAACATCACGACTGACTTGGTTGTCTACTAAAAAAATCTCACGAAATAAAGACCAGTTGCCTGCAAATAATGTTGGAGAAACAGAGTGCATTACCAAAGTTGGAATTGGCAGTACTTCTTGCCGGATTTGAGTGTAAGTTTTACTCAATAAATCATCTTTATAACTAGACTTAATTGGTGTGATGTATTTCATAATTTAACTTCCTGTGAATAAGTATCAACTCCAATTTCACACCTAAAATATATTATTTTACTACTCAATTAGAATAGATAATAAAAATGCAATTTTTGTTAATTAAAAAGCCTAATGCACGAGTGTGGCTACGTCAGAACGATCAACTAAACGGCCATCTTCCATGTAAATAATCCGATCGGCGATATCCAGAATGCGGTTGTCGTGAGTGACTAACAAAATTGTACAGCCCTGTTCCTTTGCCAAACTTTGGAGAATTTCTACTACATCTCGTCCTGATTGTTTGTCTAATGCGGCCGTTGGTTCATCTGCAAGGATCAGTTTAGGTTGTCCAACCAAAGCCCGTGCGATCGCCACGCGTTGTTTTTGTCCACCAGACAGATTGCTAGGATAGTACTGAATGCGCTGCTCTAGCCCAACTGATGTCAGAATGTGTTTGATCCGAATATCGGCTTCTTCTGCTGTAATGTCGTGCATTTCTAAAGCCATTTCCACATTTTGATAGACACTCAAAAAGCCTAATAGGTTATGTGCTTGAAAGATGTAACCTATATGGCGACGAAGCAAAGTCATCTGTTGTTTGTCAGCGTTAAGCAATTCATGTCCCAGAACTTTGAGACTCCCTTCTTGGGCGGAACGCAGACTACCCATTAATGTCAGCAATGTAGTTTTTCCAGAACCCGATGGGCCTGTCAAAATTACGATTTCACCGCGCTCAATTTGCAAATTGACATCAAATAATACCTGTTTGCGAAGAGAACCATGACCAAAGTAGTGATTAAGATTAGAAATCGAAATGGCTGATTCTGGGAAAGAATGTTCGCTTAAAACTGTCTCAAGTGAAAGTAATTCGGTCATTACCAACTCCTAAAAAATATCAGCGGGATCTGCTGTCTGTAACTTACGCACTGCTATGCCGGCAGAAAACGAACACATGATTGTTGTCAAAATGAGAACGAATACTACCCGTCCTACATTCATTGCCATTGGTAACAGGGTCGCAATATGAGTAATTTGATAAATTGTTAAAGCAATGAAGATGCCAGGAATAAAGCCTAATATTGCTAGAATGAGTGACTCTTGAAATACAACAACTAGTAAGTATTTATCGTTAAATCCCATAGCTTTGAGGGTGGCGTATTCTGGTAAATGCTCAGTGACATCGCTGTAGAGAATTTGATAAACAATGACGGCTCCAACGATAAAGGCAATGACCACTCCTAAATCAAAGGTATAGCCGACTGGTGTACTGGCATTCCAGAAAGCAACTTCAGCTTTGGCGTAATCTTCTCTGGTTAAAACTTTGACATCATCGGGTAAGCGCGATCGCAAATCTACCAGAACTTTTTGGACATCAGCACCAGGCTTGAGCTTAATTACCCCCACATCAATTAATCCTGATTGGCGGGATGTCGCCATGCGTAAGAAGTTGATATCACTGGTGACTAAATAAGAATTTATACCAAAGGTGGGACTAAGTTGAAATAATCCCCGAACGCGAATTTGCCGTTGATTTATTTCAGTGGAAATTTGCTCACCTGCTTGAAAGTTTTGTCCAATCGGCCCAAACTCATGACGGGAACCTTCATTAAAGAGAGCTGTATCCGGTGTTCTCAGTTGTTTACGGTAGGCTTGCACACCGGCTAAGTTCATTACCTGATGTTCTGGATTAATACCGATCGCAAAAATATTCCAGATTTCTTTGTTGTAAGGATTGCGCCACTGAATAAAATCGAGATAAATCGGACTTACCGATTGCACTCCATCTACTCCTAGTGACTGATATAATCGTCTTTCCGTAAAGCGATCTAAGGAAATGAGCGATCGATAGCGGCCACTCAGCATCACGAGTTCGCCATTCAAACTATGGTGAAATTCTACTGCACTGCTAAACAAAGCTCCTCTAAAACCCAATTGCAGAAACATCAGCACATTAGCAAAACTAATCCCCGCAATGGCAACCATCAAGCGCGATCGCTCTTTCCGCAACTGCAACCACGATAGAAAAAGTGGTTTTTTCTTTTTCTTGGCTTTATTAGATACAGGCTGAGGATGGATAATTGTCGTCATCATGCCCTCCTTAAGATTGGACATTAATTTCCATTTGAACGCTTAAATTCGTTAAACCAGAAACCTTGCGGCTAGATTTTGGATCTAAATGGACTTTCACTTCCACAACTCGCGCATCAAATTGCGCTGCTGGATCGGTGTTTAACACATCCTTTTTACCGACTTCTAGCCCAACTTCAAACACCTTGCCGTGTAACACATCTGCAAAGGCATTATTCTTACTAGCGATCGTTGCAGATTGACCAACCCGGACTCGGCTAATATCTAGTTCATAGATTTCTGCTACCGCAACCATTTTTTGAGTCTGTCCCAGGCTAATGATGCCTTTATTACCTACTAGTTCTCCGGGACGGGTATGAATTTTCAAAACCTGCCCATTTTGGGGCGATCGCACAACTGCCAAATCCAGTTCCGCCTTTGCTCTAGCTACCCCAGTCTTTGCTTGGGCTACTTGCGATCGCGCTACTTCTACATCCACGGGACGCACTTCAGCAATTTGCTTCAGTGTCGCCTTCGCTTCTGTAATCTGCTTTTGCCGTGAAAGAATAATCCTGTTCAAAGCAGCACGGGCTTCGTTTAAGCTATCCCTAACGGTATCCGCCTTTAATTGCTTAGTATCACGCAAGGAAGCAGAGACAGCCCCCTCTATGTAGAGTTGCTGATAGCGTCGAGCTTCCAGTTCCCCATTCTCTAATTCTGCTTTCACACGAGCGATCGTCGCTTCTTGCGCTGCTGTTTCCGTGACCAACTCCGCCTGTAGTCGATCCACTACCTGTTCCTGCGCTTGAATTTGCCCCAACTTTGCACCAGCTTCAACCTGCTTTAAAAGAGTTTGAGCAACCACAACTTGCTGTTTTGCTTCTTGCAGGGCTGCTTGACGACGGGTATATGTATCTAGGATGGCAATTATCTGCCCCTTACGAATAAATTGACTGTGATTAACTTTCAGGGTATCTACTCTCGCACCATCAATAGATGTAGGGGCAAAAACATTCACAACTTCACCATCTGGCTCCAATCGCCCTAGCGCTGAGACTGTTCTGATAGTAGGTTTAGTAGCCGATACTATTTGCTGAGATGGACGACTTGTAATTTTGTGATAGACAACTACAGCCGCCACCACCATAACAAAGCCAGCAATGACAACGGTAATCCCACGCGGATGGCGCAACTTCATCCCTATTTCAGAAGCCACCATAATTAATCACCAGTGATTGAACTAATTTTATTGTATTCAAATATTTGAATACAAAATTATGATAGACTTAAATTGTTGATTACGTCAAGTCTTTTTTATGGCTCTCAAGCACGCGATTCTAGCTTTTCTTTCCCGTCAACCTCTGAGTGGCTATGAAGTTGCCAAAGAATTTGATGAAGGCTTTGGGAGTTGTTTTTGGAAGGTTAGCCACCAGCAAGTCTATGCTGAACTAGGCAAACTGGAGCAACAGAACAATGTTACCTATGAAGCGATTCCCCAACCGGGACGGCTGGATAAGAAAATCTACTCCATAACCACACAAGGGCAGAAAGAACTAACTAACTGGTTAATGAAACCTACTGAACCAACCACAATCCGTGAAGATTTGGGTGTAATAGGACTTGCTGGACATCTTATTGATATAGAGGTGATTGTGCGCGAAATTGAACGACGGCGACAACTCCACCTCGAAAAGGCGCATCAAATACAAAAACTTGACCAACAGTTTGCTCAGAACCTAGAATCCTTGACACCTAAGGATCTCTATATGCATCTCATTATTCGCCGCACAATTCGCTATCAACAAGATTGGGTGGCATGGTGTGACGAAGCCCTTCAGGCAATTACTGCTCTCCCAGAGTATAAGTAAGGTCGCTATTTTCCTGTGTCACTCATGGGAAAAATAGTTTGGCATAACAGGTACTGAATAACCTTGATAATTTAGCTTACTCTTTCATTTGGATTGCAACTAAGCGAGTTTTTAAAACAGATGCACTAGCTCTGTTAATAATAAATTTAAAACTCACAACTTTTTCAGGTTGAGGACTGACTTCTCGGATATAATCATACGCAGATTGAGAAGCACAAATCAGGTCAAACTTATTTAGCAGATTAAAATCTGACTGAACACTTTCAAGACCGAATGACTGCAAATTTAAGTGGGAAGATCCACATTTTTCTAGCATCTGTTTCATATTTTTACCTTCGCCTAATTTTTGACCAATAACTAATATCTTGCTCCCACGATTTAAAGTTGAAATATGTGTTATAATTGGCAAATCTGGCTCAAAATTTACTCCGATTACTTCCTGTTTTGAAGCAGTCATTTGAGTTACATTCCATGCATATTGGGAATTTGTAATCACTAGATCGCAGGTATGTAATTCTCTCAAAGCTACTGCTTGACGAGTTTGCAAATCTTCTAAATATAGTAATGATACAGGATTGCTGATTTCTGCTTGGACAGAGTGAAAATACAAATCAGCCTCAGATTGAAGAGATTCTACAAATGCTAGCTTCAGGGGAATAACTTGTTTACGCTCATTTGAACTCACAGCCACAGTATAAGCAGTCAATCCAAAATCAAATGGGCTTAACTCCATCTGAGTAGCTATCAAAAAAGCTTGTTCTAGTACTTGATAGAGAGAGTCACGACTAATAGACTTTTGCACCAATTCACTTTCAGCTACAAAAGTTCCTCTGCCTCGTTTAGCTATTAGATATCCAGTTTCAATTAGTTCAGAATATACTAAGGCAATAGTGTTGTGATTTATATTCAAGTATTCTGCTAGTTGAATAACTGTTGGTAAGCTATCTCCAGGTTTCAAATATTGTGTCCCAATCAACAGCTTAATCTGTCCAGAAAGCTGAGTGGCAATTGGAAAAGGAGCATGAGTATCAATGATGATAGGTAGTAGTTTTGAAACAGACATTAAACTCAAAAATCAAATTAGGAATGCTATGTGTTTATCTCAATTTTATCTCAATTTTTAATTAATCAACTTTTTAGAGAATACATTTATTTTTTTACCTTCTTGGTAAACAACTTCAATTTCATTCACGCTTCCTACTAATTCTAAGAGAGAATTATGAATACAAAATATCCATTTTCTCCGTCGTTTTAAATAAGAAAACACTAGATAGCTGGGACAAAAAATCCTGAGAAAACTATTCTGATTCCATAAATATAAATTAATACTACAACTTTTGAAAATTTCTCTTGTTGAATCGTCTAAGTAGGCTAATATCTGCTGATTAAATGGAGGTGATAAACTGCTAGCTTGTTCTAACTTTAGCTGTGCTAACTCTAACTCATCTGTTACCTTGGGCTTACTTGCATTATATAGAGTTGGCTGAATAGATGATTTAGGCTCAAGTAGCTTAACTGTCATAGCTTGCCTCCTGGTGTCTTGTTTGTTAGCACTCTTTTGTGAAGAAAAGATAAATAGATAAGCACTAGAAAGTATAACTGCGTTTAGAAGATAGTAAAGCTAGAATTTAGACTTAAACTTTTGCATCCAACTTTGATAGTTTCCTCGTAAAGTAACTAGTATTATAAGGTCTGCGTGCCAACATCAAAAACGCAGGAGGTACGCATTAGAAGGACAATGATGAAATTGAGAAGCCTGAGCGTGAGGTAGATTCCATATTTTTGATCTTCTCAATATCAGATAGTTATTCCTCAATTTTGTTACTCACTAGCGTTTCCACACAATCGAAAGTTGTTCCAGAAAAAGCAGTTTTAATCAAAGCATTGCGCCGAGTCAACACAGGATCTTCCAGGTGGGCATGGTTAGAAAAGCCGCAAGTCCCAACAGCAACACGACGATCGGACTAATGCTTAGAAACAACAACTGGATATTGCGGTAAAACAGAGTTGACATAATTCTCATGCCCTTTTATAACCTGTGTGCAACATCGTCGTATTAAACTGTTTGGCGCACTCCTTGGCGATCGCTCTTTCTACAACAAATTTTTGATCATTACTCGACTTGACAAAAGAGGTAATTTCATGATTATAACTTCAAACTTCTTTTGACTGAGTTTTGATATTTATTCCAATTAGTGAGGTCAACAAACCACCTGCAATCAAAAATGCAAAAATTCTGTCGAAAGCATTAAGTAATTCGGTTGGTGATGGTCTACCTAAAAGTGCAATCACAATGGCGATTCCCAAAACAGATCCTATTTGACGAATTGCCTGGTTAATTGCGCTGCCAACAGCAAATTGGTTCGGTGGAATCGAATGTACTGCCGCACTGCTAAGTATTGATAACAGTAGCCCAACTCCAATTCCAATTAAAATTGCTGATGGTAACCAAATAGCGAAGAAAGATGGCGTTACCTGTGCTTGGGTGTACAATAACAACGCGCCCATTGCAAAAATGATCCCACCAGGAACAATCAGCACACGATGACCTCTGGTATCAGCAATTCGACCGGCAAATGGAGTCACAAAAGCAACCATTAGTGGGCCCGGAGTGATTGCAAGTCCAGCAGCCAAGGTGGAGTACCCCCACACTTTAGTCAAAAAGAGTATAAGCCCGAAGAACATGGCATTAAAAGACATGCCAAAAACTAGCGTAGCTAAGTTGGCGAATCGATAATTTGGGTCATGGAAAAGTTTCAAATCGAACGCCGGAGATTTAACTTGAGTCGAACGATACAAAAACAAAATTAGCAGTGCTATTCCCACAACTATGGTAATGATTGTCCGGTTATCGTTCCAGCCCCACTCGTTACTTTGAACTATTCCTAGAGCTGCAAGACCAACTCCGGCGATCGATAGCATTACACCAATTACATCTGGTATATCTTTAGCGTTAAGGTCGCGCGATTCAAACAGCAATCGACTACCGAAGATGATGGCTATAACACCGATAGGAAGGTTTAAGAAGAATGCCCATCGCCATCCACAGGTTTGGACAATTACCCCTCCCAAGGAAGGGCCGATTGCTGCTGCTAAACCACCTACAGCTCCCCAGATAGTGACAGCAGTTGCCCTCTTGTTTTTGGGAAATGCAGTCAGAATTAACGCTAATGAAGCAGGGGTGAGCATCGCACCACCAATAGCCTGAAAACTGCGAGCCGCAATTAATAGCTCAGGGCTGGGTGCTATTCCACACAATACAGAAGCGAGGGTAAACGTCGCTACACCTGAAAGAAACACCTTGCGCCGACCAATTCGGTCTGCCAAGCGTCCGGCTGGCACTAAAAGTGCAGCATAAAAGACTGTGTATGCGTTCAGAACCCATGAAAGCTGGGCTGGGGAAACCCCAGAAAAGGTATTCTGGATGCTGGGGAAGGCAACAAATAGCACTGTTGCATCCAGGGATGCTGCAAAAACGGCTAAGTTAGTCAAAGCCAAGATTTTCCAGGCATTAGACAGATTGTTTGTTTTGTCATTTGGAGCCAGCATGATTAAAGCCTCAAAGCATGTTTTTAAAAGCCTGCAAGATGCACTATCTCACCAAGCACAATTTGTTGGATTCCGTCAACGATGACCATATCATCAGACTCAATTGCTCCCTGTACAAGAACGCGATCGCTGTCGGTATACACAACTTCCACATTTCGACGCTCGATGCGGTAGGACTTTAAGCGTAAATTCTTTGGGGAATTTTCTGCCTGCGTCACCGCGTAACAGAGTATGGTGCTGAATAACGCTAGTTTCTTTGCTTTCAATTTGAGATGGGGTAGCACTGGAATGAACGCCCTAACTTTTCACCTGAGTTACTTTCCATTGCTCTTAACCCCCCAAAATTCTTGAGAAGCGATCGCTGCACTTGTATCGACTACCTGCTTGGATCTATAACAGGGCATATATAGACCTTATTTGCAAATAATGATCTTGTGTTGCTTGCATACTAAACTTGCCAAATTTTGACACTTTTAGACCAATCGGTCTTTTAAAGTCCAAAAAAATTTATCTGTGTTTAAATTAGTCTTTTCATGGCAGAAGACTTTTTAGATACCTATTCAAGTGTTCGCTCACTCTTTCCATGTGAATACGCTTTTTGTAGAGTTGGCTCATCATCAGCGCTCCTTCAAGATTAGAAATTATAATGGTTGCCACCAAATCGGCTTCAACAGTCTGAGAAATTTCACCTCTAGCAATTCCCTTTTCGATAATTTGACAAATAAGTTGCCGCCAACTGTTCATTGCCTCCTGCGTTCTTAAAAGTAAAGCAGAATTGGTATCGTCGCTCTCAATCGCTGTATTCAATATCGGGCATCCACCAGGTATAAGCGGCTCATCAATCACAAAACTCAGGTAAACAGAAATTATGGCTTCTAAACGTTCAATTGTATAGGTCTTTCCTTTCAAAACATTGAGGAAACGTTGATTAACAAGGTTAAAAGCAAGGTCTAAAGCATTAAGCGCTAATTCTTCTTTACTCTGGAAGTGGTTATAAATGCCTCCTTTTTGCAAACCTGTGGCACGCATAATATCTGACATTGAAACACCACTATAACCCTTCTTGTTAAACAGTTCTGCTGCTTTTTGCAGAATATTTTCTCGGGTAATTTTTGCTTTGGACATTTGTCATCTCTAGTTAAAGACCAATCGGTCTCTAGCAACATCGTCATAGTATCAGAAGAATTTTTAAATTACAAGAGGTAAAGCGAGATATTTAGATAACTATTTAACTGGACTGGTTTTGAAAATATGGTTTACCCGGATTTCTCGCTACAATTCTCAAAGCCTTATAAAATCTAGATTTCGGTGTTTCACACTGCATCAAAAAATAACCGATTAAAAATGCCCGAAACATATCCTGAGTAAGGATTATGAAGATTGCGATGCCTGCGGCGGGCGTAGCCATCGCGGGACTTGTGAGAAGTACGGGTTTAGGGACTTCTAAAAAATAAAATCCTCAGCGAGTAGGAATGATAATCAATGTAGAGGGTGGGGAGTCAGAGTAGCCAATAGTAACCCCGATTCCCTTTTGCAGTAAGTTTAATTATGTAATGTTCGAGTTTTTGGGTATCTAAGAGTGTCAATTAGATTAACTGACTCGCTCCAAATTCTGCTTAAACAAACAGTTAGATATGAGAAGGATTCAGAAGACAGAATAATGCCTCCGGCATGCTCTTCGCGTTCAGAATTCAGAATACCCCAGCAGTCAAGTCAGGGGTAACAGCCACGGAAAGAATTAATATCACGCGCGTTTAAAATCGGGGGCTTTAAACCTCCCTTGGACATCCAGTCGCACAGAATCCATTCTGGATTCAGGCGGATGTATTCTGAATTCTTCTTCGGTAAGAGATGAAGGCAATAGGAGCAATTGTAAGTAGATTTTTTGAAAGTTTCGTGAGTGTTGTTTTGGTAAAACTTTATTTAATATTAGGATAAGGAATACATTGACATCTAAGGGTAATAACGGTGATATTCTCTTTTTACGTTGCTTTAAAAGCTATAACCAGTTTTTTTAGACTTATTTGTAAGTTATAAATTTTACCAATCTATACTGTTTTATACCGTTTCAATAGTATTTCAATACCTTTATATTGGTATCAATCAATGAACACCACGAGTTCATCTCTAGTATAAAGCAAGCAACACCAGGTCTAAGGTATCAGCGATATTGGGCTAGTTTTTGAGCTAATTATCAAGAAATTTGGAAATTTTTGTTATCCCAAATTCTCTATAAATTTGCACTTAATAACTGGTTGCAAACCAAATAGGGTTTTTAGCATTACAGCCTATATCATTGCAAATTACTTAAATGCAGCTTCAGGTAAACTTGGTAAAAATCTGAATTCACAACAAACTCTGTTCAATTTTGCCAAAATCATAAATACTTCTTCAACTGTCCAATTTCTTAATTAATTTCCTGCTTCCTTTGGTAAGGTTTAGAAAGCAATATTGTTTACCTACAATTTAAGGGAGTGTAACATGATGTCTGTAAATAGGACATATTGTAAAAAGCTTTTGCAATCAAATTAAGACTTAAAATCATTGCATTACAGCTATTTATTTACAATGTGTTGCATTTTCTTACTTTGTCATATCTCCTTTAAAGCTTAAGGTGGTTTTCGCTTCAGCAGGCTAGTTAATATTTTCCGAACAAATTTAAAGCAATTACAGATATGCACAGCACAGCATCTGACCCTAGTGGAATTGCAGTCGTTGGAATGGGTTGTTGGTATCCTGGCGCAAATGATTTACAACAACTTTGGGAAAACATAGTAGCCAAGCGACAACAGTTTCGGCGATCGCCAGATCAGCGCTTACCTCTTGGCGACTATTACGATCCAGATCCAGCAGCGCCAGACAAAACCTACGGTAGCCGTATGGCTGTGATCGATGGTTTTGAGTTTGACTGGGTTAAGTGGCGCATTCCTAAAACCGTAGTAGATTCCGCAGACATTGCTCAATGGTTAGCTTTGGAAGTTGCCATCCAAGCCGCGGAGGATGCCGGATACAAACGTACAACCATTCCGACTGAGCGTACTGGTGTCTTGCTTGGCAACACCCTGACAGGGGAATTTTCTCGCTCCACTAGTATGCGAATGCGTTGGCCCTATGTCCGGCGGGCCTTAATTGCCACAGCGCAAGCCCAAAAACTTCCCATACAAGTTATAGACTCCCTAGTAGAGACAATGGAAGTTTACTACAAGTCTGTATTCTCACCAATTACAGAAGACACACTTGCAGGTAATCTTTCCAATACGATCGCAGGCAGAGTTTGCAATTTTTTCAACTTCCACGGTGGCGGTTACACAGTCGATGGAGCCTGTTCTTCTTCCTTAATTGCTGTGGCTAACGCTGCTACTGCTTTAAGAAATGGCGACTTAGACCTGGCTTTTGCTGGTGGTGTAGATATCAGTCTAGACACCTTTGAACTGATTGGGTTTGCCAAGACTGGTGCTTTGACTAGTACAGATATGAAAGTTTATGACCGCCGAGCCAGTGGCTTTATCCCTGGTGAAGGATGCGGTTTTGTCGTTCTCAAGCGCTTAGAAGAGGCGCGTGCGGATGGCAACTATATCTATGCAGTATTGAATGGCTGGGGCATATCATCTGATGGTAAAGGTGGCATTACAGCACCTAACCGTGAAGGACAAGCTCTTTCGTTGCGCCGTGCTTACGAAAGAGCTGGTTACAGTCCACATACCCTCGATTTTATTGAAGGACACGGAACTGGGACAGTAGTAGGCGATCGCACAGAATTAGAAGGGATTGCCTTAGCCATGAATGCTTATGGTGAACCAAATCCCCGCTCCTGTGGGATCACTTCCTTTAAATCCCTAGTTGGTCACACCAAAGCCGCAGCCGGGATCGGCGCTTTCATTAAATCAGTCATGGCTGTTAACCGTCGAGTTGTACCACCAGTAGCTGATTGCCAAGAACCTAATGCCGTATTTGAGGGTTCCGCCCGTTCCCTTTATCCCATTTTGCAAGGAGAAGTCCGTCCTCAAACAAATATTCTCCGGGCTGGTGTGTCTGCTATGGGATTTGGGGGGATTAATTGCCATGTTACCCTTGAATCTGGCGATGCTCCAGCCGAGAGATTGCAAACATCTATTGAAGAACGGTCTTTACTAGTTTCTCACCAGGATACAGAGATTTTCGTCCTGGGTGCTGAATCTATTCCCGCTTTACTCGAACAAACACGGACTTTGAGCAGTAAAGTAGAAGGTTTGAGTATCGCTGAATTGGTTGACCTGGCTGCATACCTGACCCGCAACCTCAAACCCCAACTACCTGTTCGGGCAGCTGTCATCGCTGGTAAGCCTGGGGAGCTAGTTAAACATCTCAGTCTCCTAGAAAAATTATTGCGTGAAACGCCCCCTGCTCAAGGAGAATTTGCTGTTAGCCCGCAAAAAGAAGTGTGGGTAGGGAATAACGTCCGGCAAAATCGAGTTGGTTTTCTGTTTCCCGGACAGGGTTCGCAGAAATTGAATATGGCTCGTTTGCTTGTAGAGCGCTATTCCTGGGCTAGAGAACTCGTGGAGCAAGCAGATAGCTGGTTGCGTGCAGATGGCTTTCCGGGTGTGCGAGACTCTATATTTTTACCCCTAGACCGTGCCGTCAATCAAGAACAAGTTGAAGAGTGGTCAACAGCACTAGCGCAAACACAAGTTGCTCAACCAGCAATTTCTTTGACTTCGTTGCTTTGGCTACGCTATCTCCAGCGTCTGGGAATTGAACCGGTTGCTGTAGGGGGTCATAGCCTTGGGGAATTAATTGCTTTTTACGCAGCCGGAGCCTTTGACGAAAAATCCCTTCTCTATATAGCTGCAATTCGCGGACAGGCAATGTCTGCGACTGTGGGAGGTGAAACTCAAGGTGCAATGGCAAGTCTAGCTTGCTCTCAAGAGGTAGCAGAGAATATTCTTCAGCAAGTCAGTGGCTACGTCGTCCTAGCTAATATCAACACTCCGCAGCAGATGGTGATCTCCGGTGAATTGGCGAGTATTGAGCAAGCGATCGCCCTAGCTCAAGCAGCAGAAATTCGCACCCGTCGGCTGTCAGTTTCTAATGCTTTCCATTCTCAATTAGTTGCAACTGCAGCTGAACATCTGAGACAGCAAGAACTCATCCCGGATCGATTAGAAAAAATTAACGTACCTCTATTTTCCAGTGTAGACGGTCAGCAGATCGAGCCAGGGCTACCGTTGCGTGACCACTTTGCCAATCAGATCCTGGCACAGGTGGATTTTATTTCGCTGGTGAAGACACTCTCACAAAACTGCGATTTACTTGTGGAAGTCGGCCCGGGGAAAGTCCTTTCTGGTCTAGTAAGTGATATTACTGGTTCCAATGGCATATCTTGCCTACCTGTTGAGTCAAAGCCTGGAGTGCATCAAGATTTAAATGTCATGCTCGCTGCCATATTTGTCCGTGGTAGTGAAGTTAAATGGGAAGCTCTTTACGAGAATCGTCTGATTCGTCCTTTTGTACCAGCATCAGAACGAGTGTTCATTGAAAATCCCGTAGAGCGAACATTCCAAGTATCTACAGAGCAAATACCTCCTGCTTCGGCAGTGTCTTATGCTTCCCTGCATCCAATGCCTAATGAACAAAACCAAGTTCCTTGGGAAATGTTGTCAAATTACATTTCCCAACGTGGAAGGTTTTTGACAGAGGTAATCCGAGCAGACTTGCAAAGTTTGCCCCATTCTCCCAACGGCACCAACGATAACGGCTCTGCTACTTCCAATGGCTCCTCAAAGAATGGTTTTTCTACTCCCAGCAATGGCACTTCTAACTTAGTAAACGGTTCGTCAAAGTCAATTTCCTACATCTCTCAACCAGAAATACCTCAGATTGCTCCTATACCTAGTCTTTCTACTAATGGCAAGCAAAACCTTAGTGTTGAAAGCTTTCTTGTGGACTTTATTGTCAAACAAACAGGTTTTCCTCAAGAGAGCGTCACACCAGAAATTAGACTACTAGATGACCTCAACCTCGATTCGATTAAAGCCGGGGAAGTGATTGCTGCTGCCACACAAGAATTTGGTGTTGCAGGCAAGATTGACCCAGCATCTATGGCCAATGCCACAATCCAAGAGATTGCTGAGGCGATTGAGCTTGTGATGCCAGAAATACCTCAGATTGCTCCTATACCTAGTCTTTCTACTAATGGCAAGCAAAACCTTAGTGTTGAAAGCTTTCTTGTGGACTTTATTGTCAAACAAACAGGTTTTCCTCAAGAGAGCGTCACACCAGAAATTAGACTACTAGATGACCTCAACCTCGATTCGATTAAAGCCGGGGAAGTGATTGCTGCTGCCACACAAGAATTTGGTGTTGCGGGCAAAATTGACCCAGCATCTATGGCTAATGCCACAATTCAAGAGATTGCTGAGGCGATTCAGGTTGTCATACCCCAAAGCAGTAATGAAGTGAAAGCGAATAGCAATGGCTCTCATCCAGAGGCTCGCAGCCAGACTCAACTATCAGTACAGACACCAGAGAGCGATCGCAAACCACGGGTGCGTGACTACATAGTTCAAACTGTTGCAGAGGCATCTACACCAGTTGCTTTTGGCAAGCATCCAGAGGAGAACTGGCAAACTGCCAACACCATCATTCTGTGTGAAACCAATGAAGTTCCAATAGCGGAAGCGTTGTCTAAGAAACTGCGTAACCAAGGTGCCAAGGCTCAAACCTTATCCTTTGCCGCAGCCTTAACCCAAGGAGTCATTGACAGCAAAGATTTCACTCACTTCATTGCTGTGCTTCCCCAGAAACCGAGTCATGAGTCATCGCCAGATGCCCGTTTACTCAATATGATTCAGCGAGTCCACAGCATTGCTACTCCACCCCCAGCCTCGCAAACAGCCCGCACCCATACAACAGTGGCGTACATCCAATTTGGTGGCGGACATTTCGGTACACAGCCACCGTTTGCAGAGATCGAGCAATGCTGTGCAATTGGTTTTGCATCTAGTTTGCATCTAGAACGCCCCGATCTCAAGGTGAGAGTCATTGATTTTTCTACCAAGCTCAGTTCCGCCAAGATTGCAAAATGCGTAACGCAAGAGCTTGCTAATCCTCATTTGTATCTAGCTGCGGGCTACGATGCCAATCTGACTCGTTATGTTCCTCGGCCGCAAGTACAAGAACCAGTCGAGTATGAAGACCGAGGCATTACCTGGTCTTCTAAAGATGTCATTCTTGTCACTGGTGGAGCTAAGGGTATTACTGCGGAGTGTGCCTTAGCTTTGGCAAAGAAGACAGGGGTACGTATGGCCCTTGTTGGTCGTTCACCACTTCCAGACAAACATACTGTTGGTTCTGGAAATGCAGAAGTGATGCGGACTCTCGAACGCTTCAGTGCTGAAGGATTAACCTGTCTTTGCTACAGTTGTGATGTTGCCGACCCCGAATCTTTAAGGGCTGTCCTCCGGCAAATTCGCCAAGACTTGGGCGAGATTACAGGAGTCATTCATGGCGCTGCCCTAAATTGGCCGAGACTGATTGAACAAGTGTCTGTAGAAGCAGCATTTGATGAAACCAAGCCCAAGCTGAAAGGTATTCTCAATTTGTATGAGGAATTTGCCAATACACCACTGAAGTTATTTGCTGGTTTCTCGTCAGTTATTGGTATTACCGGAATGCAGCGTAATGCTTGGTACGGCTTTTCCAATGAAGCTTTAGACCTGATTTTGCGCCGCTTCAAAGCTCAACATCCACAAACTGCTGTTGTTTCGATGGCGTTTAGTGTTTGGGAAGAAGTCGGTATGGGAGCGCGGATGGGAAGCGTTCGCAGTCTGAATAAAATGGGCATCAAAGCGATTCCCAAAGATGCAGGTGTCGCTCGGTTCTTGCATCTGATTGAGAATGAACCTGCCGATCTGCGAGTGGTAGTTGCTGCGCCGATGCAAGCCCTTTCTGCCTTTGAGACAGGTGGTTTCGATACTTGGTTCGCCGAACGGTGTTTACCGCCTCAAGAGTCAAAATTCTTAGAACGGGTACTGTTGTGCGAACCTGGTGTGGAGATGGTTGCACGGGCACATTTGAGTCTAGAACGAGATTCTTACCTTCTAGATCACCTATATAAAGGTTCTTACCTGTTTCCCACGGTTTTCGGCTTAGAGGCTATGGCTCAAGCAGTTGCTTATGTGATGAGTAAGAATACCTTGCCAACTCTTGACATTGCAGATATTCGCCTAGAGCGTCCAATTGTTGTCGATCCAGAAAAAGGGCTGGACATAGAAATTCATGCCGAGGTACTGGAGCGAGAGTCTAAAAATGATCCCCAGCAGGTGTGCGTAACTATTAAAACAGAAAAAACTGGGTTCAATATTAGCCATTTTTCTGCTACCTTTATTCTTAGTAGCGCAAAAACTCCTGCTATCGAGTCGGTTGAACTTCCATCTACACCACTGGATATTCGACCTCAAGAGGATCTCTACAGTTGGCTGCTGTTCCAAGGGCCGCGTTTCCAACGCTTACAGCAAATTTACACCCTAAATTCTGACAAATGTATATTCCGTACTCAGAGAAACTTTACTTTCTCTTCTAAGCAAGTAGCCAACTTAGACAGGTCAGAAGGGCCTTTCTTGCTCGGAGATCCTTACTACAGAGACTCGTTGCTCCAAGCTGGACAACTGTTGATTCCACAGGAAAATTGCCTTCCTGTATTGATTGAGCGGATCGAAATCTACCAGCCAGATGATGAACAGAGTAATTCGTGTATTGCGATCGCCGTACATCAGGGTCAATCAGGTAAACAATTCCGCAATACTGTGCTTGTCGTAACTGAAGATGGGCAAGTTGTCGAAAAGCTGAGTGGATATGAGGCGCGGCTACTAGAACACCGTGCAGATTATCCGACAGTTGCAGAACTAGCCGATCCCCACCGCAGAGATGAAATACTGCTGCACAAAAAAATTAGCGATCGCGCAGGTTTCTTTAGAGTTAGCACCCCAGAAATTTCTTTAGCTTATCTGCCTGAAATGGGCATTTTATCACCCGCCGAACGTCATCTCCAGGAGTTGCCTTTATTCTATCAGGCTCTCGGTAAACTACTTAACGGTAATGCTAACCTTGCTCCCCAGGTTGAAATTAACTGGACTGTATCTGGAAAACCGGTGGTTGATGGAGTGGCTCAGAAGGAAGTGGAAGTTTCTCTTTCTCACGATCAACGTGTTTGTCTCTGTGTGGCGGGATGGGGATCTCAAGGTTGCGATATTGAACCTGTAAGCCATCGTACCCAGCAAGAGTGGAATGCATTGCTAAGTGATGCACGACAGCCGTTAATGCAACAGTTGCTGCTGCGATCGGATGACTCAGGGGATTTCGCTGGTATGCGGATTTGGACGGCTGTAGAAGCTCTGCGGAAAGCAACTGAGGCCAAGGACATCAGCTTCAGAATCGCTCGTATCGAAGGAGATAGCGTACTGTTCCGTGATATGTCCACCGGTAGTCAACTCAAAGTCCTGACTTTCCCAGTGCAGTTGACGCGAGGTTCACAAAGAATGGTTGCATTAGTTGTAAAGGATGCTCAACCCGAACAAGTAGCCATGATTCATACTCTGAAGGAGGGTAATGAATTAACTTTGTTGAGCGGAAAAATCTAAGTACAGTTTTGCGTAAAAAAGTAGCGATTTGAAACGCAAAGGATCGCAGAGTCTTGGTGTAATTTAATTCAAAGGTCATCAATTTTCACCAAGAGTTATTTGACTAACCGCAACTTGTAACTACGGAAAAGCCAATGTTGACGAACAATACTCAATCTCAAACTTACGATGTTGTGATTATGGGTGCTGGAATGGCTGGAATCTGCCAAGCTCGACACCTACTGCTGAATATTCCCGACATTAAGATTGCCTTAGTCGATCCTCGTTCTGAAGAACGGGCTGACAAGGATATGAAGGTTGGTGAATCAACCGTCGAAATCTCCACTCTGATGATTTGTAAGGAGTTGGGACTTTATGATTATATGATTGAAAATCATCCACCCAAGTTTGGCTTGAATTTTCATTGGCCCAAAGACCCAGCCCAAACCGAAAACACAGATGACTATTATCATCTCTGGGCTACTCGCCAGCCGCCCCTAGCTTCTATTCTGATTCATCGCGCCAAGTTTGAGCGGGATGTCCTGAAAATGAATCAGGAAATGGGGGTTGAATTTTACAACGGTCGAGTTGTGGATGTTGACTTTACCTCTGGCGATGAGCTAAATACTGTACAAGTCAAACTGGGCGATCGCCAATTGGAACTAAAGGCTAAACACGTCATTGATGCTGCTGGCCGCAAGTTCATCATCGGTCGCAAGACAGACAATTTGGTTTTTGGGGCAGAAAACCTTTATGGTGTCAATAATGGTTCCGCATGGATGCGAGTCAGAAATGTCGATCGCACTATTTTCCATAGTGGTTATGACCCTGCAAATGCTACATGCAGCCATTACTATGCGACAAATCACTGGATGGGTCAGGGACATTGGGTGTGGATGATCCCGACGGATACCCAAAGCATGGAATTGTCTATTGGGCTAGTTCACCACCATGAGGTCATACCTGCTCAAAGCGTTAATACCAAGGAAAAGTTCTTTGCTTTTCTAGAGGCTAATCACAATGTTGTCTATCAATTGCTCAAGAGCGGGGAGGAGGTTGATT
This sequence comes from Nostoc sp. NMS2, assembly GCF_017115105.1. Classification (GTDB taxonomy): domain Bacteria; phylum Cyanobacteriota; class Cyanobacteriia; order Cyanobacteriales; family Nostocaceae; genus Nostoc. Next base: position 19,332 of record NZ_JABXKH010000183.1, read on the forward strand.
TTCATTACCTACCAAGGCTAGCGCATAAGAGTAAGCAGATGTACTCCAGAGATAACTGGTATGTTATTGGTGATGCAGCAGCCATGTTTGATCCCTTTTACTCGATGGGGATGACAATGATGTCCTTTCAAATCGAGAACGTCACAGAAATCATCCGGGCAAAATTTGCAGGTGAAGCTGATGCAGAGAAGAAGCGGGTGGTCTACAATAACTTTGCTGTGAATATGATTGCTCGGAATAATCACCTCGTTAGCCACCATGAAAAACAACTCGGTAACGCTAGCATCATGAGTTGGCGGATGTTCCTAGAGAATATGTGGTGGTTCGGGATACTCATCCCGATGTATATAGGCAAGTGGCATTTAGATTTGCCCTTCCTCCAAAAGTTTGGCAAACAAGGACGTGGTGCAGTCGTAGCCGAAACTTTGGAAGAAGCCTATAAGCTCTTTGACCAGCTAGTGGAGAAAAAGCAGAATTTGGGATTTATGTATACTCATCGTCTGGATGAATTGCCTTTTGGGTATTCCATCACTAAGGATGTTAGCAAGTACATAGGTCTCAGTAAATACGAGCCTAAACACTGCAACATCTATGCAGAGATGAGAAACACCTATTTCTTTGTTGCTTTATGGTATCTGAAGTTTTTGTGGAAGGGATTTGGTTTACCAGGTTTGTTAGCACCAAAGAATGTTAAACGAGTTTTGACCTTGCTGAAAGTATCTGCTCAATCCTACGTAGATGAGTTGGTTTATGAGTATCAAACCAGAAAAATTCCCACCAACACAGCAGTTGCAAAGCAAAGAGAAGAGTTCAAAACCTATGAACCCCGAATTGAACTCCAGCCTTGGGAGAATCTGGCAACTGTAGATGCCAATGATAATGGCAAGCAGGTGTCGATAATTCCAGAATTAGCTGAAGTTGGTAACTAACTTCTAGCTTGCGATTCAACAGTGTACATATTGTTAGGAATCGGGGATTCTGTTTCAAATACTCTACCTAGTAGATCAAGGCGTAAATAAGCCCACTATTTACAACCTTACAAAAGCCCAGAATCAAAGTCTTTTAACTTCCGCCTTGCGGTACTAGCTGAATCACCGCCCTCTTCCAAAATAATTCCTTACCCAACTAAACCTTTTAGTCAGAGTCAAGAAAATGACAATTAACAATACTCAATCTCAAGTCTACGATGTTGTAATTATGGGTGCTGGCATCGGCGGAGTCTGTCAGGCTCGACACCTGCTGCTGAATGTTCCCAACATCAAGATTGCCTTAATTGATCCCCGTCCTGAAGAACGCACTGATCGGGATATGAAGGTTGGTGAATCAACTGTTGAAATCTCCACTCTGATGATTTGTAAGGAGTTGGGACTTTATGATTACATGATTGAAAATCACCCACCGAAGTTTGGCTTAAATTTTCACTGGGCTAAAGAAGCAGGAAAAACTGAAACCACAGAAGACTACTATCATATCTGGACTGTTAAACAACCCCCTCTAGCTTCCGTACTAATCAACCGCCCTAAATTTGAGCGGGATCTCCTGAAAATGAATCAGCAGATGGGGGCTGAATTTTATAACGGTCGAGTCGTGGATGTGGATCTCCCCTCTGGCGATGAACTGAACACTGTACATGTCAAAATGGGCGATCGCCATTTAGAATTAAAAGCCAAGCATGTGATTGATTCTGCGGGTCGCAAGTTCCTAATTGGCCGTAAGAAGGACAATGTGATCACTGGGCCAGAAAACCTCTATGGTATCAACAATGGTTCAGTATGGATGCGAGTCAGAAACGTCGATCGCAGTATTTTCCATAGTGGTTATGACCCTGATGTTTGTACATGCAGTCACTACTATGCAGCGAATCACTGGATGGGTCATGGACATTGGGTATGGATGTTACCAACTGACACCCAAAACATGGAATTGTCCATTGGACTACTCTACCACCATGACATTATTTCCCCTAATACCGTTAATAACAAAGAAAAGTTTTATGCTTTTCTAGAAGCTAATCACAATGTTGTTTATCGCTTACTCAAGAGTGGAGAAGAAGTTGACTTCCATCACTGGCCAAAGATAGCGCATAAGAGTAAGCAGATGTACTCCCAAGATAACTGGTACATAATTGGTGATGCCGCAGCTATTTTTGATCCTTTCTATTCTCAAGGACTAACAATGATGTCCTTTCAAATTGAAAGTGTCACAGAAATTATCCGTGCGAAGTTAGCAGGTGAGGCTAATGCCCAAGAAAAATGCGCTTTATACAACAGATTTGCTTTGAATATGGTTGATCGCACCAATGTTTTGGTCAGCCGTCATGAAAAGCAAATTGGTGACGCTAGTATCATGACTTGGCGCATGTACCTAGAGAATATCTGGTGGTTCAAAATGCTGATTCCTATGTTTGTAGGTAAATGGCATTTAGATGTAGATTTCCTCAAAAATGTTGTGGCTAAACCAGGTCGTTTATACGTCGTCCAAATCATGAATGCGGTGTATGAACATCTTGATGAACTGGTAGAGCGTAAGGCCAATATAGGATTTTTACATACCCACATCGCAGATCAATTGCCCTTTGGTTTTACCATGAGCAATGATTTCGATAACTTCTTGCACTTGACTAAGTATGAACCTCAACGAGCTAACATTTATGTTTCGATCCAATGGTCTCACTTCTTTGTTGCTCTTTGGTATCTGAAGTTCTTGTGGAAAGCTTATGGTTTGAAGGGAGTTTTAGCGCCGCGTAATCTTAAACACGTCTTTGCTTTGTTCAAAGCATTTGTTGACGCTGCTTGGGATCACTTGATATTTCGGATTAAAACCAGAAATATCCCAGGTAACAGTATCATCGCTAATATCAGAAAAGATTTCCAGAATTATCGTTCTCCAGCCAAGTTAGAACCTTGGACGAAAGAGGTGACAGAACCATCAAACGATCAAGTTACTACTCAAAATCGGGAATTGGTGAAAGCGGAGGTTTAAGAGTAACCAAAGTTTTGGTGATCAAGAGATCAAAGGGAAGGTTTTCTAAAAGCTCTGATCGGAGCATCTTATATTCAAAAAAAATAAATAGTTGCTCAATTCCAGAGACTTTCAAGATTTCCTTCTCCTTTCTTAGATGTATGCAGATGAAGCAATTTTACCCAATTTGATATATTATTAGGAGAGATTTATTATGCTCGCACAACCCCCAGTAAAAATTAGGAATATTCTTGAAGAGCAAAAACAGTTTTTTCGGACTGGGAAAACTAAAGATGTAGATTTTAGGATTGCCCAATTGCAAAAATTAAAGCAAGCAATAACTGCAAACCAACCGAATATTTTTAAAGCTTTAAAGGCTGATTTAAATAAGTCTGGTTTTGATGCTTACTTTGAAATCATCGGTATTATCAAGGAAATTGATTATGCTCTCAAGCAGATTAAAAATTGGGTAAAACCACAAAAAGTTGCCACTCCGTACCATCAGTTTCCTGCGTCAACTCACATTTATGCTGAACCTTTTGGAGTGACTTTAATTATCGGCCCTTGGAATTATCCATTCAACCTGGTAATGACTCCTTTAATTGGAGCGATCGCATCTGGCAATTGTGCTGTTTTGAAACCTTCTGAAATATCTGCTCAATCCTCCGTTGTGATTGCTGAAATTATCAGTAAAACATTTGAATCTGGTTTTATTAAGGTTATTGAAGGTGGTGTAGAAGTCACTCAAGAACTTTTGGCAGAAAAATTTGATCATATATTTTTTACTGGCGGCACAGAAGTTGGTAAAATTGTTATGTCGGCTGCTGCTAAATATCTGACTCCAGTTACTCTCGAACTAGGTGGTAAAAGCCCTTGTATTGTTGATGAAAACACTCATTTAGAGTATACTGCTAAACGGATTGTCTGGGGAAAATTCATCAATGCTGGACAAACTTGCACTGCTCCCGATTATCTGCTTGTGCATAAAAACATTAAAGCAAGGCTGTTAAATAAGATTGAAAAATATATCAAAGAATTCTATGGCTATGTGCCATTAGACAGTCCAAATTATTCCAGAATAATTAACCAAAAACATTTTTTTAGACTTGTTAGTTTCCTAAAATATGGGACAATTATAGTAGGAGGAAATACTGATCTTGAAGACCTCTACATTGCTCCCACTGTTATCGATAAAGTCTCTTGGGGAGACAAAATCATGCAAGAAGAGATTTTTGGGCCGATTCTTCCTGTGATTGAGTATACAGATATAGATGAAGCGATCGCCATCATTAACGAAAAACCAAAACCCTTAGCTCTTTACTTCTTTTCTAATAATAAACAACATCAAACTAAGGTATTGCAGTCAACTACATCAGGTGGCGTTTGTATTAATGATACAGTCATGCATTTAACTATTCCTTCCTTACCTTTTGGAGGAGTTGGTGAAAGTGGTATGGGTCGTTATCATGGTAAAGCTGGGTTTGAAAACTTTTCTTATCAAAGAAGTGTATTAAATAAGTCTTTTCTCTTCGATTTAAAATGGAGATATTATTCTACTTCCCAAGGTGTGAAAAAGCGCTAAGTAAGTCGGTGGAAATAAACCAAACTATGTCACGAAACGTAAATAGGCTTGAAACCCTTACCAATGACAAATGACCAAGGACAAATGACAGCCTTCGCCAATTATCTTTAATTTCGCCGACTTACTTAATTGCAGAATAGAATTAATAGCATTTCTGTACTTTTGTTTTGCTAAATTGCAAGTTGCAAAGGGAGCATCCCAATTTTGCCAAAAGACACAGGACTGGCACAAAAAACCTGTACAAACCTCTTCCCTTTGCGTTCTTGGCGGACTTGGCGGTTCGTTATTTCATTCTCGTTCTAAGTCCAAACACCGTATAAAAATAAACTTGCATATTTGGGATGCTCCCAGTTGCAAACTGAATAATTCTCAAAAAATTTACGATTGATTTAAGTTTACAAAGAGAACAAAAATGGTAACAACAACAGTCAGTCCTTATCTGCAAGAAAACTTTGCTCCAGTACAACAAGAGATCACCAGTGATGAACTCGTAGTAATCGGTGAATTACCTGCTGATTTATCTGGAATGTTTGTCCGCAATGGCCCAAATCCCAAATTTGCTCCCATTGGCGATCATCAGTGGTTTGATGGCGATGGGATGTTACATGGGGTGCAAATCGACAACGGTAAAGCTTCCTATCGCAATCGCTACGTGCAAACTAGAGCTTTAAAGATGGAGGTAGAAGCAGGGCGATCGCTTTGGAAAGGCCCAACTGAACCACCTAATTTTGATCTTCCTCATAATAATCTGTTTGGGCCTTTCAAAAACACTGCCAATACTGCCTTAGTCTGGCATGGTGGAAGACTTTTAGCTCTTTGGGAAGGAGCAGAACCATACGAAATTGCAGTACTGAACTTAGAGACAGTTGGGCCATACAACTATCAAGGTAAATTGGCATCTCGGTTTACAGCCCATCCCAAAATCGATCCCGAAACTGGCGAAATGATGTTCTACGGTTACGCCGTCACTTCAGAACCATATTTGCAATATAGCGTTGTGTCACCCCAAGGAGAGCTAACAAAAACCGTTACCATTGACATCCCTGCACCAGTGATGATGCACGACTTCGCCATCACTGAAAACTATACTATCTTCATGTATCTGCCCTTAACTTTTAGCATGGAAAGAATCATGCGAGGGGAATCAGCTTACTTATTTGAGTCCGATGTTGCTAGTCGCTTTGGCATTCTGACTCGTCATGGAGATAACAGCAATATTCGCTGGTTTGAGGCTCTTTCTTGCTATATTTTTCATACTGTCAATGCCTATGAAGTGGGAGAAGAAATCGTCCTAATCGCCTCTCGGATGAGTGGCACAACATGTCTTGACATCCCTGCTAAATTCAAGGATACTAATGATGATCGACCAAGGCTATACCGCTTACGTTTCAATCTCCGCACAGGTGCAGTCAGAGAAGAAGCATTAGATGATGTAGCATCAGATTTTCCCAGTTTAAATCCGCAAAGATTGGGACGGCAATGCAGATATGCTTATACAGCAAAAATGGCAACTGGGCAAAGGCCAGCATTTAGCTTTGATGGATTGCTGAAATACGACTTTACAAATAACTCCTCCCAAGTGTACGAATTGGGAGTGGGTCGTTATGGTGGCGAAGCAGTTTTTGTGACTCGCCCTAATAGTAATGCTGAGGATGATGGCTGGTTAATTACCTTCGTTTATGACAGTACAACCCAAGCCTCGGAATTGCTGGTGTTAAATGCCCAGGATCTAACTACTGAACCTATAGCTAGAGTGCTGATCCCGCAGCGAGTTCCTTATGGTTTTCACGGTATTTGGATTCCAGAAGCATCTTTAAGCTAAACACAAATATTTAGTCAATCAATTTTAAATTGGGAAATTCTCCAATTTAAAATCCAAAATCCAAAATCCAAAATGGTATCAGATACTTTCACAAGAGAAAGTCATGAAGGAAGAATATGGTGAACAAGGTATATGACGTTATTGTTGTCGGTGCTGGGCCAGCCGGAATAACTGCGGCGAATTTGCTAGCCAGGAAGGGATGGGAAACTCTGATCGTTGACCGAGGGCTTCAACAAAAGCTGCAACTCCCAGAAACTTTTTATGGTATCAGTCGTGACCTGTTGACACGGCTGGATATTGAGAAAGAAATCGGCATTGCGATCGCTGCACCCAAGCCGATCCGCCTCGTTTCAGCCAGTGATAATTTTATCTACCACATTGGCATTGAACCGAACGAAGGCACTAGTAGCCATTATGGCATGAGCCTAAATCGGGAAATCCTAGAAAAAGTTTTGATAGAACGTGCTGTGGGACGGGGTGCTACTTACCTACCAACTGCGATCGTCAAAGACTTTATCTTTGCAGATGACCAAGTTACAGGTATCAAGTGTCGCACCCCTGATGAAGATATTGAATATAGTGCCAGAGTAGTGATCGACACTAGAGGACAGGAAACACCGCTGATAAATCGCTTGGGATCAAACAGCAAAGAGAAAAACCAGGATAACCATATCGCAGTTTTTTCCCAATTTACTGGATCTAGTTTCACTGAAGTTATTCCTGATAACGGCATTTTAGCCGTCACTTTAGATCGTGGTTATGTTTTAGCTATGCCCATTGCTGACAAGCAAGTCAGCATTATGGCTGTTCTAGAAAGAGAAAAAGATAGCCCCAATCATCATAATTGGGACAAAATATTTCAGGAAGCTGTCGGCAATTGGAAACCACTAGCCCAGGCTATTCAAACAGCCGAAAAAGTCACTCCCACATCGCCAGTCATGAATCATAACTGGGAATATGAAAGATTTTCTGGCAATGGATTTTTAGTGGTGGGAGATGCAGTAGCATTTCTCGATCCTTTCTCTTGCAATGGCATGGCAATTGGCATGAATAGTGGAGAAATTGCTGCTGATTTTGCCACCAAAAGTCTGGCGCAGGGTAATGGATGTTGGGAAGCGGAAAATTTGTCTATTTACGATCAACAAATTCGCACTCTGATTAACAAGTGGAAGCGAGTCTGGGGGATTGAAAACCTCAGCTTATCAAGTATGGACTTATTGAAGCAGTCTCTTAAGCTGCTGAGTCAACTCCAATTTCTCAAGCTAGGAGCGCTAAACGAAAACTGGAAGCAGAATAGCCTTGCTTTTGCTAGCATAACTTGAGTTTTGGTTTGCTAATTACTTCCTCACCAAAACCGATCAACGTCAATAATTCAAGTCAACTTCAGATGATGATCAAGCAATTAATTGACTTACTACAGCTAAATTTACTATGGCCAATCCGACAAAAGCTGGATGCCATCGAAATTAATAATCTCAAACTAGCGCAATTCTTATGCAGAGTGATCCCAGCAAGTTGTCCCTTTGAAAGAGATATCCAATTGTTCGGTAACTTGATCGCTCGCATTCCCCCCTTGTGTAAGCTCAATCCCCTCTATGACCAGTTGGTGGGGTTGCGGTTTCGCGCTCTTTGTTACCTCGTCCAGAATCAACCTTCTGCCACGGCTTGAAATAGTAAAAAACAACAATTCAAATTAGGAAAATCAAAGTGACCCAAGATATCATATCCGAAACAAGAAGACTACGTGGAGTTCCCCCTTTACCGTCCGAGGTAGCGCAACGTCTTAGCAAAATACATAGCACGTACAGTCAAGGCTACCAAGTGGCAACTACCACTGACGAACTAGAGGCAATTCTTCCTAAACTAAATGCAGTTCCAGTAGACTTGCTGGGATTTGCCTTGGAGGGGGTAGGCACTGGTTTAGCGCAACGCGATGTCCTTGCACCTACCGAACAGAACCGAGTAGAGGCTTTTGTCAAAGGTTCTGGGGCCGCTTATGAGAACTTTGTGTATGTAGGTTTAGGTTTGATGCTGGGCAGAAAAAAGCTGCCTATCGAACCTTATTTAAAATCACTTAGCCTCACCAAGAGTTGGCTAGTACTTGACGGCTATGGCTTTCAACATGGTTTTACCCACTGGCAAGATTATCTCCAAGGTCAACCCATACCTGAAGCACTTTCTGGCTATGCTTGCGAAGTTTTCGATCAAGGAATGGGACGGAGTATTTGGTTTATTGACGGTACTGATGTGACTCGCATTCCGCAGACGATCGCTGCTTTTCCAACAGAAAGACAGCTCAACCTTTGGGGAGGAGTTGGTTACGCTTGTGCTTATGCTGGCGGTGTAGAACGGCCAACTTTGGAAGCTTTAAAAATAGCAGCGGGATCTTATCATCCGATTTTGGCTCAAGCAGCCGCAATAGCTGCCAAGTCTCGTCAACTAATTGGCAACCCAGCCGTTTATACGGAATTAGCTTGTGAAGTTATCTGCGGGATGGGAGCTGAAGCAGCAGCAAAGACTGTAGACAAAATGTTAGACAGCCCTTTCACCACAATAGATACACCAGACCAGAAAAACTGGCAATCTTACCGCATACATCTGTTACGTCAGAGCAGAATTGCCCTACTAGCTTGAAACTGGGGCATTGGGCATGGATTTTTTCATGATTGATTGACTGACTGGAAAATAGGCAAAAGGTAAAAGATTTAAACAGGAGAATCAAAATGGTACAGACAGAACAGACAGTAGAGAAGACACAAAAGGATCAAATGGACCCTTGGCTAGCTTCATTACTGAAGGCGAGAGAGCAACGTGGCATTCAGGCACTTGATCCAGCAACAAAGCAGCGATTTGTCAAGGTAAGGCGGGCTGTGTTGGGTATCAACGAGTTAGTTGCTACTGGTGAAGAACCAAAAGCAATTTTAGCTAAATTGCAGACAATGGAGCCTGAATTACTCGGATTTGCCCTAGAGGGAGTTGGCATGGCACTTGCTAAACAGGATCTAGGTACACCTGGGGAATTCAATCGAGTAGAGGCTTTTACCGCAGGTACGAGTGTAGCTTACCAACTTATGGTGTTCTTGGGGGTAGGTGCGTTGTTGGCGACGGATCGGCTACCACTAGAGCCATTCATTACATCCTACTTAGAGCCATTTAATCCTTTACGTGTGTGGGCGATCGCAGATGGCTATGGCTTTCAATCTGGTATGCTTCACTGGCAAGACTTTCTCTATGGTCAACCAAGACCTGAATACTTCTCTGGTTATACTAGTCGCATTTTTGACCAAGGATTAGGTCGGAGTATTTGGTTGATAGACGCTGGTGATGTCACTCATATCCAACAAACGATCGCTACTTTCTCGAAGAGCAGACAGCCGGATCTGTGGTGTGGTATTGGCTATGTATGCAGTTCTATTGGTGGTGTACAACGTGAAACTCTAGAAGCTTTAGGAGCCGCCGCCGGAGCTTATCTGCCAGCCTTAGCACAAGGAGCAGCTTGTGCGGCTAAGTTCCGCAGAATACTAGGTACACCAGCAGCCCACGTAGAATTAGCCGATGCAATTCTATCGGAATTAGGGTTCTTGTCAGCTTTTGGTGATGATGAAAGGTTACGCGCTTTAAGGCAGAAGGC
>NZ_JABXKH010000002.1 GCF_017115105.1 Nostoc sp. NMS2
TATTGATCCCCCCTAACCCCCCTTAAAAAAGGGGGAACCGGAATCAAAGTCCCCCTTTTTAAGGGGAGCCAGTGCGGTCTTGGGGAGCCAGTGCGGGAACAGGGGTCTCCCCCGCCGCAGGATGCGCGAAGCGCTGTAGTGGAGCATCTGGCGTGGTTTCCCCATGAGCAACTGGCGTGGATTTAGGGGGATCTAGAATGTTTTACTAGCGATAAAAGGACTTTTAAAACATTCTCTTAGAAAATCAGGACTAAAGTCCTTACTACGAACTTATTAAGATTCACTTTCTTGTAGAGATTGTATGGGGGGATTAACGCTAGATTTGATAGATCCTTGGTTAGAAATTGCTAAATATATACCCCCTAAAATTAATGACAACCCTAGCAAGTTAAAAATACTCAAGTTTTCTGAGAAAAGTATCCAAGCAAGAAGAGCAACAATTACTGGATTGAGTAACAAAAGTAAAGAGATGAATCCTGAAGAAAAAGTTTTCAGGCTGTATACAATTAGCCCATGACCCAAGGCTTCGCAAATAGCAGCTAGTGCAAATACTACTAACCACCCTGACAAAGAAACTGGCAAAGGTTGTTTTTCAAAGATTAGCACTACTGGAATCATCAATGAAGTTGCGATGACACAGCGCCACAGAAGGATAGTAATAATTGAAAACTTATTGCGGATTTGCTCGATTAGTAAAAAGTTTGCTGCATAAAATATCGATGAGATGAGGGCAACAGCATCACCTGTAAAATTATTATTAGAACGTAATAAATCTTCAAACCCAACCGCGATCGCGCCGATTATGGCTAATATCAGACCGATGATAAATTTGCGCCCAAAAATCTGATTAAAAAATAGCCATCCTCCTAATGTAGTAAATAGCGGATTGAGACTACCTAGCGCATTAGCATTTGCAGCACCAGTCTGGGTTAGCGCCCAAGTCCAAGATAATCGACCTAATACATGAACTAGACCCACTGCTATTAAAAACGCTATCTCTTTGATTGGATAAGGCTGTTGTGGTAATACAGGTTCATCATCTTTAATCTGAGTCCGTACTTGGTTAATTCCACTCCATAATCCAAAGATAATAGTCGCTATCCATAAACGATTAAATAATGTAGCAACAGCGCTCATTTCTCTAAGAGCAATTTTAATAAATATTGCTGTTGAAGATAAAGCTAATAATGCAATTATTACTATGATTATCGGCAGGATGTTTAAAGTTTTATCAGACTTTTCTGGTGTTAGGCTTAATTGATTTTCTGCCATTTAGTTTATATTTATTATACGAACCGCCCTACCCTACGGGAACGCCAAGGGCGAACGGGTTCACCAGTCGCCTACGGCGGGAAACCCGCCTACAGCGCTGGTTCACCAAGTGCGCCAAGCCAGAAGGAGCAACTATTTGGTATTACTTAGGTAATAGTGCCATAGAAGCCTTGCAGCTACCGCTCGCCACGGTCGCCAGTGCTGTGTCATTGCTTCTAGTTGTAATGGTGTTGGACGTGTCGCCAAGTTTTTGAGTTTTTGGAGAGCGATCGCGATCGCTAAATCGCCTTTAGGAAAGACATCAGGATGTTGCAGCGCCATGAGTAAATAAATATCAACTGTCCAGTCTCCTATACCTTTGAGACGCTTTAACTCAGTTCTGATAGTAGTTTCGTCCATTCTTTCCAGCTTGCTGAGGTCAAGCTGACCAGTTGCGATCGCATTCGCCAACCCACGACAGTATAGAATCTTTTGCCGACTAAATCCAATCCCTCTTAATTGAACATCATCCAATGTTAGAAAATTTTCTGGCGTTAGCGGTACAATAACCCCACATAGACGGTTAAATACAGCCCTCGCAGCTGCTAAGGAAACTTGCTGTTCCAGAATTATGCACAGAAGCGTTGTAAAACCCGGTTCTCTTGACCATATTGGTGGAGGCCCGAGTGTTTCTAAAATCCGAGCCAAATCGCTGTCAAGATTGGCAAGCACCATTAAACCACGGGTGAGACTTTCTTCAGTCAATGATTCTAGTTCAGGTGTTTGAGTCATTTTTGAAAAAGGTCAAAATTGCATCTCACACACTACGTTTATTGCTCCGTCGCCGTTTTGGTATTGACGTTCTCACTTTCCAGTCCCTACCTATTTAATTCACATTAGACGTAGGTTGTAATTAATTTTTACTTATCACTCCTAACTCCTAATACGGTTCGGTTAAGATCCCCCCGCCTGCGGCGATCCCCTTAAAAAGGGGGTAAAAGAGGGTTAAAAACCCCCCTTTTTAAGGGGAGCCAGCGCGGTCTTGGGGTCTCCCCCGCCGCAGGATGCGCGAAGCGCTGTAGTGGAGCGACTGGCGTGGGTTAGGGGGATTTTCAGATATATTAAAACTTTAACCGAACCGTATTCCCTAACTCCTAACTGTCTATCTTCCCACGCCTACATATTGGAATCCAGCCCGGATCATTGCTTCGGGGTTGAGGAAGTTACGACCATCAATGATAACGGGGTGGGCCATCAGTTTTGCCATCTTCACATAGTCGAGAGTGCTGAACTGCTGCCATTCGGTGACTAGGACTAAGGCATCGCAGCCGTCAGCTAGTCTTTCGGCATCGGTTTCTACTAGTACACCAGAAAGCCCATGACGCATACCTGTTTGGGAAATAATCGGGTCGTAAGCTTTAACTTTGGCTCCCAGTCTGTTTAGCTGCTCAATTAAAATGAGGGCTGGGGCATCGCGCAAGTCGTCGGTATCTGGCTTGAAAGTCAGTCCGAGTAGTCCAACTGTTTTGCCTTTGAGGATTTTCAGAACTTGTTGGAGTTTCTCCAAAGCAATCAAGCGTTGGCGTTCGTTGACACTGACAGCAGCTTTCATTAGCTGGGCTTCATAGCCATAATCATCAGCAGTGTGAATCAGAGCCGAGACATCTTTGGGGAAACAAGAACCACCCCAACCAATACCAGCTTGTAAAAACTTGTTACCAATGCGGGAGTCTAGACCAATACCTTTAGCTACTTGGGTGACATCAGCACCGACGCGATCGCAAATATTAGCAACTTCGTTAATAAAACTAATCTTAGTGGCTAAAAAGGCATTAGCGGCGTATTTAATCATCTCCGCCGAACTTAGGTCTGTTGCCAGAATTGGCACTGGGGGTAAAGATTGATCTTCAGCGTATTTGCGTTGCACAATTGGGGCATACAGTTGTTCCATTAAAGCTACTGCTCTTTGGCTATTGCCTCCTAGTACAATGCGATCGGGGTTGAAAGTGTCGTGAACTGCCGAACCTTCGCGCAAAAATTCTGGATTGCTCACTACATCAAACTCAGATGCAAACTCAGGTAATTTATCATCACTCGGTACTCCACCTGCGGGTACCAATGTTTTTTGCCGCTCTGCAATCCCATCTAGAACAAGCATCCGCACCCAGTCTCCTGAGCCAATGGGGACTGTAGATTTATTCACTATGACTTTATAACCACCGTTGAGATTTTCCCCAATCCCACGGGCTACAGCTTCGACATAACGAGTATCACTTTCACCAGTGGGTAAAGGTGGTGTCCCCACAGCAATAAACAAAATTTCTCCGTGGGAAACTCCAGCAGCAAGATCGCTTGTAAAATGAATCTTCTCTGTTTGAATGGCAGACTGCATAATTTCTGAGAGTCCCGGCTCAAAAATTGGGGACTGTCCAGACTTCATTAACTTAACTTTTTCTTCGTTGTTGTCTACGCAAATTACATCATGCCCAATATGAGCCAAGCAAGCACCTGTAACTAAACCAACGTAACCAGTACCAATCACGCAAACACGCATTGTTTAACTCCCTAACTTTTTTGGGTGTAGTCTTCAAAAAGAAGTTATCAATATGACACTTAACACACTGGCAGTAAACTCAGCCACTAAGCATACCAGCTACCGAGCGGATGAGCCTGCATGAAAATTCAGAGCGATGCTAGGCGCTATTTAGTTCGTTGAATTATTGCCATCGCCTTGAATGCGATCGCGGAAATCTTCTATTGTCAGTTTTAACCCCTCTTGCAGAGGAATGGTAGGTTCCCAATTTAACAAAGTCTTTGCCTTAGTAATATCTGGCTGGCGACGACGGGGATCGTCCGAAGGTAATGGCTCAAACTTAATCTGTGCATCTGGGTTGATCATATTTTGCACAGCTTGTGCCAATTGCAAAATCGTGTATTCACCAGGATTGCCCAAATTCACTGGGCCAATATAGTCGCTATTCATCAGGCTGATGAATCCTTCTACCAAATCGGAAACGTAGCAGAAACTACGAGTTTGCGAACCATCACCGTATACGGTTAAAGGATTACCTCGCAAGGCTTGAACTATAAAATTGCTTACTACCCGACCGTCGTTTTCTAACATTCTCGGGCCGTAGGTGTTAAATATCCGCACAACTCGAATATCAACTTTATTTTGTCTGTAGTAATCAAATGCTAAAGTCTCAGCAATTCTTTTGCCTTCGTCGTAGCATGAACGTATCCCAATGGGATTGACGCTACCCCGATACTCTTCAGGTTGGGGATGAACTTCAGGATCTCCGTATACTTCACTAGTTGAAGCCAAGAAAAACCTAGCTTTCACACGTTTAGCCAGCCCCAACATATTCATGGTTCCCATGACGTTAGTCTTAACGGTTTTAACTGGGTTGTACTGGTAATGTACTGGTGAAGCAGGACAAGCTAAATGGTAAATTTGATCCACTTCTAACCGAATTGGTTCGGTAATATCGTGGCGGATCAGTTCAAAGTACGGATGCCCTAACCATTTAAGAATGTTACGTTTATGGCCAGTGTAAAAGTTATCCAAGCATATTAATTCATGCCCATCAGTCATTAATCGGTCGATGAGATGGGAACCAATAAACCCAGCACCGCCCGTTACCAAAATTCTCATAGTTTCCCAGTTACTTACAAATATTTTCAGTAGCTATTGCACTTACTTTTAGATTACCCAGCTTGGGGACAAAAATACAGAACTGACAAAAGAACAAGGATTAATCAAAAAGTGTTGTTGAACTTAATTATTTTTCTACGGTTATGAATTTGTGATGTTTTTACCTGCTCAATTTAACTAGCAAAATAACAAACTTAATCTCAATATTGTCAGTCTTCCAATTAAAGTTCATCAAATCTTCAATAATATAAAGTGTTTTTACGGTTATTGCTGCTCTCAGTTGGATACAAAGCAGCACATAATTAACTGTGGGAATATACAGATATTCCTATAGTCGATTCATTTGTTGCAAAGCTTTTTGTCAACATGGATCGCAGCCCCTGTTCACTCAGATAGACTCAAATCTGCTTGATATTATACAGCAGATGTAATACTAGTAACCGTGTTAGTCATAATTACATTTGTAGTTTGAGTGCGCTGCGGTTCTCCAAGCATGACAATTGAGCAGGTAAGTTGTCTGGCTAACTGGGTTGTAACATCGCTAATGGCTAACCCTCCAGGACTGGTACGATTGCGTATAAAAGGTAAAACTACTAAATCATATAATCGTGCTGCCTGCAAAATTGCTTGGGCAACATTTTCATGAGCGATAATTTGAATTTCTGGGGCATTAGCCAAAGCTAAATTAGATACCATTAGGGAGAGATGCGATCGCCTCCAGGCAATTTTACTGGAACTAGTGCGGCGAGCGCACACATTTAGCACAGTAATGTGGCTCTCATTTACTTCTGCCAGCATTTGGGCAAATTGTACAGGCTGTAATATGGGTGCTGTTAAGTTTTCTACTGGTACTAAGATGCGCTGAATTTTTTTCGGTGATTCTACTAGACGTGTTACCGCTACTGGACAATGGGATGCCCAAAGCACACCATCAATCACATTGCCAAATAAACGCGCTCGTAACCCAGTCCGTTTACCCCAACCCATCACAATTAAATTAGCATTTTGTTCGCGGGCGGCTCGGCTAATTCCTTGAGCAAAGGCATCATCAATTCGCAGCATTGGTTCTGCGGTCACGCCTAATAATCGACTGTGTGTCGTGGCTTTGGTCAATAATCGCTCACTGCGTTGTAGAGAAGCTTCTAACTGTGGTGCATCCATCTGAGCCGTAGCAGTTGCGATCGCCAGTGGTATAATTTTTCCCTGAGACTGACGCGCTAATAACGCTGCCATTTCAATTAAATGCTGTTCGGTATGAGGATTATAGACAGGTACGACGATCGTAAAAGCGCTGTCTGTCTCTGGTGCATTCTGGTCAGGGAGAGGTGATGCCGGATCTTCCGTTGGTAAGGAATTCAAACCAACAGCTATTCGACTGGTTATCAACGGCCCCAAGGTTGATGTGACAACCATTAAGACAATCACACTGTGTAATACTTCAAGTGGCAGCAACCCAGCCCGATATCCCACTAAGGTAGCTGCTAAGGTTGTACCAACCTGGGGAAGTGATAGCGACCAGATGGTTAAAGTTTCTTGCCACTTGTAGCGGTAAACCAGTTTTGTCAACAAAGCTGCAATCAATTTACTGACAATCAAACCGACTATCATCAACAGCGTTAACTTGAGCGTATCCAGGTTGTTCACAAAGGCGGGTAGATCGATCAGTAAGCCAAGGTCAACAAAGAAAATGGGAATAAACAGTACACTGCCAATAAATACTACCTTTTCTTTGACTGGGCCTTCACCCACAGCTTCATTCACCGCCAAACCCGCTAAAAAAGCACCAACAATTTTTTCTACCCCAATCAATTGAGCGCCTACAGCCGCCAGAAACACAGAAAGCAATACAAACAAAAACTTGTTTCCTTCATCATCTCCAGACCGCTTGAAAAATTCCTTGCCTGCCCAATCAAAGCCTGTAACAACCGCAACAGAGTAAATAATTAACCAGCCCGACAAGGTGAGTAGTTTAGCAAAGCTGAATGCTCCAGCATGAGTGATGCCTACACAAACGCCTAAGATCAGCACTGCGCCAATATCTGTAAAAATCTTAGCTCCAATGGTGATAGTAACAGCTTCATTGTTGACCACTCCCAAACGGCTGATTATGGGATATGCCAAAAGGGTATAGGAAGCGAATAAAGAGCCAATTAAAATTGAAGTATTCCAGCCATAGCTTAAAATCAGCCCTACTAAGGTTCCCACGAGCAGGGGGATAATGAAAGTCAAGCTAGCAAACCCAAAGGCACGACTTTTTTGCCGACGGAACTTTTCGAGGTCAACTTCTAGCCCGGCGACAAACAGTAAATAAATTAACCCAATGTCTGATAGTAGGTTAATCATCGGTGAGTCAGACTGAAATAAATTCCAGCCTGAAGGCCCGAGTACTAGCCCTGAGAAAACCAAGCCCACTAATCCTGGTAATCTTAGCCGCTCAAACATGATGGGGATAACTAAGATAACCACCAGCAAAATAGCAAAGGGAACAATTGGTTCCTTGCCAAGAACTTGGGAAGTTGGTTCCAGAACAAGAACTTGTGATATGAGTTCCATCATGTAGGAATTGAAGGGGCTATGGTAAAACTGCGATTACCTTGGGGCGATCGCCTGATGGATATAAAATGGGTAAGCCACCTGACGAAAAATTAAAAATATTAATAACTTACACTAACCAGGTAATTGTCTAAGAACTAACTACCTACGGATGGATTTGACTTAAAATAAACCGCAAGCGATCGTAGTCATCTTTAAGAAGCACGCTCAGGTTACGTCCAGCTTTAATTAACCATTCTCGGTCAGCTTTGCGTAACTGGTATACATCTCGAATGGCAGCTGCGGTCAAAGACTCGACTGGCGCACCGTTAATACAAAGCAATGTCCGCAAAAAATCTAATTCTTCAGTAAATTTAACGATCGCTTCTGGTTCACACCGATAAACAGCTTGATGGATTTGCGGGGGACGGGGTGGTAGATACTGATATATTCTTTGGTTATAACCTCGATTCTGGGAAGATTGTTCAAATCCCACGATCGCAGCTCGAAATTCTGTTCTCAACATAGCAAATATCTGGGGTTGTTCCTCACGTAAGTCTTGCAGTGACAACCCCAAAGCCCTAGCCCGGTGGACTGAATCTATAGGCATAGTCGTAGCATAATATACCACCCCATAAACTTGATTCCCAGATTCTTCATCTACAGAACAAACCCAACTACCAAAGGGTGGCATGGAGGGAAAGGTCAAATCTTCTGGTTCTAAACACTGAGCTAGGAATTCAGTACTAGTAGTCTCAATCACCTCCGCAATGTGGTTGGGATGGCGATCGCCAGTGGCAAACTGTGGTAGGGGAAGGCGCATAGTAATTTAGTCATTAGTCATTAGTCATTGGTCATTAGTCATTAATTTTTGCCAAAGGACAAATGACTAATGACTAATCTTATTTGGCTTTTTTCCGTCCGGCGATAGTCTCTATGAGTTCCAATTCGCTTAGGCGAAAGGTAACTAATTTATCCCAGTTACCACCTTCAAATAATACGGCTACTTTGCCATCGGTCAGTCGTTGCACGAGTCCTTCGTAGCGATAATAGGTATCTGCGGGATTCTTGACGCGAACAGTTGCTCCAGGCAGAATCATGTTTTTAGCCTCGCTTGTTTCCTTTTAATAGCTTAATACTTGTTAATAGTCATTTGTCATTTGTCATTGGTCATTAGCAAAGGACAAAGGACAAATGACTAATGACGAATCAATAATACTTCTGCCTTTGGCGAAAATTTGCTACCGATTCTACTATTCCCAAGGAAATGAAGTTAGTCAGCATAGCAGAACGCCCATAACTCATCCAAGGTAAAGGTATTCCTGCCACAGGTGCTAAACCTACAGTCATGCCAACGTTCACAATCACCTGAAACACGATCATAGACAAAACCCCAATAGCCAACAAGGAACCAAAGTTATCTTTGGCCGTTTGAGCAACATGCAACAGACGGAGGCAAATTAAGCAGAAGACAAACAGCACTACCAAACAACCAACAAAACCGAATTCTTCTCCCACTGCGGAGAAAATAAAGTCTGTATGCTGTTCAGGTACGAAATTCAGTTGCGTCATAGGCCCCTTGAACAGACCCCATCCCCAAATTTCACCAGCACCAATGGCAATCCGAGATTGGATTAAGTGATACCCAGCACCGAGTGGATCGTGATCGGGGTTCATGAATACAGTTAGTCGAGCTTTTTGATACTCTTTCAAAACATGGTTCCAAGCGAAGACTCCTAATTCGCCACCCAGTATATTGAGAGTCCACGCACCGATCGCACTGCAACCAAATCTCCGCCAGGGCAGAGTTTGCCAGCCCACAATAGCCATTGCAAATGACCAAACTATTCCTAATGGGCCAAAAGATAGTTCTTTGAATAAAATGATCGGCTCTGATAAAGGCCAAGATATACTAAACAAAATGGCGGCAACCACAGGAGAAATCAACAGAATTAACCAGCCTGGGTTAGCATTTGCCCAGTAAAGCATTCCTAAGACGATCGCACCAAATACTAGTGATGTTGCTAAATCTGGCTGCAAAAATACTAATCCCCAAGGGATGGCGGTAATTGCCAGAACCCGGAAAACACCTTCAAGGCTAGAAGCAGTCCGCCTGTGTAGCAAAGCCGCTAAGGTAACGATCATGCCGATTTTGGCAAATTCTGAGGGTTGCACATTAAAGCCGGCGATACTAATCCACCTCTGTGCCCCTTTAGCGCTAGTACCAGCAATCATCACAGCGATTAAGCTGAAATTCGTTAGTGAGTATGTTACCCAGTGCCACTGCATTAAGAGTTCGTAGCGGATGCGAGATAAAAATAGGGCTATAAGCACGCCGATACCCGCTACCATCCAGTGCCACCACCAGTCAGTTACTGGCTGCTTCAGTTCCGTACTGAGAATCATGAGGCCACCAAAGATACTGACAGCAACTGGCAAACAAAATAGTAACCAATCTACATGTTGCCAGGGCTTAACCCAAGACTTCCAGCGAATTTTGGGGAGCGATCGTTTTAATAACATTGTGCCAATTTAGACTTTTTTAATTTTTGGGCATGGGGCATTGGGCATGGAGAAGAGACAAGGTAGACAAGGAAGAGGGGGGAGACAAGGAAGAGACTTAATTTTAATAATTCCCTCATCTCCCCCACTCCCTCATCTCCCTCATCTCCCCCACTCCCTCATCTCCCTTTTCCCCAATCTCCAGTCCCTAGTATTCCCAGGACATAGCTCAGGAAGTAGATAGAAATTAAATTAATTATGTCAATGCAGCAACTGATACTTTACCAGCAATGGTAAGAGCGATCGCGGTTAATGCTTTTGCCGAAGCTGAATCTGGATCGCCAACAACTATGGGCACACCACTATCACCGCCAACTCGTGTGGAAATCTCTAGTGGCACGCACCCCAGCAGTGGTACTCCCAATTCGGCGGCGGTTTTAGAGCCGCCACCGGAACCGAAGATGTCATACTGCTTATCTGGTTGATCGGGGGGGATAAAATAGCTCATATTTTCTACGATCCCCAATACCGGGACATTCATTTGCTGAAACATTCGCAATCCCTTGCGAGAATCTAACAGGGCTACAGTTTGCGGCGTGGTGACAATTACCGCCCCTGCCATCGGCACTGCTTGAGTTAAAGTTAACTGAGCATCTCCGGTTCCAGGTGGCATATCTACAATCAAGTAATCCAGTTCTCCCCATTGCACTTGATAGAGAAACTGGCGAATTACGCCATTGAGCATAGGCCCCCGCCAAATGACTGGTTGATCTCGGTCAATCAAAAAGCCCATTGAAACTAATTTGACACCGTGATTAAAAGCAGGTTCCAGAATGTCACCTGTTTCAGTGGAACGCACCACAATTTGGGCATCAGCTAGACCCAGCATAGTGGGATCATTGGGGCCGTAAATATCAGCATCTAACAAGCCAACTTTCGCTCCAGTTTGAGCTAGAGCTACTGCTACATTCACAGCTACCGTACTTTTACCAACGCCACCTTTGCCACTGGAAACAGCAATGATATTTTTCACACCAGAAATGCCAGTGCGATCAGGCAAACTTTTTTGTTGGGGTGTTTCTGCCGTCACTTCTATGCTGACATCTGTAACACCTGGTAGCTTTTTGACAGCTTTTTGACAGTCTTCAACGATAAACTCACGTAACGGACAGGCAGGAGTGGTCAACACTAAAGTGAAACTAACCTTGCCACCGTCAATTTTGACGTTGCGAATCATATTCAGTTCCACCAGACTTTTGCGGAGTTCTGGGTCTTCCACTGGTCGCAACACTTCTAAGACAGAGTGAGAATCTAGGACATCGTACATAAAAATTCAAAATTCAAAATGAATAAATACACTTGTGGCGAACATCTTAGCTATTAACTCGATGTTTTCTTAAGTAAGGTCAGCTTAGTGTTTTCACTGTCAATGCCGTAATAAAACTTAGCAAATGGCATTATTACCTAATAGAATCTTAAACTTTCTTTGGGCATTAGGCACAAAAGGCAGAGGGGCAGGGGGCAGGGGGCAGGGGAGAGATTTATTCAATAATTGCCCCTCATCTCCCTCATCTCCCGGTTGGTGAGCGAAGTCGAACCACATCTCCCTCATCTCCCCCTGCTCCCCTGCTCCCTGCTCCCTGCTCCCTGCTCCCCTGCTCCCTGCTCCCTGCTCCCCTTCCCACTCCCCCTTACCTAAAAATCAAAACAACTGTCATTAAGGGATTTTTTCTTACCAGATACCGTTGGCAATGCTGCCTTTTCTGCTGCCTCTACCAAAGACCGGGCTACGCGGTCTACATAAGGACGGGATAAAGACCAAATCAGGGGCGATAACCAACCCCGTAGAGTTACAGAATAAGATAAACAAGTGCCACAAACAGTTGACTCTACTTGATAAGTCACCCGTTCCTCTATCCCCGGAATCGCCAGAACTCGGATACTCAGCATCTCTCTAGGATTGACGCGCTCCACAAAAATACGGATGGGAATCGGCGAAAAGCGTGTTACTGCGTGAAAAATCAACCCTGGTTTGGGTACTAATCCGTAGGGTACATTAGTACTCTTAAGTAGTGGATGCCAGGAAACATCTGTTAAATCAGCAACTTTTTGCCACAATTCATCTACAGAAGCAGAGCTTATCTCTCGATATGTCCGCACCAGAGAAGCGCAAAACCGACGACGTTTGCGGTGGATGAATTTGGATAACCAATCTTGCATTTTCCTAATCCTCCTCCCTAGACACTTTCTGGTAACTCTGGTATTGTGTGCAACTACGCTCAATTCCTGGAGTACCAAATGAGCGAAATAGTTAAAATTAACAAAATAAAACTCAGTCAATATACAAGCCTATACGCATTTGAGGGAAAATAACTTTAGTGATGCCCATCAATCGGATAAATGCTTAACCAGTGAGAAAAAAGCGGGTTGGGCAAATAGAACTTGATTGTTGGCGAGTGTTTCCCCCAAATTTTTCAAATTAAGAAATTTGCGGCTTTCAGGAAATTGTAATTTAGGTTCGGGAATCTATGTTGACCAACTCGCAAATACCAACTGTAGCAGCAGAATCATCCAAGTCTTTGCCAGCACCTGACGCTCAGACTAGAGTCAGTCAGTTTATGAAACAACTGCAAGACGAAATTACTGAATCATTGGCAAAACTAGATGGTGTGGCTAAGTTTAATGAAGATAGTTGGGAACGCCCTGAAGGGGGTGGAGGCCGATCGCGCGTGCTGCGAGAAGGTGCAATATTTGAACAAGCTGGTGTAAATTTTTCTGAAGTTTGGGGTTCCCACTTGCCAGCCTCAATTTTAACCCAACGCCCGGAAGCCGCAGGGCACGGCTTTTATGCCACGGGTACTTCAATGGTATTACATCCTCACAATCCCTACGTGCCTACAGTTCATCTAAATTATCGCTACTTTGAAGCGGGGCCAGTTTGGTGGTTTGGTGGTGGTATTGACTTGACACCTTATTACCCCTTTGCTGAAGATGCGGCACATTTACACAAAACATTAAAACAGGCTTGTGACAAACACCACCCAGACTATTACTCGGTGTTTAAGCGGTGGTGTGATGAATATTTCTACCTCAAACATCGTGATGAGACACGGGGTGTAGGTGGTCTATTTTTTGATTACCAAGATGGTCACGGTGCTTTATATCGCGGGCCAAATCCCAATGGAGACGCGGCTATTCATAGTAACCAGGTGGGAACACCAGCAACCCGCAATTGGGAAGATTTATTTGCCTTTGTTCAAGGCTGTGGCAGAGCATTTTTACCAGCCTACGTACCTATTGTAGAACGGCGACATGGGATAGAGTATGGCGATCGCCAACGGAATTTTCAACTCTATCGCCGGGGACGGTATGTAGAATTTAACTTGGTTTATGACCGAGGTACTATTTTTGGTCTGCAAACTAACGGACGCACCGAATCAATTCTCATGTCCCTACCACCTTTAGTGCGCTGGGAATACGGCTATCAGCCAGAACCCAATACACCAGAGGCCGAGTTGTATGAAACCTTCCTGAAGCCTCAAGATTGGATCAACTGGACACCACCTCAATAGTGTTGAGTTAGAACAGACGCGATTAATCGCGTCTGTACTTTGGAGAGACGCAATTAATCGCGTCTGTAAAGGAGTTAGGAGTTCTCCCCTATCTCCCTCGCTCCCCACTCCCTATTAAAAATTGCTACTCAGTACTGATTTAGTGAGTTAAACTACTAAAGTTAAGCACTTAGCAGAAAAAGGTGACAATTTTAGCTATAGCTTGTTAATCTCAAGTGACAGCGTTAGACAATTCTGTAACTACCTAATCTTAAGAAGAATGCCACGGGGAGGGCTTTAGTGATTCATATAGACCAAAAAACTTATACAACCCAAGACGGAAACACCGTTATTGTCTTAACACCAGCAGGTCGCCTAGACATTACCACTGCTTGGCAATTTCGCCTGAAGTTACAAGAGTGTATTTCCAAACTCAGCCGCCATGTAGTTGTAAATCTGGCTCAGGTGAATTTTATCGATAGTTCTGGTCTTACGTCTTTAGTAGCTGGAATGCGTGATGCGGATAAAGTCAAGGGCAGTTTCCGCATCTGCAATGTACATCCAGAAGCCAAACTCGTGTTTGAAGTGACGATGATGGATACTGTCTTTGAAATCTTTGAAACAGAAGAGGAAGCTTTAGAAGGTGTACCTCGGAGCATGGCTAGCTAAAAAAGAGTTAGGAGTTAATTGAAACTTCATAACTCGTAACTCATAAATGATAGGTTTATAAGAAGAATTCAGAACTCAGGAGGGGCTAAACGCCCCGCTACCGCTAACAGAATTCATACTGAATTCTGTACGACTGGGTAATGAATATTGGTTTAAAACCTCGCCCCTCGTAGGCGAAACTAGTATTAAATATTTTTCAAAAGTTAAAACTCTACCCCTTCATGGGTGGAGTTTTCTGAATTCTGACTCCTTTTTATCTTATTTAACAAACTTCGGCGGGTTTAAGTCCGCGGCTTCTAACAAGCCGTAAGTTTTGTGGCTCTTTCTAAATCCCCGTTACAAAACTGTACTTGCGACTTCCGACTTCCGACTTCCGACTTGCAACTTCTTTAATACTGTTTCCGCTTGGTGTAGCGATAAGGGCCCATAATCGCTCCCCAAGTTGCTTTTCCAGTTTCTGGATCGATTCCTTTGTCGTAGCTGTGAAATTCTGCCGCAGTGGTTTCAAACCCCAAAGAAACATAGATGCTATTACCAAGATAAGTAAAGCTGCAACGAGTCTCTGGTTGTGGTGTGGCGGTAAACTTATAGCGATCGCCAGCTAGTGCTTCGTGAGTTACTGTTAGGATACAACCTGGTAGTAAATCTAATTGTTGGGGTGTCAGTGTATTCAGTAGAGCAGGGTTATTGCCTGCGCCTCTTAATGCATCTGGATCTTGAGGCATATAGTATTGTACTTCCAGAGATGTGTCATTGCTGCCCTGACGCAACCGCATAATTCGCTGGCGGTAAGGTTTATCTAGGTTAATCACGCTAGCTTGTTCGGCAAACAAGGTGATGCTATCTTCTGTGAACAAATTCACTGGTCTTTGCCACATTCGGAGATGGACATACCAAACTGGTTCTCCTATAGCTTGTTCCCGATTATCAAATTCACCAGCTAGGTACTCACCTAAAGCAATTAACTGTGGCGAGAAGTTCATAAATTCAATAAACAAATCATTAAGGATAAAAAATATTTTTGGCTAGTTTTTTAGAGGAAAAGGTCTTAATCCCCTGTGGCTACTAGCTTATAAAATACTTCTGATTTGTTTATATTGTAAATGAAACCGTCACCAGTCAAAAGCTCAACTTGGCAAAGTCGCCTTTAAGCGAGAAAATAAAGATACGTCGCCCTTAACATTTTCTTTGTGAATAACGTCCGTACTGTCTCTGATACAAAACGAACTTTTTACAATCTTCACACCCGTCCGATTAACACTATTTATCGTCGGGTAGTAGAAGAATTGATGGTAGAAATGCATCTACTGTCAGTAAATATCGATTTTAGCTACAATCCAATTTATGCCTTGGGCGTCGTCACTACTTTTGACCGCTTCATGCAAGGCTATCAACCAGAACGAGATCAAGAATCAATTTTTAACGCCCTATGTAGGGCTATAGAACAAGATCCGCAACACTATCGACAGGATGCCCAAAGATTAGAAGCTGTAGCTAAAGGTTTGCCAGTTAAAGATTTGATCGGGTGGTTAGACCAAACTACTTACTTAGATCGAGATGCTGACTTGCAAGCACAACTGCAAGCGATCGCCAACAATCCTAACTTTAAATACAGCCGTTTGTTCGCAATTGGTGTATTTTCGTTATTAGAACAGTCAGATCCTGAATTAGTCAAAGATGAAAAGCAACTAACTGAGGCGCTAAAAGCGATCGCAGCTGGCTTGCACGTATCTGATGACAAACTCAACAAGGATTTGGAACTATACCGTTCTAACCTAGATAAGATGGCGCAAGCGCTAATAGTGATGGCAGATATGCTCTCAGCCGATCGCAAAAAACGCGAACAACGTAAACAGCAATCAACAACCCCCGTTGCTCCCCCAAGTTCCAACGAATAGTTAGGAGATAGGAGTTAAGAGAGACGCGATTAATCGCGTCTGTACAGGAATTAGGAGTTATTAACAACTAAGGGACTTCCAAGAAATAAATTATCCATCTTGTGGGGTGGGCATCCTGCCCGACCTGAATATGGGACAGGTGCGGACACCCATCCCACAAGAGAATTTAGGATGTTTTTTATTTGGAAGTCCCTAATTTATAACTCATCACTATTGATTTTAAACGCCCAATATTTTGTAGATTAAGCTGTTAATTATAGTCAGCGTAAATGCTCCGATAACAGCACTCCAAATCCCGTAACGTAAGCGGAAGCCCTCTACTAACCAAGCAGCAATACTAAAACAAACTACAGCAATCATAAATGTGAAAATGCTGGATAGTAAGTCCAATGTAAGTAAATTGGGGAGTGCAAAAACGAGGCTTAAAATCGGTCTGACTATTGCCGTCACGATACCAAGCACTGCGGCAGAAAGAAAGGCTTTACCAGGAGTATCAATTTCAACTCCTAAAGGTAATTTACTAATTATTAACAGGCTGATAGCTGTTACTAACCAAACAATTAAAAGCGTAACGATATTCATGCCACAACCCCTGAAACGCGAATGGCAATTGGTGATACAATTACTTCAGTTTATCGGTGGAAAAATCTTTAAAGCTCAACCAATTATTTGTAAGTTAGCAGAAAATTGATTGCTAACCGAATTTTGTTTTAGATATCTTTAGGATTGAGGGAGTGGGGAGTGGGGAGTAGGGAGCAGGGAGCAGGGGAGCAGGGGGGATGTGGTTCGACTTCGCTCACCAACCGGGGGATAAGGGAGACAAAGAAGACAAAGAAGATAAGGGGGAATTATTGAATAAATCTCTCCCTTGCCCCCTGCTCCTCTGCCCAATTCCCAATGCCCCATCCCCCATACTTCCTATTTCATCTTTTAAGAGGAGGTTGGGTTTGTTTGGGTGCTAGAGGGGCTTGGGATGCTGGTGGGTTGGAAATACCAGGATTGATAGGACTGATGCCTTGCCCGGTTGGAGGCTGACTTACACCAGGTAAGGGTACAGAATTAGGTGCTAAGGGAAATTTAGGGGTAATATTCCCTTCGGGATTGATGCCTGGAAGTGGTGCTATACCAGGATTGATTGGGAAAGAGTTGATATTAGGCTGGTTGAGTGAGTTTATGGGTGGTTGAGATGGGCCAGGAATAATTCCCAAAGAAACGCGATCGCCTCCTACTTGCCGTAGCAAATCTAATGTCTCAATCACATCATTATAAGTCGCTGTCCGCGAAGCATTCAGCACTACAACAGCACTGGGGTTTGCTTGGAGATACTGTTTTAACCTCGCTCCCAAATCGTCGCGTTTTACGGGCTGTTTTTCGATGTAAGTATTGCCAACGGCATCGATAGTTACAATCAAACTTCCACTCTGTGATGTTATTCCAGATACTGAACTGGCGCTGGCTTTGGGCAAATCAACATTTATTGCCTGTTGGCGCGTAAATTGTAATGCCGCTAATAAAAAAAATGTCAGGATACAAAAAACAACATCAATTAAAGGGATGATTTGAATTTGAACTTCTTCAATTGGGGTATGTAGATTAACTTTCATTTTCTCAATTTAAAGGTCTGCTTCGGGGGTTGAATTATTGACTATTAATTAGCTGTATTGGGTGGTTCAGGAGGTTCAGGCAACCTAGTCTTTCCTGGCTTGCGGGGTGGAGTGAAATTTTCCTGCACAATTGCTGATGTACTATTACTAAAATCAGGGGGGGACTGGCGGTAGAGCAATTCCATCTCATTCCCTGCCTTCCGAAAAACTTTGACTTGGTTAACTACAAAACTTTGAAATAGGCGGTAAAATGCCAAGCTAATAATGGCAACGATTAACCCACTTGCTGTACTAATTAAAGATTCACCAATACCCGTAGTCACCCCGGCGGTAGACTCAGTTCCCAAATCGCCAATCCGAATTGAGCGCAGAGAGTGAATTAGACCTAAAACAGTACCCAACAATCCCAAGAGAGGCGCGAGGGCAATCACAGCTTCTAAAAGCTTTTCGCCCCGCCGCATTCCAGCCAATTCATCTTCTGCTGTAGCCTCAAGTGCTAATCGAAAGGTTTCCACATCAGTTTTTGGAAAACGTAAGGGGGCGTAGAGAAAACGCCCGATAGGTTGATGGCTTGCAAGTTTCGCAATATCCGCAGCTGCTTGCCAATTATCCTGGGCAGCATCTAGGATGCGATCGACTATTTGCTTTTCCTGAGTCAAAATTCGCAACCAGAACCACAAACGCTCAAAAATCACACTCAAAGATAGAATCGACAGCACAAGTAAAGGCCACATCGCTGGCCCACCCTTATAAAACAAATCTAAAATATCCACTGCTTAAGTTTCCTCCCTCCATGACTAGAGCAAATGTGCTAAGGCATTTTAATTCTAGAGATTAATGCAAAATGAGGGACTTCCAAAATATAAATTTCTCGAAAAGCTAAAAAAACACTCTAAACATGGCGGATTTGACTTAGACTGCTGGATAAACTTGGTGCTGGGTAGGCAATTGAATGATAAACTCACTTCCCTTACCAAGAGTAGAAAAACATTCCAATTTGCCACCATGTTTTTCGGTAATAATTTGATAGCTGATTGCCATGCCCATACCTGTCCCTTTGCCTACAGGTTTGGTAGTGAAGAAAGGATTGAAGATCCGGTTTTTAACCTGTTCCGGCATTCCTGTGGCATTATCTGCGATCGCAATTTCCACCCACTCTGAATTGCTCATTGAAGTACGGATGCTAATCTTACTAGGATTTGCCTCTATTTCCTCAACGGTGCGATTGGCATTTACTTCGTCTAAAGCATCGATCGCATTCACCAAAACATTCATCAAGACTTGATTGAGTTGTCCAGCATAGCATTCTACTTGGGGCAAGTTGCCATAATCCCGAATCACTACAATTGCTGGGCGTTCTGGTTTGTCTTTCAGACGGTGTTGCAAAATCAACAGCGTACTTTCAATTCCTTCATGAAGGTCAACTGCTTTGAATTCTGCTTCATCTATCCGAGAAAAATTCCGCAGTGATAATACAATACTCCGAATCCGGTCAGTCCCCATTTTCATAGAAGCTAGCATCTTCTGTAAATCCTCGATCAGAAATTCCAAATCGATTTCCTCAGCTAGCGCTTGCACCTCTGGATCGTTACTGGGATGACGTTGTTGATAAAGCTGGATCATCTTGAGTAAATCTTGAGTGTATTCGTTTAGGTAAGTAATATTGCCATGAATAAAGTTCACCGGGTTATTGATTTCATGCGCTACACCTGCCACCAGTTGACCCAAACTAGACATCTTTTCACTTTGAACCATTTGTGCTTGAGTGTGCTGCAATTCACTCAAGGCGGTTTTAAGTTCGGCGGTGCGTTCTTCCACTTTGTCTTCTAATTCTGCCTTACCGTTTTCTAAGGCTGTAAAAGATTCGCGCAATTGCCCTGCCATGTGATTAAAGGAATGGGCAAGGACATTGAGTTCCTGGATATTGTTGATATCCAAGGTTTGGTCTAAATTGCCCGATGCCATTGCCTGACTTGCTCGCTTGATTTGCAGAATCGGCTGTGTAATCCAGTGGGAAGTTAAATAGCCCATGAAGGTTGCCACAGCCAAGGCTCCAAGACAGAGCAAAATGGTAGTGCGGGTGTTGGCGTTGATTTGTGCCATAAAAGTACGTTCCGGCACACTCACTACTACTAGCCAATCCAGTCCATATTGATCGCGCCAAGGGGTGATATTGACAAAATTTGGCTCTCCTTGCCAATTCAGTTGCAGTTTTTTGGATTCGGTGATGGACTCAAAGCCATTAAAGTTTTGCTGAATTTGTTTGGCAATAGACTGAACTGAAGGATCGGGACTATCGGTGGCTTTTACTCGTTGAATCTCTTCTTTAATTAGGGTAAAAGGCTGCTGCGTGCTAGAGTTCGCTATCAGCATTCCATTTCGCTCCAGAATGAAAACCTGTCCAGAACGGCTGATATCTAAACGCCGTAGAAACTCGCTCAATTTCAAGAGATGGATATCAACGCCAACCATCCCCAGTAATCGATTCTGCGCGTCATAAATGGGACGACCTGCTGAAGCCGCGATGTATGGATGATTAGGATAATTCCAGGTGAAAATCCGCGACCAAATAGGTTTACGAGCTTTTATGGGTTCGGTGTACCAACTTAAGTTGAAGTTGTCCCAATCATCAATAGTATTGATATGGGTGCGATCGCCTTTGTCATCCGTGGCGTAGTTGTAGCAATTTTTCGGAGGCTTAGAACCCCAATCATCAATCGTGACGGTTTTGCCATCGTAACGGGCGGCTCCTGCTCCCTCACCAGTGGTTAGTCCGATACCGATGTAAGTCAGGTCATAAGCCTGCATTTGCTTCCAGAAATACTTTGCCACAGTTTTGCGATCGCGCACATCCAATAACCCCATCTGAATGGCATCAGCATTAATCTGGTTCACTTTATGGGGAATAGATAGATAAGAATTTAAATGTTCATCTACTATATTGCTAGTTCGAGTCATCAACTGGTCTGCCAAGTCATTGACAGCTTTCTGTCCATTCTTAAATGACAAATAACCTACTAAACTCACCGCTCCAAATATTTGTAAGACAAAGGGAATAATCAGAACCATCTGTAGTGGGATTTCAGGTATGCCAAAGTGATGCTTCTTCATCGATAGGTTCCATCCTGCGTTAGTGCTTCGCCTTTTGAAAAGCAGATAAATTTACATTAAAGAGGCGAAACTTTAGATTTATATAGCTAGGATTCCCCTCTGAAATAAACAATCAACATCCATCAAATTTATTTGTTGTTAGGGAATTACCAGTGCAGCACAGCAAAAATAAAGTTTCCATTCCGAATCAATGAAACTCTGGCAATGACAGACTATTGTGCAGAATTACACAGTAGGTATTTGGTGAAAAATTACGAGTAGCGTCTTCCAGAATAACTAGGGCGGTTATTCCCACCGGGAATTTTTAGGATTATTTGTCAAAATTAAAGATAACTGGAGGTTCAAAATATGAAATTTTCAATTCAATCACTTTACACCTGGTATCGAGATGTGCTTCGTAACCCCAAGTACCGTTGGTGGGTAATTTTAGGAACGTTGGTCTATTTGGTCAGCCCATTTGATGTTCTCCCAGATTTTGTACCCGTTGTGGGACAGATTGATGATGTTTTCCTTTTGACCCTGCTAGTTAGCGAGGTGTCTGGGCTAGTAATTGAGGGCTGGAAGGCTCGTAAAGGTGATGTGGGTACTGAAGTACCTAATAGCACAGAGGGTTCTACATCTACTGCAAGCACGATTGATGTTGATGCTGTTTCGGTTAAATAGATTTAATTAAACCCCTGCTTTTGGAATTTGAGGTGGGGGATATTTTTTTAACGCAAAGGAACGCGGAGGGAAACGCAAAGGTTCGCAGAGGGAGAGTTAGAGGTTGTTGGCTATGCGTTTTATGCCTTCTTTGAGGTGGAGGACGTTAAAGTTGAGGAGAAGACCTAGTTTGCAGTTTGCTAGTTTGAGATAGGTTAGGAGTTGAACGGAGTGAATCGGGTGGAAGGATTCTACAGATTTAATCTCTACAATTACTTGGTTTTCGACAATCAAATCTAATCGATAAACGCATTCCAATTGCACATCTTGGTAAACCAAAGGCAATGGAATTTGTTTACCAACATTCAATCCAGCTTTCTTCAACTCATAATCCAAACACTCCTCATAAGCCGATTCCAACAAACCAGGCCCCAAAGCAGTATGCACCCTCATCGCACACCCAATAATCACCCCACTCAACTCATTCTCTCTCATCCTCTGCGTTCCTCTGCGCTTCCCTCCGCGTCCCTTTGCGTTTAAAAATCTTTCACAAATTCCGTCAAGAACCGGAAAGCCTTCAAAATATAACCAGCACAATCTCTAGGAGAAGTGTTGTAAAACGATCGCCACGCATTAGCCTTATCCTCATCATAGCGATCGCTACGTTGACTATGATTCTCTAACCACGCCAATCGCACTGCATGTCCAATCAACACATCCAACACAATATATTCTTCGATTTGCAGCTTGGGATTATTAGCTGCGATCGCTCCTAATTCGATTAATGCTTCAATATTTACTTGGCGGTATTCTGGAGCTTCGATTTTATTCAGCAAATGCTCAACTAACAGAGCAAAGTTTCTTTCCCCTGCTGTCATTTCCGACAGCATTATCTCACTATCTAAACGATTGCGCCGCTCTAGTTTATCGCCAATTACTAGACCCTTGCAATGTTGCATTAATAGCCAAATCTGCTTGAAAAAGTCTTTTGGTACGCGTCCCGTCGCACCCTCGGCTTGACGAAACCGCCGCCAACCACCTGGTGGGACTTCTATTTCTTCGGCGATTCCTGGTAAAACTACCCAAGCAATATCACTTTCTTTTTGCTTGACGTGGAGTGATTCTTGTTGGCGTAATAGGTTACTCATGCCAGTATATCCAGTTAATACCTGACGCAAGCGCACTTTAACTTCAAAGGGTGAAAGTTGCATTAAGCCATCGTAAGCTTCATCTTGAGTAACATCCAATTTCTGCGCTAGTTCGCTGGTGAGCAATAAGATGAGATAGCCGACTCTCAGCGTCAGCAGTCCCTGGAATAGTTCGGGTTCTGAGCGAATTAAGATACCAAGATAGATTAAAATTTCTTGAGTAAGGACGCGATCGCGGATATCTTCACGACAAAAATGATTAATTTTATCGGCAATTTCATCGTGGGACATGGGTACGGTAATCAAGGACGCTTCACTGTAAGCTTTACCCACAGCAATTTGCTTACCCCGCACCAAAATACTTGTTACTGCATCTGATAGGCTGATATCAACCATAAGCCGTAACCCCGCAGCCCGACGCACTACTGCCCAAATGCCTAAATCTCCAGCTTTGGTGTAAACTTCATCGAGTAAATCGGCTACGGTGACACGATATCCTGGGCCCCCATACCCTGTATCAAATTCCATTCCCTGCAAGCGAGTTAAAGTTTGCAATAACTCAATTTGCTCGTAAATATTTTCTGATGCCTGCAAATAAGAAAGTAATAATCCGAAGTTGGTTTCACACTCCATTTGAAATTCTTGAGTATGCCCTAAGCGCCAGTTTTTCTCAGGACGAGAAGTGAGATAATAGCAACGTGGGCTAGCATTTTTCACTGGCGATCGCAAAAATTCTGTATTTGGAAGAAAATCAATTCTTTGGATTCCAGCCGTCAGCATTAGCTGATTTAGCCGCCCTAATTTCACTCGTACACCGTTACAAATTCCATCTTTCAGTTCTTGCATCAGTTCTAGTAATGCTTCCGAACCGGCTTCTAACATGGTGTGCGTCAACATTAAAGTCAGAGTAGGACGACCTAAATCGCTCCAATATTTTTGAATATAAGCTAGTTCGCTTCTAATTTGATCTAGTAGAAAATGGTAATCAAGGGTTAGGTAAAACTGTTGAGAGTCTGAAAATGAAGGCAAAAATACAATTGTCTCACCACTAATCCGAAAGATTCTCGATGTTGTTAAACTCCGCAGCCGTCGCACTGGCCGTCCAGTTAAACCAAGTTTGTCATTACGGCCAATTTGGCTATAAATAGCTGAGAATTCTCCAGCTTTTCTTACCTGGATCGGTTCTACTTGGGTAGGCGTTTGTGTTTCAATGCCGTGAACTTCTAATTTTTTCTGTAAATCTTCATCTTCTGCTAGCAAGGCAATTTGTACCAATGCCTCGCGCTGTTTACCTACACACAAATGTCTTCCCAAAGGGTCGATATCACCAACCGCTAGTAACCCTTCACTCAACATTTGACTAAGAAAATATAAACTCTGCGCCCATACCAAAGGAATATTTTCATTGGGCAGACGTGGTTGTATTTGAGGTGCTAACCTTTCTGCTTCTATGTTTTCGGCTGGGACATAATAAAGTTCTGGTAATAAACGCAAACCATCTTGTTCTATAAGTAATGATTCTAAAAGTTCTTGGTATTTTTTAACTTGTTCTTGCTCACCGCGAAATAATCCATCTAGAACTAAATAAGTGAAAAATAATGGCCATTCGCATTCAATATGCTCAAATTGCTTGAGTTCCCACGGTTCGTAGTGCAAGCGCTGATTATCTTCTAAAACGGTTTGGTGTCCATCACGCAGAAAGCGTTTGCAGCCGTATTTACCTGCGAGTTTGTTGATAATATCGTTTAAAGTGCGATCGCGTAATTCCAAATCTTCCACTGCAAAGGCAGGATAACTAATAATACTCAACAGCGCCGCATCAATTTCTTTGGAACCAGATTCCCTGGGTAATAAAGATTCTAAAGTAATTCGGGCACGAGCAATTTCATCTGGTAGCACATGAATCACCGATGCTTGACTACCACGCACACCAAACAAATCTAGTCCATTGATAGCTTCTAAAGCAGCTTTTGCCATGCCTACGGAACTGGCATTTAACTCAGCATTACCACGATTAATTTTATTACCACGTTCCCAAATGCCGTAATCTGGTGTGCGGTAAGCTCGTCCAATGTAGTAAACCAGATTTTGGACAAAATTTACTTCATCAATCGTATAAATTATTTGCAATCCCGCAGCCGTCATTTGCCCCAATATCAGCAAAAATATAGATGTGGCATCAAGTTGCAAATGTCCCCATTCGTCATCACCAACAACAATGTCGCCAGTCGCGGTATTATATTTGGCGTGCAGTCCATCTAATAGCGACTGAGTATGTTTAAATGTTTCTACTTTATGAGCCTGTCGCATCATTGCAAAGAGCAACCCACGCATCAATTTGATGACGCTGTGTTCTAGTTCATAAGTGCGTCCTTTGTCGTCATCAATCTTGCGATATGCAAGTCCTAAACCCCAAACTGCCAAAATGCTGTAAACATTGTCTCGCACCCAGGCATCTGTATAATCGCCGTGGGCTGTAATCGCTGTACTCGCAGGTAGTAAACCAGTAATCGGATTCTGACGAGCCAGGATGATTGTCTTGATTTGCTGGTAGTAATAGTCCAGACGAGTTAGCAATTCGGTAGATGTTTTCATGATTTGGTTCAGAACTACTTGCAAAATTTGACCCTGTGACTCTAAACCAAGCCAAAACTTGTTCTGTAATGGTTGATGGGACAACAGCTAAGGATGGTGTGAGTTTCTTATTATCTCGTGTTAGTAGACCTCTTGGTACTGAATTTTAGCGATTTTATTTCGGCGTGGCACTAGCGAAATAGTGAAAATGGCTGGTGATGAAACTGGTATTGTAATTAACCCTAATGGTAAATGGAGATACGACGAATGACCAAGCCTAAGTTTGCTGCAATGAGTAAAATAGAGTTAAAACGTTATTTATTAGAGAATCGTAATGATACAGAAGCTTTTCACGCTCTAATGGATAAAATTAACGCTGAACCTAACCCAAAGTTTTATACCATAGATGAAATTGGTGAACTGGAAAAACTAATAGAAGCAAAACGGACACGAGAAAATCTCTAAAAATTACCTGTAAATATTTTAACTCTGTGAATTTTGCGAGTAAATTCCTTGATTGGCTTGACATAGCTTCTAGCAGTAGTAAAATCTACTTTAAGTACACAAAAATTACCTAAAATTTAGGGCAATTAAACTAGTCAGAAATATTACAGATACTGAATGCTAATATTGAGTGTCTACCGGAGAGCGCTATTCCGGGTTAGGATGATGACTAGCAATGCCTTGATTTAGATATCGATATTGAATTGTTGAAATTTTATGGACCATAGTCCACCAGATGGCAGTATCAACCTCCTCTGAGCTGGCGAGGAAGTCTCCAGCGCGGGGGAGACTTAGGAGATATATCTCATGCTCACACAAGATATTCGTGATTTGCTGACTGATACTACCGATTTAAACCAGTTGAAATGGGATTTAAATCGCTTGCAACCTGTGGATGTGGGAGATTACATTACACAATTGCCTGAACAACAACGCGCGATCGCATTCCGTTTACTCAACAAAACTCAGGCAATCGATGTATTTGAATATCTGCCTACAGAGGTTCAGGAAGAACTCATCAATTCTCTGCATGATGTTCAGGTAGTGCAACTTGTAGAAGCCATGAGTCCCGATGAACGGGCAGAATTGTTTGATGAATTACCTGCTGGGGTAATCAAACGGCTATTGCAAGAACTGAGTCCAGAACAAAGGCAAGCAACAGCAACGATTCTCGGTTATCCAGAAGGCACTGCTGGGCGGGTAATGACAACCGAATATGTCCGGTTGCGGCAAGGATTGACTGTAGGTGAAGCCCTAAGTAAAATCCGCCGTCAGGATGAAGATAAAGAGTCGATTTACTACGCCTACGTCACCGATGACAACCGG
The DNA here is from genome assembly GCF_017115105.1 of Nostoc sp. NMS2. Classification (GTDB taxonomy): domain Bacteria; phylum Cyanobacteriota; class Cyanobacteriia; order Cyanobacteriales; family Nostocaceae; genus Nostoc. Next base: position 26,467 of record NZ_JABXKH010000002.1, read on the forward strand.
ACGCTGGTGAGAGTAGTTTCACTACGCCAGTTGCTATTTACCTTTCCCGATGTTTTCATCAAAGATATTTCTAGCGATCGCGTCATCAAAGTTAGAACTGAAACCCCTCAAGAAGAAGTGGCGCGAATCATGCAGCGCTACGACTTAATAGCTATCCCCGTGGTCGATCGGGAAGACAGATTGGTTGGCATCGTCACCATTGATGATGTCATGGATATTTTGGAAGAAGAAGCCACAGAAGATATCCAAAAACTCGCGGGTGTGAGTGGTGATGAAGCAGCTTTATCCTCTCCCCTCCTCACCATCCGCAACCGCTTGCCTTGGCTGTTGGGCATCATGGCCCTCTATATTGGTGCCGCCAGTGCGATCGCGCCTTTTCAATCTGTAATTTCCGCAGTGCCAGTTTTAGCAGTCATCATGCCGATTTTTTCTAACACTGGTGGCACTGTTGGTATTCAATCATTAACAGTGACAATTCGCGGCTTAGGGGTGGGTGAGGTAACACCCAAAGATACCTTGAAAATTCTCCGTAAAGAACTTTGTGCTGGTTTAGGTACAGCCCTCGCTTTAGCTACAACGATGATCCTGCTTTCCTTAATTTGGGCGCATCCCCAAGAAAGATGGGTGGCTTTAATTGCCGGCATGGTAATGGCAACTAATACAATTGTGGCTGTCACACTCGGTACTTTACTACCAATGGGTTTGAAACGCTTAAAACTTGACCCTGCTTTGGTTAGTGGCCCGTTAGTGACTACAATGCTAGATACAATTGGGTTTTTAACTTTCCTTAGCCTAATTTCTCTAGCTTTAAACGTTTTACATTTACCAACGTGAAGAGATTGGGGCATTGGGCACTTGTACTGAGCGACTTGTGCCGAGCGAAGTCGAGGTAAGTCGAAGTATTGGGCATGGGGCATGGCTCAAAAATCAATAGTTCTTCTTCCCCTGCTCCCCCTGCTTCCCCTGCTCCCCACTCCCCACTCCCCAAATTCTATGCCTACTACCACCTGGAATCGTCATCACATTCTTTCCCTAGCCGACTTCACTACCACTGAATACGATACAGTTTTGCAAACTGCGGCTTCTTTTCAAGAGGTGCTATCGCGGCGGACGAAGAAAGTGCCAACTTTGCAGGGACAGGTGGTGGCGAATTTATTTTTTGAATCTTCTACCCGGACTCGCAGCAGTTTTGAACTCGCGGCGAAACGCTTAAGTGCAGATACGCTAAACTTTGCCGCCGCTACATCTTCGATGACTAAGGGAGAAACAATTCTCGATACAGCGAAGACCTATTTGGCAATGGGAACTGATATTATGGTAGTCCGCCATCGAGAGGCAGGAGTACCAAATGCGATCGCGGCTGAAATGGATCGTTTAGGTGTACGAGTTAGTGTCCTCAATGCTGGTGATGGTCAACATGAACATCCTTCCCAAGCACTGCTAGATTTATTCACCATTTGTACTCTAATTGACCCAGCTAGTCCCCGACTGGAACTTTTAAAGGGGAAAAAAATTGCCATTGTTGGAGATATTCTCCATTCTCGCGTGGCGCGATCGAATATTTGGAGTTTAATCGCCAGTGGTGCAGAAGTCCATTTGGCAGCACCACCAACCCTCTTACCCAAATTATTTGCCGAGTATATCTCTGAAGAGTTAGGAGTCAAAAGTCAGGAGTCATCCCCCCACTTCTCCACTCCCCCACTTTTTCTACATTGGCAGCTAGAACCAGCTTTACAAGATGCCGATTTTGTGATGACTCTGCGCCTACAAAAGGAACGCATGACGGCTCATTTATTGCCGAGTTTGCGAGAATATCATCAGTTATTTGGTATTACACGCACAAAGTTGCAACTTTGTAAACCTAATGTTAAAGTTTTGCATCCAGGCCCAGTTAACCGTGGTGTTGAAATTAGTTCTGAATTGATGGATGATCCAGAATTTAGTCTTATTCAATCGCAAGTTACTAGCGGTATCGCCGTTCGCATGGCGCTACTATATTTGTTAGGTAGCGGCAAAGCTTAACAGAACAGAATTCAGGAGTCAGGACGGGCTAAACGCCCCGCTATCGCTAACAGAATAATGCCTCCGGCACGCTCCGCGAACAGTAGGAATTCTGTACAACTGGCAGATGAATAAACGGGTTTAAGTCCCCCACAAAACAAGAAAAATTGGTGGTCTAAAATTAGTTGCAGGTCTAAATCCCCAACTAATTGCATTCTGACCGGAGGCGAAGCGTCTCCGGCTCCGCTCCTGAATTCTGTTAGCGGATAGCTAGGGTTTAGCCCCTTCTGAATTCTTATTTAACAAAGTTTGGGGGTTTAAGTCCCCTGCCTCTACAGGCAGAAAGTTTTGGGTCGGGGACTGCGAATGCAAAGTTGCTCCTCTACAGCGCTTCGCGCATCCTGCGGCGGGGGAGACCCCAAGACCGCA
>NZ_JABXKH010000136.1 GCF_017115105.1 Nostoc sp. NMS2
CCCGTCACAAAACTTAATTACGAATTACGAATTACGAATTACGAATTATTTAATCTTACTCCCCAACGCTACAAGGGTTTAGGGGATATACCCTAACTACCCTTGTAGTTCACTCTGCACCTTCAATTGGTGCAAAACCTTGGCGCTGAATATTTTCTGTTACCGCGCGTGGTTCTAGGAATTGCAGGAGGTAATCAGGACCGCCTGCTTTAGAACCCACGCCAGAAAGTTTGAATCCACCAAAGGGTTGCCGTCCAACGATCGCTCCGGTAATATTGCGGTTAATGTACAAATTCCCGACTTCAAACTCTGTCTGCGCCTGCTGAATGTGCGAAGGTGTTCTAGAATAAAGTCCTCCAGTTAAGGCGTAGTTTGTCCCGTTGGCGACTGCTAGCGCTTCTTGGAAATCTTTTACCCGAATTACCGCCAGCACAGGGCCAAAAATTTCTTGCTGGGAAATTACCGCATTTGGCGAGACTTCACTAAAAATTACAGGGCCGATAAAATATCCTTGTTCGGGTGCTGGTAATTCTAAGGCTAATTGTGCTTCTGCCTTACCTTTCTCAATATACTCGCGGATGCGATCGCGGGCATTAGCATCAATCACTGGCCCAACTTGGGTACTAGGTAACTCTGCTTCCCCAATATTCAAGGATTTTGTGGCTTCTACCAAGCGTTGCACAAAGGCTTCATAAATCGGTTCCAGCACAATCACCCTGGAAGCCGCAGAACATTTTTGTCCACTGTAACCAAATGCTGATTGCACTACCCCTACAACAGCTTGGTCTAAATCAGCACTTTCATCAACAATAATGCCATTTTTGCCACCCATTTCAGCAATCACCCGTTTCATGTGCTTTTGCCCAGGTTTCAATATTGCGGCTTCTGCGTAAATTCTACAGCCAACTTCTTGAGAACCCGTAAAAGCAATTACATGAGTATCTGGATGATTTACCAAGTAAGCGCCGACTTGCGAACCCTTACCAGGCACGTATTGAAAGACACCTTTGGGAAAACCAGCTTCTATTAAAATCTCTGTGAGTTTTGCGGCAATTACAGAAGATGTTTCAGCAGGTTTAAGAAGAGTACAATTCCCTGAAACTAAGGCTGCAACAGTCATTCCGCAAGCGATCGCTAGCGGAAAATTCCAGGGAGAAATTACTACAACAATTCCCCGTGGTTGGTAGATATAACGATTAGTTTCCCCAGCAAGGTCATAATTTACACCTTTATTTAATCGCTCTATTTCATCAGCGTAGTACCGACAAAAGTCTATCGCTTCCGAAACCTCTCCATCAGCTTCCTTAACTGGTTTTCCAACTTCCAAAACTATCCAAGCTGAAAGTTCGGCGCGGCGGAGTTCCATCAAATCACCCGCTTTCCGCAAAATATTAGCGCGTTGTTTTGTAGGTGTTTTCCTCCACCCAGGAAATGCAGCTTTGGCTGCTTGCATAGCCTGTTCAGCTTGTTCAACGCTAATCAACCCAACTTTACCAACTACTTCACTGAAATTAGAAGGGTTGAGAGAATCAACAAATTCCGGCGTGTTAACATATTCCCCATTAATCAACGGCAAATAAGTTTTACCCAATTGTTGACGAACACTTTGGAAAGCTTGCGCCGCTTTCGTTCTGATCTCTTCCACCGCATAATCGGTATCAGCTGCACCGAGGAAATGAGAGTGAGGAGTGGGGAGAGACGCGACGCCAGTCGCTACAACGGGGGGAACCCCCGCAACGCGCTGGCTCATTAATCGCGTCTCTACCTTAGGAGTTAAAGAGTTTTCTTCTTTGACAATTGGCGGCGCTAATAACTCTTCAATTGGTCGATTTTCGAGATTTTGCCGTAAAAATGAACTATTAGCGGTATTTTCTAACAATCGGCGAATTAAATACGCCATTCCTGGCAACAATTCACCGTAGGGACAGTAAACTCTGACTCGATAACCCTTGTCAACCAGAGCTTTTGCAACTTTATCACCCATACCGTAGAGGACTTGCAATTCAAAGCGACGGCGGGGGACATTTAAACTTTCAGCTATGGCAATAGCGCGAGAGTGCGATCGCACATTATGGCTACCAATGGCAGAATACACATATTGATGATTTTCTAGCAATAACTGAGTAATGGTTTCAAAGTTAGCATCAGTTGCCACTTTGTCGTTGTAAACTGGCTGTTTCCAATGCTTCTGGGCTGCTTTTATAGTTTCTTGATCCCAATATGCACCTTTCACTAAGCGGATTGTCAGGGGATAACCGCGTTCTTTCAGCCAAGAAATTACGTTTTTGGCATCTTGCTCGCTATCACGCAGATATGCTTGAATTGTCATCCCAATATCTGTGCGTTGCCGAAATTCTTCTTCTAGTAAGAGTTTTTTCAGGATGGTGAGAGTTATGTCTTTATAAGCATACTGTTCCATATCAAAATGCACAGCTGCACCCAACTCTTTAGCACGACGTAAAAGAATCCGAATGCGATCGCTAACTCGCTCCTCACTACCTTTAGCATCTAAAGGGTCAAATTGAGAATAAAACGCCGTTAACTTCACAGAAACCTGAACTTTTGGGATCGCTTCGCCATCAGCCTCATCAATCGCCGGGATAGCTGCCCAATTCTTTGATGCTTCCACCAATTGTTGCATTAATTCTAGATAGCGTTCTAGATAAGACTGCGCTTCGGCTTCGGTAATCACCGCTTCACCAAGTAAATCAATGGTGAAAGCCATTTTTTCTTTTCGCAGTCGTTCAACTGTTTTGATGACTTGTTTAATATTTTCCCCAGAAATATATTTATGAGCAAGAGTCTCAACAGCTGTACCAACGGTTGTAGCAGCAACTTGTCCTGGCATAGAATCAGGGTTAGCAAAGTTTAGCATTCCCTTCAAAGCTGCCGGCAATTCTACAGATTCATCTCCTAAATATTCTTGTAAATGTGAGGCAATTTCTGATTTACTGTGCAAAGCAGGTAGCGTGTCTATAAAGCGAAATAGTTGCACCCGCAATCCAGGATTACTCATCGCCCAAGCTAATAATTTATCATCCCAGCGCATTTGATCCCGCAGGGAAGAAAAAAACGAACGATTTTCCTGTGTTGCTGCTAGAAGTTGTTTAGCAATTTCTTGGGTTTTAGCTTCGTAAGTGCTTGTCTGTACTTGTACTACCACTGATAATAAACTCCGTTAATCAAGGCAAGGCTTTTTGGACAAAGCCTGTGTCTTCTATTTTGACGCTTTCATTTAGCTGTCACCATATCTAATGGTTTGCCAAGTTGCAATTTAAGTCTGACAGCAAGAGAATTCTAACGCTCTTTTATTACTCCGAAAAAATAAAATATTCGTAGGTTGGGTTGAACTTTAGTGAAACCCCAACAAAATCAGAGATTGTTGGTGTTGGGTTTCGTTCCTCAACCCAACCTACGCCTAAGTTCATCAAAGTCCTTAAAAATAAGGGTGGATGATTTTTATCCCACGAGAGTCATAAAAGAGCGCTAAGTAGTGGCTTTTAAGGATCAGAATTTTGGGGAACACGGATAATTGGGCAGAAGGGAAGGATTTTCCAGCTTTTTCTCTTATAGAACAGAATTCAGGAGTCAGGAGTCAGGAGCGGAGCGTCTCCGGCTCCGCTCCTGAATTCTTCTTCAACGCATCTTCCCTATGTCGTTTTAACAGGATGTACTTATTTTTTTCAATACTAAGAATGGGTATACTCACTCTATGCCTACAGAAAACTTTATGGATATTTTATTTTCTAACTGGCAACATACACTGCAATCCTTTGGTGTTGACCAGGTAGCGGCTGAAGAAGCCTTTAATTTGTTGGTTGCAGCTTACTCTACCCCTAGTCGCTATTACCATACACTGAAACACATCGATCGCGTTCTCAGCATAATTCAGATTTTGCAAGGCTACACGAATAACCTAGCTGCTGTTCAACTAGCCGCCTGGTTTCACGATGTAGTGTATGACACTGAAGCTCAAGATAATGAAGAACGAAGCGCAGACTATGCTTTTGAGTTGCTGAGTAATTTAGGTATTCCAGAAAGTACTATAACTACTGTTACGCATCTCATTTTAAATACTAAAAATCACCAAGCTGCGGTGAATGACTATGACAGCAAAGTCCTAATTGATGCAGATTTAGCGATTTTGGCTGCTAACTCAGTGCAATATGAAGAATACGCCTATGCTGTTCGCCAGGAATATGGCTGGCTGCAAGATGTAGATTATATCATAGGTCGTCAGCAGGTTTTAGAACGATTTTTAGTGCGATCGCATATCTATTTTACGCCTTTAATGTCAGAGTTCGCCGAACCCTGTGCCCGTGGCAATATCCAGGCAGAAATTCAGTCTTTATTGTCTTAACCCGCACAGGCGGGAAAACCTCGTCTAAACGAGGTTTATAACCGCCAAGCCTCTCTGACTACTATAAATTTTGAATTGCTTAACAAAATTCGGTGGGTTTAAGTCCCCAGCTTCTTTCAAGCCGCAAGTTTGTGGCTCTTTCTAAATCCCCGTTACAAAACTGTACTTGCGACTTGCGACTTCTTTAACGTCTACCGCCGCCACGATGAGGCACTTCAACTTCAGTGTTTTGTAATTTTCTTGTCGGTGCAAATACTTCTTGATGTTGTTGCTGCTGAATTTTTTCCTGTGCAAACTTGACACGGGTGCGAACTCCGAGATCGGCATCTGTATCGAGCATTTGCTGAAGTTGACTTGTAATCCGCGACGCTTGATCGGGTAAAGTAACTGCTATTGCAATGGCTAATGTTTCTAAACTCGTCACTGCTGCATAACGCACTACCCATTCTGGATCTTGAGAAATTAATAATAGCGCCTCTAATACCTGAGTCTGAACAGATTCTACTTTCTCAGGCGGGACTTGATGCCAGCGCAAAGTGCCTAATCCTCTAGCAGCTGCCCGCCGCACACTTAAAGAAAAATCGGTTTTTGCTGCCTCTAACAAGGTATCCAGTGCCCGGACATCGCCAATTCCCGCTAAGGCACGAAGTGCCCAGGCTCTAGCACCATAGTTATAGTCATCAATTAGTTCCAATAGTGGCGATACTGCGGCTTCCCCGATCGCAATTAGTCCATCTACCGCCGCTACCGCCGCCCCTGGATTGTTGTAGCCCAAAGCTGCAATTAGAGTCGGAACAGATTCCTCTATACGAGCTGCTGCTAACTCTTGAACTGCGTCTACTAAGCGCTCTGACGAATCTGCTTCTTCTACAGCACGGATCAATATTTGGGCAAGATCGCTGTTATTCATAACAATTTTTCATGAGTAATTAGCCGTCAGCCAATTGTAGCTTAAGCTATCCGTAGTTGACATCATACATAAACCTCCTAACCCTGATTTTGCAGTTGGGTTGGGGGGTTTATGTATAGTGAACATTTTTTGCAAAGTATTAATAACAACTTATTATCTAGAATTTATGACCGAATTTTAGATTTTAAATTTTGGATAATGGAATTGAAGATTCAAAATCCCAAATTTAAAAAGGTCTGAACGCGAATTTATGTTGAGCGGAGTCGAAACACAGCGTCTCCAAGAGTTGCCCCCGAATTGAAACGCGAGAATAAATCTAAAATCCAAAATCGTTCGACTGAGCGTAGTCGTTCGCGTAGCGTTCCGCAGGAAAGTCTAAAATTGTCTGACAAGCCCCTGACTTGATTGCTGGGGTCAATCTAAAATCTAAAATCCAAAATCGTTCGACTGAGCGTAGTCGAAGTCTAAAATTGTCTGACTATAACAATGAGTCCATCAAATTAATCACTTTAATCGCACCTTCTGACAAAGTGGTTGGTGTGATGTGATTGACTTGATGTTCTAGTAATCCTTTGAGAGAAATTAGCTTGAGGCTATTTTCAGCAAGAGTCTGTGCGATCGCATCTGCTGCGGGTAAATATCCAATCGCTCCCAAATCTGCTAACACTGCTCGACGCAATTGCAATCTTTCACCAGCCAAAGCCTTTACCAACCGTTCTCCATAAGCTGGTTCTTGGGTTAATTGATACATCGCTCGTGCAGCAGCATATTGCACCAATTCAATTGGATGCTCTAAAAATGGCTTTACCAAAGGGGTGAATTCAGTCGCCCTCAAGGTTCCCAAGGCTTCTAAAATTGCCTCGTAGGGTTGAGATAAATCAGGCTGCTGTGAGACAAGCTGCTCTCCCTGCAAACCTACAACTAATAGCTTGATCAGAGGAGGAATACAAACCGGATCGCCTAGCATCTCTAAAGATTGTGCTGCTGCTTCCCGCACATAAAAATCTGAGCAGTCTAAACACGCAATTAAAGGTGATACTGCTTGGCGATCGCTTAGTTTTCCCAAGGCTCTAGCTGCGTTCCGTCGCAGAGGATATCCGCCTTCTGGTGTTCTGTCGGCTTCATCCTCTAAAGCTTTAATCAGTCCTGTAACCGCAGCTGCTTCACCTATCCGAAACCTACCCAACCACCAGGCAGCATAAAAGCGCAAGCCTAAATCTTCACTTTCTAGATTAGCGATCGCTTGTTCTACTGTTAAAGATCCACCATCGGCATTATCACCTGTCGCTGATAAATCTTCAAATTTCTGTGGACTGGAATTCATTAGGAAGAGGGAGGATCGCTTTGTTCGCTATCTGTTTTCACCTCAGCGTTCAATGGTTGAATGCTGACTATTTTGCCACCCAAGCGAGTAATTCGCTGCATTTCTTGATTCATCCGGTTTTCAGGCACTGTGAAAAACACACTGCCACTAGAACGAATGGGATAGTTGGTTTTTTCGGTTTCTTCGCTTTGGCGCAAACCTACTACTTCATACCGGAAGGAGCGATTACTATTTCTGCTACTAATTTGTCCAAGCATAAATCACTTCCAAATTTCAAGTTTCAAGTTTTCAATAGTCATTAATCAATGACTAATGACTATTGACAAATGACACTAAAGTGGTTTCACACTAGCTATTTTACCACCTTGTTTTACTACTCTCTGGAAGTAACTAGATAGTTCTTCATAGGGTATTACTACCGCTTGATTGACACGGCGTGTGCTAGGATACCCAGCACCAAAAATACCTGCCACTTCAATCCGGTATAATCTGCCTTCTTTACCAAATGTTCCCGCACCACCAAAAGTACTGTTGGGGGTAACACCTTTCTCGGAAGCAACGTATGAAAAACCAGAAGAAGCACCAGATGGAGGAACAACGATAGATGCACTATTGCGACCTAGTTCGGAAGCAAGGCGCGAGGATTTGCCTTTGAGTTGGGAAGTATCGCTACTGGCATAGCCGCGATAAAGTTGGAATATCCGGCTGAATCCCACAGTTTTCTGTCCTGTTTGGGTGTTAAAGCCGCGATAGTAAGGCACTATATTTTCACCGAAGCTAGATTGATACTCTGGCGAATCAATATAAGAATCTATGTCAGCTTCATATCCCTTAGTTTGATACAAGTCTAAGTGATAGACGACATCAGACTCATCATAAGGGGCACGACCCAACAAATGTTTATAGTTTAGTTCGATAACGCGAGTTTGGAAATTGTCGTAGAAAAACTTGGATTTGTACAATTCTGATTTGGCGAGTTGACGCACAAATTCTTGCACTGTATTTTTTCCATCGCGCAGGATAGATTCAGCACTTTCGAGGCGGTCAGATGCCAATATATAGTTGTTACCCAACACCTGACGATAGACGGCAGCGATTACTCTCTCTATATCTTCTTTAGTTGCATTGGGACGCAATTCTACAGGAGATTGGTCGGTAAAAGGTTCCGTTCCTAGACGGGACGCTGCTGTTGTAATAGCCATTGGTAATTTTCCTTTTGTAATTAGTAATTGTTAAGGGGAGCGGGGAGTGGGGAGAGACGCGATTAATCGCATCTGTACTAGAGAGTGGTGAAATTCCCTACTCCCTACTCCCTACTCCCTACTCCCCCCGATTCCCTATTTATACGGCAGTAATGCTAATAACTCTACTGCCCTTACGATTCAACTGCTGCAATTTACTAGACAGTTGCTCGTAGGGTACGATCAATTCCGCAGTCCCACGGCGCACTACAGTTGCGTTGGGGGAAGCTGCTTGTAGCACTCTGATGCGATATGTTTCCCCACGACCACCTGTAGAGAGACCGGTTAAGGCTCCGGCGGAGACTGGATAGATGGGTGAAGCTAGATTTTTAGCAACTTCCCAGGTTAGCCGTCCTTGTTTTTGTCCTTGGGCGCGATCGCTATTCGCATAACCCCGATACAGTTGAAACAGTCGGCTATATCCAACATTTTTCTGTCCTACTTGACTTTTAAAGCCTCGATAGTAGGGCACAACATTTTCGCCAAAACTCTCTTGATATTCTAATGAGTCAATGTAAGAATTAATTTCAGCTTCATAACCTTGTGAGTTGTAAAGCTCAACATGGTACGAAATCTCTGACTCATCTTCTGGGGCACGCCCCAATAAATGCTTATAATTTAACTCGATAAACCGGGTTTGCGAGTTGGAGTAAAAAAACTTGTCCCGATAGAATTCCGATTGAGCAATAGCTTGCACAAATCCTCTAACCGAGATTAAACCTTGCTGCAAAAGCGATTCTGCACTCTCCAGACGCTCTCCTTCTAGGAGGTATGCATTACCCAAAACCTGACGGTAAGCTGCCCGGATAACAACTGCCACATCTGCTTCAGTTCTATCAGGGCGTAGTTCTACAGGTGCTGAGTTTTCAAATGCTCCAATCCCTAGTCTTGCTGCTTGTCCCAAAGCTGCCATCTTTAAACCTCCTCAGTTTTAACTGCAAAACTGAAAACTTTTTAGAAAATTTTTTTCTAGTTTTTTAACAGTCTTTTGAAAATAAAACTGCCCGGAGAGGTAAGCAACTCATAGAACTCACTTGTCATAAGAGCTGATTTCCTCTCCGGGCTAAAGAAACACTCTAGCTTAGAGTATTGATTACATAGTCGATGTAGGAATTTGCTTCAACAGCTGGGTCGCCGCTTAGACCGTGGTTAGCTTTGATGTACTTGAGAGCTTCAATGTACCAGCTAGGAGATAGGTCAAAAGTGCGGTTGATTTCAGCCAAGCCAGAAATCAAGAAATCGTCCAAGGGGCCTGTACCACCAACAACTAAAGCATAAGTGATAATCCGCAAGTAGTAGCCGACATCACGAACACACTTGCCTTTACCGCGTGCATCAGACGCGAAGTTAGGGCCTTGTTGTTGAGTGGTGTAAGGGAACTTGTTATATACTGCTTGAGCAGCACCTTCGGTCAAGCGTTGAGCATTAGCGCTCAATGCTTTTGCTGCTTGTAAGCTAGCTGGTGCTTGACGGAAGCGACCAAAAGCAACTTGAATTTCGGTGCTGCTGAGGTAACGACCTTGAGAGTCAGCCGATGCAATTGCTTCAGTTAGAGGTGTTTTTGTCATTTTTGGTATTTCCCTTTTACAAACTTTTGGTTGAAATTTTGTTTTGTCCTAATGGACAATAATCTCAGTCAATAGCAGCAATATTTGCCTTAAGCTACTGCTGAAGCAGCACGATCAAAATAGCTAGCGATTTCAGCTGATAAAGCGCTGCAATCGCCTCTGGTGATGTTGTTTGTATCGTTGACAATTGCCAAGGAAGCTGCTTTCAGCTTTTGAATACCAACAGCAACTGAAGCTCCTGGGGTTCCCAATGCCAAGTAGGTTTCACGCAAGCCGTTGAGGGCACGATCGTCTAACACGCTGGAATCGCCCGCAAAGATTGCGTATGTGATGTAGCGAAGAATGATGTCCAAGTCTCGGATGCAAGCAGCAGCGCGACGGCTGGTGTAAGCATTACCACCGGGAGTGATCAATTGGGGTTGTTCTGCCCACAAATCACGAGCCGCAGCAGCAACAAGAGCGGAAGCATTGCTGGTAATCCGGTTAACAGAATCTGCACGCTTGTTACCATCTTTGACTAGTTCACTCAATGCATCCAATTGTGCATCGGAGAGGTATTCCCCACGTGTATCAGCTTGGGAAACTACTTTTGCAAATGCATCTAAAACCATTGCGTTAAATCTCCTACTTTGCTTGGTTAAGAATAATTGGACTCAAAACTGAATGATTCAGCTTTTTTTGATGTCAGCACTGCCTGACGAGTTACGAAAGGTCTAAAACAGACATCCACCAAATAAGTTTACGATCTCCAGGCTTTCAGATTAAAACTTTTGTTAAAAAACTTCAAACTTCTATGAACGACTGGAAAACCTGATTAAGATGTTGTTTTTTACTTCCAAGTTCTCTTTATACAATGCTGCCGCATCATTATTTATTACAAATTATTGTTATGTTTGTTAATTTAGTTTACATAACTTTACATTTAGTCTTAACTTCTCGGCACTCTCAAAATACTGGAAATTTCTTTCAGGGAAATTCCTTAAAGAATGCGTAGGCGTAGCCCAACCCAGGTATCGCACCTTTAACTTTTGTAGCATTTGCTACTTGAAATCTTCTGCCAAGGGGACGCAGCATATTTACGGCTGTATTCTATCGATTAAGGTAATAAGTGCAATTTCTTTGCATCTCTGCTTTCAACTTTTAAAGAAAAAAGACTTGATTTTGGATAAATTTTTATGATGCTCTGTGTTAAATTTAAACTACGGTTTTTCGATAAAATTATCGTAGTTTTAAATTGCACAGTATGCTTTGTCATTTTGCAAACTTGTGGTTAATGGCAACGGAAATCACTCCTATGGTAAAAGACTGGTTTGAATGGCACGACCTTTACAAGAACGAACCGAAATTGCAACAACGCCTGCAAATTGTGCAGGAATACATTTCCTATAGCTTGAATTTGTCTCAACCAGGGTTAATCCGTGTAGTTAGTGTTTGCGCGGGCGATGGACGAGATTTGCTAGGAACGCTATCAAATCATCCACGAGCAAAAGATGTTTATGCCCGACTCGTAGAGCTAAATCCACAGCTAGTTGAACGCGGACAACAAACAATAGAATCCTTGGGTTTGACAAAACAAATTGAGTTTATCAATGGTGATGCAACTCTCTCCTGTAACTATGTAGGAGCAGTGCCAGCAGACATTGTGATTGTCTGTGGTGTATTCGGCAATCTTGCAGATGAAGCTGAACTAAATCGTTTGCTAGCGAACCTGAGTTTTCTGAGTAAACAAGGTGCTTTTGTAATTTGGACTCGTGGACACTTTAACGGTATTCCTTACTCTGAGACTGTGCGTAAATTTTTCCGTGAATATAGATTTGAAGAAGTGAACTTCAAACTCACTGCAACAGGAGACATGGGAGTAGGTATTCATCGTTACCTTGGTGAAAGTTTAGCTGCACCCAAAGAACAACAGTTTTTCGCGTTTACGGCGTTCCAAGTAAAGCCAGGTAAATAAGGGGATAGTGATTGAAAAGATTGATAAAATCCAGCGCTAAGTAGGTCGGCGCAATTCAAGCTAACTGGCTAAGGCTGTCATTTGTCCTTTGTCATTAGTAAAGGTTTTAAGCCTATTTACGTTTCGTAACATACTTTGATTTTTTCGCGCTAACTTACTTAGGCTGTTTTTAAATATTTGTTATTAATCACCATTCTGTAACAGTTAAAGTATTGCACTGATCCACATCTTGCCCAGAACTTAAGTTCTGGGCAAATAGTTCAAGCCCACTCAAGTGGACTGAAATGTCTAATTTATTACTAGCCGGGCGACTAGAAGTCGCGGCTACACAGACAAAACCTGCCTCCGCAGGTTAAAAACTCTTCACAATACCAGGTGGACTTTGTTTGTGTAGTAGCGTAAAGCCTTCTCTACGAGACGCTGCGCGAACGGCATAGCTTCGCTTAGCGCGTCAGCGTGCCGGATGCTCTATTCTATTCGCCCAATCTTTTCAAACATCCTCTAGCACACAAATTCTAGTAGTTTGTCAAGTTTAAATTGATGGGTAAGCAAGTTCGGAGTAAGAACTTTTGTCCTTATTTCCTAAGAGAATGTTTTAAAAGTCTCCTTATCGGTATCAAAAGTTCTAGATCCCCCTAAATCCCCCTTAAAAAGGGGGACTTTGATTCCAGTTCCCCCCTTTTTAAGGGGGGTTAGGGGGGATCTAAAAGTGCTTAAAGTCACAGCAAAACACTTTTAAAACATCCTCTGAGCATTAAAGTACTTACTACAAACCCTTCATTACTAACTTGACAAATTCTAGTGTGACTTCCGCAATAGTAAATGCAGTAGGGGCAATTCATGAATTTCCCCTACTGTAAAATCAGGGTTTTGTATTGTTTGTGTAAGCCCTATCTCAGCATCTACGTCATTAAAAGGACTTGAGCTATTAGCCTCGGAATTTATTCCAAAGCGGGTTGATAACGAAGCGAGAGATTAAAAAGATAGAGGTAAAAACAAGGTTTTCAAATATGGGGTTCCTTTTCCCCTTTCTCCCTACTTATTAGCTCCTGCCAAACACACTGCCAAGGGCACGCGCCATATTTTGCGGTTGCATTGCATCCATTGCGGCGGTTGGTTCGTAGCCGCAGTGAACCATGCAATCGGCACACTTGGGATTACCACTCTTCTGGCCGTATTGACTCCAATCAGTTTGTGCCAGTAATTCCTTGAAGGTAGAGTAATAACCTTCGTTTAGCAGATAACAAGGTTTTTGCCAACCGAGAACACTATAACTAGGGCTACCCCAAGGTGTGCATTCGTAGTCTTTCTCACCAGTCAGAAAATCTAGGAACAGTGGATTGTGATTGAAGTTCCAGTTTTTTTCACCAGCTTTGTAGGGAGCCAGAATTTGCCGGAAGAGAGCGCGGGTTTGTTCGCGGTGGAGAAAATGATCTTGATCTGGTGCCCACTCGTAACTGTAGCCGGGAGAAATCATCATCCCGTCAGTATTTAGTGTTTCCAAAAAGTCGAAGAACTCTTGCATATCTTTGGGTTTAGTACCCTCAAAGATAGTGGTGTTAGTGGTGACACGAAAGCCTTTAACTTTAGCGGTGCGAATGGCTTTGACAGCAATATCAAAAACACCATTGCGATCGACGCACCGATCGTGTAACTCGCGCATTCCATCTAAATGCACGCTAAAAGTCAGGTAAGGGGAAGGTTGAAACTTATCCAGGCTTTTTTCTAACAACAAACCATTGGTACACAAGTAAATATATTTCTTGCGCTCAATTAATCCCTGAACAATCTCATCAATCTGAGGATGTAGCAGAGGTTCTCCCCCAGGAATTGAAACAACCGGTGCGCCGCACTCTTCCACTGCGGCAAAGCACTGTTCTGGGGTGAGATTTTGCTTTAATATTTCCTTGGGATGTTGGATTTTACCACAACCAGTACAGGCTAGATTACACCGAAAAAGAGGTTCCAACATCAATACTAAGGGGAAGCGTTTACGTCCTTTCAAACGCTGAGTAACCAGATACTTCCCGATATCCATAGCTTGTTGTATGTTAACTGCCATTGTTGCGATCGCTCCTCTTTATATATCTAAAAACACCACACTAGGGGCGCACATCTGTGCTAGCTAGCCTACTATATTTTTCATTTGACATAGCCTTGAGCAACAAACCAATCCACAGCATCTTTGAGTGCCGCTTTCAGAGAAGATTGAGGTAAACCCAACTCTCGTACAGCCTTTGAAGCATCATAATACATAGGTTGTTTCGCCATCCGAACGCCATCCAATGGCACTGAGGGCGATTTTCCCAAGGGTGCGAGAATCTTTTCATCAACCCAGGCAACACTAAAGGGCAACCAAGCGGGTACTGTTCGTTGAGGTGCGATCAAACCTGTGATATCGGCAAGTTGTTCGAGTAGTTCTTTGAGACTTAGATTTTGATGACCTAAGATATAGCGATCGCCTGACTTACCCCGTTGCAAGGCCAGTAAATGCCCCCACGCCACATCTCGCACATCGATAAAATTCAGACCAGTATCTAAGTAAAAGGGCATTTGCCGTCGTAAAAACCGTAAAATTATATCACCTGTGGGGGTAGGTTTGATATCCAACGATCCAATGGGGCTGCTGGGATTGACAATAACTACCTCCTGACCTGTAGCAACAGCTTGCATGGCTTCTTGTTCAGCCAGAAACTTAGACTTTTTGTAATTACCCACCAACTTTTCTAGGGGACTCTGATGTGTTTCATCGACCACTTGATTAGATGATCCTACCCCAATTGCTGCCACTGAACTGGTGTAAACGGTGCGTTCAATGCCAGCTTTATTAGCTGCTACCAAGACATTGCGTGTACCCAGAACATTATTATGATGAAGTAAGTCCCGGTCTGTTTGCCACAAGGAATAATGGGCTGCGACATGAAATAGGTATTGACAACCTCTCATTTGTTGCCAGAGATTTGGATCGTTCAAATCGCCTTTGACAATTTCCACCTCCAAACCGCGTAGATTTTCCAAATTGCTACTTGAGCGTACCAGCGCTTTGACTGTGTAACCCTCTTTCAGTAACAACCGTACTAAGTGGGCACCAATAAAACCCGTACCCCCCGTGACAAAAACCTGTATCAACTTGCCCCCTGCTCCCCTGCTCCGCTGCTCCCCCTCTTCTTAAACCGGGGAAACCAATCATCTAAAATAGTGTAGACTACTGGCACGACAATCAAGCTGAGGATAGTTGAAGTTACGAGTCCACCAGCGATCGCTACAGCCATAGGCGATCGCAATTCGGAACCAGCACCAAAACCCAGTGCGATCGGTAGCATCCCTAAAATGGTGGAGGCAGTGGTCATCATAATTGGTCTAAGGCGCACTAGTCCAGTGTTGAGGATTGCTTCTGTGCGTTCTGTGCCAGCATTGCGTAACTGGTTGATATAATCCACAAGCAAGATGGCATTTTTATTAGCCAGCCCCAGCAAAAAGACGAAACCAATCAGTGAAATCATCCCAAAATCGCTCTCAGTGATCAGTAGTGCCAACATTGCCCCCACCAGTGCTAAAGGCAAAGATACACCAATCACTAGAGGGTCTACCCAGCTTCTAAACAGCAAAATTAGTACCACGACAATACACAACGCAGATAAAGCCAAAGTACTGCCAAAACTGCTAAAAACCTCACCTTGGCTAGCTGAGTCTCCTCCTAAATTTAAGGAAACATTAGATGGTAACACCGCTTTAGCTTCAGCTACCACTTTGTCAGTAGCATCACCCAAAGATAGATCCTTGCCAAGATTAGCGCTGACATAAGCTACTCGCTGATTATTCAGACGCTCAATCTGAAAAACCTTACCCTGTGGATTCGTTTCACCTGTAACTGTGACATCGGCAAATCCCGGTAGTCTCTGAATTCTCTCTTTAATTGCCTTGACTGCTTTACTTAAGGCTTGGAGATCGTCACCGCGCAAAGCTATTTGGAGAGGTTTTTGACCGCCAGAATCGACAAATTGAATATCTTCCACACTGGTAGTTACCCCAGGAAGGATAGGTAAAGAGGAGCGGAATTGATCTTGTAGTTCTCCAGTTGTGATTGTGCGGTCTTCCTTTAACTTTATATATAGTGTGCCTTTATTCGGCTCACCCTCACGAGAACCAACAGTAGTAAATACCGTTTCAACTGCCGGTGATTTTCTGACTACATCTTCTAGTTTTTTAGCAACCTGAAGAGAATCGTTTAAGGGATTGGGGATTGGGGATTGGGGACTAGGAATATTGCTCCCTTGTCCCCCTTGTCCTCCTTGTCTCCCTTGTCCTCCTTGTCCTCCTTGTCCTCCTCTGCCCAAATCGGGGATATTCGGTAAAGGAGCAGTATAAGCAATATTGAATTCGCCGCGATCTAGTTTGGGAATAAATCCTTTGGGAATTAGTGGAATCAGGGCTATACCTGCGATGAAGCTGAGGACAGCTAACCCAACAACTATCTTTCGGTGATTCAAAGACCAACTCAGCAAGTTTCTGTAAGATTGGGCAAATGCTACCCAGCTTCTTGCTTCCCGACGCGGGGAGAGCGAGGAGTTAGGTTTTAGCCAGTAAATAGCCAGAACTGGAGATAAAGTCCGAGCAACTAGCATAGAAGCAAGCATTGCTGCTGAAACAGTGATGCCGAAGGGCTTGAAAAATTGCCCAATTACGCCACCCATTAAACCTATGGGTAAAAAAACCGCTACTGCTGTCAACGTGGCGGCGGTGACTGTTAATCCGATCTCATTGGTTGCTAAAAGCGCCGCTTGGCGAGGAGTTTCCCCATCTTCAATGTGTCGCATGATGTTTTCTACATCCACGATCGCATCATCAACAATACTCCCAATCACCAAAGCTAAAGCTAACAACGTAATCGTTTCTAAGTTGAAACCGAAAATTGCCATGACGATAAACGTCGCCAACAAAGATGTAGGAATCGCCAAGGCAGAAATTAGGGTGGCCCGCCAATTCCACAAAAAAGGAAAAATTACCACGATGGACAACAAGACTGCTTCCAACAAAGCATCGATAGTTGACTGGGTGGCTTGACGGATATATTTTGCTTGGGTAGCAGCCAAAGTGAGTTTGACATCCTTGAGGGTAGAACGTAGCCTTTGGACTTCTTTTTCAACTAAACTCACCACTTCTAAGGTGTTAGCGCTACCGCGTTTGATTACCTGAAATGCCAGTGCATCTTGCCCGTTAAATCTGACTAATGTTGCGCCTGCTTGGGGGATGGCTGCTGCACTCACATTCGATGGATTTAGGGGAGGGGTTGCAGTAGCACTGCCCAACAGTGAGACTTTCAGGACTCCTGGTAGTTTAGCGATCGCACTGACAATCTCGTCTTTCGCCAACTTTGTCAAATCTGTAAGATTCCGGGTGGGACTCTCAATCGCATAGCTAATGGCGGCTGACTCGTTCAGGTTCAGGGGAATAATCTTAGAAGTCGCTCCTTGAGGCAAAGTCAGCTGCTTGAGGGCCGTTTCCACCTTTTTGGTCGATGTTTCTAAATTCGTACCAACGGCAAAAGAAAGGCTAACGGCTGTTTGACTGGGATAAGTGGATGAGCGGATATTCTCCAGTCCTTCTAGGGAACGGAGGCGTTCTTCCAGGGGTTTGGTGAGCTTCGTCTCTGTATCCAAGGCAGTTGTCAGGGGGGCTGTAGCATTCACAACCACCACTGGAAAGGTAACATCTGGAAATAAAGCGTACTTCAGGGAACTGAAAGCCAGAACACCTGCTACCGTTACGGCAATCCAAAAACTCACCGTCAGCCACGAAAACTGAATCGCTAATTTGGAAATATTGAAGATTTCTCGTGCGGATTTTGAGTTACGAAGCTTTACCATCTTGGAAAATTATCGTGTGGGTGACACAATTATTTAGTCATGCTACAGCAATCACTTTCGGTTTGCGAGCTTTGGTCACAACTAACCAGCAATATTACTTATTGTCACTCAGATATGACCCAATCTTTAATACAAAAGGAAACTTCAAAGATGAAACTTGGTTCTGTCGAGCATAAGGAATTATTCTGCCGGAGCTTTACCGAAAGCTACAGGGAATACGAACCTGAGTCTCTCCCCTGGCCAGATTTGGACGATACAGCCTTGAATTTCTTACGCAGTATTCCCTTCTGGGAGAAAGCTCTGGATACAGAACGACAAGCTGGAGCAATAGTTAGTGGTTATGCAACAACGGTGGGCGATCCTATTTTACAAAGTGCGATCGCTCTCCAAGGTAAAGAAGAATTACGCCACGCCCGTCTACTTCAAACATTAATTGACCGTTACAGCATCGAAATACCAGAACGTCAACCAATTCAAGTTCCCCAAAAAATTGAGCCAGTTTTTACGCGCTTTGGCTTTGAAGAGTGCCTGGATACTTTCTTTGCTTACGGGTTATTTGCGATCGCCCGTGAAGCTAATGTTTTTCCAGAATCTATCTTCACTATCTTTGATCCCATCATAGACGAAGAAACACGTCATATTGTTTTTTTTGTCAACTGGTTTACGTATACACAAATTCATCGTGGCCAGGGATTCATCCCACTACGGAGCGCCAAAACCCTCTGGCAATACGGCAAGGCTCTCAGTAATTTGATTGCCGTCTTTGGTAATGATGACGCTAGTAAGACTGGCTTCGCTATCACGGGTGCTGACATTTTTACCAAAAACCTGACACTAGAAAAATTTCTCAGCATTTGTCTAGAAGAAAATCAGCGCCGGATGAGCAAGTATGATCCCCGACTACTCCAACCACAATTACTACCCAGACTTGCCAACATCGCCCTCCGCACCCTTGAGTTAATACCCAAACGCAAACTTCAGAATATTGAGAATGAGAGGGCTAGTGCCTAATTTTTTGCCCATCAACACTATTCTGGTGGCTCAAGGAGCAGAATATAAAGCTGTTTGTCGCGGATTAAGCGGCGTTACTGGTTCCATCCCAAGGGTAGCAGCCATACCTGTTGGGATGAAGCCTTTACTCAAATATCTGCACGCATCCCCAGAAAATGGACAATTGATGGTTCCCAAATCCAGGGTGCTGATTATGGGTATCTGTGGCAGCTTGAGCGATCGCTACAAAGTTGGTGATATTGTGCTGTATCAAGATTGTGTTTATCAGGGGAAGCGGTTAGAGTGCGATCGCACTTTCACAGCCCAATTGCACTCCCCACTCCCCATTACCCCTTATCCCCAGAGGGGGCCCCACCTTCCCCACTCCCTACCAAATTTAGTCAAGTCAATGACAAGCGATCGCATGATTTGGTCTGCTGCCGAAAAACGTCATTTAGGTGAGACTTTAACGGCTGATGTTGTTGATATGGAAGGATTTACTGCCCTAGAGTTTTTCAAGGCGAGTAGGGTGTCCGTGGCAATGCTGCGAGTAGTCAGTGACGATTGTCAGCACGATATCCCCGATCTCACATCAGCAATTAACTCTGATGGCTCCCTAAATCCTTTCCCGTTAGCGATCGCAATGCTTAGACAACCGCTTGCAGCTACTCGGCTAATTCGAGGTTCATTAACAGCATTAAAGGTGTTAGAGCAAGTTACAAATCTGCTCTTTTCTGGCAATAGACCAGAATAATTTGTTGCTAAATTAATAACACACTTCGCGGTGTCTAAAAATCCCCGACTTATCAAATAAGTCGGGGATTTAACTTTCTATGAATACATCTTCATATAAGTCGAAGTTTGTGAAATCGAACTATATAAAAATATCGGCGTTGCTGAATTCAGATATGAAAATGATTTTGTATGATTGCAAAATCATTGTAGAGACGTTGCATTGCAGCGTCTCTACACCAAGATTAGCAACGCCAAAATATCGGTGATTATATTTACCTTGAGATCGCATTAATCACAAAAATAATTACTATCAGTGTAAGAATCAATACAATTTTGATTTTGATAATGAAATTGCTTGTGCAATAAGTTTCACAGAAACTTTATCGTCATGCATATTAACTATAAAAGAATATTGGGAAGCATAATATAGAACCTTATCAGGGTTGGGTTCCACGAGAGCTAATTCTTTTTGCTTTGAATCAAAAATACTCTTTTGCCAGAATAGCTCGGAAATAATTTGCCAACTATCTTACAGAATTTATGAATTTCAATCAAAACTTATACCTGTACTCGTTCCTAGCTAATTTTGGATGGCTCAAAAAAAGTTACACCGCTAAAATCATGTTGGTGGCTTTTTTGGGTACTCATGTCCCACTTCTAACCTTACTTTTGAGTTTCGTCATTTCAAACTCCTATTCCTTCGAGATGGCGGCACGAATTCTGATTATTGCTCTATTGGCTACATTAGCGGGTACAGCCGCCACCCTCTATGCGCTAAACCATCTCCTCAAACCGGTCATTCTGACATCTGCTGCATTACAAAATTATCTGAACACCAAAACACTACCTGAATTGCCTACAGAATTTGTTGATGAAGCGGGTACGTTGATGGCAGATACCTCACAAACTCTTCACAAATTAGATGAGTTAATTCACTACATCACTAATTATGATGAACTGACTGGATTACCCAATCGTGATTTATTCCGCGATCGCCTCCATCAGATTTTATCCCAACCTGAAAACAACCAGCGACTTATAGCTGTGTTTTCGCTCAGTATTGATGATTTCACTGGTATGAGTCATGGGTTGGATCATCAGACAACAAACTTATTGTTAAGAGCAGTTGCCCAGAGGTTATCAACCTGCACGGCGCAAACAGATATTCTTACCTATTTAAAGGGAGATGAATTTGCTCTTGCCCGAATCGATATTCATTCTTTTGAAAGCGTAATTAAGCTATCTCAGGTGCTGTCGAGTACCCTGAGCAAACCTTTTTCTTTAGAAGGGAACTTGATTCATATTACCGTCAGCATCGGGATCACACTTAATAACCTAACTGATCCTAATAGCGTAGATCAACTCTTACAACAGGCTCATATCGCGCTTTACCAGGCCAAACAGCAAGGGCGTAGCCAATACCAATTCTATTCGCCAGAAATTAATGCTCAGTTGCAGGAGCGACTGACTTTAGAAAAAGAATTACATGGAGCGCTTGAACGTGGTGAAATGTTGGTTCATTATCAACCTTTAATTGATTTAAAGAGCGGGCAAATTACAGCGATGGAAGCGTTGGTTCGCTGGCAGCATCCTAGATTAGGTTTGGTTTCTCCAGCAAAGTTTATTCCCATTGCAGAAGCCAATGGTGCGATCGTACCAATTGGTGAATGGGTTTTGCGAACTGCTTGCGCTCAAACCCGTGCTTGGCAGCTGGCTGGATTTACCCCAATTCGGATATCTGTGAATCTGTCAGCTCGACAGTTTGAACAACCATATCTAGTTGAGATCGTCAACCAAATTCTTGAGGAGACTGAACTCGAAGCATCTTACCTAGAACTGGAAGTAACAGAAAGCTTCTTGATGAGTGACATTGAGCGATCGGTTAAAACCTTAAAACAATTACAACAACTGGGTATATGCTTGGCTCTAGACGATTTTGGCACCGGTTATTGCTCCTTAAACTACTTGAAGCGTTTTCCGATGAATATGCTCAAAATTGATAAGTCATTTGTGCAGGATGTCATATCTAATTCTGATAGCGCCGCCGTCACCAATGCGATTATTGCTCTAGCAAAGAGCCTCCGGTTGAAAATCACGGCAGAGGGTGTGGAAACCCAAGAACAGCTTGAATATCTACAAATGCGTGGATGTGATGAAGGTCAGGGTTTCTACTTCAGTCGTCCTGTTCCTGCTGATATAATTGCCCCGATGTTGCAGAAAAATTCTCAGCAGGTAGAGACAATTGCAGCATAAGTTTTTAATTAGGTTGGCGCAATTAAAGCTAACTGGCAAGGGCTGTCATTTGTCACTTGTACTGAGCGTAGTCGAAGTATTGGTCATTAGTAAGGACTTTAAGCCTGTTTATGTTTCGTAACATAATTTGGTTTATTTCTACCAACTTACTTATGCCTAAGCCAGAAAATAACCTCCCCTGCTTTTCACATCAATAGGACTTACGCAAAAACTCTCTGCAACTCTTATTCCTTGGCGGACTTGGCGTACTTGGCGGTTCGTTTTTTCATGATTTTGCGTAAGTCCTAATTAAATAGAAAATGTAGGGGCAATTCATGAATTGCTCCTACGGGAAATAAGCCACAATAGGTACTAGTGATTTCTACGCTTGAGTCAAAAACGGCTGCATAACAACTTTCAATTATCAATTATCCATTCATAATCATGCCCAGATCAGCGATTATCCAGCCCAATCAATCCTACACCTTTGCGGATTACTTCAAACTCAACTTTGCCCCGCAAGACATCCTGGCGTATTTTGGTGTTTCGCTTCAACGCCGCTCCCTCAAATTGCCCCACTATGCAGGTAGCCTCGATCGCCTTACCGACCTCAAAGCTCGGATCGAAGAAAGCCTACCCCGCCTGAGCCTCACTAGTGAAATGGCACGACGGGAATTCCTTATCGCCCCAGTATTGACCGATGTGCTGCACTACACCCAAGCCACCCTTAATGTTGAGTATCCCGTTGCCGTCAGCAACCAACTCAAAGGTTCCCTAGATTATCTGTTGCAAAATCACCAGACCTTCCTAGTGATAGAAGCGAAAAACGAAGATTTAGAGCGGGGCTTTGTGCAACTTGCGATCGAACTGATTGCCCTCGATCAATGGATTGAGTCCGATCAAATTATCTTGCAAGGCGCAATTTCAACCGGAAACATCTGGCAGTTTGGTCAATTTGATCGTCAATCCCGTCAAGTAACTCAAGACCTCGATCTCTACCGTGTACCCGCCGACTTAGATGACCTCTTACGAATCCTAGTCAAAATTCTTGAACCCTAAAAGCGCTACAGGGATCTTTTTCAATCAGCAATACCTATTTGAAACTGTAGAAAGCTTTGCAACCATCTGAGTCCGAGATGAAACCTCTAGTTTGCGAAACATCCTTTTTAAGGCTTGCTTGACAGAGTTTTCAGTAATCCAAAGTTCTGCACTAATTTCTGCATTTGTTTGTCCTTGAGCCACCAAGTCAGCAATTTGCATTTCACGAGGTGTTAAATCTGTTTTTAATAGTTGTGGATGTTGCAATCGCGCCATTGCCACCCAAGTAGATATGTGCAGACAAAGCGCACTCAAATCTGTGAGATTTTGTGAGTCAAATGTAGGCATTCCTTGCTGACGGGTAAAACCTACCACGCCTACTAACTGGCCATTGCTAACAATTGGCCCTGCCATGACGTGCCAGTGATCGGCACGAGGACAAATCAATCTCCATGTTTTAGGTTTTACTACTAAAGCTTCATGAACAGGGGCATGGTGTTCTAGCAAGTAGCGGGCAACTGGATTGTGTTGGGGTGATAATGCAATTTGCAGTGCTTTTTGCATCTTGCTGTCAAGTAGAGAAATTTGAGCAAAGAAAAACAGCCCACATCGTGTAGCTGAAAAATATTCACTCATTTCTGCGCGTATGTGCGATCGCAACGCCTCTTCATCTTTAGCTTGAGCAATTGCATGAAATAGAGCTTGTAAGGCAATCATGATTGGCAAATTGTACACTTTCGAGGTCTAGGCGCAGTATAGCAACCAGACCTATCCTAGCTTTTGTCACATCAAACCGCTTCGCGGAGTCATTAGTTATTAGTCCGTGAGATACCACGCCCATAAGGAACGTGGTTTGAATTAGTCCGATATCATTAGTTTTTTTCGCTTAACTTCGGGCGAAGTATGTACCAAAAAACAATAACTAATGACCAATGACCAATGACTAATTTGTTTGCTTTTTTGGGATTATTCAACCATGACTGTAAATTCTGGCATTGATAATACACAAATATCCCGGCGCTGGATTCAAATCGGTTTTTTTATTGCAGTAGTGTTTTTCAATCTCTGTTTAGCAACACAAATATTCAGTGTTGGACTGGCTTACTTTTATAACTCTGATTGGTGGAACCTACATATCTGGCTCGTGCGAGGATATAGCGGACTCTCACTAATTTTGTTGATATGGGTGTTTTTGATGCCTTTTCCTCCAAGAGTCCAGAACCTTACAGCAAGTATCCCAGTGCTGCTGGGACTGCAATTTCTCACAATTCACTTGAAAACTTCTTTTCCTTTAGCTGTCTTTCATCCACTCATCGGCTTTTCCTTATTTTCTATTTCCACAACCCTAGTTCATCGGACATCGCAGATTGTATTTCCCAACCACAACCAAGACTAAATAGGTAACTTTCAATTCTTTTAGCACTATTACAGGAGAAATATAAATGTCTCAATATGCTCATCCATCCGTTCTCGTCGATACCCAATGGCTGGAAAATCATCTCAACGATCCAAACGTCCGCATTATTGAAGTGAATATGAGTCCAGAGCCATACAAAAATGCTCATATCCCTGGTGCTGTCTTCTGGAACATCTTTACAGACTTACTATTGCCCGATTTTAAAATGAATTTGGATGCGATCGCTTTTGAGAGGCTGATGGCACGTTCAGGGATCACAAATAATACAACAGTGATTGCTTATGGCAGTTATCCTGGAACCGGAGCCTGGATTTTCTGGTTTTTGCAAGTCTTGGGGCATGAAAATGTAAAAGTTCTCAATGGTGGCTACCAGAAATGGAAGTCAGAAGGTCGTCCACTAGCAACTGAATTATCCACGTTTCCTAACACTGATTACCGTGCCAGAGCTACTGATGGTAGTTTTAGAGTATTACATGATGAAGTTAAAGCATCAATTGGTAGAAGTGAGCGCGTGTTGTTAGATGTCCGAACACTTCAAGAATATTGTGGTGAATGGTTTTTCGATCAGCCACCAAAAGCAGGTGAAGTTACTGGACATATTCCAGGTGCAGTGCATCTTGAGCATATCCTCACTCTCAATGAGGATGGAACTTTTAAATCATTCAATGAACTGAAAAATCTTTATACCAGTAAGGGCATTACGGCTGATAAGGAAGTATTTCCCTATTGTGCGATTGGCGGGCGTTCTGGATGTATCTGGTTTGTCTTAAGGTATTTATTGGGCTATCCGAACGTTCGGAATTACGATGGCTCTTGGAATGAGTGGAGTCGTCTACCTGATATAGCTATAGAGAGGTAGTGAGAGTTACAAACAAAGGCCGGGGGCAGGGGGAGATGAGGAGGACAAGGGGGAATTATTAAAATTAAGTCTCTCCCTTGTCTCCCCCCTCTTCCTTGTCTCCCTTGTCTCTTTTCTATGCCCTATTTGGCCATTATGAAGACCGCAGGGAGCAGGGGGAGACAAAGAAGAAACTTGTTTAATAATTCTCTCTTATCCCTGTTGTCTTCCTTGTCCTCCTTGTCTCCCTCATCTCCTCCTACTCCCATACTCTCTACTCCCTGCTCCCTGCCTCCTAATTGGGATTGCTCCCAATATTACCAATAACCACACCTTTACAGACGGACACCACTACCATCACCAAGATTAAAATCTCTTAACCTTTCGTTACAATAAAAACATCGAGAAGGACGAAAATAAACCTCTCGCAGTTGAAATCAAAGGTGAACGACATGAATGGCACAATTCGCGTTGGTAATCTCTTCGGAATTCCCTTCTATATCCATCCGTCGTGGTTTTTAGTTCTGGGTTTAGTAACCTGGAGCTATAGTAGTGGACTGGCGGCGCAATTTCCCCAATTATCGGCGGGGTTCGCTTTACTACTAGGATTGATGACAGCGCTGATGTTATTTGCCTCTGTCGTCGCCCATGAATTAGGACATAGTTTTGTTGCGATTCGTCAGGGAATTGATGTCAAATCCATCACACTGTTTATCTTTGGCGGTTTAGCAAGCTTAGAAAAAGAGTCGAAAACTCCAGGTGAAGCTTTTTGGGTAGCGATCGCTGGCCCAATGGTAAGCTTACTACTATTTGGTATCCTTACAGCTATTGGCGTTACCACTACTGCATCAGGGCCGTTAGCAGCAATTCTTGGTGTATTGGCTTCTGTTAACTTGGCATTAGCCCTATTTAACCTGATTCCTGGCTTGCCCTTAGATGGCGGAAATATACTGAAAGCTATTGTTTGGAAAGTTACAGGCAATCCTTATAAAGGCGTAACCTTTGCTAGTCGAGTTGGGCAAATCTTTGGTTGGGTAGCAATTCTTTCAGGTATAGTTCCCCTACTATTCTTTGGTAGCGTCGGTAACTTCTGGAACTTGTTAATTGGCTTCTTCTTGTTACAAAATGCTGGTAATGCGGCTCAATTTGCCAGAGTGCAAGAAAAACTCACAGGTTTGACTGCTGAAGATGCTGTAACCATTGATAGCCCGATTGTATCTGCTAATCTTACCCTGAGAGAGTTTGCCGATGAGCGAGTCATAAGTGGGCAAAACTGGCATCGGTTCTTAGTGACTGATGATGATGGACAATTAGTAGGTGCGATCGCAGTTGATAATTTACGAAGCGTCCCAACAGCACTGTGGTCAGAAACTCAAGTAAAAGAAGTCATGCGACCAGTTATCGAATCTACTACAGTTCAATCAGATCAACCTCTGCTAGAAGTAATGCAGTTACTTGAACAACAAAAAATATCTGTGCTTCCCGTGATTCGTGAGAATGGCGTTCTAGTTGGAATCTTAGAAAAAGCTGCAATTATCCAGCTACTTCAAAGCCGCACTCAACCCAACCCTGCGTAATAATTCGTAATTCGTAATTCGTAATTCGTAATTAAAGCTTCGACTCCACTCAGGTTAAGGGAAAGGGATAATAAAAGCTCTTTCCTTTTTCCCTATTTTGGAATTATATGGTAATACGCTTGGGTTAAAGATTTTTTCGAGAACCACGGGTTTGTAGAGACGCTGCATTGCAACGTCTCTACACTGCTTACAGAACAAGGGTTTTAGTTTTATCTGAACCGTATTGAATTACATGGAGTTGAGAGCAACAGATAAATTCCCAGCTTCTGGCTTCTTGAGCATTTCTGCGGTGATGGCACGTTGCCAAGTTAATTCTTTTGTAGTATCATCCCAATGCCAGCGTAATAAATTAGCGGATTGACTCTTGGCAATTCCTGGTAAACCAATTGCTTTTCTAGGTGCATTAGTAGCTAAAGCGATCGCACTTTCTACGTCACAAATTCCCCACTTCACTAAATTCTGCACTCCCACCAATAAGGCTAAAGTCGTCCCCGACAAAGTGCCATTGGCCAGTCGTGCCGTACCGTTTTTAACTTCAATTTGCCGACTGTCCCAAGGATACACGCCATCGGGTAGCCCCAGAGGAGAAAGGGCATCGCTGACGAGGAACAGTCCTTGTTCTTGATAGCTAGCGCGAAGCAAAATTTGTAGCATCATGGGTGAAACGTGTTCACCATCAGCAATAAAACCACACATTACATCAGGATTGATAATTGCTGCCCCTAATAATCCTGGTTCGCGGTGATGTAATGTTGGCATGGCATTGAAAGCATGAGTTACCATCGTTGCACCTTGTTCAAAGGCACGTTGCGCTTGGGCAGATGTTGCCTGAGAATGCCCTAAACTGACAGTAATCCCCAGAGAACGCAAATATGGAATTACTTTGCCAGTGGAATCTAACTCCGGTGCTAAGGTGATGACTTTCACAACATGGGCATAATCACCCAAAACCCGCTTTACTCGATCCATTGTCAAGGGTAAGAGATACTCTGCTGGGTGTGCGCCGCGCTTTTGGAGATTTAAAAATGGCCCTTCTAGGTGTACTCCCAGAATCTTGGCACCTGCTGGTTGATTGGGGAGAACTTCAGCAATAATAGCAAGCGATCGCTGAATGTTTTCTACTGAAGTTGTCACAAGTGTCGGTAAAAATCCATCTACCCCGACATCCCATAAAAATTGTGAGATTTTTTGGAGCTTATGAGCATTTTCAGCCGTTAAATCAGGAAATGCCAATCCCAAAGCACCGTTAATTTGTAAATCAACGCCACCCAATGAAATCCAGTCGCCAGCAACATTTATTATGGATGCGCGGCTGCGTGTCTCTACTGTACCCATTGGTAAGATTTGCTCAATTATGCCCTCTTCATCAACCAAGAGCATTTGCAAATCTTTGTAACCAGGCACTCTAGCATTGATAATATCTACAGGATTTTGTGTTGCTTGGGTCATCACACTGGCTAGGGAATAATTAAACCTGACCCGATTTTAGATTGAACCATCGACTATTAATCCAAAATCCAAAACTTGTACTGAGCGAAGTCGAAGTATCCAAAATCTAAAATTCTATGACTCCCCTAGTTAGTATTATCATGGGCAGTGATTCTGATTTGCCCACCATGAAAGATGCGATCGCAGTTTGTGACGAATTTGGCGTTGAAAACGAAGTAGCGATCGTTTCTGCTCATCGTACCCCAGAACGGATGGTGCAATATGCTCAACTTGCACACCAACGCGGTATTAAGGTGATTATTGCTGGTGCCGGTGGTGCTGCCCATCTGCCTGGAATGGTAGCGTCTTTAACACCACTTCCTGTCATCGGTGTTCCTGTACCTACCCGAAACTTACAAGGTGTGGATTCTTTATACTCTATTTTACAAATGCCTGCGGGTATTCCTGTAGCAACAGTGGCGATCGGTAATGCCAAAAATGCCGGACTTTTAGCAGTACAAATCCTGGCAACTCATCAACCAGAATTGTTAGAAAAAGTGCAACAATATCGCCAAACACTATGTGAATCAGTAATTGCAAAGCAAGTAAAACTAGAACAACTAGGCTATGAGCAATATTTACAGCAAATGTTTTAAATAATTCGTAATTCGTAATACTTCGGCTACGCTCAGTACAAGTTCGTAATTCGTAATTTGTAATTAGTTAAGAAATATTAACAGCACGCCAGGGGATGAAGGCAATAAGGGGACAGGAGAATAAGCATACCCAATGCCCAATGCCCGATTAAATTCCAACATTGAAGCGATCGCTCCAGAATCAATGCAGCATTCTGAAGTATCTTGATTCTGAGACCTTAGTCGAAAATTTAGAGTGCAACATTCATGTGCCAATTGCTCGGAATGAATTGCAATGTTCCAACGGATATTTGCTTTTCTTTTGAAGGGTTTTCTGCACGGGGAGGAAGAACAGATCATCATAGCGATGGTTGGGGCATTGCTTTCTTTGAAGGGTGCGATTCGTTGCTTAGTGAATCACGGTAATCAGTCCGTACATAACTAAGC
>NZ_JABXKH010000067.1:0-54417 GCF_017115105.1 Nostoc sp. NMS2
CGACCCAAAACGCGCTGTCTGTAGAGACAGGGGACTTAAACCCCCAAAGTTCGTTCAAAGCCTCTCTCCTAATAGGAGAGAGGAATGGAAGTGAGGTCAAACTGTATTGTAGCTATTCGAGAACCGCTATATTTAGTTGCAAAATTAGGGCTGAAAGACTCTTTCTCCAGTTCGGCGACTATTTTTATTCTGCCGTCCTTTCCGTCAAAGAATAATTTCTAACCCTTGTTATTTAGTATTTTCGCAACAAACAACAGTAAAAAAAGTAGCAAATATCCAGTTAGAAGTATCTAATTTGATGATTACCACTCTTGAATTAGTCTTGTCAGAGTAAACTGAAAACCTTTGTCCAAATCTGTAACACTTTCTACTTTAGTCATGATTTTTCTGGATTGGGACTTTTCAGACTTGGCACGAAAAGTTAGGTCAAGGTAAGGCTTCAATTAGTTCACGAATCACATCTATTGCTGGTTTGCCTGTTTGTTCACAATACTTTTCAAGGTTCTGAGCTTCATCTAATGTCAAGTTTAAGGTAATTCGCTTAAGCGCCTTTTTCTTGCTGGAGGTTGCCAAATGGGGAAATTTAAGTGCAGCAGTTTTATTCATTGATTGATAGGCTAGATATATACAAACTTTCCTTATCAAGCTTCCCAATTCCGAAACGTCTTTACCAGTGAAAATCAAGATTTTGAGATTGAACTTAAGCGTTAAGCCGCAAATACATTACTGAAAACAGAAGGTATTAAATTACTAGGGTCATACGTAATGAATCTGCTCTTACTGTTGGTGCAAGAAGCTTTCGGCTGAACACCTTGTATCAGCAATGACCCACAGACCAGATTTTATGTTAAAGAAGTTACCGAAACGATTAGATTGCTAAAGGTGGCTGACATTAGCAAGCATTTTGGACATACAACTATTTGAAATTTTCTGCAAGATGAAATTGTTCCTTTGTGATAGCTATCACCTTATATCTATAGCAACTTAGTAGATAATTCCTTTTAGTTAAAGGCGATTACCCAAACGCGAGTTAATAAATGACTTTACAGAATTGGAGACGAAAGCGTGGCGTTGCACTTACTACCAAGGGGTTACAAAAAATTAACGAAGCAAAGCATTGGTCAGAAGTAAAAGAAAATTTTGGAAACAGGTATACTCTCGAAGAAATGAGTGCCCGCTCTGGGTTATATTCCGCTACCATCTCGAAAGTCTTGAATCGAGAAGGAGGGGTTGATAAACAGACCATTGAAAAGCTTTTTTCCGCTTTCCACTTAAAAATAGATAAAAGTGACTATTTAAGCTCAACTAATCGTCTAGATTGGGGAGAAGCTATCTTTAACCCAGTTTTTTATGGACGCACAGAAGAACTTACTACCCTAGAGCAATGGATTCTCAATGAACGCTGTCGATTGGTGGCACTATTAGGAATAGGAGGTATTGGGAAAACAACGCTGTCTATAAAGCTTGCTCAACAGATTCAGGAAAACTTTGAGTATGTGATCTGGCGATCGCTAGGAGAAGCCCCACCTGTTAAAATTATTCTCAGTAACTTAATCCAATTTTTATCTGACGAACAGGAAACAGAAAGCAATTTACCAGAAAGCTTTAGCGAACGGGTATCGCGACTTCTCTATTATCTGCAAAATCATCGCTGTTTGGTGATCCTTGATAATGCAGAGTCAATTCTCCGCAGTGGTAGCCGCGCCGGACTTTATCGAGAAGGATATGAGGAATATGGTGAGCTTTTAAGACGAATAGGAGAAGCAACTCACCAAAGCTGCTTAGTGCTGACTAGTCGTGAAAAACCGAAAGAAGTGGCATTGCTAGAAGGACAAGCACTACCTGTTCGCTCATTACTACTGAGTGGTTTGAAGATGCTAGAAGGCCAAGAAATCTTGAAACTTAAAGGGCTATCGGCAGCACAGGATGAATGGAAAGTAATGATTGAGCGCTATGCAGGCAATCCCTTAGCCTTGAAGATAGTTGCTACGACCGTTCAAGATATCTTTGATGGTAATGTGACTGTCTTTTTGCAGCAAGATACGTCTGTTTTTGGCGACATTCGCGATATTTTAGAGCAGCAGTTTGAGCGCTTGTCAGATTTAGAAAAGGATATCATGTACTGGCTAGCGATTAATCGGGAGTCAGTTACACTCTCAGAATTGCGAGATGATATCATATCACCAGTACCACAAGCAAAATTGCTAGAGGCTGTAGAATCTTTAGGAAGGCGATCGCTAATCGAGAAAGCTACGCCTACGCTTATTGAAAAAACCGGATCGCTTTTTACTCTCCAGCCTGTGGTCATGGAGTATGTAACTAGTAGCTTGATAGAACACGTCTGTGAAGAAATTATCACTGAGAATATTTATTTATTCAGGAGTAAAGCTCTAACAAAAGCGACAGCAAAAGAATATGTTAGGGATACTCAAATTCGCCTCATCATCAAACCAGTTATAGATGGGCTGCTTACTGCCTTTAGAAGTAAAAAAAACCTAGAAAATCACTTAGCTCAAATTTTAGCAACTCTCCGACAGATATCCCCCCTAGAACAAAGTTATACAGCAGGAAATGTCTTTAACCTGCTTTGTCATTTAGAAACCGATCTCAGCAATTATGATTTTTCTTATCTAACTATTTGGCAAGCCGACTTACAGAATGTAAAGTTGCATAATACAAATTTTGCTCACACCCATCTAGCCAAATCTGTTTTTATTGAAACCTTTGGTGGTATTTTTTCGGTAGCTTTTAGTCCGAATGGTAAACTTTTAGCTACTGGTGATACCAATGGAGAAATTCGCTTATACGAAGTTGCCAATAGTCAGCAACTTATGACCTGTAAAGGTCATGGTGGTTGGGTTTGGTCGGTCACATTTAGTCCCGACGGTCAGGTTCTTGCCAGTGGTAGTAATGACCAAACAATAAAACTGTGGGATATCAATAATGGTCAGTGTTTCAAAACTTTAGAGGGTCATAGTGGTGGGGTTCGTTCAGTTACTTTTAGTCCCAACGCTCAGATTCTTGCTAGTGGTAGTGATGACCAAACAGTGAAGCTATGGAATACCAGTACAGGCAAATGTCTAAAAACCTTACAGGAAGTTGGTTGTAATGTATGGTCTGTTGCCTTCAGTCCAAAAGATTACATGTTGGCAACTGGAAATGATGACTATAAAGTAAGGCTGTGGGATATTAACAGCAATTCATGTATTCACACCTTAGAGGGCCACACTCAGAGGGTATACTCAGTCGCTTTTAGCCCTGACGGTAATACACTAGCTAGTGGGAGCCATGACCAAACAGTTAAACTTTGGGACACGAGTACTGGTAAATGTATTAAAACTTTACAGGGGCATACAGACTTAGTACATTCAGTTACCTTCAGTGTAGATGGTAGCGCTCTTGTTAGTTGCGGTGAAGAGCAAACAGTTAGGGTATGGGATTTTGTTACTGGTCAATGCCTTAAAACTCTAGAGGGACATAGAAGTAGAGTATGGTCGCTAGCAATATGTATAAATAGTAGTATATGTGCTAGTAGCAGTGATGACCAAACGGTAAAATTATGGGATATCAACACTGGTAGATGTATTAAGACTTTACGGAGTTTCAACAATGGGATATGGTCAGTCGTTGTCAGCCCAGACGGTAAGATTATTGCTAGTGGTAGTTACGATCAAACAGTAACACTGTGGGATGTTACTACTGGTAAGTGTCTAAAAACTTTGAGGGGACATACTAATCGAGTTACATCGGTAACTTTCAGTGCTGATAGTCAAATTCTTGCCAGTGGCAGCGAAGACCAAACCTTAAGGCTATGGGATTTTAATACTGGTAAGTGTCTAAAAATTTTGAGGGGACATACTAATCGAGTTACATCAGTAACTTTCAGTGCTGATAGTCAAATTCTTGCTAGTGGTAGCGATGACCAAACAGTAATGGTCTGGGATATTGGCACTGGTCAATGTCTTAATACTTTACGAGAACATGGTGGTAGAACATGGTCAGTCACCTTCAGCCCTAACAGTAATATATTAGCCAGTGGTAGTCATGACCGAACAGTGAAACTCTGGGATGTTCGCACTGGTAGATGCCTTCATACTCTAGAGGGTCATACCGAATGGGTTTGGGCAGTTGGCTTCAGTTCAGATGGTGGGATGCTAGCTAGCGGTAGCGAAGATCAAACGATTAAAATCTGGGATGTCAGCATTGGTAAGTGTCTTAGAACTTTGCAAGACCATACAAATACTGTATATTCAGTCGCTTTCAGCCCGGATGGTCGCATACTGGCGAGTGGCAGTGGTGACCAAACAGTGAAGCTTTGGGATGTTAACACAGGTAGCTGTTTAAGAACTTTATTCGGACATACTAGATGGGTTTGGTCAATTACCTTTAGTTGCGATGGTCAGACTGTGGTCAGTTGTAGTGAAGATGAGACAATTAAGATTTGGGATGTACAAACAGGTAAATGTTTGAAAACTTTGAAAAGTAAAAATCCTTATGAGGGAATGAATATCACTAGCATAAGCGGGTTAACTGAGTCTCAGAAGGATACTTTAAAAGCTCTAGGAGCAGTTGAGTATTAAAGGAGACTTAATATTAGAGTTAGAATATAGAGTCAAGCCAGCTTGCGAACAAGTGCTAATTCAATTAGTTATTTTGCGTTTCAATAGCGAAACTGCACCTAAAATGCTGTATGCTAGCATTCCTAATCCAGCAGATGCTTCGGGTACTGATACTGGCTTAAGTGCTGAGAATGCTAATTCTCCAATTAGTTTATGAGCAGTAGTTGTAGGATGCACTTCGTCCCAAAATAAAAATTCTTCAGGGTTACAGAAAACTTGTTGTGTGGGAACATCTATAGGCACTACTGATAAGTCTTCGCTAATGCAAGAGTTAGTTACGTTTGTAAAACCGAATTCCTCTGGAGCAGCAACGATCCGATCAAATAGGGAATTAACATTCAGTTCTATAATGTTAATATCGGGACTTAATTGTTGGCTCAAAACTTGGAGTTCGGTATTCAAGCTAAAGTTATGTTCACTGCTGAGCGTGTTGAATAAGTTGGAACGTTGACTATCGAAATTTGCAAAAGGCAATTTTCCTAAATCTGGCAAGTTGACCACCATGATATCTCTAGCACCATCAGCAACAAGCGATGTCAACGCTGCTGATAAATTTGTCACTGTATTGGTAGGATTGGGATCACCACCGAAAAAGTAACTTAGGTAGTCATTAGTACCAGCCCAAATAATATACAGAGCATTAGAATCAGCAGTTTGATTTTTTGCGACAAAGTTATTTATCTGTTGCTGCAATCCTGGTAAAGTAGCTAAACCAATATTCTCAGTTCCTGTAGTCGCACCACCAAAAGCAAAGTTATTTTTCAGATTTAATGTCAATCCTAGATCGGAGGCAAGATAATCAACCCAAATTGGGCCATTAGAAAAACGCCCATTAGAGTAGGTTGGACTTGGGGGAATAATTCCGTTAGTGGCATTAAATACATTACCAGTATCAGACAAACTGTCTCCAAAGACGTAAATGTTGTCATAATCTTTTGCTAATACTTTGAGTGGAAATATCAAAGATAACAGCAAAAATCCTGTTGTTATAATTTGTTTTTGCACAGTTAATTCCTTAATCTAGTTTCAACCTTGTAAAGATGTCCTTAAAAAGAAACTTCACTCTTTTGTTGAGAGCTTTCTTTTGCTGATTTAGAGCTTTCAAGAGGGTCGCAACTTAGCGCTACATTGCCCCAGCGCATAACGTTCGCAGCAATAGCACCGGCTGCACCGAAGCCATAGACGAGAACCAGATCATTTTCGCGAATCTTGCCCAATTTTGCAGCGTAGTACATATTGGCGACAGTAAGTACTGGCCCAATGTTTGCGTATTTAGGATAGAGGTTGATCGTCCGCTCTGGGTCAATGCCCAGTACGCGCGTGCAGAAGCTGGCAAACCAAGCAGTAGATGTATTGAAAATAAAAAAATCGATTTGATCGAGTGTTACATCGGCCGCAGCGATCGCACCCTCACAGCATGTACGCAGAAACCCCACGGCTGTTTCACGAGTCACCTTGTTCGCTTCCTTGCATAGCTTCATGCGAACCTGTGGATTGCCTTGTGCGTCCGTCGTAAGTTTGGGAAAAACGACATTACACAACTCACCAGCATGAATGGTCTTTGTGCCAAGGATTCCCTGATTCAATTCTAGTGAACCAACCACGAAAGCTCCGGCACCATCACTAAGGAACCATGACATGGTATCGTCCTCATCGACAAAGCGAGAGTATGTGCATGAAATAACTACCAACACATTGCGGTACTCTCCTGCTCGTACCAGGGCACAGGCGGTTTGAAGCGCAATAGGTGTACTCCCGCATGTTGCATCAAGATTCCATGCAGCACCTTGCAGGCTAAGTTGACGGGCAAGGAAAGCTGCATCACCAAGTCCGATTTGTTCAGGCCATACAGAAGCGACAATCATGAGATCAACGTCTTTAACAGAAAGTTTAGCTGCTTCGAGGGCATCCCTTGCTGCACGCTCCTCTAGTATTAATGAAGACTCACCACTACCAAGTATCCATCGCTCAACAGTACCACGAAATGGGTCTGACAGATATGGCATCATTTCTAAGTCAAACTCGTTGCTGGGGGTTGAGCCTGTGAGCGAAAACATCCTCGCCAAGCTTTTTTGTTCTGCCTGAGCAATTAACTCCGGGTATTTTTCCCTGTAATAATCGTTACTACGTCTAACGCTGGGAAAGCTCACTGCGATCGCTCGAATACCTACTGGTTTCTCTACCATAACTAATCTCCTCTCAGTAATTCGTAGCGCCTTGCGAAATTAGACTGTCTAGACGGCTTCCTATTGGTGCAGGACAGGTAGGTTCAATGAGTACATCAACAACAAATGGGCTAGTCGCTGCGATCGCTTTTTCTAGTGCTACTTGAACGTCAGCTTCCCTTTCAACCCGAATACCATCTGCTCCCATCCCCTGAGCAATCTTGACGAAATCTGCCTGCGGAATTGTTGCATCTACGTTCTTGAATCCTAGATATGCTATTCCCTGTTCACAGATGTTGTAGCGCCCATCGTTGAGTACAATCCAGACCGCAGGAACTTGATATTTTACAGCCGTGTTTACTTCGCTGTTCATCAGCATGGCACCATCTCCGACAATAGCAACAGCCTTGCCATTCCGTGCCAAAGCAGCACCTACTACACCTGTGACAAAATGCCCCATAGAACCAAATCCGTTGCTAATCCGGTAACGACTTGGTGTGGTAAATCGCAGCAGGTGAATCACCCAAGCAAACGAGTTACCTGACTCTGCCATTACTAATGCATCGCTTCCATCAACAATCACTTGTTGAATTACATTCATGAGCAGTTCTGGTCGTACTAGACCGTTCACACTTGGCTTGATGAGATCGCGTTTAAATCGAGGCAGCATTATTGTCCTTGAGCGACCAGTACTTTTTGGGAAGTTCTTCAGCAGGTTCTTTAGGAATATTGCTACGTTGGACTGGATGGCAAAAGTCTCGGCGGATGGATATGCAGTTCCTGGAATCTTTGTGTCGATGTCAACATGCAAAAAGCCTTGTCGGGGAATCATCTCAGGGTTCCAGAATGAGGTAAACTCACCAAGACGTGTTCCCAAAACCAGTATGCGCCTTGGACGTTGCTCCCTCATGTACCTGACAACAGACTCATGCCCACCAAAGCCGGTAACGCCTACAAACTGAGGATGATCTTCAGGAAAAATACCTTTGGCCCGTGGTGAACACATTACGGCAGCCCCTGTTCTCTCGGCAAGCTGGCGAATCTCTTTTGCAGCACCCCGTGCCCCGAAGCCCACCCAGATTGCAAACGGCCCCTCAGAGAGTAAGTGGACACATTCGGCTATTGTTTCTTCGCTTGCTGTTGCCGCAGCCTGAGACAAAGTTACTCGTGGCAAAGATGTATTTATTGAACTTGTCTGAATGTTTGTCGGAATACTGATATGAGCTACAAATCCTCCAGGTTGTCCTAAACCAAGAGCAATCCTTCGAGCAACCTCTGGAAGTTCATCGCTGGATTCGAGGGTTGTCGCATAATGGAATATTGTCCCCGAAGTAAAAATATCTGCACTAGGCATAGTGTAGTTGCTAGTTTCTTGACAAGCCCACCGACCACGTTGTAATGAAGAGGTCGAAGCTGACACTAAAATGACTTTAGCACCCTCCCAACGGGCAGCCAACAGCCCTGTTAAAGCATTGGTGATCCCCGGCCCTGTAGTAGTGAATACCACAACTGGGCGATCGCTAGCAAAGTGCGCCTCAATAGCTGCAAAAGCGGCTCCAGCTTCATGCCGAAAGTGTAGCACCTGGATGGGACTTTGATGTAATGCAGCCCACATTGGCGCGATCGCACCTCCCGAAACACCAAAGGCATACTCTACTCCCATATCTCCCAGGATTTTTACCACTGCCTCTGCCACTAAACAAGGTCTAGATGGCTTGCTATGAGATTGCTCTTCCGTAAAGTTTAATTGTTCGCTGGTATTCGCTTGTGTATCCTGAAATTTGAGATGCATACAAACTATACTTATTAGGAATAATTTTCCCTGTAGAGTAACATGATCTCACACGCTAAACTCAGCAATATTACTTTTTTTGTATAAGTATCATACAAATTTTTTTAGCACTGCTTTCGTAAAGGAGTTAGTAACATTAAAACGACCTTCACCTTTCGCCTTGTCAATCTTTTAACAGCCAATAACCTGATATAACAAAGGTTTAGAGACTTAAAGAACAATGGATGTGGCGATGCCTGCGGCAGGCTGCACCAACGCAGATGGGTTCACCCGTCTTTTGGTTTATGAAAACTGAATACTACTAATCAAGTACTGGAGTATAAAAATGTGATTAGCTTTAATCAGTACAAAGCTTTAACTTTCGATTGTTATGGAACCCTGATTGATTGGGAGAACGGCATTTTAAGAGCGCTCAAGCCAATTCTGCTTGCACACAACATCAATTTGGATAACGAGCAAATTCTGGAACTTTTTGCTAATTTTGAAGCCGAACTAGAAAAAGGGGATTATATCAAATATCGGGAAGTTTTGAAGAGAGTGGTCAAAAAATTTGGTGAACGATTTGGCTTTGAGCCAACTGCCAAGGAACTAAATTCACTTGCTGATTCGATTCAGAATTGGCTGCCTTTCCCCGATACAGTTGAGGCACTTAAAACCCTTAAGCAAAAGTTTCAGCTAGTAATTATCTCCAATATTGATGACGACCTCTTTGCTTTCTCAGCAAAGCACTTGGAGGTAGAATTTGACCAGATAATCACAGCAGAACAGGCAAAAAGTTACAAACCTTCCTTAAACAACTTCAGACTAGCTATAGAGAGAATTGATTTGCCGCTAGAGCAGATATTACATGTTGCTGCTAGTGTATATCATGATATCGTGACAGCCAAATCTCTGGGACTATCAACAATCTGGGTAAATCGTCGAGCAGATCAAAAAGGGGTTGGTGCTAACTTATCAGCAGTCAGTCAACCTGATTTAGAAGTACCTGATTTGAAAACTCTCGCTGCTTTAAATTCACAGTAATTTGCTGGTCTTACAAACCACTACGTGTCTACGATAAATTAAGCTTTTTGGTAATTTTTGCGTCAGGATTCATTGAGTGATGTTATCGGATTATTGCCCGAAAATAGCAGAAAATTGGAGGAATATAGGGAGATGCTAAAGAAAGAATTTGTTGTTAAAAAACGAAACAGGGATTGCAACATAGATTAATTCTGTCTTACTCTGGAAAAACTACTACATCAGTTTAAGTTCCTAAACTTTGGGAACCACAGCACATAACTGACTCTCCTTTCGTCAGCATCCTGCCAATAAACTTGTTCAATCAAACACTTTGATAGCCTAAAACGATGAAAGCATCTGCTAATTTCGACTTTGAAGACGAGAAATTTAATGCACCGCCTTCTCAAGTCATCCCTTGGTGTCAGATGATTAATCCTCGGTATGGCACAGATGGTATGCAATCCCACGGTTTGGCCATTAAGCTAGATAATGCCAATGCTGTCGGCTTTGTGCCAGATAATAATTGGCAGCAGGTAGAGCATGAATTTAGTTCTGGAGTCGAAACAGTCTTTATTAGCACTACTCCCAACTTGGTTTTAGTGCGTCGGGGCCCATTGTCTGTCAAAGACCGGGAAAGTGGTCTAAAACTGGGTACGCTCAAAGAGAATTATGATGCTTTTTTAGCAGACAAACTAAAATTTAAAACCTTTACCCGTTATCTAATTTTTATAGTGGGTGAGAATAAAAAGTTTTTACATGAATCACCACTACAACTAACTCTTAATGGGGCCGCTGGAGCGAGTTTCAGCAAAACCTACTGTGAATATCAACAAGGTAAAGTAGTTAGTGGATTCGTTGCTGAACTAGAAAAAGCTTATGCTGTCTACCGTAAGCAGCCTTTAACACCAAAAGGCCCTTTGTTCCATGCTCACGGAATTTTTTGCCCGATAATTGAGTGTGAAGAAAGAGGTATTGAACCAAATACAGTTTTAGTCGCTTCAACTGTAGACTACAAACATCCCACGGTAGGGACTTTAACTCAATATTTAATAGCTTCGGATTCTCTGGAGTCTGCAATGATTTGCAAGACTTTTGAAGAATACAAAGATTTTGGGAAGGAACCTGTAAAACCAGAAACGCCTAAATTGGCAATGGCAGGTGTTTCTAATTCTTACGTTTATGCCGATGAAGATGATTTTGCTTATCCGCCGTATTAGGTACGAAGCAAGGGGGCAGGGAGCAGGGGGCAGGGAGTAGGGGGCAGGGGGCAGGGGGCAGGGGGAAATACCAATGCCCATGCCCCATTCCCAATGCCTAATGCCTATTCTTTGAGCAGCAAATAATATAGTGAACCATTCCCGCCTGTGATGCCAGCGCGATCGCCTGCTAGTTTACCAGACCCCATAAAATAATCCACTCGGCCCGGGCCTTTGATGGCGCTTCCTGTATCCTGGTCAAGCACAAAGCGGCTGACAGTCCGATTCTCTAGTTTGCCACGACCAGCAAAATAGGGAAATGAGTTATAAATCAGTGCCAGCGCTCCTGGTGGCATGAGAGACTTATCTGTAGCAATAGAACGTTCTGCTGTCACTGGCACATGAATACTGCCTGTAGCAGCGTTTCCGCCAGTTTCTTGGAAGAAAATAAACCGTTCCCAACGCGGCAGATAATTGTTCAACTCCTGGGGTTTTTGCCGGAAATAACTAATTAGACGTGGCATTGTCAATCCATTTAGTGGCAGTTTCCCATCTTTGGCTAGTTCTTTGCCGATACTAGTCCAGGGGTAATCAGTTCCACCTGCATAGCCAACTGACGTTGTTTTGCCATTAGTTAACTTAATTTGGGCAGAACCTTGGATATGTACCATGTATGCGTCTAAGCGATCGCGGAACCAAAGCAGTTCTAAACCGTGCAATTTGCTCTTATTCCCTTGTAAACCATCCTTTCCTTCCAAATCAATTCGTTTTGGGTGAGGTTTCGGCCATTGACTGAAATCAGGTGGCAGGCGATAAAGGGGATACTTATATATTGCAGTTCTGACACGGCTAGCGGTGTAAACAGGTTCGTAGTAAGCAGTGAATTTAACAGTACCCTTGCCATCGTTGCCCACAGACTGGTAAAAGACAAACTCACGGCGGACAGCAGATTGTAA
Organism: Nostoc sp. NMS2; assembly: GCF_017115105.1. GTDB lineage: Bacteria > Cyanobacteriota > Cyanobacteriia > Cyanobacteriales > Nostocaceae > Nostoc. Next base: position 11,731 of record NZ_JABXKH010000067.1, read on the forward strand.
TTGGGCTGGTGACTTAGAACTGACAACCAGTTGGCGGAAACGTACCAAACTTCGGCGGACGCGATCGAGGGTAATTTCCTTGATTGGATAATTTTGATATGCTGCGATCGCCTCACCCTTTGTTAGGTAGATCAGACTGTTATCAATGGAAGCCAACAACGCATTGCGATCGCCTCCGGTGGGCGAAGCGCCAACGCCTGTTTTACCTCTTTGACCCCAAATTTGGTCATCCCAACCCAAGCACCTCTGCTGGAGCCTACAATCGCTTCCTATAGCGATCGGTTCAAGCGGCGGTGTTATCTCTGGAGTGATTGGTATTGGCACTGGCGAGAGATCGGGAGTAGTCGGTATTGGCAACGGCAGTAAGTTAGGAACCTGACCAACAGCCGACCAGAGAGGATTTACAAGGGCAACTCCCAGACTCAAGGAAAGGAAAGCAAGGGTTTTTCTCATCATTTAGTTGAATCTTTCAACACTGGAACTAAAAACGGGTTCTACCCGGATTGCTACAATCCGAGAAGGGCGGATTACCATATATTCCCCTTGAATATTTTTGATCGGCACGCTAATAAAGTCATTAGAAGCAGATTTTGGCACAAGTTCGCCGCTATACCACTTCTGAAACTCTTGAATAGTAGGAAAACGTACTTCTTCCCGGTGGCCGCTTTCCAGTAGGAGGAATACGGCATATTCATTTGCAGTTCTAGCCATAAGGTTGAATTATTTAAAAAACATTCAACCCATTGTTAACCACGTAACCCCTGAATGAAAAGGGTAAGCATACGGGATGAGGGGGATGAGGGGGACAAGGGGGAATTATTGAATAAATCTCTCCCTTGTCTCCCCCCTCTCCCTTGTCTCCCCCCTTTCCCTTGTCGCACAAGTCGCTCAGTACAAGTGCCCCATTCCCAATCCCCAATGACTCTTCACTTTAGACGACTAATCCTTTAACCAGTTCCTTAAAAAGTGTAACGTTGACATTAGTAGCTCTTGCATAACTCTTCAATCAACTTCTGATAAGTCATTGACATTGTTGAACAACAGTTATTCAGGAGGCGAAAATTATGAAACTTTACTATCGTTGTCTGAGCTACGAATACAACCCAAGCAAAGTTGCCAGCAAAAAAACAGAACAGCCTTTTCAACCAGTTCCCCAACTTGGGACAGCTTATAATTTGATATACCGTGGTGTTAATTATCGTATTGATCCGAATTCCAAATCGGCGGAAGTTCCTCTATCACCAGTAGCCTATAAATTGAGCTTTAGGGGAATCACCTACTTTGTAAATAAAACTGCACAGGGAGAAATCACTGTAGTCTCTCAACCAGCAATAACTTCAAAAGTTGCAGCACTGCCGATGTCTGAAGAATTAAAACTTCAAGAATAAGTAAGTTGGCTGAAATGAACCAAATTATGTTACGAAACGTAAACAGTCTTAAAGTCCTTACTAATGACCAATACTTCGACTACGCGGTTCCTGAGCGTAGTCGAAGGGCAGTACAAGTGACAAAGGACAAATGACAGCCCTTAGCAGTTAGCTTTAATTGCGCCAACCTACTTATCTACCTCAACAAATCTTGCCAAAACTGGTAGTTATGCCAAGATGAATTTGAGGACTTAAGGCAAGTGACACAATGTTAGGACAATTATTAGACGGACGTTACCAAGTCCTCCAAATCTTAGGTGGAGGTGGATTCGGTCAAACCTATATAGCTCAAGATACCCATCGGCCAGGTTTCCCGAAATGCGTTGTCAAACACCTTAAGCCCGTCACTCGTAGCCCCGAATTTATTGAAACTGCTAGACGGCTATTTACTAGTGAGGCAGAAACACTAGAACAACTGGGCAACCATGACCAAATCCCTCGACTTTTAGCCTATTTTGAAGATAACCAAGAGTTCTTCTTGGTGCAAGAGTTCATTGAAGGACATACTCTGAAAGCGGAACTCTCACCCAATCAACTTTGGACAGAAGATAAAGTAATTCAACTTCTCCAACAGATGTTGGGTATTCTGCAATTTATTCACAGCCACAACGTTATCCATCGAGATATCAAACCAGACAATATAATCAGGCGGCAAAAAGACGGGAAGTTAGTGCTGATTGATTTTGGCGCAGTTAAACAAGTCCAAACTCAACTGCTTACAGTTCCAGGGCGCACGGGGGCTACTATTATCATTGGCACCCCAGGATATATGTCTACAGAACAGGGGCAAGGTAAACCCCGTCCTAACAGCGATATTTATTCTTTGGGTATTATTGGTATCCAATCGCTGACGGGGTTACATCCTATCAATTTTGAGGAAGATCCAGATACTGGGGAAATTTTTTGGCAACATCAGGCTAATGTCAGTTCTGAGTTGGCATCTGTGCTATCCAAGATGGTGCTACACCACTTTAAACAGCGCTATCAATCTGCGGCTGAAGTTTTACAGGTGCTTAATCATCTTGATACTAAAGTAGAAGCGCAATCACTTCAACCAGCATCTTTTACACAACCGCCTCAAGCTTCACTTTCTCAACAAAACTTAATTGGATATCCGCCTGCTTCTATACTGTCTGCGGAAAATTACAGCCGCTTAGAAACAATTCTTTTGGAATTTGTCGGCCCCGTTGCCTCAAGATTACTCCGACAAGTTGCGGCATCAGCACTCAACTGCGAAGAATTAATTAATCAATTAGCCCTTAATCTTCGAGGAAATCAACAAATTGATTTTAAGAAGAAAACAATGTTTCTATTAGAGAAACCTACTCAACTACAGCAACTTACTGTTAAATCGGAAATTAACTCAAACAATTTACCAAGCCAAGAATCTCAAGTAATCAGCGATAGCTTTGTGCATCAGTGTGAGCGGGAATTGGCTGATTTAATTGGCCCAATAGCTAAGTTTCTAGTCCAAAAAGCTGTTAAGTCTTCTGGGCAAATTTCTCGTGCAGAATTTGTGCAACTTTTAGCATCACAAATTCCCGAACCTCAAAAAGCTTTACAATTCCAGCAGCGCTTACTTTCTTGATATTTTAAATATTGATTGCGTTTTCCTCACCATAAATTACGAATTACGAACTTGTACTGAGCGTAGCCGAAGTATTACGAATTACGAATTATCAACTTTGGTTATTCAACATCTCCATCGCTATTTTTAAGCTAGCTTTCATCCGATTAAATGCTTCTGCTAACCCGCCAATCTCATCATTAGAGCTTTCTTCAAAATCAGCGCTCATATCACCAACACTAACTTTTTGAGCTATTTTTTCAATTCTTCTGATGCGCTGAATCACATATTTTTTGATTAAGAAGTTAATTAAGAAAACTACGATCGCAAAGATAGTAATTAAAAGTCCCATGACCAATATCCAAGTCCGTTTGGCATTGGCAAAAATCTCTTGGGAAGGAACAGAGATGATTTGAGCAGAAACAATCTGATTAAGTTGCCAGCCAAAACCATTTTCTGAGCCATAAGTTGCCAACTGACTCTTAGGAGCCTGATCTGGTGTAGAATGACATCGCAGACATTTCTGTTGTGTAATCTTTAATGGTCGCGCTATGTAAAATACTTCGCCTTCTGACAAGTTCCGAAAGCCTGTAATTTCTTGAGTTTGGGAGTCGTTGCGAAAACGTTCTACAAGTTGAGTTTCAAAGTTATCAGCTTTATCGACTAAATTTGTTGGATTAAGTGTTGCATCTTTATGAAAAAAGTTTTTAAATTCAGGCTTTTTACGAAAATTCTCAAACACTTCTTTAGAAGAAAAAGTTGGTACGACTTCAGGCATGAATGTTGGGTTAGTATCTAGTCTAGGTTCTAACAAGGGATCTATCCGATTTTGTGTATAATCTCTAACCGCGTTCACCATTTGAATGAGAATCTGCGCTTGAGAAGTTACTTCATTTTGCGCTCTACCCTGAAGTACACTGGATAAGGCAACGCCACTTCCCACAATACTGATTATGAAAACTAATATTAAAAGTAGGTTAAATTTAGCACCTATTTTTAGGTTTTTTAATGTAATGTTGTTTAACATAACCTAACCAACGAAGGTGGTATCTGAGTTTGTCTAATATTTATTTATACCTGTTAGAAAGCATCTCAACAATATTTAAATAAATATTAATTTTTGGCTGCAATATAACCTATTTAGGCAGCAGTCAAACTTATCTAAATTATTTCTGAAATCCAAGTTATTTCCTTAACCAATAATTAGTGATGTTTTTGCGATTTCCCCGGCGTTTATTTCTGTTTCATTTGCTAGGTTTTACATTTGCTGCCTGCAAGCCACAAAACGACTTTGAGGGTACGTTAACTGTTGGTGTTCTCAATTATGGTGGAGGCGAACAGATAATTAATCAATATGCTAAATTTAATAGTTATTTGGGTGAAAAAACAAACTCATACATTCAGCTAGAGCCGGTTTTTAATGAAAATAGAGCGGTTGAGCGCCTTGACGCTCGTGCTTGGTCATTGGTATTTGCTCCACCTGGTTTAGCGGCTATTGCGATCGCACGGCACCAATATGCTCCTCTGTTTCCTTTAGTAGGTATTAATAATTTGCGCTCAATTTTCGTTGTTCGCAAAGACAATCCAATTACCGAATTGAAGCAACTGCAAGGTAAAACAGTGGCTTTAGGCCAATTAGGTTCAGCAACAGGATATTATTTTCCTCTTTACAATCTTTATGGTACAACACTAGCAGAGATCCTATTTGCACCCACACCTAAAGCCGCGCTGGAATTGGTCGCTCAAGGAAAAGCGATCGCTTGTGCTGTCTCTGAGGCGGAATTGTCTCTCTACGGTTCACAGTTGGCCCCCACCGAATTCCGCATACTATTTAAAGACCCTCACTATGTACCATTAGGTGTGGTCTTGATTGGCCCGAATGTGGAACGTAACCGTCAAGAGTTCATCCGCAAAGTCATGAGTGATGTGCCTTCTGGTTTAGCCCAAGAAGTGGGGTATGTACCCAATGGACAAGTACCAGATTACAAATACATGATTTCTGTGGTTGATCGGGTAAGCTCTATTACTTCTAAGCTGCAAAATAAACCGGTTCGTTTATTTTGAGATTAGTATTTGTCATTTGTCATTTGTCGTTTGTTATTTATTAACGTTAATTCGACAGACCTCTCCCTCCCAGCCTCCCTCTCCGAAGCGGAAAGGGAGGAGCAACGCAAAAAGTAGGTTCTTAAGCCTCTCCCCGAAACGGAGAGAGGAATGGAAGCAGGGTTCTTCAGAATCTATCGAACTCAGGTTTTATTAAGAAATGCCAAATGCTAACACCTATATCTCAAAAAAACAATTTGAATCTTGCTAACTGGTTTTGAATTGTTCCTGTCAAGATTTTATTTAGTTCTGTGGTGTCTTGAAATTGCAAAATTTGCTGTGTGGGTAAGTCGAAGGGAAATTGTCCTTCAATATCTGGACGTTGCATTTGTGCTAATACAATCTGTTCAGATCGCTTACTTTGGATAGCATAGCCAATCTCAATACAGACATTGGGACTGGGAATTAGTTGGGGGGTTTCTTTACCTTCAATACTAGCGATGGGTGTGGTGTCAGCGATAAATAACAAGCTCTTACGGATTTTTCGCATGATTGTGCGGTTAATCCGTACAGTAGCACCACTGGGGCGAGAGGATTCTACTAATGTTAGAGGAAGGCGCGATCGCAGGTTTAAACTTTCCAAACTTTTTCGCAGTTCTTCTCTGAGAGCATTCGTGGCAGTAACATACTCAGTTTGATAGGATAAAAAAATCGTTGGTTCTAACTGAGCCAACAGTGCCTGTTTGGTAAAATAAATTTCATGACTAATTAAGTCAATGTTGGCGACGCAATAGCCACCACTTCCTTCAATATAAAATTCAATATTTTCCCCTTCTAGATAGCGCCCAAACCAAGTTGAGTTCTTAACTTCGTCGCTTTCCTCTAAAAAGTCTGCTCTTAATGCCGATCTGAGCAGGCTTTTTTTGCTCAAGCGAATGTCTGGCGGACGTTTTTCTAGTTCTGGAATCGGCTCGTAATCTTGTAGATACCACGCTCTGAGCGCAATAATTGACATAAGGCGCTATTTAAATTATTTTTCACTATTTAACTTAGTATAATCTTACACCAAGACAAGTCCATATCTTAGACTTATCTTTAAACACAACAACACCCAAGCCTCTACTCGCTGAACTATCTTCTCTTGTTGTTTATCAGATACAGGGATGTACTAACTTTCTTCACTTGTCTAAACAAACAAGTTATGAAAACTAGTTACAGCGCCCCCTAATCTTCCACATTTGAGAAAATAGCAGTTTTCGTGTTGGGTGTTGCTGTGTTTTGACGAGACAGATGTAAGTTCAACAGCGTCTTTTACCTCTTACTCACGATTCCAAATGCAGCTGTTATATCTGCCAGGGAAGCTTATTTATTAGCTTCGATTATTAGATTATCACTCATGGATGGGAGGGTTTTTTTTTGCAACGAAACTTTACCTTTAAAGGATTGTGTAATCAAAGTTAATATATTCTGATAATAGGATAAATTATAAATCTTTTCGTTAGTCTATTAAAAAAAATATCATCAACCTTTTGGATGAATCAAGTAATTGCTAATTCAAATTTTAAGTTTTGAAACTAACATTCTGAAAATAAGGTAAGTAAATTGGCGCGAAAAAACCTAAGTATGTTACGAAACGCAAATAGGCTTAAAACCCTTACAAATGACCAATACTTCGACTTACCTCGACTTCGCTCGGCACAAGTCGCTCAGTACAAGTGACAAATGACAGCCTTAGCCAGTTAGCTTACCTTGAGTGAACTATTTTAGCTGGAGGCTTGACGGGAATTTCAATCCAGAACTCTGTACCAATGCCCGGTTCTGAAATGCACTCCATTATTCCACCATGTTTTTCGACAATAATCTGATAGCTGATTGCCAATCCTAATCCTGTACCACTACCTACAGGTTTAGTAGTATAAAATGGGTCAAAAACTCGCTTTTTTACCTCTAGAGTCATTCCAGGCCCATTGTCACTAATACGAATCAATAGACGAGAGTTATCTGCTGAGATTCTAGTGGAAATGTGGATAGTAGGCATTGGGTATAACTTATCCTCTTTATCTTCAGTCCCCATTTCCCAGTTCCCCATACTTCGACTTACCTCGGCTTCGCTCGGCACAAGTCGCTCAGTACAAGTTCCCCATTGCCCATTCCCCATTTCTAAAGCATCTATGGCATTGCTGAAAATATTCATGAATACCTGATTCATTTGGCCGGCATAGCATTCTACTGTTGGGATATTGCCATAGTCTTTGATTACCTGAATGCCTGGGAATTCATCATTAGCTTTCAGCTGATGTTGTAAAATTAATAAAGTGTTGTCAATGCCTTCATGCAAGTCAACGCGCTTATTTTCAGCCTCATCCAAGCGGGAAAAATTGCGTAACGACAGCACTATTGAACGGATGCGATCGCTTCCTACTTGCATTGAGGTAATGATTCTTGGCAAGTCTTCTACCAAAAATTCAAAATCCGCTGCTTTGATCGCAGCCCTAATTTCACCATGAGGATCGGGATAGTGTAGTTGGTAGAGGCGTAAAATCTCTAGCAGTTGTTCGATGTAGTCACTGGCGTGGCACAGATTACCGTAGATAAAGTTAACGGGGTTGTTGATTTCGTGAGCGATACCCGCGACTAACTGTCCTAAGCCGGACATTTTTTCGGTTTGAATTAATCTTGTTTGTGTTTCTTGGAGTTCATGTAGAGTATGTCCTAACTGTGTAGCTTTATTTCTGGCTTCAGTTTCGGCTTTACAGGTTTGTTCATAGAGTTGTGCTTGTTGAATAGCGATCGCAGCCTGATCTCCTAGCTGTTGCAATAAATCAATTTCTGTATCCTGCCAATTTCTGGGAGCGCTACACTCATCAGCAATTAGTAAACCCCATAGTTCCATACCCATATTAATCGGAACTATTAAGTTTGCTTGCACTTGTAGACTCTCTAAAAACTCTCGATAAGAATCACTTAAAGAAGTAGTTGCAACGTTGTTAATTGCCCTTACCCTGCCATGATGGTATATGGGGTCATAGTCATCATAAAAGGATTCCGGTTGTACTTTCATTCCCAAAGCTGACCGCCAGTTGCCATTAATCTCTTCCACAATCACCGATTTACTGTTCAGTTGGAAAATTACTACCCGGTCTGAATTTAGTAGTGAGCGAACTTCGGAGACGATAGTTTGCAGGGTTGTCTGCAAATCCAATGTCCTGCGGATCTGTTCTGTTATTTGCTTAATTACCTTGGTGAGGAGTAATGATTTTTCGAGTTCAGCAGTTTGTTCTTGCACCCGCAGTTCTAAGTTGGCATTCAGGGCTTGTACCTCTTTATATCCCTGCTGCTGCTGAATAGCCATTGAAAAATGATCGTACAAAGCTTGTGCCAATGTCATGTCTTCCGGTTTCCACTCAGGCGCTTGCCCCTTTTTTTGCTCTCGCCAAACCTCAAAAGAAAGCTGGGGTAGAAGTTGCCGCCGATTTTGTTCGCACTGTCCCGCCCACAAGATTTCCGTTTCAAATTCAGCGCGAAAAATGCTTAATACACCGATAAATTGTTCCCGGTAATGCAGGGGAATCACCATCAGTCCCCGAATTTGAGTAGAACGGAATGCTAAAGCTAAAACTCGCAAATGCGGTTCTTTATATAGGTCAGCAGTTGCCCAAATATTACCTGGTTTACATTCAGCCATCCAGTTTTGCCATGTAGGATGCTGTTCAATAATGCTGCTATCTAATTCGTAGGGTAATGTGGGTTGATTGCCCCAGGTGTATAGTTCCCGACTCTTTTCAATGTAAAGCCTGCCACCTACTCCACTGAATGCGGTAATAACTTCTTCAATAGCTCCTTGCAATTGGATTGTTGGTAGTTTATGCAATAGTCTGGTAACTCGGTTAATAGTAGCTTCTTGCTTTTGCTGGGTAAGGGCGGCGGTGAGTAGATTACTTTGAGCGATCGCGATCGCAACCTGATCGGCAACTTGCTGCAATACTTTTATTTCCCGCTTCAAAATCTTTCGCGGTTCACTGTGGTGAGATGCCAACAATCCCCACAATTTAGGGTTTGCTGATTGTTCTTGGGGATCGCAATCTAAAATTGGCACTACAAAGGAAGATTGCACCCCCATTGCCTTTAAGTATTGAATATGGCACGGGTCTACTTGCCGATAGTAGATATTAGTTTGTAGGCGTTTGCCAGTTTCTGTTGATTGTAGAGGTGATAGCCCAATTTTCTCGTTTGCTACATCGACAATACAACGTTGCCCCGCTAACAAAAACATCTCTCTGGCCGCTTCGGGGATATCATGAACTGGGAAGCGCAACCCCAACAAGGATGGCAGACGCTCGTTATAAATAGATTCAGCAATGACTTCACCATTACCATCAGGATCAAAACGATACACTTTGACTCGATCTGCACGTAAAAATAACCGTACTTCAGTAACGGTAGTTGTTAATATTTCTTGAAGATCGAGCGATCGCCTGATCTGTTTGATCATCCGGTGCAGTAAACTTTCTTGGTCTATGCTTTGCTCAAACCTCTTTTGTTTATCGGTAGATGTCATTGTTTATGTACACCATAACTGAAGTATAGTTTTTCTTATAATTGTCCCTAATGAGAATTTTCAATTTACAATGCCTTGATTTTTATTCCATTTCATTGAAGGAGGCACGAGGCAGAAGGAGTACAGTAGGGGATTCGACCTCTACTGATTTAGCAGCCCTGAACTCTCGTAAGAAAGCGGGAAGCTGACGCAACAGTGTTCTTGTCTTAAACCCAAGACCCGTCTGCTTGCGGTACTTGAGAGAATGCATTTTTCCTCACTCTTGAACTGCCTTCCTCGATAAATTTTTGCGACAAAGGCATTGCGAGGGGCGTACATCTGTTGCAATTTTTTTATAAATGGATTAAAGGGTATTTGAAAAGTATTAGATATTTTGCTTAATTCCCTTAGTCCTAGCAAAGTTAATTTAGGGATATATCAAACCACTTGGTGTATCATTAGAGACTTTCCAAACATCCTTTCAAGTTTAAAGTAAATAAAAGTTTAATCATTGACACTTATTGATTTTATATTCTTAATCATTAAATTATTTCAGTATTTTTACTTAAATAATATATTCATCATTGCCTTATTTTCTTTACCATTTTTTTCCCCAAAAGCTCCGCAAAGACCGCAGTGGCTCCCCTTAAAAAGCTCTACATTAGCTAGATATTTCTTAATATTTGCAATAGCGATAGTTATTGCAAGTCCCAAAGCCTTAGAGGTTGTTTGAAAAGTGTTTCGCTGTAACTTTAGGTACTTTTAGATCCCCCCTAAACCCCCTTAAAAAGCAGGGTGGTTTTATACAAGCAGAGAAAAACTAAAACTGGGTTTCAAAGCCTCTCTCAGTTTCGGGGAGAAGAATGGAAGCGGGGTAAAAAGCCATGCTACACAACCCGCGAATAGAATGAATTCTGTACGAAAAAGCGGATGAATAATCGGCGTTTTTGCACGCACACAAAACAAGGAAATTTGGTGGTCAACAAGATAGTACTTCGGCTACGCTCAGTAACCATCGCGGGTCTAAATCCCCGACTGATGGTTACTGAGCGACTCGTGCCGAGCGGAGTCGAGGTAAGCCGAAGTATTGATTCTGACCGGAACAACGGAAACGTCTTTGGCTCCGCCTCCGGTCAGAATAGCTGAATTCTTCTTCAATTAATAACGACTTTTTCAAATAATTTGGACTGGAGAATTTTAATATTCCCTGTCTAATTACTGATTTTATGTTGAATGTAACTATTTTGATGAAATTATTCGTAAATTCCCGTTAAAGATAGTAAATTACGGATTTCTTCACGCACACTCATGAGAGTTTTACCGAGGTGGTTTTGACCAGCTTTATTAGCACCACAACCCCAAAAAGAATCGGTTGGGGAGTCTTCAACCAAAAGCTCATCGCCTGTCTTCAGCAGAACTTCTCTAATATCAGCATGAGTGAGAAACTTTTTGAGTACAGCTTCTCGCATAGTTTGAGTTTTGACCAAATCCCAGTCTTGACGGAGTTGGCGAGTGCTACATCTTCCCAACGCGGCAGCTTCTTCTGGGGTGGCGGCGGCATGGATGAGGGGTATAATTGCCGCATCTTTGCTGCCAACAAACTTTTGCGCTTGATAATAATGCTCAACCGTTGCCCAGCAAGCGCCCTGGATGTGGATTTCGTGGGGAGAAAAGTTAGAAAAACAGCCATAAGGCTGCCAAACCTTATAAAAGTAAATGGTCATTTGAAAATTGCTCTTTCATATATAGCAATCCTATTTGATTTGTGAGAATTGCAACCCAAAACCGAACTTATAAGGATTCTAAATTCTGTTACTTTATCAAAGAAGGCAGTTCTTCCAAAGGTCAGTTTTCCTACCCCCTGCTCCCTGCCCCCTGCTCCCTGCCCCCTTCATAGGTAAGGTGAGGGTGAAAGCTGTTTGACCAAATGTTGAATCAAGAGTGAGGTCGCCATGATGTGCCCTGGCAATTTCACGGGCTAGGCTGAGTCCTAGTCCGATGCCTTCTATGTTACGGGTTCGAGCCGGATCGCCGCGATAGAAGCGGTCAAAAATGCGATCGCGTTCACGTGCGCCGTAGGCATCGCTTACTGGAATATCTTTGGATGCATTGGCAATTGTGACGTGGAGAGTTGTTTGAGTTTGATGAGTGCGAATTTTTATCCAGCCGTTGGCGAGATTGTATTTTATAGCATTACTGAACAGGTTTTGCAAAACTTGAATCAGAAGATCGCGATCGCCCTGTAAGCGTAGTCCATCAGCAAAGTCAGTTTGCACAGTCAAGTGGGGAGCCAGCATTTCCACATCTTCTAGCATCTCCTTCAGCAACTCAGACATATCCACCTCAACCAGATACAAGCTCATTTTTCCGGCATCTGCCAGAGATAGCAACAAGAGTTTCCGTATAATTCCACTTAGGCGGCGTACCTCATCCAATAGGTTACTTAAGCGCTGTTGTACTTCACTTCCAGGATCGACCTGTTGCAGCGTTCGTTCTAGTTCGCCTTGTAAAATAGTCAGTGGGGTTTTTAGTTCATGAGCCGCATCACCACTAAAGCGGGAAGCTTGGGTAAAACTGCGTTCCAAGCGTTCCAACATCAGGTTAAATACCTGAATCAACTCGACAAATTCAACATCAGTTGTTCCAATGGGAATGCGTTGATCTAGTCCTTTGACAGTTACCTGTTGAATAACACCTGTTAATTGATGGATAGGACGCAAAGCACCACCAGAAACTAACCATGCACCGACTGCAACCAGGAGGAGCGATCCCGGAATTGAAACCAGGAAAATATTCTGAATGATAGCCATTTCTTGATCGACGGCTTGCAGATTCACAGCAATGCCAACCTGAGCATTGGGAAATTTAGTTGCTCCAATCCGCCAAGCTGCTTTTGCTGTCTGTTCAGTGACAAATTGAGGTGGACGTGGACGAAGAAAGGGTGGCGGTGATTCTCTTTGCGGGGGTGGTGGTAAAGGTATCAACTGAAGAAGCTCAAGCAGCAGACGATTCACCTCAACGTCGGCAGGTAGGGAGTTAGATTGATAAAGGATGTTACCGTTTGCATCAAGCACCAGTATGGCAATGGGGGTTTTTGTATTGGTTCCGAAGGCATCAGATAATGAATCTTCGTAAAATTGCCATCGTGAGGGTCGGCTTTCTTTGCCCTGATTTTCAGGAGGTTCCCCCCGTGGTGGCAATTTCGGAGTTGCCCGCATCAAGTGATTTAACAGTTCTGCATCAAGACGGCTAATTTTAGCATTGTAAATCTGAAACCAGGAGACTGCGCCAAAACCTACTAATGTGGTTCCAGCTAGAGCCGCAGACAATAGGGCAATTCGGAGGCGAAACGAAGGAAGCTTTATCATAATTCGTAATTCGTAATTCGTAATTCGTAATTGAATGTTGATATCAAATCCGTTTGTATCGGAATTATTTCTCTGCGGACTGAGGGTTTAAATCCCCCTCACAAAACATAATACGAATTACGAATTGTTTAAGAGCTAGACTCTGGTTTGCGAAACCGATATCCAACTCCTCGAATGCTTTCAATCCACACTGCTTCATCAATGGGGTCAATTTTTTTACGAATTCGCTGGATACAAACATCTACGACGTTAGTGTTGGGGTTAAAGTCGTAGCCCCAAACATGCTCCAGAATTTGGGTACGGGTGAAAACCCGTCCGGGAGAGCGCATCAGATACTCTAGAAGATTGAACTCGCGGCTGGTAAGTTCTATGGCTTGGCGATCGCAAGTGACTTCCCTGGTGATGCGATCTAGTTTGATGGGCCCAACGCTAAGGAGATTTTGGCGTAGGCGTAGCCCGTCGTAGACATCGCTCACACTCCGGCGGACAACGGCATGAATTCGAGCCGCTAACTCTTCCACAAAAAACGGTTTAGCGATATAGTCATCGGCTCCCAAATTTAGCCCTTCTAAGCGATCGTCTAGTTCATTCCGAGCCGTCAACAAAATTACCGGTGCATTCCGACCTTGCCGCCGCAAGAGTTTTAAGATCGATAGTCCATCCTTCCCCGGCATCATAATGTCGAGGACAAGAACATCATATTCATTTTCTAATGCCCGCAGATATCCTTCATCACCATTGTCGCAGTAGTCTACAACAAATCCCTGCTCCTTCAGTCCAGCCCGGACGAAGTTAGCAATTTTCGCTTCATCTTCGACAAATAGAACGTTCACAAGTATTTATTAGTTTATACATTGTTCCATTTTAGATTCATTACGTTTCTACTTAAATTACAAAACTGTAATTTAGAAAGCAAGTGAACTGTAATTTTGAGGTGGCTTAATCAGAAATATGAACACCTTACCTTTTGCAGGTTGATTTATATGAATATTCGTCGAGTGTTAGCCGTAGCAGCGATTCCTTTTTTGATTGGTACATTCGGTTTTGGTGTACAAAATCAAGCAAATGCCGCTAATCCATCCAATCGGAATGCACAGATTTCTCAACATCAAAGACCACAAATATCTGATAAAAAACCACAGATTAAACATTCTAAACCCCTTCTAAATCAGAAAAAGCGTCCTCCCCAACATCCCCAAAATCATAATCAGGGCGCGGTTCAAAATCGTGTATAACATAATAACCGTTAATTGCAGCACCCTTTCTTCCTCAAAATTACAAAATTGTAATTTACAAGCAGGGCAAACTGTAATTTTGGTTCGGTTAAATCAGAAATGTAAACGATCTATCTTTTGGAAAATGATAATGAATATTCGTAGAATACTAGTTGTAACAGCGATTCCCGTTCTGGTTGGCACATTTGGTTTTATTTCACTCAATCAGGCAAATGCCGCTAATCAATTCCCTCAAATTGCACAGGCACAACAACCACCTAACCAACGACCAGAAGGTGAACAGCGCCCACATCGACCCGATTTTAAGGCTGCGGCGGCAAAGTTAGGAGTTAGCGAACAACAGTTAAAGGATGCGTTGGGTGTCCCTGCTAATCCTCCCACAGGCGATCGCAATCAGCGCCCACCTCGACCTGATTTTAAGGCGGCTGCTACCAAGTTAGGAGTTACTGAACAACAGTTAAAGGATGCGTTGGGTGTCCCTGCTAATCCTCCCACAGGCGATCGCAATCAGCGTCCACCTCGACCTGATTTTAAGGCGGCTGCTACCAAGTTAGGAGTTAGCGAGCAACAGTTAAAGGATGCGTTGGGTGTCCCTGCTCATCCTCCCACAGGCGATCGCAATCAGCGCCCACCTCGACCTGATTTTAAGGCGGCTGCGGCGAAGTTAGGAGTTACTGAACAACAGTTAAAAGATGCGTTGGGTGTTCCGCCTCATCCTCCAAGCGATCAGCCAGCACCTCCTACAAATCGGTAGTTTAGTTATTCCCAGTCGGCTCCATAACTGGAATGTTCGGCTTTAGCGATAGGGTAGAGGTCAATACGCTTGGGTTAAGCTTTTTTTTCTCCCCCTGCTTCCCCTGCTTCCCCTGCTCCCCCTGCCTGCCTTAACAGATAAATTTCCTTAACTGAACTGTATTGGGGTATAGGTTACAAAAAATATATTCCTGATTACTTGTCACCTCTCCTCTACCCTCAGTTCAAATTCCTGTTCGATGGTTAGGAATGCGACGGCTAGGCAGTGAGAGCGCGATCATCCAAACACCCGTCAACAAAAAATTAATCCCTGCAAATAATCCCAGCACCCAAGCTGCACTGAAAGGCCATTTATACAAAATTAAAATTCCCAGAATAATGGCCATCATGCCACTAAACAGTGTCCAACCCCAATTTGGATCTGGACGTATTTGAAATGCTGTAATTACCTCAAATACACCCTCAGCCAAAAAGACAATTCCCAAGGCTAAGGTGAGGGAGAGGGCAGCGCCAAAGATGTTGCCAATCAACATAATCCCAGCAAGTACATATAGAATACCAACCACAAGCTTTGGCCAGAAGCCTTTTTGTCGTCGTGATTGCAATGCGTGGACAATTCGGACAATACCAGCGATCAATAAAAACCAAGAGATTACGATTGTGATGGCAATAGTGGCAACGAATGGTTCTGCGATCGCTGCCATACCTAGCACAATCATTAGAATGCCTAGAACGATGAACCATCCTAAATTTTGTCTCTCTTGACCGATGTTTTCAGAATTCATAACAGTTTCCAAAATGCGTTAAAACTGCGCTTCTATTGATAAATTTTATTTGCCTAAATAACTTAATAGCTTAAGTCATTTAGGCAAATTTAATGAAAAAAAATTATACAGGTACGATGATTGTCTTGTGATTAATATTGACTTTTGTACATATATAACTGTATTGCATATAGTTAGTTTTAACCTAACAATAGCAGTCCTAAATCATTTGTGAAAATTATATATTTATTCCTTTTTTCTTCCCTTTGCGTCCTTGGCGTTCTTGGCGTTCTTGGCGGTTCGTTTCCTTGTCTATATTTTTCACGAATCAAATAGGACTGCTATATTAACCTGTTAAATCCCACTTCTGAATGTAAGTAAGGATGTTTAAACTATGACTAAGATGAGAGAAATATATAGTTATGAATTAAGTAAAAAGTTTACAGTAGCTTAAGTTTTAACTTCCTCATTCCCTGGAGATAAAGCGAGTATAGCAACGATTAAGATTTAGTCTTGATTACTCTTTCTACAGACTGATGAAAGAGAGATTAACGCATTGAGGATAAATCTCTAGCAAAATTTCGTTTCAGTAGTATAGAGTGCTGAGTATTCAGCACTCTATTAGTCAACTAAACCATTTAAGTAGGTTGGCGCAATTACAGCTAACTGGCTAAGGCTGTCATTTGTCCTCTGTCACTTGTACTGAGCGACTTGTGCCGAGCGAAGTCGAGGTAAGTCGAAGTATTGGTCATTAGTAAGGGTTTTAAGCCTCTTTATGTTTCGTAACATACTTGGGGGTTTTTCGCGCCAACTTACTAACATTAAAAATCGAAGGTTGTACGAAGCACACCCACATACTGCGGATCATTTCTACTATCATTTTCCGGGTTGAGAATCACCCAAAAACCAGGAGTTACTGAGATATTATCGTTCAGGCGGTAGCGATAGAATGCTTCAATATGGTAAGCGGTGTCTCGGTCTTGACGGACATCACTGTTAGAGACACGCGGCGGTATACCAAAGAGAATTCCCGGCAGGTTGCCTTTACCGCCCACATCGGGAAACGACATACCAATCGCTCCAAACCAAGCATTGGCATTATCGCCATTGTTCACAAAAAGAGAATCTGTTCCACCCCTACCATTAGAAATATCGCTGAAACCAGAGTTCTTCGCATTTGCCCAGACATATCCACCCCAAGAGTGAACCTGGAAATTTTGAGAAAAGCGATAGTATCCCTGTACACCGACAATACTATTGGAAGTAGCAATGTTGTTTCCAAAGGGAGCATTTGAAAGGGCACTGCCTCTCCCGGCGTTGATATCTACAGTGCTAGCAGGGTTATAACCATGAGAGTAAGCGACACCAATAGCTCCTTGTTCGCCGTAATATGCTAGGTGCGCTAGAGCATTGTAGCCGCCATTAAATAAGCCATTTTGCGCTGATGGAACGTTTGGACTATTTGCTAAATAACCCAAGGTGAGAATTAAGTTTTTACTGATACTCCAGTTAGCGGCTGCACCACCACCACCTCGCTCGAAGAGGGGGCTGTTTTTGCCAAATAGTGAGGGAATCCCATTACCATCATCGGCGATCGTGGCAGGAGTGATGTTATTTGTGATGTCGTTGTAACCAATACCTGCGGGGCCAACAACGAAAGAAAGGGAATCACCAACGGGGAAGTAGTAACGGATGTGGGGAATTATTAGTGTATTGTTGCTGTCATTGTCGAAATTCAGGCGTGTCATGCCAGTGCCTGTGGCTGCGGCAATTTGACTTGCACCACTGGAATTTGCAAAGTTGCCAAACTCTAGCCGGACTCGCAATAAATCTTTGCCGGTGAAGCTACTTTCTAAGTTGAGACGACCCCGGTTTGCAAAATAGAGACGAGATTCATCGCTTTGTCCACCGACTCTATTACCAAAGGTATCACTAATGGCGGTAATAATTTGAGCATTCAACTTAGTAGTGGTGGAAAATTGTTGCTTCTCTAGTGTTCCTGTTCGTGCTTCCACGGTATCTACCCGCCCGCGCAGAGTTGCCAATTCTGCGGCAAACTCTGTCTGCAAATTTTGCAGCACTGTCAAATCTTCTTTCTTGACTAAATCATTAGTACCCACAGCAATTAATTCATTTACCCGGTCTAAGCAGGCGTTTAAACCAGCTGCAAATTCATAACGACTCAAGACCCGATTACCACGATAGGTTGCATCAGGATAACCTGCAATACAGCCATAGCGTTCGACTAGTGATTGCAGTGCCTGGAATGCCCAATCGCTCGGTTTGATGTCGGAAAGTTGAGAAACAGAATTTACTTGTCCCTGTAAATTTCT
This sequence comes from Nostoc sp. NMS2, assembly GCF_017115105.1. Classification (GTDB taxonomy): domain Bacteria; phylum Cyanobacteriota; class Cyanobacteriia; order Cyanobacteriales; family Nostocaceae; genus Nostoc. The sequence goes on from NZ_JABXKH010000067.1 coordinate 29,758, forward strand.
ATCATCTTCTGGAGGTGCTGCCCAAACTGCTGGAACTGCCAAAAATAAGATAAAAAAGCTATGAAAAAGAGCTTTTAACATTGACTTATTTACTTGAAAATGGTTGAATTCTGACTTTGTAACTAAAGAGATTACAAGTTAATCAGCATTAAAGTTACATATTTTGAGTTGAGGTTTTAGGTTAATTAAAGCAATATAACTTTTTGCTCATTGCTGCTTTTAATAGCTGCTTCTATAATTCGCATTACATTAATTCCGTCTTCGGCAGTAACAGCAATTGGCTGATTATCAACAATAGATTTATATACCGCGTCGTAATAGCCTAAATAACTGCCCTGTGAGCTTTTTACTTTTTCCCGAATTACTTTTGTGTCTTTTTCTGTATGCAGCAAGCCATATTCACTTTCCGGCTCTGTATACCAATCAAGTGTATTAGGCTTGATACCCGCTACTAAATACTCTTCTTGGGCATCGGCTCTGCTTTTGAGAAAAGAACCTTTAGTGCCATGTATGATGTAGGCAGGTGCAGGTTCACGCACAAGGAAACCCGCTTTTAACTTGACGCGCAGTTTGTCGTAGTATAGTATCAACTCGAAATAATCATCTACCTGCGATCGCTGCCTTGTGATTCGGATGTCTGCAAAAATAGCATCCGGCATCCCAAGTAAATGCACAGCTTGGTCTATTAAGTGCGGGCCTAAATTGTTTAATATTCCTGCACCTGGACTTGGAATTTCTATGTGTTGTTTGTGACTGAGTGCTGGTTTATATTTTTGAAATTGAAATTCGGCTTCAATAATATCACCCAATAAACCTTCTTGGATAACTTTTTTGACTGTTTTAAAATCACTATCCCACCTGCGGTTTTGATATACAGATAATTTCTTTCCCTGTTTTAATGCCAATTCATGCAGTTGTTCTGCTTCTTTCACTGTTGTAGTAAATGCTTTTTCTACCACTACATGCTTGTCTGCCAACAAAGCCTGTTTAGTATAATCGTAATGTATATAAGTTGGTGTATTTACCACCACCAACATTACCCGGTCGTCGGCTAGCAATGCTGACAAAGAATGATAGCTTTTTACTCCTGGATAATCTTCCTGTATCAGCTTTTTGCTTCTTTCCCAAGAGCCTGCTAATTGAAAACCGGGATGCAAATCAATGAACGGCGCATGAAATACCCTACCAGACAAACCATAAGAACAAAGAGCCGTATTGAGAGTTTCCATCTTTTTACTGATTGACTGAAGCGAAAGCTTGTATTTAGTTCACCAAATTAATTTTGAGAAGTAGTGGGTGCAATACTTTCGGTTAAGGCAAGAGACGCGATGAATCGCCGTCTCTACAATAATCTGTCTTTCGTTTTGACGGCGATTTCTCGCGTCTTTGCGATCTAAAATTTTCATCAAAAAAACCTTAACCGAACTGTATTGGTAGTGGGTGGCTCTAGCCCTCATCTAAGCACTAAAATGCTTACTACGAACTCTCTCAAACTGTCATAATACTTATAGCAAAATCAGGCTTGGTGAGACTACGAATTACGAATTACGAATTACGAATTACGAATTACATATCTTCTAACTCGATTCCTTTGGTTTCTTTAATAAAAAAGAGAATGAAAAAGAATGAGGTAGCCGCCGCAATTGTATAAAGTCCATAGGCAGAACCTAGACCAAAATATTGCAGTATGGGAGGAAATGTCGTGGAAATAACGAAATTTGCAACCCATTGGATTGCAGCCGCAACTGAAAGTGCAGCCGCTCGAATCTTGTTATTAAACATTTCTCCCAACAGCACCCAAACCACTGGGCCCCAAGAGAAACCGAAACAAAATACATAGAGGTTGGCTGCGATAAGAGCCACAGTGCCGGCACTTCCAACGAGGGCGGGGTTTCCAGCAGCATCTAGAGGAGCGTTGCCAAAAACATAAGCCATCGTTCCCAAGGTAAAGGTCATGCCAATTGAACCTATTATTAGCAAGGGCTTGCGACCAAATTTATCCACGAAGGCGATCGCAATCAGTGTTGTAATAATATTGACTGCTGCTGTAATCACCGTAATGCTTAGGGAATCTTTTTCGGAAAACCCGACTGCCCGCCACAAAACGCTGCTGTAGTAGAAAATTACATTAATCCCAACAAATTGCTGTAATACAGATAAGCCTATTCCTATCCAAACAATTGGGAGAAGTCCACCACTTCTACTCAACAGGTCAGAAAACTTAGGGTGGCGTTCAAGAAGTACTGTCTGCCGAATTTCTTCAATTTTTGGCAGCACATCACCCCCCAAAATCTTGGTCAGAACGTTAACGGCTTCTGGTTCGCGTCCTTTGGCAACTAAGTAACGAGGGGATTCAGGTATTGTTAAAGCCACCATCCCATAAAATACAGCTGGCGGAACTGCTGTCCAAAACATCCAGCGCCAAGCTGCAACCCCAAACAAAAACGGCAAGTCTGCTGAACCTGCTGACACAGCGATAAAGTAGTCGCTCAATAAGGCGACGAAAATTCCCACTACGATCGCTAATTGTTGCAGAGATCCTAATCTTCCTCGCAAATGAGTGGGAGAACATTCCGCAATGTAAGCTGGGGCGATGACGCTAGCAACGCCGATTCCAATCCCACCCAATACTCGCCAAAAGATAAAATCCCAGATAGTGAAGGCAAGCCCAGAGCCAATGGCACTGATAGTAAATAACGCCGAAGCGACCACCATTGCCTTGATTCGACCATAACGGTCTGCAATTTGTCCGGCAAAGAACGCTCCTGCGGCAGATCCCAGTAACGCTAGGGACACTCCCAGCCCTGTCAGCCAACTACTGGTGTTAAAAGCTTTTGCTAAAGATAAAACCGCACCGTTGATTACAGCAGTGTCAAAACCGAACAGAAAGCCGCCGAGGGCAGCAGCACCAGCAATCAAAATCACATAAAACGTGCTGGATTTACGACGAACAGTAGTAGAAGACATAGTTTATATATTGGGAATTGGGAATTGGGGATTGGGAATTGGGCATGGGGCATTGGGCATGGGGAATTATAGCGGTTCTCGAATGGAAGCAATACACTTTGACCTCACTTCCATTCCTCTCTCCTAAAAGGAGAGAGGCTTTGAATCTTACTCCCCTTCCCTACAAGGGAAGGGGCTGGGGGTTAGGTCTGTATTGCACTCAACAGAAAAGCACTATAGTTAGTTCTTTATTCTCCGTGTCCCCCAACTCCCCACTCCCCTCCCTTTCATGCTTCAACGTCTAGAACGTCTGCGGAGTCGGTCAATCATTACTGCCAAAATAATTACTAGGCCTTTGACGACTAGTTGCCAGAAGTAAGATAGGTTCAACAGAGTTAAACCGTTGTTGAGAATAGCAATGATTAATGCACCGAGAAGAGTGCCGCCAATGGTGCCAATACCACCTGTAAAGCTGGTTCCACCTAGAATAACAGCTGCGATCGCATCTAATTCATAACCTTGACCTAATATGCCACTGGCACTATATAGACGGCTGGCGCTCATGATTCCTCCTAAGCCTGCCAGTAATCCGCTAATACCATAGACAAATAGCAAGACACGATTAACTTTAATCCCAGTTAATCTGGCTGCCCGTTCGTTACCACCAACGGCATATATCTGCACTCCTAAAACAGTTTGTCGCAGCACAAACCAGCTAGCTATTACAGTCAGTAGCGCAATGATTACTAGCCACGGCAGAGGCCCGATGTAACTATTACCCACCCAAGCAAAATTGATGTCTCGGTTAATCAGCGTTGTCCCTTTGGCAATCAAAAAGGCCACACCCCGCAAGGCTGTAAGTGAACCCAGCGTCACAATAAAAGGTGGCACATCCAAGAAGGTGATGAGAGCGCCGTTGACTAAGCCTAAAAGCAATCCTGCCAGCAATGCAGCAGGTACAGCTGCCCAACTTAAAGCCGGCAATAGGGATACCAGCAGTCCAACTACGGCAGAAACAGCCAATATTGACCCAACTGATAGGTCAATACCTCCAGTGAGAATTACAAAGGTCATTCCTGTCGCCAGCACAATATTGATTGATGCCTGACGCAAGATATTAACGATGTTGCCGCCCGTAAGGAAGTTGGGAGAAAGGAATGCAAATAAGATGCAGATAATTACTAAAATTGGCAGAATACCCGCAACTTCCAATAGAGTGGTAATTGATTTCCGGTTGCGGGATGCGGGATTGTTGGCTAATTTATTGGTCGGCGGTCTGACTGTCTGACTCATAATGCTGATACCTCCGATGCTCCTGTTGCATAGTGCATAATCTTTTCTTGGGTGATTTCTTTGCCAAGACTGCCGTCCAGTTCGCCTACCAGTTGTCCTTCTCGCATCACCAAGACGCGATCGCTCATACCAACAATCTCTGATAGTTCGCTGGAAACCATTAAAATAGCAACACCTTGTGCTGCTAATTCACTCATAATTCGGTAAATTTCGCTTTTGGCACCGATATCTACGCCGCGTGTCGGCTCATCTAACATCAGGACTCTGGGTTTAATGGCTAGCCAACGCGCTAGCAGTAGCTTCTGTTGATTCCCACCAGAAAGATCCAATGCTCGAATTTCCAAATTGGCTAGACGGATATTAAAGTTTTCTACCGCGTCTGTTGATAGCCGATTCACTGAAGCCCAGTTCACAATTCCACCCTTTGCATCTTGCTTAAGTGTGTTGATGGCAATATTCTTACGGGCGCTCATCTCCAGAAATAAACCTTGGTCTTTGCGGTCTTCTGGGACATAGCCAATTCCCGCAGCGATGGCATCACTGGGGGTATTAATTTCTAGTTTTTTGCCGTTTAAAAATACTTCACCACTGGCTTTGCGGTCAGCACCAAAAATCAGCCGAGATAGTTCTGTACGTCCAGCACCAACCAACCCGGCTAAACCAACAATTTCTCCGGCATGAACTTTAAGACTAGCCGGCTCAATCTTCTGGCGGGCATCACTCATGTTTCTGACTTCCAGTACCACGGGGCCAGGATTCATTTGCCGTTGATGTTCATAAAAGTCTTGCATGGAGCGACCGACCATCATCTGTACCAATCGCTGTGGAGAAATTTCACTGCGTGTAAGACTGCCAATATATTGACCATCGCGCAACACGCTAATTCGGTCAGCTAAGGCATAGATTTCTTCCATGCGATGGCTGATGTAAATAATGGCAATGCCATCACGCCGCAGTTTGCGAATTACCTCAAATAAATGGTCACTCTCGCGGTCAGAAAGTGCTGCTGTTGGCTCATCCATCACCAAAACGCGGCTTTTGTCTTTCAACGCTCTGGCAATTTCGACTTGTTGCTGTTCTGCGATCGATAAAGTACCAACTATAGTTTGTGCTGTAAAATTGGCTCCCAGGCTTTCTAAGACTTGCTCTGCTTCCAGTTGCATAGCTTTGCGGTCTAAAAACTGACCTCGCCGCAACTCGCTACCCATAAACATATTTTCGGTAACGGTTAAATTCGGGGCAACATTCAGTTCTTGATAAATAAGATTAATCCCCGCCTTGCGTGCTGTCGCCGGATCGGTAATTTTCAGGGGTTGACCATTGATCCGAATTTCTCCTTCATCGGCAATATAAGCCCCAGCCAGGATTTTCATCAATGTACTTTTACCTGCTCCATTTTCACCCATGAGGGCGTGAACTTCTCCTGGATAAATCGTGAGATTAACATTTTGGAGCGCAGATACACCATGAAATCGTTTGGTAATCCCTTGCATTTCTAATACAGGGGTGGTGGTAGGTGCATCAGGAAATGAGGTTTCAATACTTGTTGTCATGAACATCTCCTGTAAAAAGAATTTAAAAGTCTAATTGAAAGCTATAAATTCATCGCTGATGTGAAATTAAAATTATGAGAAAATTAGGTTTTTAAAACTGGTTGCTATCTCAATACAGTTCAGTTAAGCCTCTCTTTCTTCTCTCCGCGTTCTCTGCGTCTTGGCGGTTCGTTAAAAAATTAACTTTGGAACCAGAGTTTTAGCCTTAACCCAAGTATATTGGTTGCTATCTTGGAAAGTTCTGAATATCTGAAGGTGACATTCAGAACTTTTTACAGATGCACATATATACATGATGGTTATGTGCAAAAACTATGTCAATGTATCAAAAGACTCAATTCAGATTGGGGAGCATCCCAAATGTGCAAGTTTATTTTTATACGGGATTTTGGCTTAGGCCAATAATGAAATAACGAACCGCCAAGTACGCCAAGTACGCCAAGGAAAGAGGTTTGTACAGGGTTTTTGTACCAATCCTGTGTCTTTTGGCAAAATTGGGATGCTCCCTTCAGATTGACATTATTTTGAATAATTGTAAATTTACAATTATTATTTCCAGCCTTTTTCTGTGCTGACATTATCTTTTGTAATCAGCTTAACTGGAATCAAAATGGTAGAATTACTAGGTTTCTTCCCATTTAAAATATCGTTTCCAACCTGAACTGCTTTTTCGGCCATTCCTCGCGGATTTTGAGTAGCGGTTGCAGCATATAAACTGTCTTTAGCTGCGATCGCAGTGATTGCTTCTGGCGCACCATCAACCCCGACAATAAAGAAATCTTTACGTTGTGCTTGGTTTGCTGCTAGTTCTGCACCAACTCCACTCGGATCGTTGATGGCAAAAACAGCATCAATTTTCGGGAAGGTTGTGAGCAAATCAGTCATAACTCTCAGTCCTCCATCCCGGCTACCTTCTGCATTTTGGTTTTTAGAGAGAATTTTGATATCGGGATATTTAGACAGTACACTCTCACAGCCACTAACTCGTTGAATCACCGAGTCTACCGGCGGCCCATTAACTATTACTACATTGCCTTTACCTTTGAGGCGATCGGCAATATATTTGCAACTAACTTCTCCAGCTTGAACATTATTAGTAGTGATGGTGGCATCCACACCTCCTTCAGCACCAGTATCTACCGCAATGACAATTCTACCTGCAAGTTTAGCTTTTTCAATTGCTGGTTTAATGCCGCTTTTATCAGCAGCATTGACAATAATAATATCAGTATTGGAAGCAGTAAAATTTTCAATTTGATTGGATTGTTGATTCAAGTCATAGGCACTGGAAACTACAGTCACATTGACATCTTTACCGCCAATTTTTTTTGCTTCCGCCTCAGTTGCTTGTCCCATAAGGACGAAAAAAGGATTACTTAAATCGCCAACAGTGAAGGCAACCGATCGTAATTTTCCATTCCCAGTGGCAGTTTTAGTCTCAGCACTAGTATTTGTAGCAGGTTTTGTATCACTGTTAGTAGCATTGTTATCGGGAGAAGCATTTGTACAGCCGACAACGCTACCACTGATGAAACCTAGTATGCTAGCTGCGATTACGCGAAGCGTAACACTAGAAGTGAACGCAATTTTTTTCATATTCCTATATCTCCTAAATCTCTAAAAACAGGGTCAAGTATTGTAACCCTCGTCCATCAAGCCTTTCTCTGCGTGTTGTAATTACGAATTACGAACTTGTACTGAGCGAAGTCGAAGTATTACGAATTACGAATTATTCTTACCAGCCTTTGTACCTGCTAAGATTCTCTCTAGTAACCAAGTTGACTGGAATCAGAATGTTAGGTGACTCAGGTTTTTTACCCTGGATGATATCGTTGCCAATCTGAACTGCTTTTTCGGCCATCCCTGCCGGATTTTGCGCCGCAGTTGCAGCAAATACACCATCTTTGTCTTCCATTGCTTTGGTTGCATCTGGCGAACCGTCAACCCCAACAATAAAAAATTCTTTGCGTTTTGCTTGTCTAGCGGCTAAGTCTGCACCCACGCCGCTTTGATCGTTGGTGGCAAAAACGGCATCAATTTTGGGAAAGGTTGTGAGCAAATCACTCATCACTCTCAGTCCCCCATCCCTTGTCCCTTCAGCGTTTTGGTCTTTAGAGATGAGTTTGATACCAGGATATTTAGATAATGACTTTTCACAGCCACCGACTCGTTGATTGATTGAATCCATCGGCGTACCATTGAGGATGACTACACTACCTTGACCTTTGATGCGATCGGCAATATATTGACAAGCAATCTCACCAGCTTGGGTATTGTTAGAGCTAATCATTGCATCCACGTCTGCATCAACGGCTGAATCTAGTGCAATGACAACCTTACCTGCAAGCCTTGCTTGATCGATTACCGGTTTAACTCCTTTTTTATCAACAGCACTAAGGATAATTAAATCAGTATTCGCGGCAGTAAAATTTTCAATTTGGTTGCTTTGTTGGTTCAGATCAAAACCACTAGAAACCGCATTAACTCTAATATTACCCCCGATTTTCTTAGCTTCTGTCTCCGCTCCCTTCTGCACTGCATTATAGAAAGGGTTTCCCAAATCTCCCAAAGCGACACCAATTGTTTGCAATTTTCTATTTGGACTATTAACTTTAGTCTCTAAACTAGTGTTGGTGGCAGTATTAGTACCATTAGTAGCAGAGTTGTCATTTGGAGTGCTATTTGTGCAGCTAACAACAGTGAAACCTAGTATGCCAACTATGAGTAAAATTCTCTTCATATTCGTCTATTTCTAACAACAGATTTAATTTTGATAAAGGCCAGCAGAATATTAACTAGGTCTAATAAATTCTGACCTAACTTAGTGACGCTGCTAGCTTTGTCAATATCAACTCTTATTAAACGTCTTGTGAACTGACGTGATTTGAGTTGCTAATATTCATTTGACTAAACTAGATGCTTTATTTTTAAAGCAATTTCTTGACGGCTACTCTACGTCAGAGAATCACATTAATTTGTTGTAAAAATACTTTTTTAATGTGCCTACAATGAAACTACTTTTTCAGCAAAACTCTAGGAAATGATATTCTTAAAATTGCAAACTTATACTTGTTTTCTCAGTTTATCCCTCATTAGCACAAAAATAATTTTTCTTTATTGATCTTTACAAAGTAAAGAGAGCTTTTTAATCTTTACTTTATATCGAAACTCTTGAAATCTCAGCATTTACAAATATTAAGTATTTTTGAGCTTAGGTATAATTCAAAAAACCTAATACTTATATATCCAAGCCTCATAATCCAGCTTAGAATATGACAGATTTTAGATTTTGGGTAATGGAGTTGAAAGATTCAAGATTTTAAGTTTAAAGCTAGTTTTAGAGCAACTATCTTTAGGTATATTCAGCTAAAATCTCAAATCCAAAATTGATTGACTGCTAACATCTCCTAGAAAAAGGGGACGTTATTAGCGCACAGCAATAGCCACTTATCGAGTATCATCAGTTTAAAACTTTAACGTCACAGGTAAATATTTAGCCACTAAATCTTCATAGTATGGTCTTAGTTTTTGCCAATCAGGAGGAGTGGGGTTTTTTGAATACAAATCATAAGGATTGAATAAATTCACCCATTTAAACATTTCTGTATCGTGTTTATCCATCAAATGGTTATATGCGTTTTCACGGTGTTGAGGATAAAATGAATGATAGCGAAGCATATACAACGCAGGTTCAGGTAAATAGTTTTTCATGATCTGATATAAATACTCATCATGTCCCCATGAAATATGTACATTACTTAATCCACAATTCGGCTCGTAAATACCATATTTAGTGTTGTAATTGGGATTATTGTAGTCAGGATTTTCTTTGAAAAATTCCGAGAAAACAATTTTATCAGAGAATGCACAACCCACAGGATAAGTATCACCAACAGTAGCCCATTGAGGCTCACCAAATAGACAAAGCACCTTCCCCAGATCGTGAAAGAAACCAGTAAGTACCATCCAATCAGGATGACCATCAGCGCGAATGGCTTCTGATGTTTGCAATAAATGCTGTAATTGATCCATGTCTGTATCAGGATCGGAATCATCTACTAATTGATTCAAAAATTCAATCGCATCCCAAACAGACATTTCTTTTTTATCAAACTTGAGAAAATTCTTTTCTTTCTCAATTACAAAATTATATGTTTGATTAATGTGATTTAACCGATAAAATTCTTTCACCGTATCTCTAGTAGACGTTTCGTAATTCCTATACTCTTCGGTGGTTTTACCTTCTTTAACTATGCTGTCTGGATTGGGATAGCGATTGAGTAAGTCTTCTTCCCACTCTTCTAGCGAATGTAAGGGATTGTATTGAGCTTGTTCGATGGAATTCTTTAAAATCTGAGACATATCTTGTTACTTATCGATATTGATTTTTTTAAATCGGACTTTGGGACTCCATTTTTTGCACACGTGTGCAAAAAATATTATCGAACAGAATTCAGTACTTCGGCTACGCTCAGTAACCATCGCGGGACTGAATCCCGGACTAACGCTCTTTTATTACTCCGAAAAAATAAAATATTCGTAGGTTGGGGAGCCACTGCGTTGTCCGGGTTTCCCGGCTTGAAGCAAGTGGCGTTTGAACTTTAGTGAAACCCCAACAAAATCAGAGATTGTTGGTGTTGGGTTTCGTTCCTCAACCCAACCTACGCCTAAGTTCATCAAAGTCCTTAAAAATAAGGGTGGATGATTTTTATCCCACGAGAGTCATAAAAGAGCGCTAATTGATTTTGAATTCTGACTCCTGAATTTTTCTTCAATAATTTATTTTTGCACACGTGTGCAAAAGAGTATGTTAAGTTTCTTTTCTATCTGCATAACTCTGTACAACATACTTCGTTAAGTGTTTTTTACAATCTATTCGGATCGGGATTAGGCAAAAGATTGATAAAGTACACGAAATGTAGAGCGCAGACTTAAGACCAAGTACTTATGCGATCTGGGTAGATTTTTCAATAAATAGCGTTATACACACCTGCGTAAAATGCTATGTTAATTTTTCTGTCGGTTTTACCTAGAGGATTCTTAATTTGTCAATTGTATGGTATGCGAATGCTTGACAATATTAGCCAACTCTTGTAATTGTTTTACTGCTTCTGCACCCTCTAACTTCATTAATTCGCGATCGTCCCATAATTCCATCCAAGTAATCCCGTAGTCAGAGACTACAAAACGAATCAGATGCTTTTCTCGCAGGCTAACCATAAATGAAGCACTCTTCATTTGGTTGCCGCACGTATAACACGAGGCAGAATACCCACGCCGTTCAAGAATAATTGTCAAGGCTTGTAGGTTCATTACCAAGTCTTGGACGAATTCTTGATGTTGTTGCGCTAATCTTAGAAACACTAATTTTCTCCTACCACTACAGTTACATGGTTCCTTTTAAAACTTCTTTAGACTTACATGGGACGTATTTAGTTGCCAAAAGTTCATGTTTTTTTAAAGACGTGATTAATCTTAATCTTACGGTTTTAACCAATAAGCTAAAGTCTCAAAGCGGTTCTAATGTTCTGGACAATGATTTGGGGTGGTTGTGCAACATCCATAGATATGGTGTCTAATGGCTCCTCAAGAGTATCAAACTGGCTATTGAGAAGTTTTTCGCTCATGTAATGATTGCTACGCTCTTGCAAGCGTATTTGAATCAACTCATAAGAGCCTTTCAGGTAAACTAGCTTGATGCGATCGCTCTTGGTGTTGGCGCTGCGATCGCTATCCAATACCAAAAATTGCCGATAGCTGTCTTTTAAAGCCGAACACGCCAGCACGACATTTTTATTTTCTTGCAGCCAGTGTTTTATGGCTGTTTGCAAATCTTGCAACCAAGGCATCCTGTCAGCTTCACTCAACGCAATACCACGCCGCATTTTCTCAACATTCTCTGGCGAATGGAAAGCATCAGCATCACTAAACTCCCAGCCTAAAGAGTCTGCTAGCAGTTTTCCTATGGTAGTTTTGCCAGAACCCGATACACCCATGACGATAATAATCATATTTTTCTGAAGAAAAGTTAAGTTATTCAAACAAAAACAGAATTCATGACTTCTTTCTATACAAAATTTGAGTTGTATTAAAATCTCTTGACAAATAACGATTATTTTCTATAATACATACAATATGCACACGTGTGCAGTATTTAAAATCTAAAATAAAAATGAATAAACGAAGAATTTCAATTGAAGATATTGCTCGGAAAGCAGGCGTTTCTCATTCCACAGTTTCGCGGGCTTTGCGAGATAACGCTCTCATTAGCCCGAAAGTGCGAGAAGAAATTAAACAACTGGCGCAAGAGATGAACTATGTGCCAAATGCTATAGCTCAAAGCTTGCAAAATAAACGCACTAATACCATCGGTGTAGTAGTAACTTCCATCGCAGATCCCTTTTTTGCTGAGGTAGTAGAGGGAATTGAGCAGATAGCCAGACCAGCAGGATTGAGTGTTTTGTTAAGTGCTTCACACCGAGATTTTGAGCAAGAAATGGCAGCTATTGATACCTTTCATCGCCGGAGAGTAGACGGGATATTAGTAGCCGACTCACGAATTAGTAAACAGCATACAAAGCAACTAACCCAAATTGCTGTGCCAACAGTTCTAATTAACAGCCAGACTGAAGATCAATCTGAAATATTTCACTCAGTAGCAATAGACGATCGCTTAGGTGCTAGATTAGCCACAGAGCATCTTATAAATCTGGGACATACCGCTATTGGTTATTTGGGTGTAAGCGATCGCAGCAGGTCGAACCAGCAGCGCCTAGAAGGATATAGAATGGCTCTTGCCGAAGCTGGTCTACCACAAAATCCTGATTGGGTTGCAATCAGTGATGAATATGATACCAGAACAAGCGATGTCGCCACAGGACAAAATATGCTATCTAAACTATTGACTGCTGAGGTAACAGGCATCTTTTGTTACAACGATATGGTAGCAGTTGGCGCTTTATTAGCCTGCCAAGAACTAGGTATTTTAGTACCACGAAATTTAAGTCTGGTTGGATTTGATGGTATTGCTTTAGGTCGTTACGTTACGCCGGCACTTACAACAGTCAGCCAGCCAATGTTAGAAATTGGTGGCTATGCCATGCAAATGTTACTTGATTTATTAGAAGAAAAAACTGTGGAAAACCGCGTTTTATCTCCCTTTTTAGTAGAGCGTGGTAGTAGCGCAAAATTAATAAAGTCATTTTAAATCGTGTCTAAGTAACTTGGTAGAAATAAACCGAATTATATTACGAAACGTAAACAGGCTGAAAGTCATTACTAATGACCAATACTTCGACTACGCTCAGTACAAGTGACAAATGACAAATGATAATATGTTAACCAAAAAACCGAGTTTATCTCCCGATCGCTGCTTTTCTTCAGAACCAGTTCAAAGACGACTAGCCCATCAATTTTTTGACAGTATATCTGCGTTACCTCTGGTCTGCCCACACGGTCACGTAGATCCAGCCCTGTTAGCTAATCCAGCAGCTAGTTTTGGTTCACCGACCGAATTATTTATTATCCCTGACCACTACATTTTGCGGATGCTTTATAGTCGGGGTGTACCTCTGGAAGCTTTAGGCATATCTACTCATGATGCACCAATAGAAACTGACCACCGGAAAATCTGGCAATTGTTCGCCGAACATTTTTATCTATTTCAAGGTACTCCATCCGGGTTATGGCTCAAAGACGAACTAACTAATGTCTTTGGCGTAAATCAGCTAAACTCTCGCAATGCCGGACATATCTATGATTATCTAGAAAATTTGTTAGCCTTACCTGAGTTTTCCCCTCGTGCTTTATTCAAACGCTTTAACATCGAAGTGCTTTGTACTACCGATGCAGCCAGTGATAACCTAGAGAATCAGCGATCGCTCCACGAAGAAGGTTTCACTCAAATTAGACCAACTTTTCGACCAGATGCAGTAGTTAACCTAGATGCTCCTGGTTGGCGGGAAAATCTGACCAAATTGGAAAGCAGTATCGGTAGAGAAATTAGCACTTACAGCACTTTTGTACAAGCTTTAGAAGAACGTCGGGCTTTCTTTAAAAAAATGGGTGCAACAGCTACCGATCAAGGTGCAGCTACACCTTATACCACACGCCTTTCCGACCAGGAAGCAGAAGCTATCTTTGCTAGAGCATTAATCGGCAAACTGAATCCAGGAGATGTAGAGCAGTTTACCGGTCATATATTCATGGAAATGGCTCGGATGAGTGTAGAAGATGGCTTAGTGATGCAAATGCATTGTGGTGTTATGCGTAACCATAACCCAGCTTTGTTTGACAGATTTGGGGCTGATAAAGGTGCTGATATTCCCCTCAAAATAGAATGGACTCGAAATCTGCGCCCATTGTTGTCAGCTTATGGTAACGATCAGCGCTTCCGCTTAATTATTTTTGGTATGGATGAAAGCACCCTGAGCCGAGAGATGGCTCCACTAGCTGGTCATTATCCTACTATCTTGCTCGGGCCACCTTGGTGGTTTCATGACAGCGTAAATGGCATGGAACGCTACTTCAATCAGGTAATGGAAACTGCCGGAATTTATAATACTGCTGGGTTTAATGATGATACCCGCGCTTTCGTTTCTATTCCGGCCCGTCATAATGTTTGGCGGCGCGTAGCTTGTAACTGGTTAGCTGGATTAGTAACACGGGGATTGGTTGACGAAGAAGAAGGGTATGATATGGCCCGCGCTTTAGCTTACGACCTCGCTAAAAGTGCTTACAAATTGGATTAATACAAATAAAGCTATTAGAATTAGCCCTCTCAACGTGACTCGTAAAATAAGATTGTTTTCTCTCAGCGCTCTCTGCGCCTCTGTGGTTTAAAAGAAATTTATTTAACCACAGAGGCGCAGAGAACACAGAGTAAAGAGCTTAAACAGGAATTTATTAACCAAAATTTTTATCCACCTTGAAAGGGCTAGTCCTAATATTGATTTCTTTAATTACGAATTACGAACTTGTACTGAGCGTAGCCGAAGTATTACGAATTACGAATTGAAACAAGATGTTAAATAAACTTTTTAGCCTAAAAGAGCAAGTAGCAGTAGTCACAGGCGGTTCAGGTGTGCTTGGTGGAGCGATGGCGCGGGGTTTAGCCCTTGCTGGAGCGCGAGTAGTGGTTCTAGGTCGCAATGAAGCACGAGCGAGTGCGGTAGTAGCTGAGATTACCGCTCAAGGTGGAGAAAGTATGGCTGTACTGGCAGATGTGAGCGATCGCTCACAACTCGAAATAGCCAGAGATAAAATTATACAGCGCTGGGGTCAAATAGACATCTTAATAAACTCGGCTGGTGGTAATATTCCGGCTGCCACAATTACCCCTGATGCGACTATTTTTGATATGCCACATACAGCCTTTGAGGAAGTAGTTAGCCTAAACTTACTCGGTACTCTACTGCCCAGCCAAGTTTTTGGTCAAGCAATGGTCGAAAAAAAACAGCCCCACGGTTGTATTGTCAATATTTCTTCAATGTCTGCCATCCGAGTGATTAGCCGGGTGGTTGGCTACTCAGCCGCTAAAGCCGGGATAGATAACTTTACGCGCTGGTTAGCCGTCGAACTCGCTCAAAAGTATGGGGATGGAATGCGAGTAAATGCGATCGCGCCAGGTTTCTTTATTGGAGAACAAAATCGAGATTTACTCCTAAATGCAGATGGCAGTTTAACCGTGCGCGGGCAGAAAATCATCGAGCATACCCCCGCCGGACGTTTCGGAAAACCAGATGAATTACTCAGCACCTTGATTTGGTTATGCAGTTCTGGTTCTAGTTTCGTCAACGGGGTAGTCGTGCCGGTAGATGGTGGGTTTAGTATCTACAGTGGAGTTTAACATTTTTGAGGGGTCTAAGTCCCTCGCTTATATTGCGCGGCAAGTTTTGCGGTGGGGTTAAAATCCCCATTGCAAAACTTAATTACGAATTACGAATTACGAATTACGAATTAGTTTAATCATGTATTCACTGGCTGTAACTAACGGAACACTTTCCGACAAGCAAATTTCCGGGCTAGTTCATCAAGCTTTGGCAGATCGTCAGTTAGATGGACAGCGTATTTTAGTATTAATTCCAGATGGCACTCGGACTGCTCCCATCCCTCAAATATTTCGATTGCTGCATCAGGAGTTGGGTAAAAGAGTTCCGGCTCTAGATTTTTTGATCGCTCTAGGTACACATAATCCTATGAGTGAAGAACAAATTAATCACCTAGTGGGGGTGACACCAAAAGAGCGAGAGACAACCTTTAAAAAAGTTCGCATATTTAACCATTTGTGGAATCAGCCAGATACCTTTATTTCCTGTGGAGTAATTTCGGGAGATGAGATAGAAGAAATTAGTCGGGGAATGCTACATCAATCTGTTGAAGTCCGGGTTAACAAGCTTGTAACACAGTACGATCTAATAATGATTTGCGGCCCTGTATTTCCCCATGAAGTTGTCGGTTTTTCTGGTGGAAATAAATACTTTTTTCCCGGTATTGGTGGTCAGGAAGTAATTGATATATCCCACTGGTTAGGTGCTTTAATAACCAGTTACGAAATCATTGGTACATCAGGCATTACACCAGTTCGGCGCTTGATTAACCGAGCCGCTAACCTAATTTCTACACCGAAACTTTGCTTGGCGATGGTGGTTGCACCCAAAACAAATCAGCTAGCAGGACTTTACATAGATAAACCAGAGTCAGCCTGGGAAGCCGCCGCAAAATTATCCGACAAACTGCATATTACTTATGTAGATCGGTCTTTTAAACAAGTGCTTTCAGTAATGCCCGAAATGTATGATGACATTTGGACAGCAGCTAAAGGAATGTACAAGCTAGAGCCAGTAGTGGCTGACGGAGGCGAGGTAATTATATATGCCCCTCACATTACCGAGTTTAGCTATACGCACGGCGAAATCCTGTCCAAAATTGGCTATCATGTGCGTGACTACTTTCTCAAACAGTGGGATAAATTTCAAGCCTATCCCGGTGGAGTGCTGGCTCATAGCACTCACTTAAAAGGTATGGGTACATTTGATCTTATAGAAGGGGAACAAGCGAGGATTCGCGTCACTTTAGCCACTGGTATTTCTGCTGAACGCTGTGCTGCTCATAACTTAAACTATCGCGATCCGGCTACCATTAGACCCACAGAATGGGCTAACCGTGAGGATGAAGGAATCTTACTTGTGCCGAAGGCTGGCGAGATACTATACCGTGTAAAGGTTTGTATTGAGGGCTGATGCCCTTAATACGAGACAATTTAATTAATTTACATTGCGTAACATAGTTTGATTTATTCTTGCCCACTTACTTATCTCATGGGAAAGGACTTTACGAGTTAGTAAAGGACTTTATTGTTTGTGTACAAACCTACAGTTGATACGAAGCCGTCAAAGCTACCGCCAAAGCATCAGCAGCATCATCTGGTTTGGGAATTACATCTAAATCCAACTCCCGCGCTACCGCCTCTTGTACATCTAACTTATCTGCGTTGCCATATCCCGTTAAAGCTTGCTTAATTTGAGCCGGAGTAAACTCTATGTATGGAAGACGACGCTGGCCCAACACCAAAATTAATACACCCCGCGCCTGTGCAACCAGAATTGTATTTGACATCCGATAGAAAAATAGTTTCTCGATCGCAACCAAATCTGGTTGAAATTCCTCCATTACAGTGTGTAAATCATCAAACAAGGTACATAGCCTCAGTCCCATTTCTACATCGGCTGACGTTTTAATTACCCCGAAATCCAGCATATTTACTGTAGTTTCTGGCACCTTGTTGGCAATTTGTGTGCAGGTAATTACCCCAAACCCTAAAGTTGCCAATCCTGGATCTAATCCTAAAATTCGTTTTTCCATTCAATTCACTTTTACTAAACCAGGGTATTGTTTAACTAGGAATACTGGCAATCTTGACCACTTGCTCTTAGTCTAATGGAATTGACAAATATAATAGTTTCACGCCTAGTGTTAAAAACCAAGTGGTGTACATTTTCTGTTAATTATTATTTGTAGCACTGCTGTAAATCAGGTATGTCAATTGGTTTTCTCAGACAAGCCCTCAACGCCCTGCAAAAGCAGTCGCGTTCTCGAACTTCCTATCGGGTTAACCAGTGGTTCAAATGGTTATCTCCTGGACTATCGGTAAAACGTTGGTTGTTGATCAGTATTGGGGGTGTACTGCTGGCGAGTTTGGGGTTAGCTATTTGGATTAAGCTGACCCCAATTTTTTGGATGATCGAGTTGTTTCGGGGTTTCCTTGGAGTAATCACCGACATCTTACCGAACTATATCAGTGGGCCTTTGGTGCTGCTTGGGGGATTGCTGTTAGTGCTTTGGGGACAAACTCGCACTGTCGGCTCAATTACTAAGGTACTAAGGGCAGAAGGCGGAGAAGAACTCATCGATGTCTTGTTGGCACATCATCGATTGTACCGAGGCCCGAAAATAGTAGTAGTTGGTGGTGGTACGGGGCTTTCTACGTTGTTGAGGGGACTAAAAACCTACAGCGCTAATATTACTGCGATTGTCACTGTCGCTGATGATGGTGGATCTTCTGGGCGGTTGCGTCAAGAATTTGGAGTGCTACCACCAGGGGATATTCGCAATTGTTTGGCTGCACTAGCAGATGAAGAAAAGTTATTAACAGAATTGTTTCAATACCGTTTTCGGGCTGGAGATGGGTTAACGGGTCACAGTTTTGGCAATTTGTTTTTAACGGCAATGAGTGATATTACTGGAGATTTAGAACAAGCAGTTGCAGCCAGTTCTAAAGTGCTAGCGGTACGGGGACAAGTACTACCAGCAACTCTCAGTGATGTTCGCCTCTGGGCAGAATTAACCGATGGTCGCCGCATTGAGGGGGAGTCTAGCATTCCGAAAGCTGGGGGGAAAATTGTCAAAGTTGGCTGCATTCCTGATAATCCTCCGGCAGTACCAGCAGCGATTAAGGCAATTAAAGAAGCTGATTACATCATTATTGGGCCAGGTAGCCTTTATACAAGTCTCATTCCTAATTTATTAGTACCAGAAATTGCCGATGCGATCGCTCAAACAGATGCCCCCCGTATTTATATCTGCAATATAATGACTCAGCCAGGAGAAACTGAAGGCTACACTGTTGCAGATCACATTAGAGCAATTGATGCTGCTTGCGGGGAAAGACGGCTATTTGATGCTGTGCTAATCCACAAAAAATCCCCCTCAGAGCAATCACTCATCCGCTACGCCGAACAAAACTCCCATCCAGTTTTCCTAGATAGAGAAGCCGTAACTCAGCTAGGGCGAAGGATTGTTGCAGCTAATGTTTTGTATGAAGATGAAACGGGTTTTGTCCGTCACAATCCGCAGAAACTAGCACAAGTATTGTTGCGGTGGTACGGTAGAGGTCAGCCCCTTCGGGGAATTCAAAATTCAAAATTCAAAATTCAAAATTAAGGAAAATGAAAATTAGTCATTAGTCTAAGCAAAGGACTAATGACTAATGACTAATGACTAATGACTAATTATGAAAATTTTTCTTGCAGATCCAGAGGCGACGCTACGCTTAGGTATTACTCTCGGTGAATCCCTGACTGCTGGGAGTGTAATTTTACTAGAAGGTGATTTAGGCGCAGGTAAAACTACCCTAGTTCAAGGTATTGGTAAGGGTTTGAAAATCACTGAATCTATTGTCAGTCCCACTTTTACCCTGATTAATGAGTACACGGAAGGACGACTCCCCCTTTACCACCTAGATTTATATCGCTTAGAACCACAAGAAGTGGCAGCCCTAAATTTAGAAAGTTATTGGGAAGGTATTGAGGTAACACCGGGAATTGTAGCAGTTGAATGGGCGGAACGATTGCCCTACAAACCAGATAGTTATCTAAGTGTGAATTTGACTTATGGGGATGAGGCTACTCGTCAAGTCGAACTCATCCCATTCAATTGTGCCCTTAGCGAAGCCATTGCTGCTATCTAAGCTCATATCCCGACCAAAGTACAAGAGATTTCACTTTTTTAGATCGCAACACTAAAAAATTTTTGCTAATAGTTGATGGAGAACTTCAAACTCGTTCTATCTGCCACTACCACGCTCACCACTGTAAATCACTAACATTGTTATCTCAACCCAAAATAAATGAAAAAATTTTGTAACAGCAGCTTTCTTACTGCAATAATCAGTTAAAAAACTGATTTAGATAGTGTATTAATTGAGAAAATGTAAACTGTTGTTGGGTTAAATGAAAATTTTGCAAAACTTAGTCAGCTTGATTTAACCCGATTGGTTCTCTACTGTCATTAAGAGAACAAATCTGGATTATTTAGCGGTCAAAGGTAGTAGAAAAAAGTTAAACAACATCAAGTTATGTAGAAGTTGTCTAACTTTTCCTTATACTCAATATACCCGAATTAAAGTCACAATATATACACAATAATACTGATTTATAAAATAGTTAAAAAATTAAATTAAGTAATTTTAAATACCAATAAGTTATTCTATTGACATCTGTAATTAACACTGATGGCAGCTTTAAATAAAACATCTCGTATTTCTACGATAATTAAACCACGTCTATTTTGAAACCTGTAGTTCAACTCTAATGAATAAGGATTTGCCCTCATCCCCCAACCTATCCCCCATATCTGGGATTCGGGGAGCTAGAATTTCAAAGTCCCTCTCCCATATCTGGGAAAGGAATTTCGGGTGAGGGCGAAAACTACGGTTCTCAACTTAGATGAGGTTTATGTAGAAATACGAGGTGTTTTATCCTATGTTAGTTGACATTAGTATGTCTACGTGGATGTACTAGTTTTCTCTAATGAAAGAAGCGATCGCCTTTTTTATCGGTGAGCCAGAGTCATCTCTGGTATAGTATGTAAGACCTCGATCGATAAATGCCGAGGTAGTATCTATTAACTGCTGAATAATCTCTGGACTAGCGTTGTCTATTTCTTCAGTGACTTTTTTGCCTGTAAATCGATTTTTGCGATCTTCTGAAGGTAATACAATCCGAGGATCTTTATAAGTCTCTTTTGGCTTGGGTTTAAATGTCTCATTTAAGTCAAACTGAAGACGTAAATAACGTTTAGACTCGTATCCACCCATGATTTGTCGGCAAATTGTACTATCAATCTCAGATGTAGGTTCCATAAAGATATTAGTCAGATTTTGCACCCAGTCTAAGCCTTTCCATTTGCTTATTTGCTTATATTGATATGGTTCACCAGTTTGACCAGTGCCAATAGAAAGGATAGAAATATCTTCCAATCTCAGATTGTTTAGTTTATATTTTTGCTTAATTTCTGGAGATACTGAAGACTGACTAATCCTCATAACTAAACTCAAAGCTGCGAGACAGGGATTGTTAGCAGAAACTCCTCCATCAATGTGTGGAAATTCCCAATCACCAAATTTTTCTTTATCTACAGGTTCTAATTTATATGGCGGGAAAAAAGTAGGTGCTGAGGCAGAAGCGGTACATATCTCCCATAAATAACAGTCATCGTACCATCTGTCTCCTAGATCGGGATGACAGTTTGTAAAAAAGGTTGTATTGCGATATAGCGTATCGTAAGCAAGAATCAAGATAATCGGTTTTTCGATATCTTTTATTCTTGTGTTTTTATAAGCATCTTTGAGGACACGAATAATTCCATCATGAGAATATTTAGATGCTGAAAATACATCAAGAATTGATCTGATGATGGACGGCAAGTTTTTATAGAGTTCTTTTCTATTGGGCGGAAATATATCTTTCCCTCTATCTCCATACAGTTTAATAAGTTCATCACTTGTCTTTCCTACAGCAATTCCCCCTGTCAATATTGAACCAGTAGAAGTGCCAGCAATTAGATCAAAGTAGTCGTGTAAGAAGTTCCCTTTACCCTGATTTCTAATTTCTTCTTCTACTTGTTTAAGCATTTGGGCTGCAACAACTCCACGAATACCGCCACCATCTAAAGCTAAAATTTTGAATGACATAGCAATTCTCCTTGATTATTTCTCTGGTTATCTTTTCGGGCATAGTTTCTGGGAAATACATGACCTGGATGAAGGTCATATATGATGAGATTGATCGCAATCCAGTTTCATTTTGTTTGCTCTTATCCAGATGTAAGATTTAACTAACCGCCTTCTCTACGAGACACTACGTGTAGCTTGCTTTCCCATAAAGGTACGCGCAACGTCTCGTTAGAGGATGTTTTAAAAGTCTCCTTATCGGTATCAAAAGTTCTAGATCCCCCTAAATCCACGCCACTTGCTTCATTTGGAGAGACCCCAAGACCGCAGTGGCTCCCCTTAAAAAGGGGGACTTTGATTCCGGTTTCCCCCTTTTTAAGGGGGGTTAGGGGGGATCTAAAAGTGCCTAAAGTCAGAGTGAAACACTTTTCAAACAACCTCTTAGAGAAGGACACCAAGCAGGGAAAACGAAGATTAAATAGGTAATCTTATAGCCGGAAGGAGGGAGTTATTGAAGATTTGACTTGAAACACTTATAAATAAATTCAGAGTTTCAAGTTGCAATTTCTGATACAGCAATAAGTCAATACTCTTTGGTTAAAAGGGTAAAGGATGAAAAACAAGGATTTTCGTCTTTTAGCTTTAACCAAACCGCTTTGGTCTAGTCTTAACTCTGGATAGATGAAAATCTTGCCTGTTAAAGTATGGCTTTGATGTATAATTATCTGTCTACTACGTAAGCTTAAATAAATATTTGCTATAAGAAAGTTAAAGCTTGACCCCGCACTTGCGTATTTACTTGGCCTTTCTCAAAAACTATCTCACCGCCGACAATAGTTGTTGTAGCCCAGCCAGTGAGGTTCCAGCCTTCAAAGGGACTCCAATGGCATTTGGTTAAAAGTTCCTCGCGCCGGACTGGACGGTATGTGTTTAAATCTACAAGCACTAAATCGGCATCATAACCAGGTGCGATCGCTCCTTTATTGGGAATACCATAAGCTACAGCTACATTCTTAGACATCCAGTTGACAACTTGGGCAACAGTACACTTTCCCTCCATCGCCGCAGTTAACATCAAAGCTAGGGAAGTTTCCACCCCAGGCATTCCCGAAGGACTATTAGGATATTCTTGAGCTTTTTCTTCTAAGGTGTGGGGTGCATGATCTGTAGCGATGAAATCAATCACGCCATCGCGCAAAGCTTGCCAAAGGACTTCGTTATCGTGGGGCGATCGCAAAGGTGGATTCATCTGTGCTAAAGTACCAATCTTTTCATAAGCACTGGTATTCAACAACAAATGCTGTGGCGTTACCTCTGCTGTCACCCAGCTAGGTTTATCCTGACGCAGCAAATCTGCTTCTTCGGCTGTTGACAGATGGAGAATATGCAGACGACGGTGATATTTTTGAGAAAGTTTTAATGCCAGTTGGGTTGCTAGCATTGCCGCTTGATTATCTTGAATTTGCGAGTGAACGGCGGGATCGTGAATATTGGCAAATTCTTGGCGGCGTTGGTTGATTCTAGCTTGATCTTCAGCATGAACGGCAATCAAGCGATTACCTTTAGCAAATATCGCAGAGAGTGCTGTTTCACCATCAACCAGCAATTGACCGTGCATCGACCCCATAAAAATCTTAATTCCCGGTGTTGGCTTGGCCAAAAGCAAGTCTGGAAGATTCTCTGCTGTTGCCCCAATAAAAAAGCCATAATTAACCAAGCACTTTTGTGAGGCCCGTTCTAGCTTGTCGTCTAAAGCCTGCTGTGTCGTTGTTAGGGGACGCGTATTAGGCATCTCTAAAAACGAAGTGACTCCGCCTTTAGCACAGGCACAACTGGCAGTGAATAAATCTTCCTTGTGTTCTAGTCCAGGTTCTCGGAAATGTACCTGCGGATCGATCACTCCCGGCAACAAAGTTAACCCTTCTGCGTCAATTTCAGTGACTACTGCTGTTTGGGAGATTTCTGGGGCAACTTCGACTATTTGGCGATCGCGCGTCAACACATCGCCAATCATCAGTTCACCATTGGGTAGAATTATGCGAGCGCGGCGAATCAGTAAATTTTGTGGAGATGACATAGGGTTAACTAGACAGGGAGCTATGTATTACAGAGAACTATGCTTTTAGGTTAAACTTATTCGCGATCGGAGTGTTAAATTTTTGGCTGACCGTTAAAAAAAAGTTTATTTTTAATCTATGAACAACCCCATTTATCTATTTTGGATTTTAGATACTTCGACTGCGCTCAGTACAAGTTTGGGATTTGGGATTAACTTTATCTTAGAAAGGATACAGCTTGGGGATTTGAAATTGGTTTCCCCCACCAGAGGCGAGTCATAACCCAAAAAACACCCCTAATCCAAAATCTAAAATCCACAATCTAAAATTGGTAGTCAAGATGGGAACATAACCAGGAAATTTAAATTTTCCCGTTAAGATTAACAGATAAAGTCTCACCAGGCGAGTTAATTACCTACATCTTTCCTTCAGTTAAGTAATTTCATGCAAAATCAAGTGTCTGATAACAACTCTAGTCAACAACCTGATAATTCCTGGATCGCAGAGCTAGGTAGAACAATTGTATTGAGTATTGTTTTAGCTCTGGGAATTCGTACCTTTGTTGCTGAAGCACGCTGGATTCCTTCTGGGTCGATGGAACCCACTCTGCATGGTACGCCAAACCAGTGGGAGGCAGACAAAATTATTGTCGATAAGTTGAAATATAAATTTGCTAACCCGCAGCGTGGAGATATCGTAGTATTTTCACCGACGAAAGAATTACAAAAAGAACAATATCAGGATGCTTTTATTAAAAGAGTAATTGGCTTACCTGGAGAACAAGTACAGCTCAGAAATGGCAAGGTCTATATTAACAACAAACCCCTCCCAGAAGCTAATTATCTCGCTTCTGGCCAAACCA
>NZ_JABXKH010000067.1:54517-107595 GCF_017115105.1 Nostoc sp. NMS2
TATATTAACAACAAACCCCTCCCAGAAGCTAATTATCTCGCTTCTGGCCAAACCACAGTGATTAATGTTTGCCAATCAGGGCCACAGCCACCTTTTTTGGAAAAACCTCAGACCATACCAGATGATTCATACTTAGTACTAGGTGATAATCGTAACAATAGTTACGATGGACGCTGTTGGGGTGTTGTCCCTCGCCAGAATATTATTGGACGGGCTGTAGTTCGCTTTTGGCCTCTAAATCATGTTGGAGGAATAGATAAAGTACCACCATATCCACAAACAACTCCATAATGGATAATTTAGCTTGATGCTTTTGCTCAAGAAGAATTTAGAACTATTACATTCTTTGCTTGAGCAATCAGCTAGCTTCCAGAAGAAAGCAAAAGAAAATATGATATGCCCAATATCAGCCGTAAGACCATTGTCGAGGGTACTGTAATACTAGTCTTCTGGGCTATTGGTATATATATCCTTATTTTTACCGAAGCTCGCTGGATTCCTTCTGGTGCTATGGAACCCACTCTGCATGGTACGCCAAACCAGTGGGAGGCAGACAAGATCATTGTCGATAAGTTGAAATATAAATTTGCTGACCCACAGCGTGGAGACATCGTAGTATTTTCACCGACGAAAGAATTACAAAAAGAACAATATCAAGATGCTTTTATTAAAAGAGTAATTGGCTTACCTGGAGAACAAGTACAACTCAGAGATGGCAAGGTTTATATTAACAACAAACCCCTCCCAGAAGCTAATTATCTCGCTTCTGGCCAAACCACAGTTATTGATGTTTGCCAATCAGGGCCACAGCCACCTTTTTTGGAAAAACCCCAGACGATACCAGATGATTCATACTTAGTACTAGGTGACAATCGTAACAGTAGTTACGATGGACGCTGCTGGGGTGTTGTCCCTCGCCAGAATATAATTGGACGGGCTGTAGTTCGCTTTTGGCCTTTAAATCATGTCGGAGGAATAGATAAATCGCCACTATATCCATAAATTAACAAAATTAGTAAGTAGGTCGGCGCAATTAAAGCTAACTGGTGAGGGCTGTCATTTGTCCTTTGTCACTTGTACTGAGCGACTTGTGCCGAGCCTGTCCTGAGCGTAGCCGAAGGGCGAAGTCGAGGTAAGTCGAAGTATTAGTCATTAGTAAGGGCTTTAAGCCTATTTATGTTTCGCAACATACTTTGGTTTTTTCGCGCCAATTTACTTAAGGTGGATAAATCACAAAAGAATTCTAGATTTTAGATTGGTGATTTTGCAGTCCCCAATCTAAAATCTAAAATCTAAAATTGCTATAATGCCTTACCTAGCCAAGATTTTACTGTATCCAGTTAAATCACTGGATGGTGTTGAAGTTAATAACGCTGGAGTTCTTGCCAGTGGCGCACTACAGCATGACCGCGAGTTTGCCATCTTTGACGATCGCGGTAAATTTGTCAATGGCAAGCGTCATGCTAAAATCCATTTACTAAGGGTGCAATTTGCACTCTTCAATAGAACTATTTCGCTACAAATTCCAGGCGGCGACTCACAACAAGTTTTTCATCTGGATGATCAACGGCAAGCCCTAGAAGCAACTTTGAGTAATTATTTTGAGTTTGCTGTTACATTAAGGCAAAACTCTCTGATGGGCTTTCCTGACGATACACGATCGCCAGGCCCAACCGTAATTAGTACAGCGACGTTGACAGAAGTAGCTTCTTGGTTTCCCGGTTTAAGTGTAGATGAAATACGCCGTCGGATGCGTGCCAATATCGAGATTGACGGTGTACCAGCATTTTGGGAAGATCGGTTATTTAGTGAACAAGGTGATTTAGTCTCCTTTCGAGTGGGAGATGTAGATTTTTTTGGGGTTAATCCATGCCAGCGTTGTATAGTTCCAACACGCGATTCTTACTTAGGGGAAGCTTACCCAAATTTTCAAAAAATCTTTGCTACCCAGCGACAAGCTACTCTGCCTAATTGGGTTGCTGCATCGCCTTTTAATCACTTTTACAGATTGAGTGTTAATACGCAATTGCCTCTATCCTCAGCCGGAAAAATTTTACAAATCGGCGATAAAGTTGACATACTTCTATAATAAAATTAACATTTATTTATAATAAAAAATACTAAGTAAATTTTCTTGGATTTTTTTTGTTATTAGTATGTATTTGCATGAAAATTTTAAAATTGTTGTAGTTAAATATAGGTTTTTGTGCAAGTTTAGAGGTTTTGAGACTGGAAAATCAAGACCTCAGCAATTTAGAAATTAAATTTACGATTAGGTGCTAATGGCGACCTGAATTTTAGAATGGCATACTGTAGCTTATTGGTTAAATTTCAGTTGTTCTAAGGAAATGTACTGATACATTGCCAGATAAAACTGAGCAAACTAAGCCGCGATGTTTACGACGGGCTGTGACGCTCGACGATTCGCTCTAAGCGAAGCCGTTGGCGTTGCCTCTCTAAGAGTTGGCTTTACGCTGCGCTATCAGCGTCGCAAAATTTGAAAATTGGGGGTTGGACAAACTTAACTAGTCAGACAAGTATCCGAACAAAATTTTTAATGCTTTTTTTATACTCAACTTTCTCAGAGATGTCATGCTCGAAGTGATGACATACCGTAATTTTTTTGGTATTAAATGTAGCTGAAATGGCAAAAATACCCCAAATATATGCTGGGGAAAATTAAACAACAATGTTATCCAAACTTCAGTCTGTCAAATCTCTTAATTGCTTAGTTGGCAAAGTTTACGCCAGGATGCCCTTAAAGTATGTTCTGATTGTCCCCTTTATATTGCAAATTTGTGGGGCGGTAGGACTTGTGGGCTATCTTTCGTATCAAAACGGACAAAAAGCGGTAAGGGAGCTTGCTAGTCAATTAGAAAATGAAATCTGCGATCGCATTGAACAGCATCTTAATAACTATTTAACAACTCCGAAGCAAATAAATCAAATTAACTTAGATGCGGTTGAGTTAGGTATGCTCAACCTTTCTGACTTTAAAACCACCGGAAATTACTTTTGGAAACAAATGCAGGTTTTCAATGTTGGCTACAACAGCTTTGCCAACCCCAAAGGGGAATTTATCGGTATTGAACGTTTAGATAATGGCAAGCTGTTGATTAATGAAGTTAGTCAAAAGCATGGTATTGGGAAACTTTATATTTATGATTCAGACTTGAAGGGGAATCGTCGCCAGCCTCAGCAAGTTAAAGATTACGATCCTCGGACAGAAGCGTGGTATGCAGATGCAGTCAAAGCAGGCAAACCTGTTTGGAGTCAAATTTATCAATGGGAAGATAAACCAGAAGTTTTATCTATATCTTCCAGCTATCCTGTGTACGATAAAACTCATCAGCTTGTTGGCGTGATTAGTGTTGATTTAATCTTGTCGCAAATCAGCAAGTTTTTAGCCAAATTAAACACCGAACAATCGGGTAAAACTTTTATTTTAGAGCGTTCTGGGTTAATAGTGGCTTCTTCTAGCGAACCACCATATAACATCATTAATGGTCAAATAAAACGTCGCTCGGCATTAGACAGTCGAAATTCTTTAATTCGACTCACAACCCAATCTTTGAAAAAACGCTTTGGCAGTCTTGGGTTTGTTGTCGGGAAGCAACAGCTAACTTTTAGCGCTGATGGGATGCGTTATTTTGTACAAGTAAAAAGTTGGAAAGATGAACTGGGTTTAGATTGGCTAATCGTGGCGGTGATTCCCGAAGACGAATTTATGGAGCAAATTAATAATAACACCCGCATCACCGTTTTGCTGTGCATAGTTGCTTTTTTAGTGGCTACAAGAATAGGGATTTTAACTGCTCGCTGGATAATTAAGCCAATTTTACAATTAAACACATCAGCTAAGAAAATTGCTCAAGGTGAATGGGAGCAAACACCAGAAATTCAGCGCTTTGATGAGTTGGGGGAACTAGCCAAGTCATTTGAAACTATGGCAAAACAGATGCAAGCATCTTTTAGTGTTTTGTCAGCAAAGAATGCTCAGATGCAAGTTTTAAATGAGGCCCTATCTGAGAGTCAGAGTCGGCTAACTCAATTTTTAGAAGCTATGCCAGTAGGGGTATTTATTATAGATGCTGAAGGTGAACCTTATTATACAAATCATATTGGACAGCAAATTCTTGGTCAAGGAGCGATCGCAGAAGTTAGCGGCGAACAATTGTCAGAGGTATATCAAGCTTACCTTGCTGGGACAGATCAACTTTACCCCAGCGATCGCCTACCAGTTTTGAGAGCATTGCTGGGGGAAAGCACCAGAGTTGACGATATGGAAGTTCGCCATTTTGACAAGATTATTCCCATTGAAGTTTTGGGCAAACCCATCTATGATGAATCGGGAAATCTGGCTTTTGCGATCGCTACGTTTTTTGATATCACCCAACGCAAACAAGCAGAAAAATTATTAGCAGAATACAATCGCACCTTAGAAGCTCAAGTCAAAAAACGGACTGAAGAGTTCCAGCAAGTGATTGAACAACTGCAAACCACCCAAGAAGAACTAATTCAATCGCAAAAAATCGCCGCCCAAGAACAGCAAGCAGCCATTCGGGAAGCAGCGCGAAGCGCCGCCGCTAACCTCGCCAAAAGCGAATTCCTTGCGAACATGAGCCACGAACTCCGTACTCCACTCAACGCCATTCTTGGTTTCACCCAAGTCATGAGCCGAGATTATACCCTATCTAGCGAACATCAAGAAAATTTGGCAATTATTAATCGGGCTGGCGAACATCTACTTAACTTAATTAACGACATTTTAGAAATGTCCAAAATCGAAGCTGGGAGAATCACATTAAATCACGGTAGCTTTGACTTAATTCATCTATTGAATAACTTAGAAGAGATGCTGTGTTTGCGTGCTGCATCTAAAAACTTACAACTAGTATTTGAGTATGCACAAGACATTCCTAAGTACATAGAAACCGACGAAAATAAATTGTTTCAAGTCTTGCTCAACCTCTTGGGGAATGCCATCAAATTTACTGATATTGGCAGAGTAGCGCTACGGCTGAGATGGGAGCAGGGGGAGCAGGGGGAGCAGGGGGAGCAAAATTCCCCCCATCCCCCTCGTCTCTTCTTCGAGGTACAAGACACAGGTTGCGGTATTACTCCACAAGAAATTGACTTGCTGTTTGAGGCTTTTGAGCAAACCGAAATCGGTAGAAAATCTCAACAGGGAACAGGACTAGGTTTAGCAATTAGCCGTAAATACGTACAACTGATGGGGGGAGATATTACAGTCAGCAGTACTCCTGGTATAGGTAGTACATTTGCTTTTGATATTGAAATTGGTTTAGCTTGTCCTAGAGAAATGCCGACAAACCAAATTAAATCTCAAATTCTATCTTTAGCGCCGACTGAAAAAGCATACCGCATCTTAGTGGTTGACGATGCGAAAGAAAGCCGTCTACTGCTAGTTAAAATTCTTACATCTCTGGGCTTTGAAGTCAGGGAAGCTACAAATGGTCTAGAAGCAGTTAGTAATTGGGAATCTTGGGAACCACACTTGATTTTTATGGATATGCGAATGCCGATTATGGACGGCTACGAAGCTACAAGAATAATTAAAGGTAAACAAATAGGGCATGGAACAGCCAATAGGTTGCGGAGGTTCCCAAAATTTAAACAACTGACATCATCGGGGAGCCAGTATCTTAGCGGAGGGTTAACCGATTCAGGCGACTGTGAGGTTCTCAAAACTGGATGCAAAGCCTCTCCCACACCAGAAGTAGCTGGTGCGGCCATTTTGCGATCGCCATTCGCCCTAGCTCCCCCTTCCGACTTCCTGGAGACAGGGCATGGTTGTTTGAATAAACACACGATCGTTATTGCCCTAACTGCTAGCGCCTTTGAGGAAGAACGCCAGAAGATTTTATCTATTGGCTGCGATGATTTTATTCGCAAGCCATTCACACAGGAAGTATTATTGGAAAAACTGAGCCAACATCTGGGTGTAAAGTATACCAACCAAGTAGAAAACCCAAATACAGCAGTTGCCGATCAACCTACACAGATATTTGTCAGTTTTGCGGAACTCCTGAGTCATTTATCACAAATGTCACCTGAGTGGCTGCAAAAGATCCATTATGCCGCAGCCAGCTGTAGCGATGAACTGATTTTAGAGTTAATCAAGCAAATTCCCTCAGAGAATGTTCAGGTATCCCAAGTTCTCAGGGATTTAGCAAATAACTACCAGTTTGAGAAAATTATGGAATTGACTAAAACAAACATAGAATGAATTACGAGCATTTAGACCCTAATAAAAAAGATATTTTGATCGTTGACGATATGGCGGACAACCTGCGGGTTTTATCCTCAATATTGACAAAGGAAGGGTATAACGTTCGTAAAGCCTTGAACTGGCAAATGGCACTGACAGCAACTCAAACAGTATTGCCGGATCTGATTTTACTCGATATTATGATGCCAGAAGTAGATGGCTATGAAATTTGTCAGGCATTTAAAGCTTGGGAGCTAACAGCCGATATTCCGGTGATTTTTATTAGCGCTTTAGATGATGTTTTTGACAAAGTTAAAGCCTTTAGGGTAGGTGGTGTAGACTACATCACCAAACCTTTTGAGTTTCAAGAAGTTTTAGTGCGCGTGAAAAATCAACTGGCATTGAGATCAGCGCGATTAGAAATATTGAAATTAAATGTAGAACTTGAACATCGGGTAACACAGCGAACTGAGGAGCTAGAAAAAGCTCTCCAAAAACTTCAAAAAGAAATCAATTCCCGCCAGGAATTGCAAAGTAAACTATTAGATATAGCGCTGCATGATTCGCTGACTGGATTACCAAACCGAGTTTTATTTATGAGGCGACTAGACAATGCTCTCAATCGAGCAAAGCAAGAATCTAGTTATCAGTTTGCAGTCCTTTTTTTAGACTGCGATCGCTTCAAAGTTGTCAATGATTCTCTTGGTCATCTGGTGGGAGATGAATTGCTGATTTCTATCGCTTGTCGCCTGCAAACGTGTCTCATACCTATTGATACTCTAGCCCGATTGGGTGGTGATGAATTTGGAATTCTCTTAGAAAATATTACGGATATCAATATAGCAATCCAAGTTGCTGATCGGATTATGCAACAGCTATCACTTGCTTTTAAACTATCAAGATATGAAGTCTTTATGAATGCCAGTATTGGCATTAGTTGGGGCAATAAAGATTACGATCGCCCAGAGTATTTACTGCGGGATGCTGATACGGCAATGTATCGGGCTAAGGCTCAAGGAAGAGCCAAATATCATGTTTTTAATCCAGCGATGCATCAGGAAGCTATTCAGCTTTTAGAGTTAGAAAACGACCTCCGAAGAGCTGTTGAAAGGCAAGAATTCCTGGTATATTATCAGCCAATTATTTCTCTAATTACAGGCAAAATTTCTGGATTTGAAGCCTTGGTGCGCTGGCGACATCCAATTCGTGGTCTAGTTTCTCCTACAGAATTTATTCCTGTAGCAGAAGAAACAGGTTTAATTAATGCCATCAATACTTGGGTATTACAGTCAGCTTGTAATCAACTAAGCATTTGGCAACATCAGCCAGTGACACCAGAACCTCTAACTATTAGTGTCAATTTGAGTGCTAGATTATTTTTACAACCCAATTTTGTAGAACAAATTGACCGAATTATTTATGAAACTAAAATAAATCCTGCATATTTAGAATTAGAAATAACAGAAAGTGTAATTATGGAAAATACTAATGCGATTAAAATAATTTTGCAACAACTAAAACAGCGAAATATAAAGTTGATTATGGATGACTTTGGTACCGGATATTCCTCTTTAAGTTACCTACATAGCTTTCCTTTAAATGCACTCAAAATTGATAAATCTTTCGTAAAACGGATGCAGGATAACAAAGAAAATATGGGGTTAGTACCAGCAATGATTGGTATAGCCAACTCAATGGGCATGAGTGCGATCGCTGAAGGTGTCGAAACAGAAGAACAGTTAGCCCAGTTGAGAAGTCTAAATTGTAATTTTGCTCAAGGATTTCTGTTTTCTGAACCCATAGAACAACAATTGGTTCTGAAGTTGCTTGCCGCAGCACCTCAATGGTAGCTATACAATAAGCACTTGGGAAGAATTTCATTGTTGACGTTCGGCTCGATTATCTGTGCGGGCTATTTAGATAAGCTGCTATAAGCAGGCTATCAGGTTCGCCAAGCTCATAACTGGTCAATAGCTTTGGTAATTGATAAAACTCTCTAGCCTCTGTGGGAGTTAAACTATAAATATAAGTATTTTGGTGAAATCGATCAAAAAATCAGGGTAATTTAAAAGAAGCATTTACTATCCTCAATCATTACAAGCATAGCTTTTGATACATAATGCATCTCAATCAAACTAACCATCAAAAAAAAAATATTTTGGTCGTCGATGATACCCCAGATAATTTGCGGCTTTTATCGGCAATGTTGACTGCACAAGGTTTTGAAGTTCGCAAAGCTTTAAACGGTAAAATGGCACTAACTGCATGTCAAATGGTTTTGCCGGATGTGATTTTGCTGGATATCAATATGCCAGGCATGGATGGCTATCAGGTTTGTCAACAACTGAAGGCTGACGATAAAACTTGTGAAGTCCCAGTAATTTTTATCAGCGCCCTGGATGATGTTGTGGATAAAGTAAAAGCTTTTGATGTTGGTGGTGTAGATTATATTGCCAAACCTTTTCATGGGGCAGAGGTTGTGTTGCGAATTGAAAATCAGATTAATTTACGTTTGCTGCAAGTTAGACTGCAAGAAAAAAACTTTTTATTACAAGAGGCTCTTGACAACTTAAAATCCGCTCAAGTTCAACAGATTCAGAACGAAAAGATGGTGGCGCTGGGGCAGTTAGTGGCTGGGTTGGCTCATGAGATTAATAATCCCATCAGTTTTATTTATGGTAATCTCCAATATGCTGGTCAATATGTGCAAGACCTAGTAAATCTGATTGAAGTTTATCAACAGGAATATCCCAAACCCACGCCAAAAATCCAGCAAATATCCCAAGATGTAGACCTGAATTTTGTGATTAACGATCTACAAAACCTCATAGGTGCAATGTATAGAGGCTCCGATCGGATTCGGGAAATTGTTTTGGCGCTACAACACTTTTCTCGGCATGATGAAGCAGAGATGAAGCGGGTAAATATCCATGAAGACATCGAAAATACTTTGGTGATGTTACAACATCGACTTAGAGAAGCAGCAAACCGTCCCGCAATTATGGTAGTGAAAGATTATGGTAACTTGCCCCTAGTTACTTGTTATGCGAGTGAACTAAACCAGGTATTTATGCATTTATTGAATAATGCTATTGATGCGATAGAAGAGGGAATGGGGAGTAGGGAGTGGGGAGTGAGGAATCAATTTTTAGAAGAGGGAGTGGGGAAGGTGGGGCCCCCTCTGGGGATAAGGGGTAATGGGGAATGGGGAGTGGGGAAGCAATCTTCTACTCCCTACTCCCTACTCCCTACTCCCCAGATTAGGATTCACACAGAGGTGACAGACTTAAATACAATCAAAATTGCGATCGCAGATAATGGCCCTGGTATAGAAGAATCGTTGCGATCGCGTTTATTTGACCCATTTTTTACCACAAAACCTGTGGGCAAAGGTAGTGGACTAGGATTATCTATCAGCTATCAGATTATCGTCCAAAAACACCGAGGAAATATTACCTGCATTTCTTCTGTTGGGCAAGGAGCAGAGTTTGCGATCGAAATTCCCATTGAGCAACCTGAGCGTTAGCCAACAGCAAACTCAGTAAATTGTCTTTTGAAGGGTGAATGAAAAGCCAATACAATATCTTGTTTGGGTATACCTCGATTAGTAAGCTCATTGGCAATACCTCCTTCAGTCCCATCGTGCTGAATCCAAATTTTTTCGTTTTTAATATCTAGATGTAAAATACAACCATATATACGGCGTTTATTTGACCAGCCTGCATGAACAAGTTGATAGCGATCGCGATCGCTATCAAAAATTACTTCAGCTTCAACTTCTTCATTACTAGATTTAAATTGACTGTAAGCCTGTAACAATTCTTTAATTATTTGACGGTATTGTTCTACTTTTGCCATTTGACAATCATCTCCTCTTCTGGGTCGAAAATAATCAGTCGAACTTGGTAACGTTGAATTAACAAGCGCGGTAGTTCTAAACTGAAAAAGGAACGATATGTATCAAAAGGAACTGCTAAATACAGTAGTCTCTGGGGTTTCTCTTCTTCAAGTGCCAGTTGATATTTAAGAAACTGTCCTAAAGCAGTACTAAATTCTGTTGTAGCAGATGGACTCACAAAACTTTTGACTTCAACAGCAATTTTTTCTTCGTCTCGTTCAGCTGCTAGAATTTTCTCTGCACCAAGGTCTATGTACATATCCAATCCACCAAAACGTAGAAAGAAAGGGTCATTGGTAATCAGCCAACCATCTTTTTCTAAAGCGTGTTTTACTGCATCATGGAAAATGTCTTTGGCTGGCATAAATGACTGTTGAGCGGTTGAATTTCATTATGCCTTGAGTTTAGGGACTTCCAAATAAAAAAATATCCCATCGCTTTAAGGGCAAGGGGGCAGGGAGCAGGGGGAGGGAAAATCGTAGTAAAGTACAGAGATTGGATAATTTATTTTTTGGAGTTCCCTTAACTGTTGATTAATCAGTTGTGAAAATACAACACTTTGCTTTTGAAGTGAGGTACAAATGCAGGACTAAAGATCATATATAAAAAGTATCTACTTCCTGCCTCTCCTACCTCCTGCCTCAAAACCCGTAGCTCTTTGCACTTCATGCAAAAGAAAACTGCTGTAATCACTCTGACAGGTTTAACGGCAATTTAACTGTGAACATCGTCCACCCCTGAAAACTGGTAACTTCAATTGTGCCTTGGAGATATTCTACTAACTTCTTCACTAATGCTAAACCTAATCCTGTGCCACCATGTTGCCAGCGATCGCTCTGAGGAATTCGGTAAAATGGCTCAAATATCCGAGCTTGTTCTTTTGTGGGGATTATCACCCCAGAATTACTAATTGTAATTTGAAAGTAGGGAACTTGCAGATTATCTAATATACCAGAATTGATTAGACTTTTTGTGGTGTCGATGAGCCGAACATCCACCGTAATCTGTCCTTCAAGCGGAGTATATTTACAAGCATTGTTGAGTAACTCTGAGACAATTTCGGTCAGGCTGGGCAAGTCTGAAACTAAAGGTGGTAAATTTGGCACAATACTAACTTGCAAAGCTTGTTGCATCGCTCTAGCCCTTTCTTCAAAATACTCGGCAACGTGAGGCAGCCAGTTTTGGAGTTGAATTGAAGTTAATTCCAATGGATAGACATCTGCATCAATCATTCGGATGTGCAGCAAATTGTCTACCAGATCCAATTCTTGTTCGCACTGATCGCGCAGAATAGCTAAGTAGCGGGCTACAGATTCGGATGGAAAAAGTGTGTTTGAATTTAAGCTACCCGGCCGATCAAGAATATTTTCTAGGGCGGAGATTGCCATTTTAATGTTTGACAAAGGCGTTCGCATTTCATGAGAAGTGGTTGCGAGAAAATCCTCTTTCAACTGGTTCAGCCGTTGGAGTTCTGCCACTTGAATTTCTAGTTGTTGGGCACGTTCTGTTGCGAGATTGTGTTCTTCGGTTAGCCGTCGTTGTGTGTCATCCCGAAAAACTAGTACTGCTCCTGTAATCATGCCACTGTTGTCTCTCAGGGGAGTAGCACTATCAGCTACTGGTATAGTTGTCCCGTCTCTAGTAATTAGTAGAATTCGACTGCCTAGATAGATAGTAGTTTCTTGTTGGAGGGCTGCGATAATTGGATTTTGGGCAGGGATCTGAGTTTGTTCGTCAACGAGTCGGAACACCTCAGTTAACATCCGTCCCTTGGCTTCATCCCATCGCCACCCTGTTAATGCTTCACCTGCCTGATTTAGGTACTTGACGCGCAACTCAGGATCGACCACAACCACTCCATCACCCATTCCCCGCAGCACAGAACTCAAAAATTGCTCGCTTTCGTAGCGATTGAGTGCTGTTTGAATGGCAACGTAAAGTTCTTCTTCCTTGATGGGTTTGAGAATATACCCAAAGGGGGATGTCAGCGTTGCCCGCTCCACAGTAATTTTATCAGAGTGACCTGTGACATAGATAACAGGAATTTGCAAATTATGCCAAATTTGCTCAGATGCTTGGATACCGTCCATTTCACCGCGTAACCTAATATCCATTAAAATCAAGTTTGGGCGTAATTCAGTTGCTTTGGCAATTGCCTCTTCTGCGGAATCAAGAATATCTACAACAAGATATCCTAAAGACTCTAAACTTTCTTGTAAGTTGATGGCAAGAATATATTCATCTTCAACAACAAGGATTCGCACTGTCTCCTTTTTATGTGTGTTTGATGGGATGCCAATCATGTTTATGTCCGACTGTTTGTAAAAGTAATTTTGAACTGTGTTCCCTGGTGAGATTCAATTTCGAGTTTTCCTCTTAACTGTTTGACTAAACCCTGAACAAGTGTTATACCCAGTGTTTTGGCTTTCTTGCTATCAAAATTTTCAGGTAAACCAATGCCATTATCTCGAATAATGAGTGTCAAAATAGACTCAGATTCTTGATAAAACTTAA
Source organism: Nostoc sp. NMS2 (assembly GCF_017115105.1). Taxonomy (GTDB): domain Bacteria; phylum Cyanobacteriota; class Cyanobacteriia; order Cyanobacteriales; family Nostocaceae; genus Nostoc. The sequence continues at coordinate 67,162 of NZ_JABXKH010000067.1, forward strand.
CCTCAATTTTCCCTCTAATATTAGCAACAAAGGCATATTTCAAAGCATTGGAAACAAGTTCGTTGATAATCAAGCCACAAGGAATGGCAGTTTCGATGTCAAGGCTAGCATCATCAACTTGAATATCCAGGTGAATCTGGCTGGAATTGACGTTATAAGAATCAAATAAATGAGTGATTAAATCTGGGATGTATTGAGCAAAATCAATATCAGCAAGGTCTTCAGAGCAGTACAGTTTTTCATGGACTAGGGCAATGGAGGCAATCCGGTTTTGGCTATCACGCAAAATAGCTGTCACCACAGGATCTTGTGTCCGTCTGCACTGCATTTGCAGCAAACTGCTGACAATTCCTAAATTGTTCTTTACCCGATGGTGAATTTCTTGAAGTAATACTTCTTTTTCTTTGAGAGAGGCTTTGATTTTTTCCTCTGCTTGCTTATGCTCGGTGATATCTTGTTGGACAGCTACAAGGACGCTGCCATACTCAGGATGGTCAAAAATGCAAGCGTTTGCCCTACACCAGAAAGAAGTACCATCTTTCTTAATGTTATGAACTTCATAAGTAGCTTCACCGTTTTGAATAACGACAGTGCTAATTGCTTGATTCACTTCTTCAGGTGTAGTATGTTCGTTTCCGTAGTTGACAATCGACACATGCTGACCAATTAATTCACCAGGTTCATAGCCAAACATTTGCTCAAATTTAGGATTGGTGTAGACAAACACGCCATCTGTGGCACGAACTAGGCAAACTCCCTCTGCTATGTTACGGGTAATTACTGCTTGCAGTTCTAACATCTGTTCAGCGCGTTTGCGTAAGCGAAGCTCGTCGTAGATATCGCTGATTTCAACTACAACAATGCCCACACTAATAGGTTGATCGGCTTCAGATTGAATCGGAAAATAGGAAGCTAGCCAAGTTCTGATCACACCTGGGAGTTTTAGAGTCTCTCCAGTTATCTCCAAATCCAGAATCGATTCGCCCGTTGTCAAAACATGTTCCAATACCTGCTCCAAGTTTGGTGTCAAATTGGGGAGAATCTCCTGTAGTGTTTTGCCAATATGGGCTGATGCGGGAATACCATGAATTTCTGCTAATGCTTCATTAATAAATGAAAAACGTAGTTCTCGATCAACAATACTTATACCAACGGGTGCGCTATTGATGAAGGCATCTAATAACTTTTGCTTATGAGCCAGTTCTCGCTTTAGAACTTTGCGATCGCTTAGTGCGGCTTGTTGTTCGGTGATATCTCGTCCTTCTGGAATCAACAAAACGACTTTACCTGTCTCATCTAGAAGCGGACGCAGTGAAAAATCGATTGTTGCTACTCGGTTATTTGCACCTAGAACATCAACTTTATAGCGAACAAACTTTCCCTTAGCAGCAAGAGCGATCGCTTGTTTTAATTCTTCTTGAGTTTGTGGTGAAATTGTCCACCAGTGTGCTTCCCAAAAAGGGCGATTGATCACATTTTCAAGCTTAAGTCCGCCAAAACTTAGCATAGTCTGGTTCGCTTCCAGTAAAGTGCCAGATGGCGTTAGCAGTCCTGTGAATTGGAAAGTGTTATTAAAGATAGCGCGGAATCGGCGATCGCTTTCTTGCAACTTGGCAGTGCGTTCTTGTACTTTGACTTCTAACTTGGTGTTGAGGGTTTGGAGGTTGTGGTAAAGTTGGGCTTGTTGAATAGCGATCGCTAGTTGTACCGTCAGTTGGTTGAGCAATTCCACTTCAAATGCCTGCCATTGCCGGGGAGCAGAACATTGATGTACAACAAATAGCCCCCATTCAACTACTGGAGTTGCTATGTTTTCTACCAAAATTGGGACAACTAAATTCGCCTTGACCTGAAACTGTTCTAATAATTGAATATGGTACTCACTTAAACCCGCTTCGTAAATATTCGGACTTGTCCAAATTTTTCCTCTGCGGTATTTTTCCCCCTGGCTTTCTTGAAAACAGGTATCTTCAATCTTCAGTCCCAAACTTGGTTTCCATTCAGGCAACACTGACTCCGATACAATACAACCCTGCATCTGGTGAGTGAATTGATACACCAGTACCCGATCTGCACCCAGTAACTGACGGACTTCTTGAACACTCGTAGTCAGAATATCTTCAAGCTTCAAAGATTTGCGGATATGCAGAGCGATCGCTCCTACTAGGCGTTGTTGTTCCTGCTGCTGTTCTAGCTGCTGCATTAGCTGCTTATGCTTGATCGCCCCATGAATCGTTCGGCAGAAATTTTCCTGGGTCAATTTTCCCTTGACTAGATAATCATCCACCCCACTTTTTATAGCTTGGACTGCGATCGTTTCGTCTCCCTGTCCAGTCAGCATAATTACTGAAATTTGGCGGTTGGAAGTTTGCCTCTGTAACTTAGTGACAAATTCCAGCCCGTCTAAATCGGGTAATCGATAGTCCAACAAAATCACATCCGGTATTTTCCCTTGACAAGCTTGTAGCGCCTTATTTCCAGACTCAAACTCGTAAATATCATAAGTGTAGCGATCGTCCCGCTCTAGGAAGCGTCGATACAAAACTCTGTCTTCAGCAGAGTCTTCTACAAAAAATACAGTTATTGCATTGACTCTCATGGATATCAGCCTCCTAAGAAAGCTGCGGGAGTAGGGAGAAGAATTAATAACTTATGCGAGGTTCAATACAGACTAATATTTTTAGTCGCATAACACGCATAATAGAATAGTGACTGATCTGTTCGTCCCTTTACAATCTCTCAAACAAGGTGACTGGTTCAAGCTCATCTGCGGAGCTAGCTTCCAGCATTTGCCGGCAGTCAGAAATTTAACGTTAGCCTATACTTTGGCGGGCGCTGACTGCATAGATGTTGCAGCTGATCCAGCAGTGATTGCAGCAGCGCAAGCAGGGCTACAAATAGCTAAAACTCTAGCTAAAGATGCCCAAAAGCGAGGCTTTGACTACAAAGGCAACTTACCCTTTTTAATGGTCAGCCTAAACGATGGAGAAGACCCCCATTTTCGCAAAGCAGAATTTAATCCTACTGAGTGTCCTAGAGACTGCCCTAGACCCTGTGAACGGATTTGTCCGGCACAAGCAATCGTGTTTGACATTATCAAAGAAAACTTTTCGGGAGTAGTTTCCGAAAAGTGTTATGGCTGCGGTCGGTGCATCCCAATTTGTCCTTATGGTATAATTTATACAGCTTCATACGTGACAACGCCAGGAGCGATCGCGCCATTAGTAATGTCAACAGGAGTAGATGCCGTAGAAATCCATACACAAGTAGGGCGGTTGGCAGAATTTCAGAGATTGTGGCAAGCAATTTCACCCTGGGCCGATCAATTAAAGGTACTAGCCATCAGCTGTCCCGATGGCGAAGGGATGACTGATTACCTAAGAGCAGTGTATGACCTGATTGCCCCGCTCAAAAGTGCTTTAATTTGGCAAACCGACGGTCGTTCTATGAGTGGCGATATCGGCGATGGCACTACAATAGCCGCAGTGAAATTAGGGCAGAAAGTTTTGGCAGCGAAATTACCGGGATATGTGCAGTTAGCAGGCGGCACAAATAGCTATACCGTTGCTAAGTTAAAGGCAATGGGACTACTTAAAGAGGCAGAGGGGCAGGGAGCAAAGAGCAGGGGGAAATTTTCTTCTCCTTTGCCCCCTGCCCCCTGCCCCCTATCCTCCATCGCCGGGGTCGCCTACGGTAGCTACGCCCGTGTACTGCTGTCACCAATTCTCGAAAAGTTAGAGAATAAGGAGGTAAGTAACACCAATATGAAGGCGACTATTTGCCTAGAAGAAGATGAAGTATTACTTTGGCAAGCTGTAGAACTTGCCCATTCTCTCGTTTCCCAGATAAAGTCATCTCAGAGAAGGGAGAGTGAGCATTAATTAAGCATAATTACTAGGTACAAAAGGATACTGTAATTTATGTTTAATTTATGTTTGTATAGTCAAGGTAGGAGGTTTGAGCATTGAATGAGCGCTTGAGAACAGTTAGAAGCTGAAAGTATCTGATTTACTGTTGTTTCCGTCACCATAGAAAGCATGACGATTACAGACGATCTCCAAAAGTTATTAGACATTTTGCCCCAAGACCTGCAACAAGTACTAGAGAGTCATCCCAAACGAGATAGTTTAGTAGAAGTGGTCTTGGATTTGGGTCGTCGCCCAGAGGCTCGCTTTCCTAATCAAGCTGAGTATCTGAGCGAAATACCCGTTACTCAAGAACAGATAGATGATTGCATTCAACGAGTCGGAATTTTTGGCGGAGATAATCGGGCAGGAATTGAGCAAACTTTGCATCGGATCAGTGCGATCCGCAACCGGACTGGTAAGATTATTGGCTTGACCTGTCGCGTTGGTCGGGCGGTATTCGGAACCATTGGCATGATCCGCGATTTGGTAGAAACTGGTAAATCGATTCTCATGCTGGGTCGTCCAGGCGTGGGCAAAACTACCGCCTTACGGGAAATTGCTCGTGTTTTGGCAGATGATCTGCATAAGCGAGTGGTGATTATTGACACCTCCAACGAAATCGCTGGGGATGGTGATGTTGCACACCCCGCCATTGGTCGCGCTCGGCGGATGCAAGTGGCTCATCCAGAACAACAGCATCAGGTGATGATTGAGGCAGTGGAAAACCACATGCCAGAAGTCATTGTCATTGATGAAATTGGCACGGAACTGGAAGCTTTAGCGGCTCGGACTATTGCTGAACGGGGCGTACAGTTGGTAGGTACTGCCCACGGGAATCAGATCGAAAATCTGATTAAAAACCCTACCTTGGCTGATTTAGTTGGGGGTATCCAAGCTGTGACGCTGGGAGACGACGAAGCCAGACGACGAGGCTCTCAAAAGACTGTTTTAGAGCGGAAAGCCCCTCCTACCTTTGAAATTGCTGTGGAAATGTTGGAACGCCAACGCTGGACAGTACACGAAAGCGTGGCTGATACAGTAGATAATCTGCTGCGGGGTCGTCAGGCTACCCCACAAACGAGAACTGTTGATGACCACGGCAAAATCGCGGTTTCAAGGCAGTTAGCTGTTGTCAACGGTCGCGGTGGACAGCTAGCGACAGTGGAGGATTCTTTCCCACCAGCGCGACCGTCTAATGGCTGGCGTTCTTCTGGACAAATGATTGCACTGCCGCAATTGCCTGTAGAACGGGTGACTGGACGGAGTGAGTTTGATCGATTGCTGGATGAATCCTTCAATTATTCTGAGAGCATTGATTTAGATACTGCGACTAGACAGCCAGGGCCCAATGGTGAAGATTTGCCACTGCACGTTTACCCTTATGGCGTTAGCCGCCACCAACTAGAACAGGTAATTAGCGTGCTAACTTTACCCGTGGTATTGACAAAAGATATAGATAGTGCTGATGCGATTTTAGCACTGCGATCGCACGTCAAAAACCACGCCAAATTACGCCAAATGGCCAAAGCTCGTCATGTCCCCATCCACATGATTAAGTCCAGCACCATTCCGCAGATTACCCGTGGCTTGCGGCGCTTGCTGAACATGGACGACCCAGAAATGGCCGATGACTTAGAATTGCAACTGTTTTTGCACAATGGTAGCGATGATGAGATGGATGCCTTGGAAGAAGCTAGACTTGCTGTTGAGCAAATTGTGATTCCGAAAGGACAGCCAGTGGAGTTATTACCACGTTCTCCCCAAGTCCGCAAAATGCAACATGAGTTGGTAGAACATTATCGCCTCAAGTCGCATAGTTTTGGCGAAGAACCAAATAGAAGATTGCGGATTTATCCGGCGTAACTTCACCCCTAACCCCTCTTCTAGCAGGCTACGGTGTACACACAAGTCTTTGAGAGTTGTCCCACAACCTTTTGATCCCCCCAACCCCCCTTAAAAAGGGGGGCAGAAAATGCCTTATTTTCCCCCTTTTTAAGGGGGACTAAGGGGGATCTCCGATGAATGACTATGCACCAAAACCTACGCAGTATTGGTTAAAGTCTGAGGGAGATTCCCGCATCATCTACAATATTTCAGCAATGCCAAAAAACCCGGTCGTGAAGACCAGGTTTTTGTAGGGCCATATTCCCCCAAGGCTAGTTATAGAAGTTATTTATAATTCAGTGTTCTGGTAATTACTACCAAACTTAGATTATCAATTTCGGAAAATTATCGCCCAATTCTCAAAATATTCTCTCACTTACTTGTGCGATGCTTGCGGTGGGCTACGCCTACGCTCATATCTGCTATTAGCTTGATATCAGTGCGTAGGCGCAGCCCCAATACGGTTCGGTTAGGGTTTTTTGATAAAAATTCTAAATTACAAAGACGCGATAAATCGCCGTCTCTACAATAATCAGTCTTTCGTCTTGACGGCGATTTATCGCTCTCTACTGATTGAAATTGAGATCACAACGTCGGTCTGAGAATTTTGCTATTATTTACCACTTTAAAATATATGCAAATAATTGAAATTTCTCCATTCCAAGCATTTCGCCGGAGTGTGACGACGGTGATGCAAGTAGTTCCGTAGCCCAACCCAGGCATCGCTCGTGCTTTGTTGCGACTGTCTCCAGCCGAACTACTCATACTTGATGAGCCAACAGCAAACCTTGACCCCAAAACAGAACACGAGATTTACAACATTTTGCGTACCCTATCAATGGGAAGAATAGCCGTTGTAGTTAGCCATCGCCTCGCCTTAGCAAAACTAGCAGACCGAGTAGTAGTACTAGAACACGGTCAAATTATCGAGGTAGGCACTCATGACGAACTCATAGCACTAGGCGACAGTATCACTCGATGTTTACTCGTCAAGCTAGTAGTTATAACTGAGTAGGGAGTGGGGGCATAAGGGAGCAGGGGGAGAGGCTTAAGAAGATTTTGCCCTATAGTTCCTTCATTCAAAGTTATATTTTATACTCTTTAAGGTTTTTAATCAGTAATTTAACTTATTAGATTACAAAAAGTTGTAAATAAAAACCGTGTTGACTCTGAAGCCAAAAATGATGTTTATGTTGAATTATTAAGGTATCCAAGCTAACTACTTGATTGTCAAAAATACTGATAAAAAAATGGCAGATGACTTTAATCAAAACCAAACCCCAGATTCTCCTTGGAATCCTTTCCTCCCCACTAAAAGAGATATAAGCAGAACTGAAGAACTAGCAGAAAAAAGCCCTATCGTTGCTGGTGTGTTAACATTTTTTCTTCTCCCTGCTGCCATGATTTATCTCAACAGAGGAGTAAATAATCTGAAAATTCTTGGATATGTATTTGTCACTGCTTTTATAGTAGGCATAGTTTCATACAAAGAAAACGATGCTGAAAAAATGGAAGGAATAAGTAATCTAGTTGGATTCTGTGGTCAAGTAGCTATAATTACTGAGAATGTCAAAGCAGTTACTCTAGCCCGTAAGCGATTAGCTTCTAAGCAGTCTTAATAATTACTAAATATTAAGTACCGTACCTTAGCAGAAAATTACAAACAAGCTTTTACTACTTGGTATATAAGTTTGCCACTAGACAAAAAAGCCTGCTTTTGCAGGCTCAGATATATTTCACACAAACGCGAAACACTACTCCGGTAATTTATATTGCCCAACAATACGCTTGGCAAACTCTGGAACATGCGCTTCTAATTTCTCTGGATGATTTCGCTTTACATACAAATAATTGCGAGTAAAGTGAGAATCAATCGAAAACCGCGCATATTCCAAACCCTTGGGGCCGATTTTTTCGATCACTACACCCATCAATTTTGCTGCCCATAAGGGGAGAGTAACGCCTTTATCGTAAGCAGGAATACTTTGCTGTACAGCTTCCTTGCGGTTGCCTTTAGACATGACTGGTTGAGTGTCTAACTGGTCTTTCACCAAATCCAGCATTTCCTTGCCAGTGTCATTTCTAACTACAATCCATTGCCAGCCGAAGGGTGCGCCCATGTAGCCAACAACTAAATCGGCTAGGGAGTTGACGTAATCAAAGCAACTCATACAGGATGGGGCAAAGACATCTTTAAGTTTGTTGGTCTTCAAGCCAAAAAAAGGCACTGTTTCTGATGAGCCATCTTCATGTTTGAAGTGAACCCGAAAGTCTTGCATAAATTCATAATGCACAACTGTCTCTGGCGATCGGCTAGTTGTTTCTAAGAATTTTTGCAGTCCGGCGCGGTTAACGTTATCTACGCAGGGTGTACCCAAAACATACAGCTTTTCTAAGCCCAGTTGTTTTTCTACGGCTCGTAATGCCTGGATTTGACAACCAACACCAATTACCAACAACCGCTTCATCCCCGATTTTTCTATCTGTTCCAATACGGAAAGGTTGGGGGAAAGTGTTGGTTTATTTACCCGCGCTGCTAGTATTTCTTCTGGAGTTCGGGCGATGATGGGCATGGGTTGAAAGCGGTCTTCTTTGGTGTTTTGCACACAGACGACACCTTCAACTAACCCGCGATTAAGCATTTCAATGGCAATGCTGCTAACAATACCCGTCCATTGTGCGCCTTCGATGGGCTGCTGTTTTCGCGCTGCCATCATGTCTTGATGGACACCAAAGTATAGCTCATCAGGATTGTCGAGATGGCGCGATCGCGTGTGCGTTTCTGCTTCTAGTTCGCCTATTTGCTGATTAATAAAAGCGCAGGCTTCCTTGACATAGTGAATATAATATGTATCACATAGTCCGCACTCGCTACAAAGTTCTTTAGCAGGGCGGCGGCTGGTAGGTTTTAAGGCTTTGGCTTTTTTGTGAGGAGAAACTGAGGTCATATAAATTTTTTGTTTTATCCAGTAATCGCTTTTATTACAATACCTTTACTAGCTATGAATTCTCTCCCTCAAAAAGAAAGCACTCAAAAAGGGAAGAACTGGAGCAAGACTGAGCCAAGACTTCCCAAAAAGTCAAGGAAACTAGGGCTACCAGGGCTTACCTTATCATTTACAGGTGTTTGCAGTTCTTTAATAAAAGCTTGGGCTGTTTGTGTTCCAGGGCTATTATTTTGGGATGTAAACAATTTTTCAGCAACTTGGGCATCTTGGAATGCACCTTGTCTATCTAGTATTTGGTAACGGGCGACACCACGAGCTAAATAAGCACCCGCATATTCTGGTTTAATAGCGATCGCTTGATTAAAATAAGGCTTAAAACCCTTACTAATGACCAATGACAAAGGACAAATGACAGCCTTAGCCAGTTAGCTTTAATTGCGCCGATTTACTTACTCCAAAATCCACGCAGCCTGAAAAAAGTCGCGCTCACAAAACATAGCATAACGGTAGGTTGAATACACAATAGGATTGGTAGTGGCATAATTGTCAACCAGACTTTCTAATTGTTTTGTTAGTGGTTGAAAGTCTGCGCTGCTGTAAGTACGAATCCAGTCTGCATATTGATGATTAGGAATACCGTTATCAGCTAACTGTTCTCCCAAAAAGGCATACAAACGCATACACGGAGACATCGCCGCAGCAGTTAAACCCACATCTGAACCCCAAGCAGTTGCTAACAAAAAGTCAGTATACCGACGGGTGGCGGCTCCTGGTTCCACAGAATGCAAATTGACTCCCCACTCAGAAGCATAGCCACTATGCAGTCGCAGTTCTTCTAAAACTCCACTAGCTAAGTTATGAAATGTGGTGAAACCTAACCAGTCTGGTGCTTTGGCTGCGGCGATACTGTACGCACGGGCAAAAGCTTCTAAGAAAAAAGCATCTTGCCCAACGTAGTAAGCAAATTTCACCTGCTCAAGAGTACCATCGCCAATGCCTAGAACGAAAGGATGCTCTAGGCAAGCTTGGGCTAAGTCTTGATTTGCTGACCATAATTCGTTAGATAAAGTCATTTGTCATTTGTCACTTGTCATTTGTTATTATCCCTCTGTTGTTTCAACTCTCACCCTCAAAAAGGGAAGAACTGGAGTAAGACTGAGCCAAGACTTCCCAAAAAGTCAACGAAACTGGGGCTACCAGGGCTTACCTTCTCATTTACAGGTGTTTGCAGTTCTTTCATAAAAGCCTGGGCTGTTTGGGTTCCGGGGCCATTATTTTGGGATGTAAACAATTTTTCAGCAACTTGGGCATCTTGGAATGCACCTTGTCTATCTAGTATTTGGTAACGGGCGACACCACGAGCTAAATAAGCACCCGCATATTCTGGTTTAATAGCGATCGCTTGATTAAAATAACCGATTGCTTGCTGTTGGTTGCCTTTTTGGCCTTCTGCTACACCCAAAGCATAAAATTCTTCTGGTGAAGCAATTTGTGATGGTATACCAACTGCACCTTGGAAGTTAGCACCATTCAAGTAAGCACCATTCATTTCTGCATTTGCTAGATAAGTATTTCTCAAATCAGCACCCGCTAAATTTGCCCCACTAAATTTAGCTTCGCTCAGGTTAACACCAAATAAACTAGCGCCACTCAAGTTTGCACCCCGCAAATCTGCACCGCTCAAGTTTGCACGGCTAAGATTAGCACCTGTGAGATTAGCCCCGCTCAAATTGGCTCCAGATAAGTCAGCCATTACTAAACCTGCATTTGCCAAATCACAGTTTTGACATTGCTTAGTTGCCAATAATTGTTTAATATGTTCAGAATTTGCTGCTTGTACGCTTGTTGTCAAACTAATCGTGGTTAAAAATGCGGCTGCACCTAGAATTCGGTTCTTCATATTCGCGTAATATTTTTTACTCAATATTCAACACTAACTGAGACGGATTTATACCTCAGCATTATGATATGAGCAATCTTAACAATTTGACCTCTGTAGTTACCTATATTACTTGTAAATTTGGGTATAAGGGTTTGAAGTTAGGTTTAATACACCGTGTTTGCCGAGGTATACCTTCTGTTGTGTCTGGCATGCGATCGCATTTCTCTATTTTATAAACAAGCGATCGCATTGTAGAAAAATAATCAAGCTATCAATATCACGTATCTAAATCAAGGGACAAAAAGAAAGATTTGCTTTTGTATTCCCTGATTTTAAATAAATATGAGACTATAGAAACATTAAAGCAGTCAGAAAAACGTGAGTCAGCAAGACAAACTCTTAGACAAAATTCTCTCTGGGACTTCTGATACAGACATCCCTTTCGCCCAACTGTGGCAACTCTTATATACACTAGGCTTTGAGGAACGTATTCGTGGCGATCATCGGATTTTTGTCAAAGCCGATGTTGAAGAAATATTGAACCTGCAACATAAAAAAGGAAAAGCCAAAAGCTATCAAATTAAACAAGTTCGGGCAGTGATTCTCAAGTATAAGTTAGGAAGCAAAAATGATGTTTCGGTATGAAATTATTCTCTACTGGAGTGAATTAGATCAAGCCTTTATTGCTGAAGTCCCAGAATTATCAGGTTGTTCTGCTGACGGCAATACCTATCAAGAAGCCCTGCATAATGTAGAATTAGTTATGCAGCAATGGATAGAAACGGCTAAGGATTTAGGGCGTTCAGTTCCTCAACCTAGACCGCGTTTGATGTACATTTAATTGATACACAAACCAAGTCAAACTGATTTTTCAGTATCATCATAAATATTTGACATCATCTGCCATAATCATATCTATAGCAGTCTTAAATCATTCATGAAAAGTTAGATCCCCGACTTTTCACGGTATCTGGAAAACCTCACTTCTATTTCTCTCTTCCTTTAAGGAGAGAGACTTTGAATTTTCCCCCTTCCCGCGTCGGGAAGGGGGTTAGGGGTTTAGGTTTTTCATAGTCTTTTCCACATGACGTGAAAAGTCAGGATCTAGACACCGCAAAGTATAATTTAAAAAGTTAGTTACTGGCAACCTTACAAATTACCATGATATGTGATTTGTATTTGTCAGTACTATATTGAATAAGTTGCAGCCCAGAACGTTCTAGTTCTTGCAAAAGTTTAGGGATTTCATATTTATGATGTCGCCAAATAGTAATTTCTTCACCTTCAAAGATTTCAACCTTTTTATCTATCCCCATTCGGCTGAAATTTATAGTGTAATCATGATTAAATCTCATATTAGCAACTATACTATCGGTTTTTGAATCATACTTTCTCACCAATTCGCAATCGTCAGATTTAATCCCAACCTTGTTTTTAACCCATCCATATATTTCTTCTACATGATATTTGCAGCCACCTCTGACGTTTCCATCCCATTTGGAGTTAGAGCCAATTTCATTAGTGAACACTAAGAAATCATTTTTGTTCATGCTCTCTCTAAAGTTTTTGAATACCTCATCTCTATTTTGGTGGTTTCCAATAGTAACACCTAAGTGGAAAAATATTTTTGCTGTATTGTCAATTTCAATATCAGCTTGATTTTGGAATAAGGTTTTTGGTACACAATTCTTTTCTATATCAATTGTGGAACTGATAAATTCGACTTTGGGAAACCATTTTCTAAAATTATTCCTTGAGAAAATTAGCAATTCTTCACTAATATCTAAAGCAACATATTTATTAACCTTATCCAATTTATTAAGTCTTTGAATAAAGTCTTTAACTGGATATGAATTTCCTGCACCAACATCTACTATGTTGATTTTCTTGCCACTTGGAATATTGTCATTAAAGTATTTAAAGTTATTTTTTAAAAGCTCAATTTCTACATTTGATGCTCGATACCATCTAGGAATGATATATTTTTGATAAAAATCATCCCATATTTTTGCGCCTCTACCTTTATAAGAATACTTTAATGGGATTTCTCGTCTGATTTCTAAAGCACAAATTATGCCTAAAATTTCTTCTTCAGAAAAAAGAGAGTAGAACTCAGAACTTGGCTTTGCTGTGCGACTGATAGCGGTTGACATATCTGAGGAAACTTGGGAATTGTCATGAAAATTTTGAGCCATTATTGTTCTTTGGTTTTCTTCGGTATTTAAATGGATTAGCCGCAATTGCCAAAGATGTATTTTCCCATGCCGTCGTCCCCAAATTTGAACCAAAATTTAAACTTGTCAACAAAAGGAAAAGGGCAGGGGGCAGGGAGTAGGGGGCAGGGGGCAGGGAGCAGGGGGAAATCCCTATACATAAATGTATTTGCTCTGAAACCCTTGTGGCAGTGATAATTTCACTTTCTTTCCCACTGCCCCCTGCTTCTTCAGTCACTATAAATAGATCCCATATTCCCCATTGATCAGTTGTTTTTTTACAATCAAAGTGCGAGATAATTTTCCAAAGATAGAGGGGTGAATTTCAGTGGTTCAGCAACCAAAACTCCAGGAAACTTCGTCGATACAGTCAATGCAGCGTGTGCTGAAAAGTTTAACCACTTACCGATGGACTTCGCTAGGAGCATTGGTCAGCCTGTTGCTATTGACGATCGCAAATGCGGTGACTCCGCAACTATTTCGATGGGGAATTGATCAGGGCATTAGACAAAAAAACCTGCAAATTGTGCTATACAGCGCCGCCTGGATGGTACTCGCTGCGATCGCTCGTGGTTTATTTAACTTTGGACAAAGCTATTTAGCAGAAGCAGCCTCTCAGGGTGTGGCTTATGACCTGCGAAACAAGATTTTCAGCAAAATTCAAAATCTCAGTTTCAGCTATCATGACCAGGCGCAGACTTCTCAACTGTTAACCCGTGTCACCAGCGATATTGAGCAAATCCGTACCTTTGTTGGCACTAGCTTAATTCAGGTCATTGGTGGAATTGTCACACTGGTAAGTATTGCAGTAATTTTGCTGGTGATGAACTGGAAACTAGCGCTGATTACCCTAACAGCAGTGCCAATGTCAGCATGGTTGATGGCAAGATTTGTCGGTCGGAATAACAAACTTTTTCGGCAAGTACAAGAGCAACTAAGCGACCTCAATGCCGTATTGCAAGAGAACTTGTTAGGAATACGGGTGGTGAAAGCCTTTGTCAGGGAATCAACCGAAAGGTCGCGTTACACGACGATGAATGATGGTCTAGTGAAGGCAAACATGAAGACCATTAACGCCATCCATAATACCTTCCCTTTTATCTTTCTGCTGAGTAACTTTGTAACACTGGCGGTTTTCGGCTACGGGGGAGCGCAGGTAATTGGGCGTAGATTCACCATTGGCGAACTGGTGGCGTTTAACTCCTACCTAGCGTTGATTCTCCAACCTATTTTGTTGATTGGATTTGCTGCACCTGCGATCGCTCAATCAGCCGCTTCCGCCGAACGAGTCTATGAAGTTGTCGATGCAGAAATAGAAATTCGCGATCGCCCCGGTGCTGTTCCCTTTGACACCTGCGTTGGTAGAATCACCTTTGAAAATGTTTCTTTTCGCTATCCAGGAGCCAGTACTGAAACTCTCAAAGAAGTTTCCTTTGAAACCAAACCCAAAGAGCTAATCGCCGTTCTAGGAATGACTGGCTCCGGGAAAAGCACAATTATGAACTTGCTTGCCCGCTTTTATGATGTCACAGGGGGAGCAGTTCGCATTGACGGACGAGATGTAAAAGATTTCACCCTCAAAAGCCTGCGATCGCGGATTGGTATTGTATTTCAGGAAACCACCCTATTCTCTGGCACAATCCGTGAAAACATTGCCTACGCCAAACCCGATGCAACCCTAGAGCAAGTAATTGAGGTTGCAAAAACCGCACAAATGCACGATTTTATTATCAGTTTACCCGATGGCTACGAGACGATTGTGGGTGAACGGGGCGTAGGCTTATCTGGTGGACAAAAACAAAGAATTGCGATCGCTCGAACCTTACTAACCGATTACAGCATTCTGATTTTGGATGATAGTACCTCAGCCGTGGATGCCAAAACTGCTGCCCATATTCAAGCCGAACTAGATGGCTTAATGCGCCAAAAAGCTTGTACAACTTTTGTAGTAGCTCAACGCATTAGCACCGTCAAGAATGCCGATCGCATTTTTCTCATGGATAAAGGGCGATTAATGGCCCAAGGCACTCACGAGGAATTGATGGAAACCAGCCCCCTCTATGGTGCGATTTTGGAATCTCAGGTAAAGGCGAAAGAAAAAAATGATACAGATACTAACATAAATAGTATTGCTTGAGATTTTTATAACAACCTTGTAATCCAAAATCCCAAACTTGTACTGAGCGCAGTCGAAGTATCTAAAATCCAAAATTGCTATGACAGGCACTATTCCCGTTGTTGTATCACAGCAGAAGAGTAAGCAACTTTCTACCCTGCGGCGCTTTTTGCAATACCTGCTACTTTATCGCAAAGAAATTCCCATCGCCCTGACATTAGTATTTATTGGCGCTGTAACCCAGGCAATTGGGCCATTTTTTCTCGGTTGGTCAATCGATCACCTAATTGAAAAAGGTAATTTACAGGGACTCCTGCTATTACTAGGGCTACTAGCGTTGAACTACGGACTTGGCATTTTAGCAATCCGGGGTCAAATTATTCGAGTCGGCTGGATTATGCAGCGATTGCTGGCTCAACTGAGGCAAGATATTTTTCTCAAAATCCAAAGTTTGCCCCTTAGCTTTTTCGATCGCAGCGAAGCGGGCGATTTAATGAGCCGTCTGCTGAATGATGTTAATACTGTGAATCAGGCATTTGGACTGACGATCGCCCAAATGCTGGGCAACATTTTCAGTTTGGTCGGTATCATCATTGCCATGCTCTCAATTAACCTGCAACTCGGCTTATTGAGCAACCTGGTTGTACCACTGATGATTTTCACCACAAGTTTGTTTGCACGTTGGGCAAGAGCCAGGTTTCGCGTTACCCGACAAACCATTGGGCAGCTTTCCGCCAAGTTGGAAGAAGATATTGGCAGTGTCAGAGAAGCACAGGCATTTAATCGGGTACAGACGAACATCGCCCAATTTGACGTTCTAAACGCTGCCAATCGTGATGCCAACGTCGAAGCTGTAGCAATAACTTCGGCCTTTTTGCCCTCCATCGATTTTCTCAACACACTCGCAACCGCAGGTGTGCTGGCTTATGGTGGCTATCTGGCCGTCACTGGATCTGTGACAGTGGGTGTGGTGACATCCTTTTTACTTTACGTTCAGCAGTTCTTCCGTCCTATCCAGATTCTCAGCCAGTTTTACACCCAAGCTCAATCTGCCTTCGCCGGATTAGAGCGAATCTTTCTACTACTAGATGAACCGTCAGAACTCAAAGATGCACCCAATGCGACAGAAATGCCGCCGATTCAGGGGGAAGTGAGATTTGAGAATGTCAAGTTTGGCTATAACCCAGATCAATTGGTTCTCAAAGGGGTGAATTTACAAGCCTATCCAGGGCAGATGATTGCATTAGTAGGGCCGACCGGTTCGGGAAAAAGTACAATTATTAACTTGATTTTGCGCTTCTACGATGTATCTGGTGGTGCAGTAAAAATTGATGATATTGATGTGCGTAGTGTTACTCAAGCAAGTCTGCGCCGTCAAATTGGCATCGTTTTACAAGATAATATTCTGTTCAGTGGTACTGTCGCCGAAAACATTGCCTTTGGCGCTCCCTATACTAGCCAAGCTGACATCGAAGCAGCTGCACAACTGGCAAATGTACATGAGTTCATTACCTCACTACCACAAGGCTATACAACCCAATTGGGTGAACGAGGAGCGCCCCTGAGCCAGGGACAGCGACAATTAATTAGTATTGCCCGTGCGGTGTTAATTAACCCGCGAATTCTGATTCTTGATGAAGCCACCAGCAGCATTGACACGCGCACAGAAGCGCTAGTACAAAGTGCGATCGCTCGTTTGCTGCAAGGTCGTACCAGTTTCGTAATTGCCCACCGCCTCAGTACAGTTACCCAGGCAGATCAAGTATTAGTAATTCAGCAGGGACAAATTGTAGAGCAAGGTACTCACGCCGAACTCATCGATCGCCAAGGTGTCTACGCCAACCTCTATAGTCTACAACTGGGTGCAGCAGACACAACGGTTCTTCAAAACGAAAAGTAAAATATATATAGCACTCCTAAATCATTCGTGAGATTTTGGGATTCTGTTTTTATTCTCTTTTCCTTGGCGTACTTGGCGTACTTGGTGAACCAGCGCTGTAGGCGGGTTTCCCACCGTAAGCGACTAGTGAACCCGAAGGGCGGTTCGTCCTCATTCCATTTCTCACAATACAGATAGGATTGCTATAGCTCAAATTTACCAATTGTCAGAAAAGAAATGAAGCTACCTAACCTCGATTCAGAAACCATCGATCGCATCATTGAGATGGCATGGGAAGATAGAACATCTTTTGATGCAATTGAGGCTCAGTTTGGGCTGCTGGAAAAACAGGTCATTGCCTTAATGAGGCGCGAAATGAAAGAATCTAGTTTCCAAATGTGGCGAGAGCGAGTTACCAAACGCAATACAAAGCATTTATCTAAGCGAGAATTTATTGCAGGTCGATTTAAATCGCACAATCAAAAAACGTAACTAATTGAAAGTAAAATGACAAAAGTTACACTTTATATTGCAGCTAGTTTGGATGGTTATATTGCTCGCAGCGATGGCGGAATTGATTGGCTATCAATCCTTGATATAGATGAGGAAGACTACGGTTACACTGCTTTCTACGAATCCATTAATGCTATTGTTTTAGGCAGCAATACTTATGAAGTAGGGCTGGGTTTTGATGAATGGCCTTATCCGGGGAAGAAATCATTTGTTTTCACCAAACGCCATCTCCAATCTGACCGCGAGGACGTTGTGTTTGTTTCTGATCCAGTCAAGAACGCCTTAGCAAATATAGAGGCTCAAGGTTTTGAAAATATCTGGCTAGTTGGTGGCGGAGCATTAATCAATTCATTTCTTCAGCACAGATTGATTGACGAATTTATTATTTCAACTATTCCAACTATCTTAGGTGGCGGCATACAGCTTTTCCCACCGCCTACCCCAGAAGAAAAATTGGAACTGATTAACTCACAACAATATTCTAGTGGTTTATTTCAATCACATTATAGACGAAAAGAAAAGCCTTAAAAATGTACAATTCATCATTATGCTTCAAGTGGTGAGAAGTCCGATGCTCAAAACTTCGGGAAATTTAAACACCACCTGAAACGTTAATGCCGTTATTAGGCATCCGGTAAAAAGCCTTTTTAATTACGAATTAAGTTTAAACAACCTCAAGAAGCTTCTGAACAGCATCGCTAAACTGCTCGTAAGGAGAAACTCCCACGATGGTTTCTGCTAAAATGCCATCTTTGAAAATTAAAACTGCTGGAATACTGCGAAGACCGAATTTTTTGAAAATCGGCTTATTTCTGTCAACGTCTACCTTAACGACTTTGGCGCGGCCTTTGTATTCTTGGGCAAGTTGCTCCATCAAAGGACTAACCAGCCGACAGGGGCCACACCAAGTAGCCGTAAAATCAACAACAACAACTTTCTCTTCACTTCCATTTAAAACAACATCAAATTCACTTTCTTCAAGATAAGCAACTATCTGAGTATCAGCAGACATTTTTTAATTCCTTAGTATTAAACTAAAATTGCAGCAAAAATCTCACTATACAAACTATACCTCCTTCTGTCCGTCAGGTTCACCAGTCACCTGTATTGGAAAATCCCCGCCACTGAGCAAAATTCAGTAGGGGGGATTTAATAATCTTACGTCTGGTGCGTATGCGTAGCCCGCACTTCGACTTCGCTCAGTGACCGTCGTAGACATCGCACCTAGCAACCTACCTAATCCAAAAACCTTACACCTTCAAGATTTAGAAGCATCATCTCGATCAAACAGTTCTAACAATCCAATAGTGCCTACAAAAAAAGTATAAGTGGCATATTGCATTGGCATCTTTTTTCTTGAAGGTGCATAAAAAGCTGCTATAATACCCAGGGTAAAATGGCACGTCATGGCAAAACGCTCAATCCAAAAAATTGGATTAAGGCTGCTGGGGATATTACTATTAGTTATTAATGCATAAATATTCCACGATTCTAATCCAATTGCGCTAGTTATAAGAACTGTAGATATAAGTTTTACCGTTGTAAAAATGTTTCTCTTTATAAGTTTTAAGTTCATGCCGTTCACAAAACAGTTGTTGAAAATTATCTACAAGACTCTATGAAGTAACAGACAAGTTTATCTGTGGGAACCTATGCAAAAAATATCTCAAAATCTTATTTTCCCATATTCTCTGTGCCTAGCTTTTCTGTTACTCATGCGTAAATCTTATATATGTTATCTAAAATTCCCCTTAGAGGTTGTTTGAAAAGTGGTTAGCTGTGATTTTAGGCACTTAATTGATCCCCCTACCCTCCCTTAAAAAGGGGGGAACCGGAATCAAAGTCTCCCAATTTATCGGGGAGCCACTGCGGTCTTGGGGTCTCCCCAAATGAAGCAAGTGGCGTGGATTTAGGGGGATCTAAACGTTTTGCTACCGAGAAGAGGACTTTTCAAACAACCTCTTAAGTCAACCAATCTTATATCATGATTTCCATTTTTGTAAAAGCCTCTAAAAAAAATGGACATGGTGTATTAAGTCTGCTATACCCGTAAACACTATGAGTAATGAAAATTAATTCACCAGATATTTAAAAAATGATAAAAGTGTGGAATAATACACTGGTGATAAATTTAATCGAAATAAGGGTCAGAAGTCAGGACGGGCTAAACCTTAGCTATCCGCTAACAGAATAATGCCTCCGGCACACTCTGCGAACAGAATAAATTCTGTACGACTGGCTGATAGCGCAGCTTAAAGCCTGCGTCATAGCAACTTTTAGAGAGCGTCTTAATTCTGACCGGAGCTAACTGAAATGTCTCCGGCTCCACTTCTGAATTCTTCTTCAATCCCCTTTAGATATTGATAAAAAATGTAAAGCTATGATTGCTCAACATTACAATTCAATTCACCTTGAAAATGACTTGCTTCAAAAAATCCAAATTAAAGAAAATCAGTTAATAATTGCACAAGAATCTAATATGATCCATGTAGTAGAAGCACTACAGAGTCAATTATTAAAGTTGCAGTGTCAATTATCAGAGCCGCAAGACGTTGAAGTTCAAGCGTTGATGAGTTTGCTAGACGAGTAAAATTGTAACTTTTTGTTACAAACTTTATTTAAAACACAAAAACTCTGTTTTTGGAAAGCAGAGCATATTTATTGTGATGCCTGAAAGTGCAATTTATGTGCGATATCTCAAAGCGATCTAAAGTATCAGTATCATAGAATCACAATACTTTTTACTTAGATAACATATAGAACTCAAATTTGATTTTTGCGAAGCTAGGTACAACTCAAAAAGGTTTTTGCTGAGTAGGTGGTCTTTTAATCTGCTGTACTGAATCAATCTTAAGAACAGGTTTAATTGAGCGCAGTTGCCTTTGCCTAAGAATTTGGATTTCTCTCTCAATCGAATCTTTTCCTTGCCTAAAAAAGTCTTGAGAATTATATGGAACTAAATCACGGGATAAACTTTGAGCTTGTGCAGGAGTTAAACTAGGAAGGGGTTGTTCAGCATTTGCAGAAGTTTCTACAGCTAGCAAAAAAGCTGTAGAAACCAGCAAGAGTTGGATTTTTATACATCTGGTTAATATCAGGTTTAACATGATTGATATATCTGTTGTGTAAATGCTGCTTCAAACCATCTTCTGGTGGTCTTACTATAAACAAGGTACACTTATTGGCTTGTTAATTACCTCCCGCAAATGGGTGAATTAATCAGGTGAACTACCTTATTAAATATCTGGAACTGGCTGATATAGGAAATAGTTCTGTTAGCTTGGGTCGCACCCTTGGGAATGATACTACTAGTCTGTCAAATTCATTTTGAGGTTAGAGAGACGCGATAAATCGCCGTCTCTACAGGTAATTTATCCATCAATTATTTATTGACAGACTACTACTTGGGAGATGGTGTCGATACACTTCAGTGATACTGCTGTAGTATAGACTTCCGTCTGTAGCAGCCAATACTAAATCCTATAATTGTATTTTATACAGGTAGCATTTACTAAAATCAGACAATTATCAACTGAGCTATTGGCTTAACATAAGACTCATAGAGTTTATGCTTGCTAATTGTTAAATTATATTTATATAATTTACACTAAAATATATCAGTATTTTAACTGTTGTCTTAACTGTTAATACTTACTTAATATGTAGCACAATCTTTTGCATTATCTTATTCATTGTGAAATCTCTTCTACAAACTTACTTAGAACAAGAAATCTGGATATTAGTACGAGATAAGTGGTACTTCGCCACAATTATTGGAGTTTGGGATGATTTGTTATGGTTTAAACATAGAACTTACAACAAAGATACAGAGGAAGATACTCTCTGGGAAATGGTTGTAAAAATCAGTGAAGTAATTGCTATTGATAAAGTTAGGTCTGTTATTAGTAGAAAACCAGATGTGCTTATTTCCCGGCTATTAGAAACTGAGCAAGGCACAAATGAGCATCATCAAGATTATGAACATTAGTTAGCTTAATAGTAAAAATACTTGCTTGTCTCTTACATTAACTGATAAAACTTGAGACAAGCGGTATAAATAAGTATCATAAAGGATTACCTAAGAAAATAAAGATATTTGCACAAAGAAGGTTTAATACTAATCTGATAGACTATAGCGGTTCCCAGTTGAGTGAGGTACAAAAACCCCACCCCCAACCCCCTCCCCACAAGCGATGAGAGGGGGCTATGAAGTACCTCATTTGATTAGGAAAAGCTATATCTTAAATTTGAAATTATAAAAACTGGTAGCCAGGGCTGATAACTAACTATGAGTGAAGCCTTATTCTGTATCGAAAATCTGCGAGTTGCCTATCCTCAACGGAGTGGAGAAGAGGCAAGCTGGGCGGTTGATGATGTGTCTTTCACCTTGCAACCAGGTGAAAAAATGGGATTGGTAGGAGAGTCAGGTTGTGGTAAGTCAACTATCGGACGGGCAGTAATGCGTTTATTACCAGCCTCTAGTCGGGTTGAGGGAGAGGTGACATTTCAAGGACAGTCGGTGTTTGACTTGATGCCTAACCAGTTGCGGAAATTTCGAGGAGAGGCGATCGCATTAATTTTTCAAGATCCCATGACACGCCTCGATCCTTTGATGACGATTGGTAAGCATTGTATCGAAACTCTTCAGGCGCACTCACCAGAATTATCAACGCGGTCAGCAAAAGAAAAAGCACTTGCTACTTTGGCGAAGGTGAATATTCCCGCTAGTCGCTGGAATCAGTATCCCCACGAATTTAGCGGTGGAATGCGCCAACGGGTGGCGATCGCTTTAGCTTTACTCCTCAACCCCAAGTTGATTGTTGCCGATGAACCCACCACCAGCTTAGATGTCACCGTTTCGGCGCAGATATTGCAAGAATTAACTCGCCTGTGCGGTGAAGAAAACATGGGATTGTTGCTGATTTCTCACGATTTAGCAATGGTGGGTGAGTATTGCGATCGCATTGGCGTGATGTACAACGGCAAAATGGTCGAAATGGGTTCTACAGAAACCGTCTTTAGACAACCTCAACATGAATATACGCGATCGCTCTTAAAAGCAGCTTTACACATTCAAGCAGTAAATGATGATGGAGAATTGATAATTGCCAATGACTCAGAAAAGCAATTACCGATTATTAATAAGCAATCTCCAATTTTGAGTATTACAGAACTCAAGCAATACTACACCATAGAACCTAACTTTATCGAACGGCTGTTTAACACACAAGCGCAGACAATTAAAGCAGTAGATGGTATCAACTTGGATATTTATCCAGGAGAAATTCTCGGCTTAGTCGGTGAATCAGGTTGTGGCAAAAGTACACTATCACGAACAATCCTGCAACTAATTCGTCCCACCAGTGGCAAAGTTAAATTTTTAGGACAAGATTTAACTACACTCTCGCCTCAAGAAATTCGCTCCTCACGGCGACAAATCCAAATGGTTTTTCAAGATCCCCATGCTTGTCTCAATCCAGCGATGATGGTGGGACAAAGTATCGCCGATCCTTTATTTATCCACAATTTAGCCGGCCCTGTTAAGGCAAAAGAACAGGTTTTGTGGATGCTAGAGAAAGTTGGATTAACACCCCCAGAAGTATATTATGAGCGTTATCCATCAGATTTATCTGGGGGACAACAGCAAAGAGTTGCGATCGCTCGTGCTTTGATTACTCACCCTAAACTTCTGATTTGCGATGAACCTGTGAGTATGTTAGACGCTAGCGTGCAGTCGCAAGTGCTAGATTTGATGTTGCAATTAAAAGAAGAATTTGAGTTAACTTATCTGTTCATCACTCACGATCTCTGGTTAGCTAGATTTTTGTGCGATCGTATTGCCGTAATGAATGGTGGCAAAATTGTCGAACTCGGTTTGACAAAAACTATTTTTACCAATCCTCAGCACCCTTATACCAAAACATTACTAGCTGCTGCCCCTTTACTAGCACGCGCTTAACTCAACAAAGTGAACAGGGTGATTTCATACAACCAGATAAAAAATAAAACTGGGTTTCAAAGCCTCTTGACCTTTCGGGGAGAGGTTTGGAGAGGGGTAAAAAGCCATGCTACAAAACGAGAAATCAGAATTTATGTATTTTTCTTTTTTCGTATGAAACCATCCTACTTAACTCAACAAAGTGAGGAGTTATGAATTACTAACTCCCACCTCTTGTACAGACGCGATTAATCGCGTCTCTCCTAATTCCCCTTAAGTAATTTAGTTGCTTCTCCACTCGAACCATATAGTTCAACAAATCTTTTAAATAACAATGCAGTCTCGTGATTTGAAGCCCCGCTCAAGTTAAATAAACGCCCTATATTTTTATCCGCTAAAGCTCTTAGATACGGCAAATCTTCAAATAGTGTCAAACAAGAAGCAAAATGCAATATTATTTGTAATAATGGCTTTGGCCACTCTAGGTCACTATATATATCTACAAAGAACTGATGTTCTGAGTCATTTAATGGAAAAGCATTAAATAAAACAATTATCCTTTTGTTATTGTAGACTGGAATACTCAATTCAACAGTGTAGGGAGTATGTAATATTAAATCTACCTCCACAATCGGTTGCCGCCAAACTCTCAAAGGATTAGCTGGCGAGTCTAATATCGTTTGGAATTTAATTATTCCACCAGTATTAGTGGGCTGAAAGTGGATAACTTGGAAAATTTTCAAGTTATTAAGGCTAAAATTATGAACTGTTTCTAAATGCTTTAAGTTCAATAGATGGTAGATTTGGCAAAGATAAGGAAACGGTAAAATATACTCCTGGCTAATCATGTGGAGCTTTTTTAATTGAAGCTTGTTAGCTTGAGTACGAGCGAGATATTCTTGATATTGGCTGATCCCTAAATCATTACTGTTGAAGCTTTCGTTAGGTTTGAGATATAGCCAACTCACAAAAAAGAAAGAGGCTGTAAATAGCTGAAATATTTCTATATAAGATAAATAACCATCAGCAAATGCAGCTATACTTCTATCGGTTATTCCGAAAAGCCAAGATGGAATACCAAATATCCAGATATTACTTTTAATTTTATCTATAAAAAGTGCTATTTCAACATTTGAGACATTCCTACCTTGATTTCCACTTAAGTCATCATTATTTTTTAAACACTTAGAAAACATAATTTGAACTTACTTAATACTAGTAATCTATAAAATCTATTTATATTAATTTTAAATACCAATCCCTAGCCATAACCTCTATCTTTAGCTGTATATACAAGTTGTATTTATTTATATCCATTTAAAAGAGTTCTCATAAGTCTGGCTAAAAAATTCAAGCCCTGATTAGATGTAATACTAAACCCTATACATATCCAGCTATCAGAAAATTCTTTGTAAGTCTTGCTGTTAAAGGATTTAAGATTATATTCTTGGATTTATGTATAAATTAAAAGGAACAAATTTGCTACAAGCTTTCTGCTAGCTGAGTACAAAAATTGAAATTATCTAACTTTTACAAAAGTGGTATATAGATAGATAAAAAGTTTATTTTTCCTGACATAAGAAACTTATCTAAGTAGGGCAGTGTGAAAAAATCAAACTATGTAAATATAAATAGGATTACTATATCTATTGAGGTAATACCAATTTAATGTGAAGTTGCACATATCTTGATCCCCCTAAATCCACGCCACTTGCTTCATTTGGGGAGACCCCAAGTGGAGCGACTGGCGTGGGCTAGGGGGGATCGAATTCTATGCAGCTTCATAAAAAATTGGTATAACAGAGATATAGGTGCTTGTATAGCAATCCTAGATAAATTATGAAAATTTGCGGTGTTTAGATCCCCGACTTCTTTAAGAAGTCGGGGATCTAATTTTTCACGAATAATGTTCAGTATCTGAAAAATAAAATAATTTATCTGTTTGATGCCAAGCTATCTGGGGAGAATATAACAAAACTCCAGTGAGGTTAAGCAATGGTTAATCAGACATACACAGTTGATGTCTTAGTTGTCGGTGGAGGAACTGGAGGTACTGCGGCTGCTATTCAAGCGGCGCGACGGGGAGCCAAAACGATTTTGGTGAGTGAATTTTCTTGGTTGGGGGGAATGCTAACTTCGGCTGGGGTGTCTGCACCCGATGGCAACGAATTAGAAACCTTTCAAACGGGTTTATGGGGTGCGTTTTTGCAGAAATTGCGGCAACGACAGCCCGAAGGATTAGATAACAGCTGGGTAAGCTTTTTTAGTTACGATCCTCGAATTGGGGCAGAGATTTTCGCAGATTGGGTGGAGGAATTGCCAAATCTGCACTGGATTTCTGGACAAGTGCCAATAGATGTTTACCGCCAAGGTGATTGTATTACTGGTGTGCGCTTTGCTGATTTTGCTGTCACAGCCAAAATTATTCTCGATGGCACAGAATTAGGAGATTTATTAGCTTTAGCTGAGATACCTTACCGTTGGGGCTGGGAATTGCAATCTGAGTGGGGAGAACCAAGCGCCCCAGTAGCTTTTAACTCTTTCACCCAGAGATATCCTGTGCAAGCGCCCACTTATGTAGTGATTATGCAAGACTTTGGTGATGCAATCGCACCAGAAATTCCGGCTGCCCCTAACTATAATCCATCCCAGTTTGCAAATGCTTGGGATGGCTATGGAGCAGAGACATTTTTGAATTATGGACGTTTGCCTGGTGGCCGATTCATGATTAATTGGCCAATCTGTGGCAATGACTACGGCCAAGGAATAGGGCGGCTGATAGAGTCAGATGTGTCCAGAGGTGAATTCATCCAAGAATCTCGCTGGCACAGCCAAAATTTTGCCCATTTTATCCAAAATCAGCTTGGTCGTCGCTATGGTTTAGCAGAAAAAGTATTCCCTCACGCCTCTACAGCTTTTGCACTACATCCCTATTACCGGGAAAGCCGCCGCTTAGTGGGACTAACTACTGTCCGAGAACAGGATATTTTGCCGATCGCCGGCGGAAGAGTTGCATCTATATTTAATGATGCGATCGCCCCTGGCGTTTGCGAAGCGATCGCAGTTGGTAACTACGCCAATGACCATCATTATCCTGGTGTTCAATTCCCACTGCAACCAAAATCTATCCGTTGGGGCGGACGTTGGACTGGGACACCCTTTACAATTCCCTACAGTTCACTAATTCCAGCCACAACAGATGGTTTCTTAGTTTGCGAAAAGAACATTTCTGTCTCTCACATTGCCAATGGCGCTACCAGATTACAACCTGTGGTTATGGGCATTGGTCAAGCAGCAGGTATGGCGGCGGCGATGTGTGTTGAGTTAGACTGTCAGCCGAGGGATTTACCCGTTAGATCCCTGCAAACAGCTTTATTAGAGGATAATCGTTCAAAAACAGCAATTATTCCTTTATTTAATCTTCCACCCAATCGTTCGGATTGGCTGCACTGGCAACTGTATTACTTAAATAATCCACAAGCCTATCCAGATAGTGGTTATTGCCCTTGCCCATCGGAGAATGAGTACCCTGACTCTATTTTTGACAAGGCATTAATTCAGGAAAGTAACTGTTTCAAAGGTATTTTTTCCCGCTTGGAACAGCAGGAATACAGATTTGCTGTCACAGCACCAGCCGCATATCAAGGACAAAATTGGCAGCTTGTGACTTTGCGATCGCATATTGACGAGCAATTACGCGCTTACTCCCACGAACAATTAGTTACATTGTGGGGTCGTTACAATCACTTTGGTAACTGGTTATTAGTCGAACATTTAAACGGAGGATAAGAAGAGTTTATTTTCAGTAAAACAGAATACTTTTTGATGAATTGTCCGGATATTAATCAAAAAGCTAAGTATCAGTGAAGTGGAGAGTTCCAAAATAGACATTCGCTATGCGTGCTGCCATTTCACTTTTAGTATCGAGTCTGGTGTTCGGCCCCTTAGCTTCTAACTGCCAAGCAATGGTCAATCACTTATCAACTGGGCTAATTTCCACGCCTACTTCAGAACAGTGGCTCTCGGCAGCATCTGAACAAAATCCAGATGATGCGCCACGTCATCGCGGTAGTGGGCGTAGGGAAGTGACGCAAAAATTCGGAAATACCTATGTTGTGGTTTAACTACCGTAGGATAATGCCTGTTTTTCAAAAAAAACCAAAGTTCCAGAAAACACGATGTTGTGCTAACATACTTGACACAGCTTTTCTGACAGAGATATATACAGTTGACACACGAAAATCTTCAGCGATCGCTTAGTATTTCAACTGCAAGCTTTGTATATCATTAGTTGGTCTTAATCCTGGCGATCAAAACGCAAATCAAATTAAGTGCCTTGATCAACAGCATGAACAACTCCTCAAAAGCTACATAACTGTTGCTCATATTCGGTGGGAAGCTCCACGTCTCAATCCTCAACGGCTCTAGAAATAGATGTTATTTAGGCTATCAGTTAATCTAAAGCACATCTAATTCAAACATTTTGCTTGTTGAGAAAATAGTCTTAAGGCAACTTCACTTGATTCCCCAATATCTTTTCTTCTCATACATTGAGTAACTGGTTTCTATCTGAGCAACTAATGGATATTCGCTTCAACGCTTGTTTAGCGTCCTTTACCGAAGCATAAAATCCCTTTCGTTCCATTTGAGCTTATCTAGTTCTCCTCGCAGATGGTTTTCGACGAAATAGATATTAAGAAGGATCTGCCAGAACATCTCACTCATCTTAATTATTCTACACTCAAGGACAGATGCAAAATTTTGCATCTGTCTTTTTTAGGTAAAGTTTTCTTAAAGAAAAGGCAATGAAGAGATATTGTCTCAAGCTGGCTTATGAGCAATAAAATATTTGCTCATAAAATGGACTTGCATTTCAATATTCTCAAAACCTACTCTCTGTAAACGTTCTACTAAGTTATCAGTGGTGTAATGCTTGTAATAGGGTTCATGGAAAGCTTCATGGAAAAAGTCCATCATATATTCCAACTCAGGCGAATCACTCAACTGAATTGAGTCACAGATAATAAAGACTCCGCCTGGTTTTGTTACCCGAAAGCATTGCTCAATAACTGTCTGACGTACAGATGCTGGTAACTCATGGAAGAGAAAAACAGAAGTCACAGCATGAAAATAGTCATCTACATAAGGCAACTCTTCGGCATTCCCTTGCAAAAGTTGCGGCAGTTCTCCGGGAATTTGGGATAGTAGTTCATTTGCTTTCCGCAAATAAGCTGGTGACAAATCTGTGCCAAACAGAGATGCTTGCGGCAAAGCTGCCCGAATTAACTTTAAAGTCCGCCCAGTTCCACAAGCTACATCCAAAATACGGGCTTGCCGTGGTGCAACCGAATCAATTGCTTTCAGCCCTTGCTTGAGAGGAGCGAGAATTCGCCGCCGCATCACATCAGCTGCCCCACCAAAAAGAATTTCTACTTGTAAGTCATATAAGTTGGCTGACAAGTCACTTAAATAGCCATTGCTTTGGTGATGGAAATTCTGTACGTAGTAGCTGGGATAACCATCTATGTCAATTTCGGGCGAAAAATCTTGGTAATTCTGTTGTTTAATCCGCTCCCAGCTTTGAGGAAAATCTAGCCACACCAGAGGATAGTAGGAAAAAAAGTCTTGCCAGGGGTTATCAAACAATAAACTTTCGGGATAGACACCTTTTTGGGCATCTTGCCAGTCTGTTTCCAGCAGCTGGTTCAATCTCTGTTGAAGCTTGACTGAAAGCTCATTTGGGATGGGTTTGGTCTTTTGTTCAAGTGTCGGATACACCAGGTTCCTCAACTGTGAACTGAATATTTTGTGAGCCAAACCAAAGTAATTTTTGCTCTGCTGAAAGGTCTGATAAGTCAGCTTAGTTAAACTCTCAGGCATAAAAATAGCTTAAGTTTTGATGAATTCTATGTAAATAATTGTAACGAAAAATTACCTCCTGTTGGAAAAGTAAAAGTTCCCAGGAGAGACAAATCTGAAGCCAGATGATTTTAGCCATCAAAGGTAAATTAAGGAAGATTTTTCGAGCTTTGGGGACAAATGCCTAGTATTGTCAGCAAAGGCAAATATAAATTTATGCAAAAAGTAGCTTATGTTACAGAATTTTTGTTATATTAGTCTTGTAAGAATAGCGAAAGTTATATATTCACAAAATAGAGAGGACTATAGTTATGTCTATCGCAGATAAATCTCGTGCATTAATGGTGCGTGAACATCAGCAAGTCAAGAATCGCCAACAATCAATGCTGATGCGGGCTGCACAAGAACTTGGTCTTCCTGAAGAAGCATCCCATTACTGGAACCCAATTCAAGGGAAGGTAGATGCTAGCGCTCGGATGATTTATGGGCCCAGCCATGCTTCTATGAGCTAAGTTTCAAGAGTTTTAAGCTGGATTTTTTGAGTGAATATCTCAACTGGCAACTCTGGAAATAAAAAGCCACCCTGTACTCTAGGGTGGCAAAACTTATTAATTTTAGTTACAGGACTTACGCAAACAATAGCCGAAAAGAATCATTTTCTTCTTAGGGCAATTCATGAATTGCCCCTACAGCGTCTGGTTTTGCGTAAGTCTTAAGTTAGATACGATTCTTAATTTAATTAAGCATCGTAGTAGAGGTAAAACTCATAAGGATGAGGACGTAGTTGTAACTGCTTAACTTCATTACCTAGCTTGTAGTCAATCCAATTTTCGATAAAGTCTTCCGTGAAAACGCCTGATTCGGTCAAGAAGGCGTGATCTTTTTCTAGTGCTTGCAACGCCAATTCTAAAGAACCTGGAGTTGAAGGAACCTTTGCTAGTTCTTCTGGAGAGAGTTCATAGATATTCTTATCTAAGGGTTCACCAGGATGGATTTTGTTCTTGATGCCATCAAGACCAGCACAAAGCATTGCAGCAAATGCCAAGTAGGGGTTAGATGTAGCATCTGGACAACGGAATTCTAAACGCTTGGCTTTGGGGTTAGTGCCAGATAGAGGAATACGGATAGAAGCAGAACGGTTTCCTTGGGAGTAAGCTAAGTTTACTGGTGCTTCATAACCAGGTACTAAGCGCTTGTATGAGTTAGTGCTGGGGTTGGTGATTGCCAGCAGCGCCGGCGCGTGTTTGAGAAGACCACCAATGTAGTACAACCCCATGTCGCTCAAACCAGCATACTTATCACCTGCAAACAGAGGTTGGCCGTCTTTCCAGATGGACTGGTGACAGTGCATTCCTGAACCGTTATCGCCAAAAATTGGTTTTGGCATGAAGGTAACGGTTTTGCCGTGTTTTTTAGCAACATTCTTGATGACATATTTGTAAATCATCAACCAGTCAGCCGCTTCGATCAACTTACCAAATTTGAAACCCAGTTCGCACTGACCACCAGTAGCAACTTCATGGTGATGTTTTTCAATGGGCACACCTAATTCTGCCATCGTCAGCAACATTTCTGTACGGATATCTTGAAAAGAATCCGTTGGTGCGACTGGGAAGTAACCTTCTTTGAAGCGTGGTTTGTAGCCCAAGTTGGGTTT
Organism: Nostoc sp. NMS2; assembly: GCF_017115105.1. GTDB lineage: Bacteria > Cyanobacteriota > Cyanobacteriia > Cyanobacteriales > Nostocaceae > Nostoc. The sequence continues at coordinate 97,959 of NZ_JABXKH010000067.1, forward strand.
TTGCTCTGTATCGGCTTTACCAGAATTCCAAGCACCTTCTTCGGAATCTAAGAAGTAGTAGCCTTCGTTAGCAGTTTGTGCAAACCTAGCACTGTCAAATATAAAGAATTCAGCTTCAGGGCCAAAGAAAGCTGTGTCACCAAGACCAGTGGAAATCAGGTAATCTATTGCTTTTTGAGCAATAACCCGTGGGCAACGATTGTACCATTCGCCTGTGCGGGGTTCTTTGATACTACAAATTATACTTAGCGTTGGCACTTCCATAAATGGGTCGATCCAAGCAGTGTTGGGGTCGAGTACCATCGTCATATCCGATTCGTTAATCGCTTTCCAACCCCGAATGCTGGAACCGTCAAAAGGTACGCCATCAGTGAACGCAGTCTCATCAATTTGGTTTTGGTACAGTGTGAGGTGCTGCCAAGTCCCTACTGTGTCGATGAATTTGAGATCAATCAGTTGAATTTTTTCATCTTGAATTCTCTTCAAGAGTTCTTGTGGTGTAGTCATTGTTACTCCTTCTCTACCAATTTCCTAAAGTAAACCAGAATCTTACATTGCATCCTAACCCTGCTGATCTCAATCAGACCGTGACACACCAGAAATATCTTAAATAGTAGACATTAGCAGATTTTGTAGCTTATGTTACAGATATCTGGATTATCAGGTTATATTAACCTTTCAGCGATCATCTGTATAAAACTGGAAAGTTCATCATATAGGGGGTCAACTTTGGCATAGAATCCTTAAATAGTGGATAGATTGTTTTTGTGCCGAATCTATTTTAAATAGCACAAAAATTTACTGGTGCATAAGTGCAGCCAAATAAATATCAAACCATAAATAGCAAGGATTGGGAGAAAAAATAATGCGCGATGCGGTAACAAGTTTAATTAAGAATTATGACTTAGCTGGTCGGTATTTTGACCGGAATGCGATCGATAGCCTAAAGTCTTACTTTGACAGTGGTACAGTCCGAGTCCAAGCGGCGGCAGCGATAAATTCTAATGCGGCTGCACTTGTCAAGCAGGCGGGTTTGAAGTTATATGAAGAACTGCCAGAATTGATTCGCCCCGGTGGAAATTCTTATACCACTCGTCGTTATGCGGCTTGTCTGCGCGATCTAGATTACTACTTGCGCTACGCTACCTATGCGCTAGTTGCTGGGAATACAAATGTATTGGATGAGCGTGTGCTGCAAGGACTGCGGGAAACTTATAATTCTTTAGGAGTGCCTATTGGGCCTACGGTTCGCGGTATCCAGATTCTCAAGGATCTGATTAAGGAGCAAGTAGCAGCCGCAGGTGTGGTTAATACTGCTTTTGTGGATGAACCATTCGATCACATCACACGCGAGTTGAGCGAGATAGATATTTAGATTTTAGGTAGGCGAGATGTCTGCCCCGACATAAACATAAATAGCGATCGCACTTTTGTCTTTGTTGGGAAAGAGCGATCGCTTTTTTGATCCAAGTTTTCGCTACTAAAGGGCAACATCGCGCTAATTAATAGTATCTGAATACACCTAATTGTTTTTGACGAGCAACTAGAGAGGATTATCAGATGGATAAGCTAACTCGGTATCGTGAAATTTTGAATATGCTACTCACAAACCTGCTAACGGTCAAATAGAGACAGAAGCTGTAATTGACTCAGAGCGAGACCACTACGAAGTGTTACATATCGGTTGGGATGGAGTGCGCCGCGTACATGGTTCGGTGGTACATATAGATATTATTAATGATAAAGTGTGGATTCAATATGATGGTACTTCCCAGCCAGTTGCTGAGGCATTATTAGAAGCGGGTATCTTGCGCGAAGATATTGTCTTGGGTTTCCATCCCACAGAATTACGACAATACACGGACTTTGCTATATCTTAATTACCCACATTTATTTATGGAGATTCCTCCTGTATCCTGCCTTCTACCTCCTACCTCCTGCTGTTGATACATCGGCTAGTTGAAAATAAAAGCATTGTAATTCCTCAGATAATTGGTAGAATCACCATATTCTTGATGAAGAATGTGAGGTTTATTGGTGTTTGCAACTAGTTAGATGTAATCATCCAGTATGATAAACACTATATAACTGTATTCCCATCAGTTATCTGTAGATTTAGTGGAGGAAATAGAATGAGTTTGTGGCAACGCCCACTGAAAAGATTACAAGCGATGCTTCCGGTGGTCACTGAGCGCAGCCGAAGTGCGGGCTACGCCTACGCTGAACATGGAATATATCGGTTCAGACTAAATTCGCTTAAAGGCTTTGTATCACTCTTTTTAGTAGGGACTGTATTGAGTGTGGCGCTTGCCGCCTGCTCTGGTGGAGGAACTGGGAGTAATTCTTCCTCTGAAACCCCTAGTGCTACTCCTGTGGCTGCAAGCAAAGATAATGTTGAACTAACTCTGGTTTCCTTTGCTGTCACCAAAGCGGCTCACGAAGCAATTATTCCTAAATTTGTAGAACAGTGGAAGAAAGATCATAACCAAACTGTCGTCTTCAAGCAAAGCTATGGTGGATCTGGTTCCCAAACCCGCGCTGTTATTGATGGCTTGGAAGCAGATGTCGTCCACTTGGCACTAGCTGGAGACACCTCAAAGATTGAGAAGGCTGGATTGATTCAGCCAGGATGGGAAAAGGAAGTTCCCAACAATGGTATTGTCTCAAAATCAGTTGCAGCATTGGTTACACGTCCAGGTAATCCTAAAAACATCAAGACCTGGGAAGATTTATCTAAAGACGGTATAAAACTAATTACCGCCGATCCTAAAACATCAGGGGTTGCTCGCTGGAATTTCTTAGCTCTTTGGAATTCAGTGATTAAAACTGGTGGAGATGATACTAAAGCGACTGAGTTTGTTACCAAAGTGTACAAAAACGTGCCTTTGCTAACTAAGGATGCTCGTGAAGCTACTGATGCATTTTTCAAGCAGGGTCAAGGTGATGCCTTGATTAACTATGAAAATGAGATTATCTTGGCAGAACAAAAGGGTGAAAAGTTGACTGCGATTATCCCTGATGTCAATATCTCCATCGACAATCCCATCGCGGTGGTAGACAAAAATGTAGATAAGCATGGGACTCGTGAGGTTGCCGAAGGTTTTGTCAAATATCTATATACTCCAGAAGCTCAACAGGAGTTTGCAAAATTGGGATTCCGACCGGTGTATGATACTTTGACTCTAAGTAAGGAAGTTGCAGACAAATTCCCCAAGGTGAAAACTTTGGGTACAGTTGCAGACTTCGGCGGTTGGGATGGAATCAATAAGAAGTTCTTCGCAGATGGAGCTATTTTTGACCAGATTCAAGCCAAGAAAAAGTAATTCGTAATTCGTAATACTTCGACTTCGCTCAGTACAAGTTCGTAATTCGTAATTGAAGGACAGAGTAACTAACTTGCTTACGGCACGCTGCGCGAACTGTTGTGGGGTAATAATTACGAATTACGAGTACTGACAAAAAACTTTTTTTGAATTTTGAATTTGGAGCGAAGCGACGTGACGACTGTATCTCCTTCTGTGGAAATTGAACGCAAAACGCCATTTTGGAAGAAATTGGGGCGGGTTCCGTGGACTTGGCGAATCACCATAGGATACCTGACGGTGATGTTGTTTATCCCTATAGTTGCTATGTTCCTGAAAGCGAGTACGGAACCTCCGGCGAGATTTTGGGCGATCGCAACTAGTGATATTGCATTAGCAACATACAACGTAACTTTTGTTACAGCAATATTTGCGGCTTTACTCAATGGCGTATTTGGAACTCTGATTGCTTGGGTTCTGGTTCGCTACGACTTTCCCTTAAAACGCTTGATTGATGCCACAGTAGATTTACCCTTTGCCCTGCCAACTTCGGTAGCAGGGCTAACCCTGGCAACAGTTTACAGTGATAATGGCTGGATCGGGTCGCTACTAGCACCACTGGGAATTAAGGTATCTTTTACCCGCACGGGAGTAGCGGTGGCAATGATATTTATCTCACTACCCTTTATTGTGAGAACTGTACAACCCGTACTTCAGGAAATGGAACATGAAATTGAAGAAGCATCCTGGTGTCTCGGCGCTTCTCAATGGCAGACCTTCTGGAAAGTAATTTTGCCACCTTTATTTCCGACAATTTTAACTGGTGTTGCCTTGGGTTTCTCCCGTGCAGTTGGAGAATATGGATCAACTGTAATTATCTCTTCCAATACGCCCTATCAAGATTTGATCGCACCTGTGCTGATTTTCCAACGGTTAGAGCAGTATGACTATTCTGGTGCAACAGTAATTGGCATAGTTTTATTATCAATTTCGTTGGTATTGCTGTTGGCAATTAATTTCTTACAAGCATGGGCAAGGAGATATGACACTAGATAAGCCAAGTTTTCATTCATCTGTATCTGATACAGCCAAGCCGAAAGAACAAAAGAGTTGGGTTCCAATAGTTTTAATTGGTATAGCGATCGCCTATTTAGCCCTAGTTCAATACATCCCTGCAATCAACGTTTTTGTTCAAGCCTTTAGCAAGGGAGTTGGGCCATTTCTATCCAACCTGACGCGACCAGCTTTTCTCCATGCAGCTTGGCTGACACTGTTGCTGGCTGTAATTTCTCTGCCTTTAAATACAATATTTGGGCTATGTGCAGCTTGGGCGATCGCTCGTCATAAATTTCCTGGACGCGCCATAGTCTTAAGCATTATTGACCTGCCCTTTTCCATCTCGCCCGTAGTCGCAGGATTGATGATTGTGCTACTTTACGGACGCAATGGATGGTTTGGCCCTTGGCTCCAGGCACATGATATCAAGATAATCTTTGCCTTTCCAGGTATGGTGCTGGCTACAGCCTTTGTGAGTATGCCCTTCGTGGCGCGGGAAGTGATTCCCGTTTTAGAGGAATTTGGTAAAGATCAAGAAGAAGCTGCTAGAACTCTAGGTGCAAAAGATTGGCAGATATTTTGGCGTGTCACCTTACCTAGCATCCGTTGGGGCTTACTCTACGGTTTAATTTTGACCAATGCTAGAGCAATGGGTGAATTCGGGGCGGTTTCGGTGGTATCTGGCAATATTGCTGACCAAACCCAGAGCTTACCACTGTTTGTAGAAGATGCTTACAAACAATATGAAACCGAAGCTGCCTTCTCTGCGGCTGTACTGTTGGCGTTGCTAGCAGTAGTAACTTTAGTGCTAAAAGAGATTTTAGAACGTAAAACCCGCATTAAAGATGTTGAATAGTTAGCTTTTGGGCATGGGGCATGGAGAAGAAGCAGGGGAGCAGGGGGACTCGGGGCCCCCTCTGGGGATAGGGGGAAGAGGGGGCAAGGGGCAAGGGAGAGAATACAAAATTACATCTTTCTCCTCTGCACCCTTCCCCCTGCCCCTCTGCCTCTTCCTCATCCCTCCCCCACTCCCCACTCCCCTCTACGGCTAGTAACAATCATGTCTAGTAACACACCTACCAATAAACGGATTCGACTCAGAATTCCTAAAGACTATCACCAGGAACCTGTGATTTCTCGCCTGGTGTCTGACTACAACCTGACTGTGAATATCACAGCAGCGATTTTGGGAGCCAATGCTGTCGGGGATGGTTGGTTTGACCTGGAATTACAAGGAACAGATGCACAAATTCAGAGTGGACTAACCTATCTCCATGATTTGGAATTAGAAGTCTGGGATGAAACTGAAGCAAGTGATTGGTAAGGTTCTAGCAACACATAGTGGGGACGCACAGCTAGCTGCACGCCCTCATGCCTAATATAAACCCTCTGGTTTTTTCGACTTTTCACGATATCTGGAAAACCTCACTTCTATTTCTCTCTCCTAAAAGGAGAGAGACTTTGAATTTTCCCCCTTCCCTTGTCGGTAAGGGGATTAGGAGGTTAGGTTTTTCTTTAATAAGTGATAGAAATTAGTTTTTCAAAATCTTGTGATTCAAAACTTGATTGTTTTTTGGAGTCTTTACCACATACATCATAGTAGACTTTATTTCCTTGCATATTGAAGAAATATCCTTCTATTTCAGCTTGCTGTTGTTTAACTTTAAAAACTACTGTATTAGTTGTATAGTTCCCATATCTGCTAATCAGATAAGCAAAACTATCAAAATTTCCGTTTTGAGCTTTTTTAAATTCTAATAAATCATCATCATAATCATTATTATTAATTTTTAAAATTAATGCCTGTATGTCTTTAAGGCTTTTAAAAGGATGAATTTCAAAATGGTCATTTTTTCTATTAAAGGCGATAATTTCATGATAATTATACAAAATCCCCAGGTAACAACAAGCATTTTTTAAATACCTTTGAATCTGATTATAATGATTTTTTAAATTCACACCTTCTCGCTTTACTTCCACAATTATCAAAGGATATTGATGTGGCTTAAAATCATCATTATTTTGCTTTTTGTATATTTCTATATCATGATTATTAGCCTCAACTGCAATATTAATGATATCTGGAAATAACCTACTTTCTTTAATAAGAAAATGAATAAATATTTGTCTAACTAACTCCTCTGGTCTTCCATTAATTGGAATTTGTATTCCCCTAATCAAACATTTTGTATATTCTTGATAATCTTTTTGATATCTGCTGAGTTTTGTGGTTATTTCTTGTTGTAGTAAATCAGTCATATATCTTTTGATAGCAACTAATGGTGGATAAAATAGCTTTATGGAGACAATTATATTGTGCCCTAAACTGTGTATTAACTGTGCAATTGAAAAACTGCCTATTTTTCCCCAAAAAAGCCTAGTATTTTGCTAACTAGTTCTTTCCAATGATCTTCAGCTTTGTTTTTTAAGAATGTATTTAAGTTTGTCTCTTTTTCCAGTTCTCGCTTAAGTATCAGACATACATTATCTGTAAAAGTTTCCCCTTTCTTCTTTTCCTTACCTTTCTCAGCAATTAGAGCATTCCAAAAATCAGAATCTTCGCTTCTAGGTAATAGTTTATTCTTGACTTCTTCTTCAACTTCTCTGCCTACTTCGTATATAAACTCGTCATATAAGCCGTAGAATTCTTTGATTAATTCAGGGATAAATGTCTTTAAAGATTCATTCGCAGAGGTAAGATCATTCAGGATATCTTCTAATTCCTGTTTTACTTCTTTGGTAAATTTTTTCAGCATTTTATCTTCATCTATTCCCTCAGCAACAACCTTCGCATCGTAATATATATCTATATCTCTTAGCTCATAGTAACCAAACATTTTATGGATCGCGTGTTTAGTATTCCATGCCGGATAAACTGTGCGATAGTATTTATTAACATATTCATCAATAAAATTATCAAAAATAAAACTAGACGTTCTTTTACTCAAATAACGTAAACTCTTTATCTTCTCAATAGCATTTTCAATTGCCTTGATTTCTGATTCGGTTAAAGCACCACCATTTTTAATTTTCGCCGAGCTTTCTTTGATAGCATTAATTTCATCTAATAAAATATTTCGCCTACGTTCTACTACACCCGCTATAGCTTCGATAAATTCATTTTTATCTGCCTGTACATCTTCTTTTTCGTAATTTTCATTTAGCTTAACTATATCATCGTTATAGTATCTCAAGGAATCATAGAACAAGATATTGTCTTTGAAAAAATCTAAATTCAAATTTTTGAATGTAGCTTGAACTTGGTCTTGTCTAATTTTAATTCCTAAGTCTCTATCTTCATCAGATCCATGCACTCTTTCAGGCTCCTTTTTCCGAGGTAATACCAAGGTCACAAATCGATGATGAAAGTCTTTGGATTTAGATGTAAGATGATAACCTATTAATTTTCTAATATTAGCTTCAGGAGCATCATTAAAGGGAGTTACAAAGAGACAGATGGTATCCTGACTGTCAACATATTTCTGCAAGTCTTTACGAATTGGGTTCTCATCAAGTCCTTTAGTATCAACGACTGAATCGAACTGAGACAAGTTTGAACCAGATAAAATATCATCGCTCAGATAAAGATATATTTTCCTTGGAATAGCAAACTCTTTTAATTGAACATCATTGATGTCAGCAAAGGTATTTTTTATCCATTCTTGCTCATTATTCTGATTGTCAAACTCAATTTTAGTAGTAGTTCTAGCTTCGATTTTTGCGTTATTTAATGCAGTCTTTCTCAGAAGTTCTGCTCCTGATTCATTAAGTAATTTCTTTGCTTGATCAGTTATTAAAATGTCTTTCTTGTCACCATCATAGACTGTTTTAGAAGTTATCTTAAGTTCTGTAACGTTCCTAATAGCTCTCTCGATTTCTTGGGAAATTATTATTTTATCCTCTGACTGAGGATTGTCTTTATTGGCAATAGAATCGCAGAAATCAAAAATAAGATTTTCCATTTCATCAACTGTATAAGGCTCTATTTCTATGTAAGTTTTTTCAGATGCCTTAATAATTACTTCACATATAGTAGTTCTGCCCGCTCCCGTTGAGAGTAACTCTTTAGTTTCGGTTACATTTTTAATTCTGCCATTAATTGTCTTGGAAACCTTAAAGTCACTTATTAAGTTAAAAAGATGACAGATGGCTGTAGTTTTACCTTTACCAATAGTACCTATAAAAACAATTTTATATTTATCTATACTAATAATTTTCTCGATTTCTTCTAATCTTTCTAACTTTGAATTCAGGTTATTAATGCAAATATACTTAGGTATATTATTCTCTAAAACACCTGATAGCTTACTGATTTCACGTCTTAAATTTTGCTTCAATAATGTAATTTCTTCTTGCGCCTGTGTCGTCAACATACTGTTTCCCTATCTTCGATGCTATTTACTTGATATCTGACTTTTCACGTCATGTAAGCCCACGAAAAACCTAACCCTCTTGCCGACGCGGGAAGGTGGAAAATTCAAAGTCTCTCTCCTTTTAGGAGAGAGAAATAGAAGTGAGGTTTTCCAGATACCGTGAAAAGTCAGACTTGATACTTGCAGTATGCCCACTATGAGATAATATCTAACAAAATTCTGACAACACTATCTAACCTGACTTTGCTAACCCTGCAATCACTCGGTAATCAGTATCGCCCTCTAGTTCTGATTCCAAGATAATGACGATATCAACGAACGGACGGATGCAACAGATTCTTAATTGGTTTGGCGTTAAAGTACTCTACATACATTGAAGCAAATGTAAGTAAATTTGCTTATTGTGTATTTACGGTCTTTGTGATAACTTCCTTTACATAATAATTAAATACACTAATACTATCGAGTTAACGGAGTTTAGCAAGAGCCAAAAAGATGAAAATCTCTATAAGGCTGACATTCAACCAGGCAAAGTTGAGTTTCAGGGGCGCGGCATCAGCAAGATTCTCTGCCGAACCAAAAAATTGCGTAGGCGCAGCCCAACTTAGGCATCGCTATTGGGAATTCATCTGATGTTTCAGAGTAAATCTGTAGAACCTGCTTCAGTCCAAAGCCGCATTCTCGTACCTCAGAGGTATCACAGGCAACCTGTAATCTCCCGGCTGGTGTCTCGTTATGGTTTAACCGTCAATATCAAAGCTGCATCCCTAACATCCGATAGTGACAGCGATGGCTGGTTTGATTTGGAACTTTCGGGAAATCCGCAAAAACTGACAAATAGCTTATCTTACGGTTCTTGTCAGCTTTTGGTGATGATGAAAGGTTACGCGCTTTAAGGCAGAAGGC
>NZ_JABXKH010000132.1 GCF_017115105.1 Nostoc sp. NMS2
GAATTAAATCTTACCCTACCTCGGATGGTGTCACTTTGTTTCCAACAAAGATTGCTGATCAGGCAAGTCCTCTTGTCAATAGGCTTTGAGACGCGCTAACCCTGTTAACACCTCTAGCATTAGAAATGTTAGAAAATATTAAAGATAAACGTCACCAAAAAGTTTTAATTTTACGTATTGATAAGTTAAAAATAGATCCAGAGAAACAGGGAAAACCTTTAACTGGACAGCTTATCAATTATCGTAGTGTTAGGGCTGTTGGTCAGCGCTATCGTATACTTTATAAAGTAGAAATTGATAAAGTGGTAGTATTAGTTGTTGGTGTAGGCTTACGAAAAGAAGGTGATAAAGGGGGATATTTATAATCTATTACAGAAATTAATATAAAAATTTTAAACTAAATTTTCACACAAAGCGATGTCTACGACGGGCTATTCGGCGTCGCAATGGAGCAAATCAAAAAGGAGCGATCGCAAACAAATCAATTATTTTCAAAGCGATAGTCATACTGGCAAAGAGTATGTCAAAATTCAGGCAGGGATTGCTAGAGGTGAACGCGATGCCCCCACGACTCGACCGAACTACCGACCAACGCATTGTCCATCATGGGACGTGGGAACAGTTCAAGTTCATCCAAAAAGGTTTTGACGGTTCTCCTGGCGTGCGGCTGTTTTACTATGACGATACAATCGAGATTCTCATGCCGGGACGCGAACATGAAATTTTTGCCAGTATCATCGGTTATTTAGTAACAACCTTTCTCGTCGAAAAAGGCATTTTATTTCAGCCAACCCGCTCAATGACTCAGGAAAAAGAAGGGGTTGTTTCGGTTCAAGCAGACGAATCCTACTGCATTGGCAGCGCTAAACCGATTCCAGATTTGTCAATCGAAGTCGTTTTTACCAGTGGTAGTATCAGCAAGTTAGAGCGCTATAAAGCTCTGGGAGTACTGGAAGTCTGGTTTTGGGAAGATGGGCTGTTAACGCTCTATCATCTGCATGAAGGCAGCTATGAACGCACTGATCGCAGCCAACTACCCGGACTCAATGACCTCAATTTGGATTTATTGAGACGCTACATTTTGATGGCTGAGACTGATGCTGGAGAAGCTATTAGAGCATTTCGTCGAGAGATTTAACGCATAGACATCGCTAGTCAGCAGGGATTCTTACAGAAAGCGATCGCTTCTCGGTGCTGCTTTAATTTCACAAAAATAGAGCAGACTGATATATTTAAGGTAGATAATTATCATCCAATAATTGTACAAGAGTGTAAGGACACTTTTCTAGAAAAATAGTTAAATCGGTTTTAATTTTCACAAAATCAACCGCACTTTGATAAATATTCTCTAAATCATCCTGTAACTTGTTTATTAAATTCGTCGTTAAATGATTACTTAAGTCATATCTAAAGGTTTTAATTTCTCCAATCCAATGACGATGGTTTCTTTCATATTCCACCTGCCAATATTGAAGTAATAATATATGAATAATAATTTGCCTTAAAAGATTTTTGGCTTTAGCTAAATCTCTTCTACCCAAACTGATTAATTCCTCAATTAAGTTTTCTAAATCAAGTTGGCTAAACTGTTTTTGTTTTAATAATTCAATAGTTTCTTCTAACCATAAATTCTCATCGGTTTCATATAGTTGTTTTAATTTGGTAGTAATTGTCATATTTTTACCTTCTACCTATCTTCCATCATTTAATCATCATATACAATTATAAATTTACAGATGCAAACGACCAAAATACAGAGAACTGGTTAGATTATGCATACAATTCCTAACTGACTCCACCGAAATGCTTTTGAAGATGCAAGTCTTTCAATGGTGCTTTGATTTCACACAAACTCGACACGTCCCACCATCTCTTCAGGTGTCATCACCTCATACATCAAAACTAAAGTTTCAATGATTTCACCAATTGAACAAGTTCCTTTCTTGCAGTAGGTAATACCAGGATGATCGAGCCTAGAACTTGCAATAATCAAAAAATCTGCATCTTGAGTGAACAGTACTCGATGTGTTTCTTGAATAAACGCTAATTGGACTTCATCGGTTTGGGTGCGTAATTCCACATCATTAGTTGTTGTGACATCAATTCCATAACGGCGTAAGCCAAGCGCGATGGCAGGATCGACATTTTCATCCAGATGAAAGCGAATTCGCTCACTCATTCCTCAACTGTCTGAGTTTCTCTTGAAGACGTGAGGGATGATTTTGCTTCAGTACCTCAACTAACTCATTCTCTTCTGCTGTACGGCGATCAATCTCGTCTCGGCGATCAAAGTAATAAGCCATTGCTGCATAAACAGATGCCAGTGACAGGTCATACTTCCCAGCAATCTCTACCAAGGAATATCCTAGCTTTAAATGCATCATAGCCACATCTTCTACAGCAATGCGTGTATTAGTAATGCGGGGCTTCCCACTCCGCACATCAGAAGAGATTTCAATATGCTCCCGACTGACTAACTGCATCAAAGAATCTTCCACCTCTATTCCATATTTTAATAATACAGATTTTTTTGCCGAACCCCTGAGACACTGTGAATTTAGGGTGGTGTTGGGTTAAAAAAGAAACATGAAAATCATCAAACCCATTACTAATTGGTTAGAAACCCGCGCTTGTGCCCCTACTTATGGCGGTTGGGTGCTAGCAGTAACCGCTATTTGTTTTTTTGGAGCAGGTATCAATACGATGGCTGGTTGGCTGTACGCCATTAGCGGCATCAGTTTTGCCCTTTTGAGTGTAGCAGCCATCTTACCGCCGCGATCGCTCACAGGTCTATCTATCACCCGCCGTCCCATACAACCTGTGTCAGCCGGCGACGATCTAACTGTGGAATTAGAAATCTGCAATCAGACAAAGCAGCCTGTAAGCTTATTGCAAGTTGAGGATATATTGCCCTTTGTCTTAGGGAAATCAGTACAAAAGGCAATCGAAACGATTCCTAGCCAAGGTAGTTACCGTTGGGTATATTACCACCCTACCCAGCGCCGGGGCGTTTATCGCTGGCACACAGTCGAACTAGGTTCTGGTGCGCCTTTGGGATTATTTTGGTGTCGCCGTCAGCGTGATTGTGCTGCCACAGCAATTGTCTATCCTACAGTGTTACCCTTGGCTACTTGCCCCCTAGTAGACGAAATGGGGCAAGAAGAGAGCAAAAGGGGAGATCCTCGTGGTAGACCATTGCAGACAGCGACAACAGGGCTGGTGCGATCGCTCCGTCCATATCGCCTTGGAGATCCAACCCGTCTGATTCACTGGCGAACTAGCGCTCGCTATGGTGAATTAAGGGTGCGGGAGTTAGAAATGGTTACAGGTGGACAAGAGATAGTTATTGCTCTTGACAGTGCTAGTAATTGGGAAGAAGAAAACTTTGAACAAGCAGTAATTGCCGCAGCTTCACTGTACTTTTACGCGCAGCAACAGCAATTACAAGTGCAACTATGGACAGCATCGACAGATTTAATCAAAGGCGATGCCGAAGGTCTACGCTTTGTACTAGAAACTTTAGCAGCAACCACAGCCTTAGAAGATGCCAGTTCAGTAGTTCCTAAAAATTATCCCTTGATTTGGCTAACTCAAAACCCCTTGAGCCGTGCTACTCTTCCTCAAGGTAGTCGCTGGGTTTTGTGGCCAAATATTTCCGCACCAGCTGAACAAGAAGTAACTAATTGGGAACATCCTGGTATAGTTTTGCAAAGCGATCGCGCACTGCAACCCCAACTGCAAAAAACATTACATTTATTATAAATTGCAGGAATTATTGGACATTGGGAATTGGGAATTGGGAATGGGGCACTTGTACTGAGCGAAGTCGAAGTATTGGGCATGGGCTATGAAGAAGAGACAAGGGAGAGGGGGAAGACAAGGAAGAGACTTATTCAATAATTCCCCCTTGTCCCCCTTGTCCCCCTACTCCCCCTGCTCCCCCATTCCCCATTCAAATTAAACTTCTGTGATTTTCTATATTTTGCCCGATCCCAGCACACCGGACATATCAGCCCTTGAACGAAGGTAAAACAATTTGAAAGGTTAAGGTTGGGGAAATACACCCAGTAATCCCAACATGAGGCTGAGGTACAATGCAAAGAAATATTTAAATTATGAGCGACCGATCCCCATGATCACATCAGAACATAACACAAAATCCAGCGATAAAAGCCTAGAGGCAATGCGGCATTTTTCCGAACAATACGCCAAGCGTACTGGAACATACTTCTGTTCTGAACCTTCTGTTACCGCAGTTGTGATTGAAGGACTAGCCAAACATAAAGACGAACTAGGTGCGCCTTTATGTCCCTGTCGCCATTACGAAGATAAAGAGGCTGAGGTCCACGCTACATATTGGAACTGTCCCTGTGTGCCAATGAGAGAACGCAAAGAGTGCCATTGTATGTTGTTCCTCACCCCTGACAACGAGTTTGCTGGAGAAAAACAAGACATCTCTCTGGAAACAATTAAAGAAGTCCGAGACAGTATGGGATGAGCGAAACCATCCCTCAAGAGTTTTGGCAAGGCGTAGAACAGTTCAATTCTGGTCAGTTCTACGCCTGTCATGACACTTTAGAGGCTTTGTGGATTGAAGCCAGTGAACCAGAAAAAACCTTTTATCAAGGCATTCTCCAAATTTCTGTGGCGCTGTATCATTTGGAAAATAGAAATTGGCGAGGTGCAGTTATTCTACTGGGAGAAGGCGGCAATCGCCTACGGCGTTACCCATCTAGTTATGGCGGCGTTGATGTCGATGAGCTATTGAGTCAGAGTGCAGCATTGTTGACAACATTACAACAAATAGGGCCAGATAAGATTACATCTGGCGATCTGGGTGAAAATCAAGTTTTATCTTTGCCTAGAATTGTGCTGTCTACTGATTAGACATTTGGTAAATTAATTATGCGTTGTCCGAAATCCTTGGTAGGCACAATTCATGAATTGTGCCTACGCCATTTTCACTCAGATGCCAATTACCTGAAACCTTGAGGTTGGGGGTAGCGTCACTATTTCAGCCAGTAGTTATCCGAAATCACTCCAGATTGTATATTTAATATCTGGATAAAGTACTTGAGATAATTAGAATGCAAGCTGAAATCCTGAATCCCCGATTGCTATGATGCCCTGCTATCAATTGCCCATGTCACAGTTCCGTCGCTTTGGATTAGCTTTAATGCTGCCAGTTGCACTATTGGGCGCTTTTGCCTATCCTACTCAACTTCAAACCGCTACTGCACAAACATCTAAAGACAATCGCCCCCTCACTATCCGCGCTGATGTACAAGAATATGATGCTAAAAATCAAGTAATCACCGCTCGTGGTAACGTGCAAATGTTGTATCCTTCTCGTCAGCTTCAGGCAACATCTGCCCAAGCACAGTACTTTAGTAAGGAACGCCGAATTGATTTCAGTGGCAACGTCTATATTTTGCAACAGGGCGGTAACAGTATCCGGGCAGAGAAA
The DNA here is from genome assembly GCF_017115105.1 of Nostoc sp. NMS2. Lineage (GTDB taxonomy): Bacteria > Cyanobacteriota > Cyanobacteriia > Cyanobacteriales > Nostocaceae > Nostoc. Next base: position 5,468 of record NZ_JABXKH010000132.1, read on the forward strand.
GTAACGTATTTAATTGATGAAGGACGATTTGTGGCTTTACCTCAATCCAACCGTCAGGTAGAGTCTATCTACATGATCGAGGAATCAGATAATGCTGCGACACCTGCCCCATCTGTGCCACAGACACCACCTTTGAAGCCTTCTAATTAGCATTTACCACCAAGAAAGGGTGCTTCCAGCGTGAAAATTGTTTTAGAGAATATTCACAAATCTTACGGCAAACGAGTAATTGTCAATCGTGTTAATCTTTCTGTTGGTCAGGGCGAAATCGTTGGTTTACTAGGCCCCAATGGGGCTGGTAAAACGACGACTTTTTACATTGCCACAGGTTTAGAAAAACCCAATCAAGGAAAAGTTTGGCTGGGTAATCTGGATGTTACAGGAATGCCGATGCACAAAAGGGCACGACTGGGTGTAGGCTATTTAGCGCAAGAACCAAGTGTTTTCCGCCAACTCTCGGTACAGGATAATATTCTCTTGGTGCTAGAGCAAACGAATGTACCACGACGGGAATGGTCAAGACGACTCACAACTTTACTGCGGGAGTTTCGGTTGGAAAAATTAGCTAATAGTAAAGGAATTCAACTTTCTGGTGGTGAGCGACGGCGGACGGAATTAGCAAGGTCTTTAGCTGCTGGACAAGAAGGGCCAAAATTTTTACTTTTGGATGAACCATTTGCGGGAGTTGATCCGATCGCAGTCTCAGAAATTCAGCACATTGTCGCACAACTGCGCGATCGCGGTATGGGAATCTTAATTACAGATCATAATGTCCGCGAAACCCTCGCGATCACCGATCGCGCCTACATCATGCGCGAGGGACAAATTCTCGCTTTTGGCGGTGCTGACGAACTTTACAGCAATCCCCTCGTGCGGCAATATTATTTAGGGGATAATTTTCAAGTCTAAATTCACAATTATAATTATTTAGTTAATAATTTCAAAGGCTATTTTTATATTTCATTTTAATTATAAATTTATTAATTTATTTAATTCTGCTTTATCAGCCATTGAGAATTAAACTTTGATACTAAATACATCAGATATAGCAGTTTGCAACTAACAGAGGTAAAGAACTTAGACCTCAAAACCAAACACGAAGACTATTTTACTCCTGCCCCCTGCTCCCTGCCCCCTGCCCCCTGCCTCCTTCCTTCACCAGGGTTGTCAATATTTAACTGTTAAAATTTTTTATGATATCAAAGAAGTTTACGCCTTTCTACAACATCGGTTCGCTGCTACCTTTTACGATCATGGATCGTTACCTGACCAGCGAATTGATAGCGCCGTTTTTCTTTGGTGTCGGAGCTTTTTCATCACTTGGTGTCACTATTGATGCTGTGTTTGATCTAGTTAGAAAAATCGTAGAATCTGGGCTACCCATAGACATTGCCATTCAGGTTTTTTTGCTAAAGTTTCCCAATTTTATCGTTTTAGCTTTTCCCATGTCTACGCTACTAGCTACTTTGATGACCTATAGTCGTCTTTCTAGCGAGAGCGAATTAATTGCCCTACGTGGTTGTGGAGTGAGCGTCTATCGCATAGTGCTAACTGCTGTGATGTTGAGTCTTGTAGTCACAGGAATGACATTTGTATTTAACGAACAAATTGCACCAGCAGCAAATTACCAAGCGGGGGTGACTCTGGATAAAGCTTTGAAATCAGATAAGCCAGCTTTTAAACAGCAAAATATTTTCTATCCTGAATACCAGGATGTTACCCAGCTGGATGGCTCTAAAAATAGGATATTGACACGCTTGTTTTACGCCGACCAGTTTGATGGTAAGCGGATGTCAGGTTTGACGATTATTGACCGTTCCACCAAAAATCTGAATCAAATTGTGGTGTCAGAATCTGCCCAGTGGAATCCTTCTGAAAATATTTGGGATTTTTATAACGGTACTATCTATTTTGTTGCAGCCGATCGCTCTTATCGCAACATCGTTAGATTTGAACACCAACAACTGCAACTACCGCGCACGCCATTAAGTCTGGCAGAAAAAAGCCGAGACTATGGTGAGATGAATATTTCTGAAGCACTAGATCAACTACAAGTAGAATATCTTGGTGGCGATCGCCAAAAAATTCGTAAACTCGAAGTACGGATTCAACAAAAAATTTCCTTGCCCTTTGTATGTGTAGTTTTTGGCTTGGTAGGTGCAGCGATGGGAAGCATACCCCAGAGAACTGGAAGAGGTACCAGCTTTGGGATTAGCGTTGTAGTTATTTTTTCGTACTACTTAATTTTCTTTATTAGTGGTGCGATCGCGCAAGCAGGTGCCCTCTCTCCCTTTATGGGGGCTTGGTTGCCCAATTTTCTTTTCTTGGGAATAGGTCTATTCCTATTGATACGAGTTGCCAAACGGTAAATTGAGAAAGCAGGGAGCAAGGGAGAAGAGTTTCCCCCCGCCCCTCTGCCTCTTTTCCATGCCCTGTTTGGCCAATGCCCACACTTCAACTACGGGTGATAATTTCGGCATTCCGGTGCATTTGGGTTTTCCTTGCAGTATTCTTCAAAAGAGACTTTAGCTGATACCATCCCCTCAGCTTTCTGATGAGCCGCTTCTGCCTGGAGTTCTTCTACCTCATCCCAAGCGGCTGCACAGGCTTTAGAATAAGCACCTTGTTGAGTGCAAATAGCGCGAGACTGTTCAATTGCTTTTTTAATTCTCTCCTCCAGCATTGGCGCTTTTGGCGCTTCCACAAAGTCGCTTTTGGTCAAAATGTCGGTAATCGAGATAATGCCTAACAGCTTGCCTTGAATCACAGGTGCGCGATGAATACCAGTGTTAGCAAATAACCGCGCTACATATTCCACACACAAATCAGGATTTACCACAATACAGGGCTTGCTCATAATCTCATAAACCCACACTTGCTTTGGATCTTTACCGTAGGCTGTTACCTTATAGACAATATCCGTTTCTGTGACAATGCCATAAGCATCATTGTCATGGCGACGATCCACAACCAGCGCCCGCAATTTTTTTTCCTTCATCACCCCCACCGCTTCAGCAACAGTTGCCGAACCGCGAATGGTAACTACCTCTTTGGTCATGATATCTTCAGCTTTCATCATTGTTGTAGTCTCCTGGTTAATAGTCCGGTGCAGCACAGCGCCCTCAGAGGCGTATCGAAGCATTGCAGCGCACAGTTTGCTAACTAGAAAGTAAAAAAGTTGAACTTTTGTCCCGCCACAACAATAAATTAGACCAGTTGTCAACTTCTGATGTTATCCAATGTGACCGATACTCAAAAACTAACCATAAATTGCCATAACTTTCTAGAAAATCTTGCCAAAGGACTCCAGTCGCTAAAAAGTAAATTTTTGACTACTACATCTCTATTGGTATGACTAATAAGTGATGGAGAAGTTAGGATAAAATCACGATCGCAACTTTAGTTGAGATATTTCCTGTTAGGGAAAGCAAAAGCATTAAACAGTAACGCCTTCAGTTTCCGTCAGTTTTTCCCGATTTATAGTAAATTTAAATTACCAATACCATGCCAAATCCCCATTATCCTCCCGCCTACTTACGCTATCTCAGAGCCAGGTTATGGAATCTAGGGCGACCTGGTTTTTGGGTAACTGCAATTTTTTTATCTTTAGTGGGGCTAGTAACCTGGGAATACTGGTCAAATCCAGATATTTTCGTTTATAAGCAAAAAAACAAAGTTGTTTCACAAACCCCCACTGATTCCTCACTTTCAGCAGAAAACAGAGCCATTGCAGCCGATATTGATAACCTGCCAGTTTTATTTAATGACTTTGAGCAAGCAACTCTCTCATCAACGACAAATACTCCCAAAGAAAAAACTGAGGTAAAAAACAGCAAAAGTTTATTAGAGGATGCAATTAGCAAACAAAAGTCTGCTACTGATGCCAAATTAAATCCTACTTTAGGCGTTAATAGCGACACCTCCCCCGCCGTGAAAAATCCTTTTGTTGTACAAACCGAAAATTTATTGCGGACTGGGACGGTTGATAATAGTAACCAGTTTGTAGGTCTCAAGACTTTCAATACAGCATCGGAACCAACAGAGGGGGAACAGACATCCTCTAGCCTGGGAATTGGATTTACAAATCAAACCAACAAGAATCAAAATTCTGTCTCTGTCACTCCTCTGCAAGCAGTACTCAATCAATCGACAAATCAGAAGCTGTCTAGCTTTAATGGTGCCACTCCAACTCAGACAAATGCCTTGGGCAGAGCCTCTGAGCCAGGAACAACGTTAATGCCACCCTTGAATAGATTACCCAGTCAGAATTCTCTACCAAGTGCTGGGTTAACTACTGGGACAGACTACACGTCAACAGGTAAGAACTTGCAGCCAAATCCCTACAATAATTTAAATAACGGTCAGGTATTACCTAATAATGGGTTAAATACTGGTACAGGTTATACGAACTTACAGCCAAATCCCTACAATAATTTAAATAACGGTCAGGTAGTGCCTAATGTAGCACCAGGAACGCTCCCAGTGACCTCTGGCATCCCAAGTAATATTGCACCTTACTCTAGCCAGATTCCGAGTCAAAGTGTTGTCACCCCCACAAATCCTATGGGATATGGGAATTATGGCTTGCAGCAGCCGGCGCAACCACCACAGTCTAATTATGGGAATTATGGCTTGCAGCAGCCGACGCAACCACCACAGGCTAATTATGGGAATTATGTGCAGCAGCAACCAACACAGTCTAATTCCTTATATCTTCGCCAGCTGCGAGATAAGTATAGAAGTCCGGGTCAAAACTGATTTTATTTGCAGTGAAGATACTGTACACCAACGAGCGATGAGCGTTGGAGGTAATGCTGGAGTTTGACGATGTTGATCTTGCAGGTAGCTACAAGTAACTTTGCAAGTAACTTAGAGTCAATCTTTTTGTTTCTGTCACCAGTTGTTGACGGAATTTTTTTTCATGGCTAAGAGATGTCCATAAAAGGATGCCGATCGTTTTCACCAACACAAAAGCGATCGCTTCATAAACGATTGGTTCTAAATCTGGATAATGCTCCGATATAAACATCGCCAAATCTTCAATCATTTGGGCATCAGCTGCCCCATTGATCGCTTCTAGTTCAGGCATTGAACTTTGCAAGGGCATAAAGATGGCGTGATAACCTGGATAATCGGTAAAGAATTGATCAACAGTATCAATTACCTGCTCCATATATCTAGAGAGAGTTAAACTCTTGCTTTCAGGTGTATTCAATTCTACTAGTAAGTGATGGAGTTGCTGGTTATAGCGAGCTGCTAGTCCGTAAAGAATTGCTGCTTTGTCAGGAAAGAATTGGTACAGCGATCCAATAGGTACTTTGGCATTAGCTGCGATCGCATTGGTAGTGGTAGCGTTATAGCCCTCCGTAATAAACAGTTGTTCAGCTATATCTAAAATTTGATTTACGCGCTCTTGGCTACGGGCTTGGCGGGGCTGGCGACGCATCCCTCTGGGCTTTGATGAATCGGTAGTCATGAAGTTAAAAAAATCGATGAGAAATTTGCTTGACTAAACATGAGCATTGCTCGTATTTTGTAAATATGAGCAATACTCGTATTCTATTCTGACCACAGGAGGATATGGTTATGGACAAAGATTTACTTAGATTACCCACTGCCAAAGTTGGAAACGATTTAACCCGTCAGATGCAACAAATTAACGCATTACAGCCTTTTCTGGCAATGCTTGCCGGAGATTCCAGTCTAGATGTAGTGGGAGAGATGGTTGTTGCTTTGCTGGAAACACCTTCCTTTGACATTGCAGTAGAGCATCTAAAGCGTGATTCTCGTTCGGCAGCATTAATTGAAGAGCGATACATGGCCCCGCCTCACGATCTCAACACTCTGTTGCAATATCCACCGGATTCCTTGGGATACCTTTACAGCATGGCAATGAAGGCAAAGGGATTTCGAGCTGAAGACTTGTACGAAGAGATACCCATCTATTCCGATGCCAGTTATGTGGAGGCGAGACTGAGCCAAACTCACGATATTTGGCATATCGTCACTGGTTTTGGTGTATCACCATCTGACGAGATTGGATTACAGGCATTTCACTTGTTACAGTTTCCCTATCCTCTAGCAGTATCTTTGCTTTCTAGTAGCATGATGTCTACCCTTCTATTCAATCCTGAAGAATTGCCCACTTTGCTTGATGCTATTCAAACCGGATGGGAAATGGGCAAAAATGCCAAACCTCTCTTTGCCCAAAAGTGGGAGGAAGCTTGGGAAAAGCCCTTACTCCAATGGCAAAAAGAGCTAAATCTGCTTTTGTATTGAAATGGTAAGCAAAATATCGTTTTTCATTGGCGCGTAATTGCGTCCACTACTGCAATGCACCTGCCCTTTTTTCTGGCGTGAAAGATCCGTCGAGGGCAGTGTATAAACACTTGATATTGAGCTAAGTAAGTTGGTAGAAATAAACCAAATTATGTTACGAAACGGAAACAGGCTTAAAATCCTTATTAATGACCAATACTTCGACTTACCTCGACTTCGCCCTTCGGCTACGCTCAGGACAGGCTCGGCACAAGTCGCTCAGTACAAGTGACCAATGACAAATGACCAATGACAACCCTTCCCAATTAGCTTTAATTGCGCCAACCTAACGTGATTGTGGGCTATTTGGAATAATTGGAACTTCTGGTGTTTCGGGTTGTCGCTGTTGTCGTTGTAGATATTTACTCAATACATAAGCCATATCTCCACGGGTAACGGGTTTTAATGGAGAAATATTGCCTTGAGCATCTGTATTGAGAAATCCTTCGGTAGCTACTGTAGCGATCGCTTTTCTAGCCCAAGTTGGGATAGACTTTTCATCTGGATGTGAAGCCAGAATCTCATTAACAGCCTCATCGGGAAACTGAAAGACACCATAAGCTTGAGCGAAAATAGCAAGAGCCTCTGCCTTTGTCACCTTTTGATTAGGGAAAAATTCGTTGCCCCGATAGCCTTTCATGATGTCAGTTTTTAAGACTGTCTGTATATCATTAAATGCCCAATAAGAACGGGGAACATCTGGAATAACTAAATTTGCTTTATTAACAGCTTCTCTTTTATCGAGCCGAAATGCTTTTACCATAATCGCCGCTAATTCGGCCCGACTCACTAACCTTTCTGGATAAAAATTGCCATCAGAAAAGTTTGTCATCAATTTGGCAGCAATTACCTGTTGAATAGAATCAGATGGGATTCCAGAAGTAGTTTCTGGCACTTGAGCAATTGCTGGTAAATTTTGTAGTAGTGCCACTAAAGATAGAGTAATTGAAAGCTGACGCATCACCATAACCACTTTTAGCTGCTAACGTGAATTTCAAAAACTACGTTACTGAGGTTAACGCAAAATTTGGTGTTCCTAATAACCTGTAACTCAGCTAGTGACGAATTTAGGCTGGCAATGTTGCGTAGCTACGAGGTGTAGCTTTAAAAATTATGTTTTTTACCTTTCATCTTTTGACGTTATCTGCCCACTACTATGGACTATAGTCAGTTTTTCAGGAGTTTTGGGAATGACAGCAACAGCAGATCCCGTAAAGTTAATGAAGCAAGAAGTTGGCAAAGCCGCCGCCGCCTTAGTAAAGTCAGGTTCGATTGTGGGGTTGGGTACGGGGTCAACTACAGCATATACGATTCAGTTTTTAGGCGATCGCCTCAAGTCTGGTGAACTCAAAGATATCATTGGTATACCTACCTCGTTTCAGTCAGAAGTGTTGGCGAAGCAGTATGGTATCCCTCTCGCCACCTTAGATGCTATTGACCACATCGATATTGCCATTGATGGAGCAGATGAAGTTGATCCGCAGAAGAATTTGATTAAAGGCGGTGGTGCAGCACATACCCGCGAGAAAGTCGTAGACTACCTGGCAGAACAGTTTATCGTCGTGGTAGATAGTGGTAAATTAGTAGATCGTTTGGGTTCTAGTTTCGCAGTGCCCGTGGAAGTGATTCCAATGGCAATTACTCCTGTTACCAATGCCATTAAAAAACTCGGTGGGAAACCAGAACTCCGCATGGGTGTAAAAAAAGCTGGCCCAGTGATCACTGACCAAGGTAACTTTGTCTTAGATGTCAGATTTGACTCTATTGAAGATCCAGTCGGTCTAGAAAAGACATTGAATAACATTCCCGGTGTTCTGGAAAATGGTATTTTTGTTAACTGTGTCGATTTAGTTCTGATTGGTGAAGTCAAAGATGGTCAGCCATTAGTGCGGCAACTATAAGAGTTATAGATTTTGGGAGCATCCCGTTTTGGCGGATTGCCCTCAGACTAGAAGTCTGGGGCTATACAAACTAAACCCGCCTTTCCTTCGGAATACGCGAACGCGGGTTCAGAGAGTCCGCGAAGGCGGACTTCGTTTGTGTAGCCGCGATTTCCAATCGCCCGGTGTTTCTTGCCATTTGTGGATGCGTCCCTAGATTTTGGATTTTACATATATCTAAAATCTAAAATTAAGCAACAGGTTCAGTTTATCAAAACACTAATTTAAAATGTGCGATCGCTACTTGACCCACGTCTTGCTTAAGGAAAAATTACAAGCCAAGCTTGAGCAGATTCAAGCTAAGAGCGATGGCTCCCCCGTTACCGATTTGAAGCTAGACAAAACCTTAGCTGAAGAAATTGAACAATTGACAACGGAACTAGAGAGCGTCAATCCGAATCTTAATCCTCTGCTCAACGCGACTCATTTGCTAGAGGGAGCTTGGCAGCTGCAATACTCCACTGCCAGAGAAATCCGTTCTTTAGTTTCTCTCCCATTGGGATTAAAACTGGGTAAAGTTTATCAAGTGATTGATGTTGCAAATAAATTGTTTTTCAATCTAGCTAAAGTTAAACATTCTCTGGGGATAGTATCGGGATATGTTAAAGTGACAGCCAGCTTTGAGCCAGCCAAAGAAGATTTAGAACCTCTACCTAACAAACGCATCAACGTTTATTTTGACAAACGCTACCTATCGATTGAGAAAATTGTTGGTATTAGTACCCCTCAACTCAATCCATTTAAGGTTGTCTCAGCTAATAATCCTACTAGCAGAACTGCGACATTAGATATTACTTATTTAGATGAAACCTTAAGAATTGGACGTGGAGGAGATGGAAGTTTATTCATTCTTAGTAAATCCCATGATTTACCTGACTTTACCTCCTAAATTTAAAATTGATCGCGCCGATAAATGAATATGGCTCTCTCAATAACGCATCTTTTCACCAAGGTAAAACCAGGTTCTGCGATGGTAGAGCTTAAAACATTAAATTTAAAGTTAGGTCATGGTATAGAAGAAGATATTAATGCCGATCCTATAAGTCCCAGGCAGGTTTTAATTGTTAGGTATGAAGATATTTTAGACCTATCAATTCAACCAGGAGAATTGCGAGAAAATATTGTGGTTACAGGCATTAGATTTGATAACTTTATTCCTGGATCTCTGCTAACTTTTGAAAGTGGTGCGGCAATTCGTCTAACTTTTCACTGCGAACCGTGTAAGCGAATAGCCCACTTAGTAGAATCATTAAATAGCATCAAGGGTAAAAGAGGAATCTTAGGCGTAGTTACTAAATCAGGTCAAATTCAAGTTGGTAGTAATTTTCAGGTTCAAGCTCATAAATTTCCGGCATTACCTGAAAATCCTTATGAACGATTCCTAAATTTTATCATCAAAATTCCCAGTGGGAAAGTAGTTACATATAAACAGATAATTAAAGGTATGGGAGTTGATAATAGCTATCTAAGAGCTATTCCTACATATCTGAAAAAAACCTCGGCTACAGATTATCCAGTCCATAGAATATTAGACTCTAAAGGTTATTTAATAAATTATGTGAACCAACAAAAAAATAAGTTGGAAACTGAAGGAGTTAAGGTTTTAGCGGAGGCAGATTTAGTGAGAAATTCAAATAAATCTTTTGTAGAAATTAAAAATTATTCATGGAAAGATTGTAATATATATCTATAATAAATATTACTTATTTAAGTATCATGGTAATTGCCAGATTATCCGGCATTTTGGCAAATAGAATGCTTCCTTTCATCAAGATAATCCCTGATTTTTGATTTGTTTAGATGTAGCTTCCATAAAGTCGATAAAAACTTTTATGAGCTTATGAATTCCCTCGCTACCTCCTGCAATTAAACCTCCTGTAAGTGATGCATCTAAACAACGGAAAATAATTACTTGGACTGGATTATCTAAATCAAGAACTACAAGTGGCTCAATTGAGCGAATACCTATTGCGCTCATTAAAAGACCAAATAAAAGGGATGTCCATAGAGCAATTACTCGTGTCTCAGATTTATAAGCTGCTTTTTTGCGCTCTTTTTCATTTACATTATCCATTTGTGGCTTAAATACTTTTAATGATTCCTGTTGGTTTTGCGTAAAATTCTGGATAATTTGCTGTTCTAAACTCATTCCTTCAGGTGGTAGTCCACTGGTTTGATTTGATTCAAAAGAAGGAAACTGTTTTTGTTGGACTTCCATCAGTCTTAGCTTCTCGGATATGAGAGCCTTTTCTTGCTGAATACTAATATCTAATTGTTCAACGAATGGGCCGCGCCAGGTAGTTATGAAAACTTCTAAAGAGCGCTCTAGTAATAAAGAGATAAATAACTGTAATGTGAGTATTTGGATAATATCATTAAACCCAAATGGTTTTAAAATAAATGGTTTAGACGATAACCAAGTTGACAAAGTTACTATTAAAAAACTAATAATAATTAAGACAATAAATAGAGGAGATTCTGGAGAAAGCTTTAGCAACGTATCTATACTCCTGTTTCGCGTCACAATATTTAACACAGCCTGGAGGTGAAAACTACACCTGCTGAGTAACTTAACAACGTTAATTTGATAGAACAGTAAATAATTTATTACCCGGCCCTTTTTCTGGGAGTGTGAGAGGCTGCGCTACAGTGGGAGCAGGGTAATCTGAGGGTTTGTGATACCAGAGCCATACTAGCTGAAAGTGTTGCTATATAAGCATTATGAGATAAGCATACTGTTTATGGAGCGATCGCTATACAAAAAGCAAGCATCAACTAAAAACCCCTCCAAGGTTGGAAGGGTTAAAGTAATTTTTGGTAATGGGATGATGATTAGGGAGAAACAGAAGCTTGTCCTCCTTGATGAGCTAGAAATGTAGCATCAAAGGGTTTGAGGTAGCTGACGTTTGTAGAATGAGTGGGTAAATTGTTAGAGTTGATAGCTATAGGTTTGCCACTATTGTGAGTAACTATTTGAGCGCCACCGATTCCAGGCAATAAAGCAATCGAAGTAACAATGAGTACAGAATCTATCAAGATAGAGAGTTTCATAAAATTATCTTTAGTTATAAGAGAGTGCAATTTGTGTTCTTGAGTAATAGAATCTTATTTTTTATCAGTCTCAACTTCCTGCACTCAGATCACCTGATCGGTTGATTTATTCCTCACCCATTCGGGTGAGCTAATCGAGTGCAATATCTGAAAAATTGAACCCATCCCAATACTGCGTAGGTTTTGAAGATTTGTAGGTTGGGTTGAGGAACGAAACCCAACAATTTTCAGGGCTTTGTTGGGTTCCCCCCAATTTATCGGGGGGTTAGGGGGGATCAATAAGTGCAAAGATACAGCCAACTACTTTTCAAACAACCTCTTAGATATTACTAAAGACTTTCGAGAGCTTTGAGAACCTCTGTTGCTGACTGATATCGTTGAGTAAAATCGAAATGCACCATTCTATTTAAAATAATAACTAACTCGTTTGTAGCGTCAGTTAGTTCGCGCCAATGTTGCCAAATCTGTTGATTACCATCAGCTTCAGCTTGAATAATTATTTCACCAATATTTATATCTCTGCGATATTCTCTAGGATCTACCCCAGTTAAACCTTGAATTCCCATAATTCCCAGCGCATAAATATCGCTGTTGAGTTTTGGCAACCCGCTCATTTGCTCAGAAGGTGCATAACCAGGAGTACCAATTGAAATGGTCTGAGCTTCTTGCTGCTGAGGATGAATTTGCTTAACCGCGCCAAAGTCAATTAAAACAATGTGCCGATCTGATTCTCGTCTAATCAAGTTACTAGGTTTGATATCTCGATGGATTACACCATAGCTGTGAACAAAAACAAGCACGTGTAAAACTTCTTTGAGCATTTCCACAACTTCAGCTTGTTTTAGTCGCTTTCCAGAGGTTAGTTCTTTGTCCATAGCGTGCCCTCGAACAAATTCTTGCACTAGAGAAAATTGCCGATTTTCTTCAAAAAAAGCTAGCAGTTGAGGGATTTGTGGATGCTTACCCAAGGTTTCTAAAATTTGTGCTTCAGCGTCAAATAATCGTCTGACGACATTTAAATATTCTGCATCTTGGCGGGGGGGACGCAACTGTTTAACCACACACTGTGGATTACCAGGACGCTGGATATCATCAGCCAAATAAGTATTACTAAATCCTCCAGAACCCAAGCCTTGAGTAATTTTGTAGCGGTTGTTTAGTAGAGTTCCTAGTGAAATTTCTTGCCCGATGGAATCAGCAATTACAGTTGGTGCTTCACTTGAGGCATAGCCGCGCTGCCGTAAAAGACCTTGCAATTCCACAATTAATTGTTGGTGTTCTTGAACCCGTTGGGTAATTTCTTGTTGCTCTTGCTTAGTTTTATAAGCACTATAAGCAAGAACACTCCCGGCGGTAAATACTAACCCCAACGCCGGCGGGACTACTGGGAACCATCCAGCTTGGGTAAAAATGACAAAATTGCCTCCAAATAACACTGCAAGGGCTGTTGCTCCTGCTAGCCCTAAGCCTAGTGGATGTTGAATCCGCGATACCAGCAACCCACCAACTACTGTCCATCCCCATATCCACAAGACTTTACCCCATTCAGGTAGAAACCAAAATAGTGGCTGTTTATTAAGAACAGCACTGAGAATTTGACTAACGCTGTGGGCATGAATTTCAATTCCTGCCATCTTGCCGGAATTATCTGACTTACCAGTAGCAAATGGCGTGTTAAAAATATCATTTAAACTATTAGCTGTTGAACCAATTAAAACGAGGCGGTCTTTCACCAAATCTGGTTTAACTTGATTTTCAAGTACTTCTGTAATAGTTACCTGCTGGGCAATCTGATGACCAGAACGGTAGTTAAGTAAGATTTGGTAGCCATTTGTATCTGCTTTTTGATAACCGCCAGCGTTGCTTTGCAGGGGTTTAAATACAGTATCTCGTAGTTGTAGTTCTTTTTTTGGGGTAAATTGTAGTTGGATGCCTCCAACTTCTAAGTATTTAAGTGCTAGTTGTAAGCTAAAAGAATAAGTACTTTGACAGGAATCGGACTCTTCTGCACTTACCAATAATAGGTTACGGCGGATTGTGGCATCAGTATCTTCTACAACATCATTAAATCCTACTCGCTCTGCTTCAACCCCCTTTGGGGGTGCTATTCCCGGATTGTTAGAACCAGAATGTTTACAGATGGGAATGATGATATCGCTCTGTTGTAGGCGTTGCAGTAGCTTTTCATGACCAGGTTGTACAGGTAAGTCACGGAAAATATCTAGACCAATGGCTCGCGGTTGATATTCTTCAAGTTTGCCCAATAGTCGGTCTAGAAGTTCACTAGACAGGGGCCAATTCCATTTTTGGATATCTTTTTCAGTTAAAGCAATAATCAATAGACGAGAGTCCGGGCCTGGGTCGCTACGTAATTGCATCATCTGGTCGTAGACTTTCATTTCTAGAGACTCGAAAACCCCCAGTTTTTGAATCCCCACTAGTAAAATTGTAGCGATCACACTTGAAAGAATAACTGGCTGTCTAAATAAAGTTTTTAAGTTTGCAAGCATTTCTCTAGATAAGTTTTATTTTAAAATATACATATTTTTTATCCTCATTTTCACCATTGAAATTATTCTACGCAATTTGCAACTTTTCTCGAAATACTAAGATACCCGATTTCTTAAAGAAGTCGGGTATCTTGTTTTTCACGAATGATTAAGTAGGGCTATATATGTTTAAGATAATGTACAATCGCTTCTGCTGTTGGCAAATTGGTTGCCAGTAAAACTTGATTAATAGTGCATAACCTGAGCAGCGCTTCTTCATTTGCCTGACCAGGCTGAGGTTGCAGCAAATCTCTCAGGAAAATAACTGCTAAAATTTCTCCTGCTCCAACCAATGAAGCAATTGTTTGATATCCTCCAGAAATTGGTGCGGGGGTTTGTTGACTAATAGTTATTCCTGCTTGTTGATGTAAGACTTCGCCAACAGATGGCCAGGTAATTGTAAAGCTTTGTGAGAAAAATTCCTGATGTTGAGAAACAAATTCAGCAAGTTCTGATTTCTTGCTCTCGTGAGCAATGAGTACTATGTTTCTTTCAATAATCTCTTGCGGAGGCTCACTTACATTTGTTTCTTCTGGAGTCTCATCAAATTGAGTCGCTTCTACTTCAGGAACCTCTTCAATAGTTTGACTGATATTCTCAGGAGCTTCCCTTTCTGTTGTTTCCAAATATGGAACATCAGCTAATTCAGAAACTTCACTTACTGGAACAACATCATCAACATTTACACTGGCTTCTTCTGTAGTTGTATTATTCAAATCAATGTCTTGATTGCTGGAAACTTCTGCAACGATATTATCAGGTGCAGTTGATGTTTCAGAAACTTCACTTATTGTTTCATCAACAGCAAAACTAGGTTCTACTTTGTTAGCTTCTGCTGCCAATGGTGTATTCAAATCTACCAATTCATCACTGCTATCTTGTGTAACTTGGCTCAATGTTTCTGGCGGCTGAATCTCATCTTCTTCAGAAACTTCATTGACAAATACACCAAAATCTGGTCTAACTTCTTCTGCGACTGGTGTATCTAAATCTACTACTTCATTTTCATTATGAGTAACTTCAATAACGGTACTTTCTTCATCAGATACTTCGCTGAAAATATCACGCGGCTGCACGAAGGTGACTTCTGCTTCCAGCGCCGCCTCTAATGCATTCTCATGGGAGGTAGCTTCGGGAATGGCACTCTGTGCAGGATGGTGGAAAATATCACGTGGCTGTACAAAGGTGACTTCTGCTTCTAGTGCTGCTTCTAATTCATGGTCAGTAGCTTCGGGAATGGCAGTTGTATCACGCCGTTGTACGAAAGTAGATTCTGTCGCCAGTGCTGTTTGAAAGTCTGTAACCTCATCGTGAGTGGCTTCTGGAAGTGTAATTTCCTCTTCAGAAATTTCAATGATATTTTCAGGTGGTGCGATCGCACCATCGGCTACAGTAGAAGAAACTTCTGAGGCTTTGCTAACTACTAGAACCTCTACTTCCTCAACATCTGCACCGACTTCTGGGGCAACTAATGGCAAATCCACAATTTCATCATGGACAACTGCTTCTGGTGACTGAATGATGTTTTCAGGGGTGATTACCTCAACAACCGGAATGACTTCATCACTTTGATTAGCAACGACTTCCGGGATTTCGCTAATTTCTGGGGAGGGTGTTTCTACTTCTTGACTAATTGGCGCTGGAACTTCGTTGACTACTTCTGGGGTTGGATTAGTAAGATTGGGAGTGCTGATATTTTCAGGCGATCGCGGCCGAGAAAACAGTGAAGGGTCTATAATTCTAAAGACTGTCTCTGGTTGCTCATAAGCGGGAGCAACTGCTTCCAAGATCAGAACATAATCTGCAATCCTGATAATATCTCCATCACTTAAAGAATATGGTCGATCTTTTTCAGCTTGTTTTCCATTAAATATTGAGCCATTTCTACTGCCAAGGTCAGAGAAGTAGTAATTTCCAGCTTTAACAAAAAACTTAGCATGTACCCGACTGATATCAGGACTGTCTAAGACTAAATCAGAATCAGGAGAACGACCTATTAACCATTCTCCTCTGGTTGTAGTTTCTATGGTCAGGTCAACTTCATTGACTTCACTTAGAGTTGGTGAGTAGCTAACTTTTACTTTCATATTAATTTTTGGTTAATTTTATTGATTTCTGCTACCCAGCGCTGACGGGTAGTATGTTCTAAATTTAAAATATCATCTTGTGACCAGTGGAAATGATAAGCAATAAAAGCTACCTCCTCATATAAAGTATCAGAGGGGTAGCTTACTACTCCCCCGCTAGTTCTAGCTCCACCGAAAATTGAGTATTACAGTGAGGACATTGTGTCGGAATATGTACATCGCCTTGCTGATTGATTCGATTGTAAAATTCTCGGAGATAGGCAATGTCATGGAGGAGAAGTCCTTCGAGTAAATCAGGACTAACAGAATTGAAACTGCCCAAGCGAGTGATAACCCTTGCAAGCATTGCTAAGACACCGTAAGCCGGATTTTCTTGAACTTTGCGCTCTTGTTGCACCAAAATTTCATCTTTAGCGGTGGCTAAACGCATCACCCCATGACGATGTACTCGTTGTTCGCCATCACTCAATCCTCTAGGAAGAGTGAAAGCAAATTCTGTGCAGAGAGTATCCTTTTTACGGCGCATAGGTTATTTAATTTGGGCATTGAGGAGTGCTGTTAGTGGTAGCGGGGCGTTTAGCCCGTGCTGAGTTAAGAGTTAGGAGTTAGGAGTTAGGAAGAAATATTATTGTTTCAAGTTTAAAACTCGGAAATTGAGCCTTTTTACTTGAACGTTGAACCTTTGAACTCGGAAGTTGAGCCTTTTTGCTTGAACGTTGAACCTTTGAACTCGGAAATTGAGCCTTTTTGCTTGAACGTTGAACCTTTGAACTCGGAAGTTGCACCTTTTTGCTTGAACGTTGAACCTTTGAACTCGGAAGTTGAGCCTTTTTGCTTGAACGTTGAACCTTTGAACTCGAAAGTTGCACCTTTTTACTCGAACGTTGAACCTTTGAACTCGGAACTTTAACCTTAGTACTCAGCACGGGCTAAACGCCCCGCTACCGCTAACAGCACTTTCCTATGCCCCATGCCCAATTCAATTATGAAGAAGTGCTTCGGGAGAATTTACTGTATCTTCTGGTATGGAAGTTTCGCCTTCCAATCCATTGATTCGACGGTAAAAATCTTGGAGATAATTTAAATCTTGAGCAAAAAAGTTTTCCACGATTGCAGGAGTCACTTCTGATAAAGCACCCAAATGGGTAATCACTCGTGACAAGATAATAATGGTGGCATAAACAGGATTAGCTTTAACACGCGGGTCACGCAAGGGTGCAATCTCGTCTATCGCCGTTGATAACCGCATTACACCTTTGCGGTGGAGGTTGCCTTCAGAGTCTAGATACCCCTTTGGCAGTGTAAATTCAAACTCTGTAGGAAACATACTCCTCCTAATTACTTCACACGTTTAAATTCCTCAAAAGCAACCTCCACTTCCTCAATTTCGATGTCATGGCTGCGGGCGTTAACATCGGCAATTTTGTAACTTGCAGGCCATGCACCGGCTAATTCAAATCTAGCTACTTCTTCATTTGCCTGATTATAAATAGACAAAGCAACAAGTCTACGTTGCTGTGACCAATTACCCTTTTCGACTTTTTCAAACCACTTCCAAAAATCCATAGATTTGGTAGTACCTCTACGCAGAGTCAGATTACCACTCTTGGGATTGCTAGGAAGCTTAGTTCTCACCACCTGACCTTTTGATTGCCCTTTTGTACCCCAGGTTTGAGAAGTAACTTCAGAAATTTCAATTACCTCTTGTGTTCTTTTGAAGCCTTGACACTCCAAAAAGAAGCAATTGGCATCGTTTTGACCTTCTAGTGTCAGTTCTAAATAGAACCGATGGGCTGTTAGAACTTCTGGAATTCGGCTTGCGGATTGTACCACTGTTAAATAATTCGTAATTCGTAATTCGTAATTCGTAATTCGTAATACTTCGACTTACCTCGACTTCGCTCGGCACAAGTCGCTCAGTACAAGTTCGTAATTCGTAATGACGCTCTTAGCAAAGCTATGCCGCAGGCTTTACGTAATTACATTTTGTGACGGAGATTTAGCTGAGGCTTCAATTCGTTCTGCCTGTAGAGGTTATGCAACTTAAACCTCCAAACTTTGTTAATTACTGCATAAGCTAATTATTTGATTCGTTTAATTCCTTCGTGAACCAATTCAACTGTTTCATTTGCCATATCACCACCAGAGGCAGTTAATGTCGGCCCAGTGTATTTACAAGGATAACAATTGACAATGTTCCAGCGTGCTTTTTCAGAGCCTTGTTGGTCGTAAGCAACCACTGAACCAGTTTTCCGATTCTGTGACCACTTCCGAGGATCTCCCATATCTTCGTTACAATCTTGATACCATTTATAAAGGTCTATATCATCAGTGGCGATGACTTTTACTGTGATGTTAGTAAATTTAACAACAGTTGGTGTCGCTTGACGCATTAGTTTTGCGCCCTTAGAGGAACCGTGAACTTCTTGTGCTGGAGTATTCTCAACACCTAAGCCACTAATTTCTTTGATGAATTTATCAGTAATTCCGTCAGCCTCAAAGTAAAATTTACAAGAGGTTAAAAATTCGCCTGCCATGCTTTTAGACTCCTTTGTGTGTAGTTAATTTGGGGAATGGGGAACAAGAATTTTGGATTTTAGACTTCGACTACGCTCAGTCGAACGATTTTGGATTTTAGATTGAAATTTAATCCAAAATCCAAAATTGAATTGCCCTACTCGCTATCTTCAATGCCATTCCATTGGCTGATGCGGAAAACAACAAATTCAGCCGGTCTGACTGGACAAACACCAACTTCGATGTACAAACGTCCTAAAATTCTGGTTTCTGGTGGGTTCAATTCTTCGTCGCACTTGACATAAAATGCTTGGGCTGGAGATGCGCCAAATAAAGCACCTTCACGCCAGATGCGCTCTAAGAAGTTACTGACGGTGCGGGTTACACGTGCCCATAAATCTTGGTCGTTCGGTTCAAAAACTACCCACTGAGTCCCCAGTTCTAGGGATTTTTCGATATAGCTAATTAAGCGACGCACACTGATGTAACGCCACTCTGTTTTATCTGGCTCAACTAATGTGCGTGCGCCCCAAATGCGGATACCTCGGTTGGGGAAGTTGCGAATACAATTTATCCCCAGGGGGTTTAATAGTTCTTGTTCGCGGAAGTTGGTGTCATAGCCTAAACCGATTACGCCTCTAGGAACTTCATTTGCAGGGGCTTTGTAAACTCCTCTGGTTTCATCAGTCCGGGCCCAAACACCCATCACATGACCACAAGGAGGTACTAAAATTGGATTACCGCGATCGCGTGGATTAGGTACTTTAATCCAAGGATAATAAAGGGCCGCAAACATCGAACGACGATTAAATCTATTCAACCACTCCACTACTTGTTGCGGTTTGACGGCATCCGGTGGCGCATCAAGTACAACCATGCGGTTGGGCGGGTTGGGAATATCGCCACTTGCAGAACCTTCGCACATACTAATCATCAGTTCGATGATGCCGTGGACTTGATCTAAATTCAATACCTGCTCTTGATAAGCCCGCATTACATCAGGACAGGCCAGCATTGTAATTTCATCAACTTCAAAGATACCGCGTACCCCCGTGCGATCGTCTCTAACCCCTTCTAAATTTTGCGAAAATCTATCGGGTGGGGTAGCAACAATGGGTGGCGCTAGTTCATATTGACCATTAACCGGACGACGAGCTAAAGGCTGTCCACTTTGAGTGATGTCTTCTAAAGTGACATACATCGAATTTCTCAATGCCGTGAGTGCATAAGTGGCTACCTGACCAGCAGGCTCGCGGTTCATTGTCAAGTTTTCGTATTGCTCTAGAAGCTCATCTCCCCGACGAATTTGGATAGTGAAATATTCCCCCGTATTTGGAGGTGCTTCACCTTCAGTACCTTCTGGTAAAGCGCGGGGCGAACCATCAATAATAACGAGATTTACTAATCCGCCTGCTGCTTGCTCAGGGCGCAAAGTAAAACGGAGGGCTGGACGATTACCTCTAGAGTTGATTCTAAGGGTAGCCGGTTCTGGAGTTGCGGGTCTGGGTGCGCCTGGTAACTGAGTCCCGATGCTTGTTACCCAGCAACGACCGCCACCATTCATAAAGTAGCCGTAGACTGAAAAGGGTAAATAGGCGTTGAAGTCGGTGAAGCCGTCAGAGTTGGGACGGGCAAAGTAGTTTAAGTATTGTGTCCAAGTGGTCACTAGCATGGGCTTGTATAACTCAGCCCCGCCACGAACATCTTCTGTAAAGCCTACAAATCCGGCAACTGCCGTGCTAACACCTTCAATTGGTCGGCTACCTCGGTCAATTTCTTCAATATAGACACCAGGAGCAAAGTAATCAAGTCTAGCCATGAAAGTCTCTCCAAGTCAGTAAAAATCTAATTATTCAGGAGTTAGAAATATTTCTTTGAAAGTATGACTTTGGTTATCTACCAATGCATTGACGTTTTGAGGTAAATAACCAGGATGATTCAGAGTCAAAACATAATTACCTAAATGAAGGTCTTCAAAGAAGAACAGCCCTTCTTTAGTTGTTAATAGTGATTTTTCAGTTCCTCTCACAGCTACTTCTGCCGCTACCAGTGGCAAATTTGTCACCGCACTTTTGACAATACCTGCGATCGCAACTCGTCTGGTTAATACTAGACTGTCACTATCACGAGACAATTGATTTCGCAAATTGAAAATCCGCTCCCAAACCAAAGGTACTGGAGTAGGTTGTGGCTCGAAAGGAATTGTAACTGTCAAATATAAGGCTGAACGTAATGGCACATTGAGAGCGCTCCATAAAGAGCCAATCTCAATTGGCGGCTCTAGGGCAACTGTCATGTTCAAATTACCATAGCCCCGTAATTCAGGAACCAAAAACTCTTCTTCCAAAGTGCGATGACGCAACAGCACAGTCAACGCCTCACTAATAAAGTGATGCTCACCTAAAGCTGTTCTATCCCAAGCTGTTAATAGCAGAGAAACATCAAACCAAGCGGGTGCCCAATTTACAGTGACAGGTTGTAGAGCGCGTGTTAGCTTGCGCTCAACTTGCCTACCAGAATGTTGCACCTGCTTACTCTCACGGATATCAAAAATATATAAATTGAGAGTCGGCCCTGCTCCCTCTTCCCTCCGATTACCAGGATGGCTAAAGTCAATTTGCTCTGTACTGGTAAGTGAGGTTCCTCCAGCTAGAATATCGGCTAAAGTTTGAAGAACGAAGATAAGCATGAAGGTGTTCTGCTGGTAGCTAATCCAGATGCATCTACAGTATATGTATCAACCTTCTAAAGTTAATTAGACTTTTGTCGATATTTTTCGATTGGGAATTGGGCATTGGGCATGGAAAAGAGGCAGAGGGGCGGGGGGCAGGGGGCAAGGGGAAAACTCTTCTCCCTTTGTCCCCTGCTCCCTGCTCCCTACTCCCCATCCCCCTCATCCCCAGAATGATGATTGACGCAGCTGGAGAATATTAGTTTTTCAAGAATCCGATTAGATAAATAAGATGCGGTTGTGCATACAAACTTAATAATTCTTTGTATCAATTATCCTACAAAATAATTTAACAAAAAAATAAACATTTCTGAGACTGCATAATTTTATACTGGTCAGCATAAGAGTAGAATATTTAGTTGCAAAAAGCGAGTGATAGCTATGACACTAGGCTTTTATGTACAAAAACTAGAGAATGGCTCGAATTATTTGAATTCCTCAGATATTCAGAGCTATTGTCAGCTAGAGTCTCAGCAGTTAACTAGTCAATATCCAATTTTTTTCGCTCGGATTGTATATCATGATTACTTGCTTAAAAATCATCAGGAAGTTATAAATTATGGTCAAGACCAAGTTCCTTTTTCCCAAAAAACTTTAGCTTATTTGCGCTCGGAAGCATGGCTTACAGATTTTCCACCTGCTTTGACTTTGCATGAATTTAGACTGAAGAATTTTTCATCCATTTCTTACATTTGCCCCATAGCCTATAGAAATCAAAAACCTGAATACATTCAAATCATTACTCATAAACCTCTGTCAGAGAGTTTGCAATTATATGTAAAACGCTCTGCTATGCTCCTGAGTAAGTATGTAGATATTTACTTAGATTATGGAAGACAAAAAACGGAAATTCAACTTCTAGAAGATATCTTGCATCGAGTCGGTCATCAATTGCGTAACTCTCTAGGACTTATAGGATTGTATGCACATAACTTATGCTTAGGGTTAGCGGATAGTCCTTGGCAAGAGCAAGCAACAATCATTGGCGAAAGTATACAAGATTTAGATACTAATTTAAATGAGCTTATTGATTGTGGACAAAGTGCAAAACTAAGGGTAAAATCTCAAGATTTAAGAAGTTTGGTTGTTGAAAGCATCACAAATTTACAACCTTTAATTAATCAAAAAAAACTTAAGATATTGATTCCCGATACATCGACGATATTGAAGATAGATAGATTACAAATGAAACAAGTATTTGATAATATTCTCAGTAATGCTGTCCATTTCAGTCCTAACTCAGGAACTATTACCTGTAGCTGGCAAGTTTTTCAAGATGAAGTTTTAATTAAAATTTCAGATCAAGGGTCAGGATTATCTCAAGAGGATTTACAAAAAGTATTTACCCCGTTTTATTCCCGGCGCAGAGGAGGTACAGGACTAGGGTTAACTATTGCTAAGAAAATTATTTTGGATCATCAAGGAAGTATTTGGGCACAAGTTTTATCAGAAAATGGAGCGCAATTTTCTATAATTTTGCCTCGACCAAGGAGTGGATAAATAATTCGTAATTCGTAATTCGTAATTCGTAATTCGTAATTCGTAATTCGTAATTCGTAATTC
>NZ_JABXKH010000031.1 GCF_017115105.1 Nostoc sp. NMS2
TCTATCTCATGATATTGACAAACTCCTTGCCCTTGTGGAATGAATCAGCCCTGCCATGCTGCGGGGTCTAAGTTAGATGCACGAAGTTTTGCGGCTAGTATTTGCTCGCTTTGAATTAATCACTTTTCCAACTGTCAGCGCAAATATTGGGTCGTGACGTAGAGTTTCATGGTCATTTATATCTTCATAACCCATGATTAAGCCATATATCCTTTGTGCAATTAAGCTGTGAACTGGATGTAAAACTTTATTTGGCTCTCGGTAATCTTTGAAACATGCTGCCAATTGTGATGTTATTTCTCTTTTCCTGTCTAGTTCCGCAATTAGTATTAATCCTGCATCAGATGTTACAGGCTCACCCTTGAAATTAACTACAACTGGACGTGACTCTACTTGTCCAAATACGAACTGTTCCGGTATACAATGATTTTTATTTGGGGTCATACTTTAAACTGCTGGAATTGTTTTGCAATATACATTTTGGCAGTTTTTGACCCCTATTTCTTCAAACTTCGTGAGAAATCCGGGTATTGTGGTGTACGTAAGAGCCAAAAGAATAAAAAATCCCATACCTTAAAGCATGGGAGTATCAAATTATTACACCATAAATGTAGGATGAGCAAAGCTTTACCCACCACACTCAACTTAATGATGGTGGTGATGATGATGCCCAGCGAGTTGGGGATTAACTGCCAAAGCTTGCTCTGACAACAACTCTGCAATATGATCGTTAGCCCATTGGGCCACCATTGCCAAAAATTCTGGGCGATCGTTAACGCAAGCCATTTGCACGTAGTTTGTGCCAGGATGCTGTTTCTCTAAAGCATGGATGATATGGTGTACATCCAATAGAGTTTCGTGGTTTTCTGTGGCAAAGCCAATTGGCATAAAAATTACCACTTTTGCACCCAATTGAATCAGGTTATTTGCTGCTTGCTCGGCGTTTGGCTGTGTCCAATCAATTAAGGGCGTGTCATGATTGAGCCAACCCACCGAGATTAACGGATAGCGATTAATCAACTTATCCCGAACTAAATCGTACATTGCTTCACTTTCGGCAATCCCAGAAGTAAAGCCTTTAGCTTTATGGGGACAGCCGTGGTTCATTAGCACAATGCCGATTTGAGAAGGCAGATAAGCTGCGGCTAACTCAGCAATTTTCTCTTCAACCAGATGAGCCATCAAATCGATGTAAGCTGGTTCGTTGAAGAAAGAAGGAATGTAACGCTGTGCTTTAACCCAGTGTTCCTCACCATCAGTCAACTCAACGAGAGCATTGTTAACTTGCTCGATCGCAATGCCACTGGTAAAGATAGAATCAACAACTAGCAGTGGGTAAATCAGCAGCTTATCGAAGCCTTGGTTTTTGATTTCTGCCAAGACTTGGTTGGGTAGAAAAGGAGCGCAAAAGTTAAAAGCCTTGAAAACTTGAACCTTATCGCCCCATTTTTCTTGTAAATTCTTCTCAATCCCAGCCCGTTGCTGTTCAAAGATGGCATTGTGTGGGGAGATAAAATCGTGGTGTGTGTGTCCCCACTCATGGCGGTCAAATAGCGCCAAAAGCTTTGCTAGGGGCGGATAAATCCAGGTTGGTACTGGTGCAAATTTTGCTGTCAGTAGATTTAAAGCCTGTTCGTTATAGTTGGCGAAATCTTCGTAGCTTTCGACTTCGCCGTAGCCCATAAGCAGTACGGCTACACGGTCTTTACCTGATATTTGCTCGTGACTATGTTGTACTTTTTCCGGCGTGGCAACCACAATTAGTTCCTCAATATAACCAGAGTGCAGAGACATTTGGAGTTAGAGAATAGTTTACACATTTTCCCTACTAGTAACTTATCCTATCCCATCCAGGGGGATAGGATGGGTGGGGAAATCAAGATAATACATCAAAAGACATACAAAACTTACGTGGGGCATTGGGCATCCCTTCCCTGCGGGACGCTACGCGAACGACTTTGCGGTTCCTGAGCATAGCCGAAGGGCAGGGCAAGTGGGCATGGAAAATTGAACCAATGCTAATACGGTTCGGTTAAGCCAAGAGACGCGATAAATCGCCGTCAAGACGAAGGATTGATTATTGTAGAGATAATTTAACTATTACGTTTAATCATTCTTGATTGTGTGTGGAAGTAAATTTTGACATATTTTTTCAAATTAAAAATTACTTAGAATTTATTTCAATATTTACATTATTTTTGGCTTGTGGATTAGCTTTAAACTGTAACTTTAATTGATATTTCATCCACCAAGCTATAATGTTTGTCGGAAACATTTCTACAGCATTGTTGTATTCAGTTACGGCAGAGTTATAAAATCTTCTAGCGGCGGAAAGTTGTTCTTCTACTTCATTCAAGGAATATTGTAATTTGATAAAATGGTCATTTGTTTTTAATTCAGGATATGCTTCCACTGCTACTAGAATTCTGCTTAACATTCTCGAAATTTGGTCTTCTACGGCAACTCGGCTATTACAGCGCTTCCGGCTATTATGCAATACAGTTTTTTTCCTTGCCCTCTCCTATCAAAGCTTTCAGATTTGGGAATGTACCTCATAGCTGCCGTAAGTGCTGTATTACTTAAACTTTTTGAATTTACTGTAGTTATGAGCCTACTAATTTCTATCAATATTTTTTGCTCAAATTGCATATACATTTGAGCTAATGTGACAAGTCTAGGTATCAAATCACTTCTTTTTTGTAGAATTACATCAACAGTAGAAAACGCATTATCAAATTGATTCTTTTTATAAATTAAACTATTGTATAAAACGATAGAATATATTAACAATAAAATTATAAAAACAATTATGAAAACAAGCATCTGATTGATAGAATTAATCTAATGCTATTTATAACTTAAATTAATACTTTTTTGAAATAGTATTCTTTCGGAATAATATGTAAAGCAGGTATATTTGCTCAGTAGAAATAAGGTAATATATAGCCATGCTATCTGATTTGTGAAAATTCGCGTGTGCAGATTCCCGACTTCTTTAAGAAGTAGGGGATCTAACTTTTCATGATAACTAAAAGCTAGCTGGTACGATATATATCCGAGTGTAAGCACAAAGAATTATCTTCCAATGCCCAATCCGAATATACAGATGAGTATAATTATTTGCCCTGGAATTCATGAACCAGAGTTAACTGAAAGCTTTAAAGTCGGATTATTAGATATGGTTTCTAATGGCGATATTGACCAAAATTCAGCAAATATACTGATTTATCCGGGTAAAGATGTTTTAGTTTTATCAGCATTGCACATTTTGCAGTTTTTGCGCGTTAGCGTAGCTCACCACAGGTATCGCTTGACCGGCTCTTTAAAATCACCAATTATATTTATTAGCTTTAGTGCTGGTGTAGTGGGGGCAATAGGGGCAGCGCATTTGTGGCAACTCTTGGGTGGTAGTGTGAAAGCTTTTATTGCTATAGATGGATGGGGAGTACCACTACAGGGTAATTTTCCGATTCATCGGATGAGTCATGATTATTTCACGCATTGGAGTTCTTGTTTGCTAGGTTGTGGGCAAAATAACTTTTATGCACAACCAGCAGTCGATCATTTGTCTATGTGGCGATGTCTAACGAAAAGCCGCTCTCCATCTACCTCCCAGACTGTACAAGGCTGGTGGGTAGATTCATCCATTGAAATTTATCCACCCAAAGGTTATCTGACAGCAGATGAGTTTTTGCTTATGCTGTTAAAGCGCTATGAAGCAAATTAGTCCGGACAATGGAATTACGAGTTAGGAGTTAGGAGTGGGGAAGGGAAAAGGTTACAGGTGACACGGTACAGGGGACAGTCAAGAAAAACTATGCCCCAATGCCCCATACCCAATGCCCAATACTTCGACTTACCTCGGCTTCGCCCTTCGGCTACGCTCAGGACAGGCTCGGCACAAGTCGCTCAGTACAAGTGCCCAATGCCCCATCCCCCATGCCCCATCTACCCAAAGAAAGAAAGTATCTAAATGTTTCCAACTGAACCGGCTGCTGTTAATAACGGGTTTGGCGCACTGCTAAAAAACCGTGGTTTTATGCTCCTGTGGATTGGGCAACTGGTGTCCCAGTTAGCAGATAAGGTTTTCTTCGTTTTGATGATTGCTCTCTTGGAGAATTACTCACCGCTTCCTGGGTTAGCACAAAACTCGATGTACTCAACTTTGATGCTGTCCTTTACAATACCAGCCATTTTGTTCGGTTCTGCTGGTGGTATCTTTGTTGACCGCTTGCCAAAAAAGCTAATTATGGTTGGCTCAGATGTCGTGCGGGGAATATTAACGCTGTGTCTTCCCTTGTTACCACGACAGTTTTTGATTCTATTAATCCTGACTTTTGCCATCTCCACGGTGACGCAGTTTTTTGCACCAGCTGAACAAGCAGCCATTCCCCTGTTGGTGAAGCGAGAGAATTTGTTAGCAGCTAATGCGCTGTTTACCAGCACGATGATGGGAGCTTTAATTGTTGGCTTTGCTATCGGAGAGCCGATTTTAAGTTTGGCGAAAAGCTGGATGGGAGAAGAATACGGTCAAGAGCTTGTGGTTGGTGGATTATACATATTATCGGCTGCAATCATGCAACCGATTAAGTTTAGAGAACCCAAACGAACGAGGGAACATCGGGCATCAAATAACCCTTGGACTGAATTCACTGAGAGCCTGCGCTATCTCAAGAAAAACCCTTTGATTTTGAACGCCATGCTGCAACTGACAACTTTATATTGTGTGTTTGCAGCGTTAACAGTGCTGACGATTCGATTAGCTGAAGAGTTTGGTTTAAAAGAAAAACAGTTTGGCTTTTTCTTGGCAGCAGCAGGGGTGGGTATGGTATCTGGTGCAGCGATTTTAGGTCACTGGGGTGATAAATTGCATCACAAGCCCCTACCCTTAATTGGATTTTTGATGATGGCACTAGTTTTAGGGGTGTTCACTTTTACGCACAACCTATTACTGGCGCTAGCACTCTGTGCATTTTTGGGTATAGGTGCTGCCCTAATTGGCGTACCCATGCAAACTTTAATTCAACAGCAAACACCACCTACCATGCATGGTAAAGTATTTGGCTTTCAAAATCATGCTGTTAACATCGCTCTGGCTTTACCCTTGGCGATTACTGGGCCATTAACTGATGCTCTGGGCTTGCGAATTGTGCTTGTAGGAATGAGCGTTATTGTTGTAGTTGTCGGTGTTTGGGCTTGGAAAAATACCCGCAATGTCTTGCAAGACGTAATTTAATTAATGTAGGCTTATAATCTAGCTTTATATTTAATATATAAAATTATCAGATTTTGATTGAACTTTTCAATTAAAATGAAATCTTAAATACAGAATTCAGCATTAACTTTAGCTATAGTCTGAGGTTTGACCGTGCGTTCACTAAGTGTCTCCGCAGGAGAATCGCTCTCCCAAATTAGTCTCCCACAAACTGAGAATCACAAACAATCTCGTGCTTCTAGCCCGCCAGTCCTGCCCAAACGCGCATCTGGCGGTTTTGCTCTACTTGACAGCCTTCATCGTCACGGCGTTGATTATATTTTTGGTTATCCTGGTGGAGCAATTCTACCAATTTACGACGACCTGTATAAAGTTGAAGCGACTGGTGCTATGAAGCACATTCTCGTGAGACACGAACAAGGCGCAGCCCACGCCGCAGACGGTTACGCCCGTGCAACGGGAAAAGTAGGAGTATGTTTTGGCACTTCTGGCCCAGGGGCAACTAACTTGGTGACAGGGATTGCCACTGCCTACATGGATTCAATCCCGATGATTGTGGTTACGGGGCAGGTAGCACGTCCGTCCATTGGTACAGATGCCTTTCAGGAAACCGATATTTACGGGATTACGCTACCGATTGTGAAGCACTCTTATGTAGTGCGCGATCCTAAAGATATGGCGCGAATTGTCGCCGAAGCTTTCCACATCGCTAGCACTGGGCGACCGGGGCCAGTTTTGATTGATGTCCCCAAGGATGTAGCTTTAGAAGAATTTGACTATGTACCCGTAAAACCAGGTTCAGTGAAGTTACGCGGTTATCGTCCCACGGTGAAGGGTAATCCAAGGCAAATTCATGCTGCAATTCAGTTGATTACTGAAAGTCGCCGGCCGCTATTGTATGTCGGTGGTGGTGCGATCGCAGCTGGCGCCCATGAAGAAATCAAAGAACTAGCTGAATTATTCGACATCCCTGTCACCACAACCTTAATGGGGATCGGTGCATTTGACGAACATCATCCCCTCGCGTTGGGAATGTTGGGGATGCACGGCACTGCTTACGCTAACTTCGCCGTAAGTGATTGTGACTTGCTGATTTGTGTCGGCGCTAGATTTGACGATCGCGTTACAGGTAAATTAGACGAATTCGCCTCCCGCGCCAAAGTCATTCATATCGACATCGATCCCGCAGAAGTCGGCAAAAACCGCGTTCCCGAAGTGCCCATCGTCGGCGATGTGCGGAACGTCTTAGTAGACTTGTTGCGTCGCTGCAAAGAAACAGGCGTTAAGGCTACCCCTAATCAAAACCAAGAATGGTTAAATTTAGTTAACCGTTGGCGCGAAGAGTATCCTCTAATAGTGCCGCACCATGCCGACAGCATTTCACCCCAAGAAGTGATTGTAGAAGTCAGTAGTCAAGCACCACACGCTTTCTACACCACAGATGTGGGACAACATCAAATGTGGGCAGCACAATTCCTCAAAAACGGCCCAAGGCGCTGGATTTCTAGCGCGGGTTTGGGAACGATGGGTTTTGGCTTACCTGCTGCTATGGGCGCTAAAGTAGCGTTTCCTGATGAAGAAGTGATTTGTATCAGTGGCGATGCTAGTTTCCAAATGTGTTTGCAGGAATTGGGAACATTAGCACAATATGAGATAAATGTCAAGACAATAATTATCAATAACGGCTGGCAAGGGATGGTGCGCCAGTGGCAGCAAGCCTTCCATGGTGAGCGTTATTCATGCTCCAATATGGAAGTAGGGATGCCAGACGTAGAGCTATTGGCACAAGCATACGGGATTAAGGGTATGGTGATTAGCGATCGCAGTCAATTAAAAAATGCGATCGCCGAGATGCTGGCACACAAAGGCCCAGTGATCTTAAATGTCCACGTCACCAGAGACGAAAACTGCTATCCAATGGTAGTCCCTGGTAAGAGCAACGCTCAAATGGTCGGCTTGCAAAAGCGATCGCCCAAAGCAGCAGCAGAGCCAGTGTATTGTAGTAACTGCAATGCCAAAAATGCTCCTACCCACAACTTCTGCGCTGAGTGCGGGACGAAGTTGTAACGCTTTTTAGATAATTCTGACCAGAGAGCAGGGGGGAAATGCTAGAATTCCCCTGCAAAAAGGGTTTCAGAGCAAATAAATTTTGATAACCATAGTTTTCGCCCTCACCCTAAATCCCTCTCCCAGAGATGGGAGAGGGACTTTGTGAAATTCTAGCTCCCCGAATCCCAGATATGGGGGATAGGTTGGGGGATGAGGGTAAATCCTTATTCATTAGAGTTGAACTACAGGTTTCAAGATAGACGTGGTTTAGTTCCCAATATTTTCGCAATTAAGCTGAAAAGCATCTAAGTTGAATAATCAAATTAAATAAAAATCTTGTGGGGTGGGCAACATGAGCGCCCTAATTATACAAATTAAATGCGGAACAGCTGCTTACCATTGTGAAAAAGGGTGTTTTACTAAATTGCTGTTGAAATATCTGGAATCATCAGAAACTTCTTGTCCAATCCAACTTGGTAGTTCAATTTTTTGATTTTCATCATTCAGTTCAACTTCTGCTAAAATCAATCCTTTATTAACACCATCAAACTCATCTATTTCCCAAATCAAACCACCCGATTGTATTTTATATCTGATTTTTTCTATAAAGGGACGTTCACATAATGCCTCAAGCATTTCTTGAGCATCTTCAACAGGAATAGGATACTCAAACTCTAATCTCGAATATTTTATATTGGGGCCTTTAATAGTCAAATAACTTTTTTCCCCTACTATACGTATACGCACAGTCGCTTTGTCTTGTGTGGCAATGTATCCTTGACGATATACACTACCTTCACATAATCCTCTCCAGCTATCTCCTCTCACTAAATATTTCCGCTCTATTTCTTTTGCCATTTTACTTACCTGATTATTTGCTTTTGTTTAGAAACAAACTGAGTTATTTTCAAAAAGAAATCCATGCGATCGCTCTTTTGCACAATGACTATCCCCTAATTCAGCGTTTCCCCATTAGTCAACTGCTGTCAGGATTCAAGTCTGTCAAATTTTTCAACTGCATACTCTGACTCTAATACACCCTTACCTGACTTTAAAATATGTTGGTAATAACAAGCCCTACTAGGGGTGAGGAATAAGCATTCCGTAAGGGTTCAAAGTACGTCAAAATTTAGATAAATGCGATCGCACTTACCGACAATGCAGATTACCCAAAGTCTCCATACAGCAATTCTTGTGACTGACTTAGAACGCTCTGAACACTTTTATGGCAAAGTATTAGGATTATCCAAAATAGATCGTTCTCTGAAATACGCTGGTGCATGGTATCAAGTCGGTAACTATCAAATTCACCTGATAGTTGCACCTACTGTCCCCACCGAAAACCCTAACGAAAAATGGGGACGCAACCCCCACGTCGCTTTCTCAGTGACTAACTTGGACGCTGCAAAACAAGAGTTGCTCAATCATAATTATCCCATTCAACCCAGCGCTTCCGGTCGCCCTGCCCTATTTACTCAAGATCCTGATGGAAATATTATTGAGTTGAGTCAGGAGTGAGGGGGAGTGGGGAGTGGGGAGTGGGGAGGTAGGGGAGGCAGGGGAGCAGGGGAGGCAGGGGAGGCAGGGGAGCAGGGGAGCAGGGGAGCAGGGGAGGCAGGGGAGGCAGGGGAGGCAGGGGAGGCAGGGGAGGCAGGGGAGGCAGGGGAGCAGGGGAGGCAGGGGAGGCAGGGGAGCAGGGGAGGCAGGGGAGGCAGGGGAGGCAGGGAGGCAGGGGAGCAGGGGAGGCAGGGGAGCAGGGGAGCAGGGGAGGCAGGGGAAGAAGAACTATTTATTGATTATTGACCAATGACAAATGACAAATGACCAATGAAAATAATTGCCTACTCTTACACCAATCCGCTATTAGAATCTGCTCCCGATCAAGCTGATTGGGGATGGGAGGTGGATTGGATTTATGAAGATTTGGGTAAGCCAGAGTCTTCTGGACAGACTACGCGAGAGTCCTTTGGACACGCTACGCGAACGCAATTACAACAATTATTTACCGATTGCGAAACTGAAGCAGCAGATTATCTTTTGATTCGTCGGTTGGAGGAATTGGGGGATACTGTAGAGGAAATTAGCGATCGCTTGCATAAACTCGAAGCGATGGGAGTAGCGATAATCGCCACAGAACAGCCCTACACTTCCGAAAATTACCCTCTGGGTGCTGACTTGCTAAATTTGCTAAATGCAATCCAACGTCAACAACGTAGTCGTCGCATCCGTCAAGGACACGCCCGGAATCGTCTTGAGGTTGCACCGCCACCCGGTAAAGTTCCCTACGGCTATCGCAGAGGTAAGGGAAAATATACTATCGATCGCAGTACTTCACCAGTAGTCAAAGATTTTTTTGAACACTTTTTACTCTATGGTTCCCTGCGGGGTTCGGTTCGTTACCTGGCGAAAAAATACGGCAAAAAAATCTCTGTCACAACTGGGCGACGCTGGTTGACTAATCCAGTTTATCGCGGCAATACAGCTTACCAAAATGGTGAAATTATTTCTAATACCCATATTCCGATAATTTCTAAAGAAGAAGCAGCCCAAGTTGACCGACTTTTACGCCGTAATAGCCGTTTACCATCCCGAACTGCTAGTGCTAGGCGTTCTTTAGCTGGGTTGGTTGTCTGTGCTGAGTGTCAGTCACATCTGACAGTTACTCGTGTCACCCAACGCAACCAAGATAAGGAGTATCTTTATTTACGTTCTACTAGCTGTCTTCAACGCCCTAAGTGTAAGGCTATTCCCTACCAAGAAGTGTTGGAACATACAATTGAAACCGTTTGCCGCGACTTACCCTTAGCTGTAGCGGGGATGAATTTTCCCCAATTGGATGCAGTCAAGAATAGTTTAGGACAAGCGATCGCTCGTCAACAAGAAATACTTGCTCAGTTACCCGCTTTAATCGAAACTGGAATTTTAGATGTTGAAACAGCAAAGCTAAGGGCTTACAAACTCCGCACAGAAATTTCTACACTCGAAGCAAAATTGGCGACTCTTCCCCCAGTTAATTTGCGTTCTGTTGCTCAAGCTGTTTCAATACCGCAATTTTGGTTAGATTTGTCGGAAACAGAGCGACGATTTTACTTTCGAGAATTTATCAGACAAATTGAGATTACTATTCAAAATAAAGAATTAAAACTCAAAGTTATCTTTATTTTTTAATATAAAAAATATTAAACTCAACAAGCACACCCATAGTCCTCTAAGAAGTCGGGGATCTAATTTTTCACCAATGACTTAGGATTGCTATATTCATATATAGCTTTTCCTAATCAAATGAGATACATCATAGCCCCCTATCGAAGAGCGGGGAGGGGGTTGGGGGTGGGGTTTTTGTACCTCACTCAACTGGGAACCGCTATATTAATTTATACTATTTTGAATGACTTTATTTGGTCTGTAAATAATTGAGAACCGCTTTAGCGATCGCTTCATTACCATCCTTAGCAATTAGCTGGGATTGCTTTGGTCGTTGGGGTAACTGATGCAGAAAATCCCAAGTCCCTTGAAAAAACTCAGATGGGGTGATGATTTGATGCTGGTTATAATTAGTTATGCCTTCTACTAGAAAAGTTGCTTCGGCAAAATCCTCACGGGGGATAGTAACAATAGGTACACCGAGTAGTGTAGCTTCAGCAAAAGTACTATAGCCAGGTTTAGAGACGACTCGCCCACAAATAGGCATAAAATCTACAGGTCGGTATTTACGGTCATTAATTTTCACTAAATTAGGCAAATCAGGCGCAGATTGATCGAAGACGATAAATTGCCAATCTGGGAATTGCCGCAGGTTATCGTAGGGGATTTGCTGCAAACCCAAGCCGCCAAAGGTCAACAAAATAGTTTTTTCGATAGGTGCAGTTATTCCCCAAAAAGAACGTAAATCATCAGCAGAGTAATGGGGGGAACCGCCTGTTAGTCCGACATCTGTGATATTGTTGAAAGCTTGCATCGGTTCGTGGAAAGGGAGACGGAATAGGCGATCGCACTTTGAGTACCAATCACTAATCCAATCTGCAACTGCTGTAAATTCTCCTCCCCAATCCCGGTAGATCAAGTCCCAGCCAAAGTTACTCATCATCCAGCAAGGGATATTTGCACCTTTGGCAAACCCAGGAGCAAGGAAGGGAATATCTGCCAAGATGAGATGAACGCGATTTTGGCGGATAAAATTCACTTCTGAGGCAATCAGCGAATTTTGATGTTTCTTAATATCCAGCAACTTTTCTAAAGTCGCTACTTTATCCATTGTCAAGCTATCGGTTTGCACCACACCCAAATCAAATGCACGGGGACGATAGATGAAATCGCCTTCTATATAGCACTCTAGCAACCAGCGCGGGGCAGTAGTAACAAGAATTAGCAGGACTTCTGGACATAATTTTTGAATTGTCGCAGCTACAGAAGCAATGCGGGTAGCATGACCAAAACCGTGGTTAGTTATGGCTAAGTATAAGATTGGGCGTTCCATTTTAATTTTAAAAATTATGAATTATTGGATAATACAATTGAGTTCTAGCCAATCTTTGATAGTGCATTCATTCTGGAATAGCAAAATATTTTCATCTACTTCAGGAGGCTGAAAATTTTGCATTAGTTCGGCGAAAATTTCCTTTTTGATTCCTTGACGTTTTTTAGTCTGTTCATTCATTTGCATTCTTATGTAAATTTCCTCTAGCGGAACATCGAGGTAAATTACTTTGGTTTCATAATTATGTCGTTTGGCGACCTCTCTAAATCTGTCACGCAACCAACGAAAACAGTTTGTATCATCAAGAACGATGTCTTGTTCTAGCTGCATTAAATTATCCAAAATACCAATTGCGATCTGGTGAGTATTTTCCCACTCTTCAACGGAAATACCATCTCCACCAAAACCAAGTCCTCGCTCTTTATTGATATCATCCAGACTTACAGATGCACAGTTTAGGTAATTGACTATTGCTTTAGCCAAGGTACTTTTACCGGAAAACGCCAAGCCACAAAGTAAATAAAGGGTTTTCATTTAGTTCAGCAGAGTTAAGTACAGCCTCTTAACTGGAGATAGCATAACGCACTAGTAAAAGTGCGTTACAGCACACCCTACTTATCCTACATTTTGCAAAAGCTTTGAATCGCCTCAAGCAATTGGTCGATTTCCGATTCTAAAGTCAGGTAATGGGTGGTGACACGTATACAGCTAGGATCGGCAATTGTCCGAGTTAATATGTTTTGTGAGTCTAAAAATTGTACTAATTTGAGATTAGCTTGGGGCTGATTATTTGCAAGTTGGAACGATACTATACCGCATTCGGGTGGGGATGTTCGCAAACATTTAACATCGGGTAACGATACTAAGCGCTGCCAAAGATACCCACTATTTTGACAAATTTGCTCGTAACGTTCCTGTGAAGTTCCCCATTGCTGATGAATTGCGATCGCTTCCTTTAACCCAACATACAACGGATAAGCTAAGGTAGACACTTCATACCGTCGCCCATCTGGAAGCCAGTCAACAGGCTGAGATTGACTATCCACAACAATACCATTCAAGCCAATAAACGTAGGTTTCAGGCTTTCTCGTGCTTCTGGTCGGACATACAAACCACCAGCACCCGTAGGGCCACATAGCCATTTGTGACCAGTGAAAGCATAAAAATCTACACCCAATTCTGTCAAGTTTAAAGGCAATAAACCAACAGATTGGGCAGCATCTATCAATAAAAAAGAATGATTATTTCTGCATACTTCGGCAATTTTGTCAAGAGGTAAAACTTGACCAGTATTCCAGAAAACATGACTTAATATTACAAGACGGGTATTAGGACGTAAGTGGTGGGCAATAACTTTTACAGGATCGCCCTCATTTAAAGTCGCCTTCAGAGGACAGGTAGTAACTTCTACCGCAAATCTCCGCGCGATTTCCTGTGTGGTGGCAATCACGCCTGGATGTTCGCAGTCTGAGAGCAGTATATGGTCGCCAGAATGCCAGTCGATACCCCACATAGCGATATTACAGCCAACTGTGACATTCTGGGTAAGGGTAATTGTCTCACTTGGTGCATTTAACTCCGAAGCGATCGCAACTCTTGCGGCTTGAGTCTGCGGTGCTATCCAGCGATACGCCTCATTACCAAAGGGGCCTATTTGCTGAACATAAGCCTGAGTTTCGGTCATAGCATCCATTGCCCTTTGGGGCATTGGCCCTTGTCCCCCATAATTGAAATAAGTCTTATTGGCTAAAGCGGGAAATTGCTCTCGATGGCTATGCAGCCTGGTTTGGGCGACAGAAAGACTAGTCATAATTTCTAAGGGATATCTTTTGTTTACAGGCTATTGATACCTAGTAGCAATGGTAAAAATAGGCATGAGATTAATTTTAGCGATCGCAGCCAAATCTTATCTCGTAATCAGTAACGTTGCAGGAGGCAGAAGGAGTAAATCAGTAGTGACAGTATAGAATAAACGGCAAATCATGTGTAATATAGCGCTTCTCGAATGGATACAATACAGTTTGACCTCTCTCCAAACCTCTCTCCTAAGAGGAGAGAGGCTTTGAATCTTGCTCCCCTTCCCTACAAGGGAAGGGGCTGGGGGTTATGTCTGTATTGCACTCAACTGAGAACCGCTATAGTCTGTGAATTCAACTTTGACGAGTAGATAAATTCTTCAATTTCTCTTCTTTCCTTCTTCCTTGGCGGACTTCGCGTCTTTGCGGTTCGTTCTTTCCCCTTCAAACTTCGCTTGACAGACCAGTAGAGGCGATCGCCACTTGCAAACTTTAGTTGTCTAAGTTACCCCCACATAATACTAATTCTTGTTAACTTAAAAGAATGCTAATTAATGCTGAACTCCTACTGCAATATCAACGCTGTAAACGCCGAACTTTTCTAGATATCCACGGTGACAAAAGTCAGCGCGATGCACCCAATGAGTTGCTGCGGAAACTGCAACAGGACAAAATCGCTCATCAGCTAGGTGCTTTGGCACAGATGACTTACCACCAACCAGATTATTCTTATGGAAACTGGGAAATAGCAGAGAAGGCAACTTTAGAATTGATGGAGCGTGGGGTTGAGTATATCTATAAAGGAGTACTCCTAGCAAATTATTCTGAAGCATACACTTTACTGAGTCGTCCAAATTTACTCGTCAAACAGCCAGGAAAGTCTCGTTTTGGAGATTGGATGTATGTCCCGGCTAGTATTGAACTGGGTAAGCGCCCTAAGCAAGAATATCAAGTTGTCGCTGCATTTCATACCCAAGTTTTGGCAACAGTGCAGGGAGTTGTACCAGAAACAGCTTTGCTGATATTGCGAACCAAAAACACCAACTATACGGTGGATTTGTTTAAATGGATGCCACGGATGCAGCAAATTCTGGAGGAGTTTATTGAAGTTTTAGAGTTACCGAATTCGCCAGAGGTGTTTATTTCTCGGCAAAAGTGCAATTTTTGCCACTGGTATAGTCAATGTTATGCGATCGCTCAATCTGAAAAACATCTCTCACTATTACCAGGCGTAACACCTCTTCGCTACACTCAACTCCAAGACGTAGCCATAACCACACTAGAATCTCTTGCTAATACCAGTCCCAGCACCTTAGAAAATCTAGTTGGTTTTGACCCTAAAATAGCACCCAAGCTAGTAGTGCAAGCTCAATCTGCATTGCAAAAACGACCCCTAATTTTACCCTACCCGCTACCAATAGAAGATATTACATTCACAGCACCCATAGAGCTTTACTTTGATATTGAGGCACAGCCAGACTTAGATTTAAATTATCTTTTGGGGGTTTTGGTAGTTGATAGACTTGCCAACACAGAACAGTTTTATTCGTTTTTAGCAGATAAACCAGAAGACGAAGAATTAGTTTGGCAGCAATTTTTGGATTTAGTTTGGCAATATCCCGCAGCGCCAATTTATCATTTTTGTGTCTACGAGTATGATACAGTCAAACGGCTAGCAAAGCTTTACAACACTCCCAACGCCTCAGTGCATCCTGTACTGAACCGATTTGTGGATGTGTATGAACAATTAACCCAGAGTGTAGCATTACCTGTAGAAAGTTATGCCCTCAAAGCGATCGCCCGTTGGTTAGGATTTGAGTGGCGGGAAAAAGAAGCTAGTGGTGCCAAATGTATTTACTGGTACGATCAGTGGTTAGAAACAGGCGATCGCACCTTACTAGAAATTATCCAAAGCTACAACGAAGATGACTGCCGCGCTACCCACAGAGTAAAAGACTGGCTTGTAAACTTTTTTCAGGACGAATATGGTTTGCGACTAGCTTAAGTGATTTCGTATTTTATAAAAGTTTTCAATTTGTTGGAATATACATTATTTTTAGCAGCGCACAGATGTGTAGTGCTATATTCTTCAGCGTGATATCTTATTTGTTAATTTTACACTCTCACAAAAAACTCTATGCGGCTAATTAAAAAAACCTTCGCAATCCCACGAATTATCTACTTCTTTATCCCGATTATAGTTATCAGTTTTTTCTTCACAAACTTACCATCAAGCGCCGTTGAAGTTAGTAACATAGAGTTTATCGGTGAAGCTACTTTACCGAAAGGTTTAATCTTTAAGAAAACCGAGGTTGGAGGTTTATCTGGAATTACATATAATGCAAAAGACAACCTTTATTATGCTATTTCTGATGACCGTGGACAAAAAGCGGCTGCCCGCTTCTACACCCTGAAAATAGATTTAAGCAAGGGTTATCTAAAAAAGAGCGGAGTTATTCCCGTAGATGTCACCACATTATTAAATGAAACCGAGCAAACATTTCGTCCTGGTGAAACTGATACAGAAGGTATTGCATTAACTAATAAATCAACTGTATTTATTTCTTCTGAAGGCGATGCTGCAAAACTAATTAATCCTTTTATTAAAGAATTTTCACTATCTTCTGGCAAAGAAATTACAACACTTCCCATCCCAAACAAATTTTTGCCAGATAAAACTGCTAAACAAGGCATCCGCAACAATTTGGCTTTTGAAAGTCTCACCATCACACCCGATAAAAAGAATCTATTTACAGCCACCGAAAATGCTCTTATTCAAGATGGTGTTGCAGCTAAACCTAACATCGGTAGTCCTTGCCGGATTTTGCAATACAACTTGCTCAACAGCCAGCCAGAAAAGGAGTTTCTTTACCAGACAGAACCAGTTTCACCCTTTTTAAATCTGACTGGCAAATTTGCTAGTGGATTACCTGATTTACTTGCTCTCGATGATCAAGGGCACTTCCTAAGTTTAGAACGGTCTTTTACCGGTTTAGGATTTGCTATTTCCCTGTTTCAGGTTTCTTTAGAACAAGCTGATGATATTCATCACATAGATAGTCTTTTAGCAGTTGACTCCAAAAATATTAAACCAGTTCAGAAAAAACTACTGTTAGATTTGAGAACCCTAGATGTACTGCTAGACAACATCGAAGGCTTAACTCTTGGTCCTAAACTACCCGATGGTCAACAATCATTAATTCTTGTGAGCGATAACAATTTTAACTCACTGCAACGTACCCAGATACTAGCCTTTAAAATTAAAATTGAAACACCACTGATCAGATTACTACGCCGTTTACTGCCGAATCTCAATCGTTAACTGTACAGATTTATCGCGCCTTTACTGCTATTTACTTGTTTAAAGCTTATTCCTGTGTATTCACGGAATTTACTAGGTAGCTTTATCTAGTCTATTCGTAGTTTCCGTGTAATTTCTCAACCGTATTCATTAATAAATATGTTACATAATATTTAGGAAATTTTACAGACAGATTAACCTTAATAGCAGGATATGATTAATTTCCTACAAATTCTGATATTTTTTAGATTTAAATGTAGTACTTAACTAGACTTATTAAAATAATTTGCCAACAATATTTTTCATAAATGATTTTTATGCCACAAAAAGAAATTGAGAATATGGTAGGGCAAAAAGCACAATTAGACAATTACATTGGACAATTTTTAGATAATCGCTACTTAATCAAGCATTTGATTGGCAAAGGGGGAATGAGTAGAGTTTATTTAGCAGAAGATACTGCTAAAGGTGGTATGCCGATCGCAATCAAAATCTTATCATTTAGTTTGGCGAACCAGCACATGTCCCAACGCTTTGCCAGAGAGATTTTTATTGGCGCTCAATTGGGCCGCAAAAGTAAACATATTGTTCGTATTTTAAATTATGGGTTTACTGAGGATAAAACCCCTTTTTATGTCATGGAATACCTCAAAGGAAAAAATCTCAAGCAAATTCTTAAAATTCAGCCCTTAACAATATCGAAATTTTTGAAGATTTGTAATCAAATTTGTTTAGGCTTACAATGTGCCCATCAAGGTATCAGCCTTAAAGGAGAAATTTATCCCATTGTTCACAGGGATATAAAACCCGAAAATATATTCCTTAGTGAAGATAGTAAAGAAGGGGAAATTGTTAAAATACTTGATTTTGGCATCGCCAAATTTTTAACAGAACGAAGTGGAATGACTCTGACAGATTCTTTTATTGGCAGTTTACCTTACTGTTCTCCAGAACACATGGAAGGTCGCAAATTGCTAGATGTGCGCTCTGATATTTACAGTTTGGGAGTACTAATGTTTGAGATGCTAACAGGAAAACATCCATTTCAGACCAAAAGTAACTCCTTTGGTACTTGGTATCAAGCGCATCGCTTTCAAATGCCACCTACAGTTGAAGAAGTGAATCCGCAAGTCAAAATACCGCAGGTATTAGAAAAACTATTGATGAGTTGTTTAGCGAAAGAAGTAAGCGATCGCCCGCAAAATGTCAACCGAATATTAGAATATTTAGAAAAGGTTAATAGTCAGATTAATGATGTTATTCCTAACAATAGTAGCGACATTATTAAAGTCTCACTTCCAGTTCAATTAGTACCTGCAACTTTCTTATCAGAACAAGAGTGTTTACAGAAAAATTGGCCTAAGAACAAACCAATTGGCGCAATTGGTTTTCCCCATTTATTACAAACTCCTCAAAGACCTATACCAACTTTTTGGGCAATGTTGCCCAAACAAGAGATTACAAAATTTTTG
The DNA here is from genome assembly GCF_017115105.1 of Nostoc sp. NMS2. GTDB lineage: Bacteria > Cyanobacteriota > Cyanobacteriia > Cyanobacteriales > Nostocaceae > Nostoc. Next base: position 18,312 of record NZ_JABXKH010000031.1, read on the forward strand.
AATAAAGTACACAGCACTGAATTTATTAGTCAAATTAATGTATATCCGATGCTATTGTGGGTAACAGTGCTATACGATGCCCAGCCTTCTATGACTAAGTGGCTACCTTATTTTCTAGATTTGAAAGATAATAAAGGGCAAAATATAGCACGTAGTTTAGCAGAGGTAGGCTACTATCATCTACTATTTTTTCCCCTAGAAGATCCAAACCGTTGCTCTCATGTAACAACCTTAAGTCTCACAGCTAATCAGCGCCAGCAACTTATAGATTGGTTAGATATGAGTCAACAGTCAAATGAATTAATTTTGTCTAATCAAGCTAAAAATCTTCTAAAAACAGAGTACGAAAAACTGAAATTAGACATTTTACAAAAGTTAGCCGCAGAGCATAAAGCTGACAAAGAAGGGTTAAAAAATTGGATGAATAAATTATTGGGGATTTTTTTTAAACTTTTATCGCGTTCTTAAAAGTGCGTGATTAAAATGCTAGCCACCATTACCTAATTATATTCTTATGTGTGTATTACTAACTTTAAATAGACTCAGTAGCAGAGGTAAATAAAGTGAATCAAAGCCCATTTACATCTCCAAGTAGTACGGGCTTACTTGCCAATCGTTATCAACTCAAGCAATTAATTGGTAGCGGTGGTATGGGTGAAGTTTTCTTAGCAAATGATATTTTGTTAGGAGGTATACCAGTTGCTATCAAGTTTTTGACTCAGACTGTTGTTGATAGCAAGATGCAACAAGACTTTGCTCGTGAAGCTTTAATGAGTGCAGCTTTGAGTCAAAAGAGCTTACACATAGTCCGGGCGTATGATTATGGTGTGAATGAGAAAGGAAAACCATACTACGTTATGGAATATCTATGCGGTAAGAGTTTAAAGGATTTAATTCCGCTACCATTGTCGATGTTTTTGACTCTTTCCCGCCAAATTTGTTTGGGCTTACAGTGTGCCCATCAAGGCATTAATATTGACGGCAAAATTTGTCCGTTGGTTCATAGAGATATTAAGCCTGCTAATATATTAGTTATTCCCGATCCGATATTAGGTCAGTTAGTTAAAATTCTCGATTTTGGGATTGCTAGATTTTTAAATTATGCATCAACAGCTAGTACAAGCAGAGGATTTAATGGCACTTTACCCTACTGTTCTCCAGAACAGCTAGATGGAGAAAAATTAGATAGTCGCTCTGATATTTATAGCTTGGGTGTAATGATGTTTGAAATGCTCACAGGTAAAAAGCCTTGGGAACCCGAAACTGATTACTTTGGTGCTTGGTATAAAGCACATCACTTTGAACAACCCAAAACGATCGCAGATGTTAAACCCACTCTTAAAATACCTCAGAAGCTAAATAATTTAATCATGTCTTGTCTTGCAAAAAAATCTTGCGATCGCCCCCAAAATATCGCTCAAATTTTGCAAGTATTAAATAGCTTAGAACAATCTAATTCTACCACTTTACCAACAACTTTATCCTCTAATCCCATCCTTAGCCGTCCCCTAGATTCTGGATTACCAATTGCAGTAGAACAAAGCTGTCGGCAACTTTTGTGGCCTCCAAATAAACCAATTCAAGAAATTGTTTTTCCCCAGCTTCTAGATACCACACAAGGAACTATGACAGCACTATGGTTGATGTTGCCTAAACAAGAAATCAAAAACTATGCTCTTTCTACCCGTTACAACCAGTTTATCTTCATAACATCCCCTCACCCAATGCTGTTATGGGTAACTGTACTCTACAATCGGGAATTGGCTCCTAAGTGGCTACCCTGCTATTTAGATATGCAAAATCCCCAAAATCTTAGGATGGTAACTTTCCTGGCTGAAAATGAACACTATCCTTTGATTTTATTTTCTTTGGAAGCACCACATTCCTGCATGAACGTTCTCAGCTGTCGCATCGAGCCAACTCAGCGACAAATGTTGAAAACCTGGGTGCAACAGAGTTATAGTCTACCACCAGCTTCTAAGCCCCAGTTGGGCAAACAGCTATTAAAGCAGCAGTATAAACAAATGCAATCCCGGATATTGCAGCATCTGGAATCCAAGCCCCAGGTTGTATTATCAAGGTCTATTTAATGAAAATTCGTAATTTGGAGAGACGGGGCGAAAATAATTTATAGTTTCCCACTCCAAAATACTTGACAAGCAGAAAAAAAATAGTGATAATAGCAAAGTTGACCAAACAAGGGACTGTAGTTCAATTGGTTAGAGCACCGCCCTGTCACGGCGGAAGTTGCGGGTTCGAGCCCCGTCAGTCCCGTTCTAAATTTATGAGTAGTGAATCACCGAACTGAACTTCGGTGCTTTTGGGTTTCGAGTTCCCCAAAAGGATTGACCCAGAATTTGGGGTTTGAATATAAGCTACATTTATCATGCTTTGCGAAAGAGAGAATTAACTGTGACTGTTAGAGTCCGTATTGCACCGAGTCCAACCGGAAATTTACACATTGGTACAGCTAGAACGGCTGTATTTAACTGGTTATTTGCCCGTCACCACGGCGGAAAATTTATATTACGAATAGAAGATACAGACCTAGAGCGATCGCGTCCCGAATACACCGACAATATTCTTGAAGGACTGCGCTGGTTAGGACTGAACTGGGATGAAGGGCCATTTTTCCAATCCCAACGCCTGGATCTTTATAAAGAAGCAGTACAAAAACTGCTAGAAAAAGGATTAGCCTATCGCTGCTACACCACCAGCGAAGAACTAGAAGCACTAAGAGAAGCCCAAAAAGCTAGAGGCGAAGCTCCTCGTTATGACAACCGTCACCGCAACCTCACCCCAGAACAACGCGCCGCATTTGAAGCAGAAGGTCGTTCTTCTGTGATTCGCTTCAAAATTGAAGATGGGCGGGAAATTGTCTGGAATGACCTAGTAAGGGGAAAAATGTCTTGGCGAGGTAGCGATTTAGGTGGTGATATGGTCATCGCCCGCGCCTCAGAAGAGGGTAGCGGTCAACCTCTATACAATTTTGTCGTTGTAGTGGATGACATCGATATGCAAATCACCCATGTCATCCGGGGAGAAGACCACATCGCCAACACCGCCAAGCAAATTCTGCTATATGAAGCAATGGGTGCAAAAATTCCAGAGTTCTCCCACACGCCGTTAATTTTGAACATGGAAGGGCGCAAGCTTTCTAAGCGGGATGGTGTTACTTCCATTTCTGACTTTCAGAAAATGGGCTTTACCTCTGAAGGTTTGGTGAATTACATGACATTGTTGGGTTGGTCGCCACCAGACTCGACGCAAGAAATATTTACTTTAGAAACAGCAGCCAAAGAGTTTGGCTTTGAGCGTGTAAATAAAGCAGGCGCAAAGTTTGACTGGGACAAGCTGGATTGGTTGAACAGTCAGTATATCCACAATACGCCAGTAGATAAACTCACAGATTTACTCATACCCTTTTGGGAAGCGGCTGGCTATAAATTTGATGGTGGAAGAGAACGCCCCTGGTTAGAACAGTTAGTAACTTTAATTAGCCAGAGTTTGACTCGTTTGGTAGATGCAGTAGCTCAAAGCCAACTGTTTTTTAGCGATACAGTTGAATTTAGCGAAGAAGGCAGTACGCAACTAAAGCAAGAAGGTTCTACTGCTGTCCTTGAGGCGATTGTCACAGCTTTAGAAAATCAGCCGCAACTGTCGGAAGCCGCCGCCCAGGATATTATTAAACAAGTGGTGAAAGAGCAAAAAGTCAAAAAAGGCTTATTAATGCGATCGCTCCGAGCAGCCTTAACTGGAGATGTTCATGGCCCCGACCTCATTCAATCTTGGTTATTACTAAATCAGATTGGTTTGGATAAGTCGCGTTTGAGTAGGGCAATAACAGAAGCTAATTAGCAACTACTTCCAGATTTTAGAAATATTTTAGATTTTAGGGGCGCACAAACGTGTGCCCCTATCCATAAGGTAGAGCAACTATAAAAACAAGAAATCATTGACTAATTACTAATGAATCATCCCAAATTTCAAATCTAAAATAGGTAGTCAATTCTCCCCACATTGGGAACTTGGTGTGTAAAATTCATGTCTTCAAAAACACTTAGAAGCGAACGTAATTACAATGCCGACAAAAGCGCTCAATAGAGGGATGAGATTATCGTTGATGATACTTACGCTCTTCATCACATCGACAGTTAACTCTGTGACTGATGCTCAAGAAGCGCCAACGATATTTGGAGATGTCACCATTAGTCCCCAGTTTTCGCCAGACCCCCTGACAGTTCGCGGGATGAGTGGTGGTTCAATATCTGGGAGTCAAGTAGGTGCCAGAAGTGAAACAGCCACTGGCCCTTGTACCGGATTTGTTGATGAAACACCAGACCACACATTAGCCCTAACAAGTAAATTCGACTACCTAAAGTTGCAAGTCCAAAGTCCTGAAGACACCACCATAATTATCAAGGGGCCAGGCGGTACTTGGTGCAATGACGATTTTGATGGCAAAAATGCCGGCATTGTTGGTGAATGGCTGCCTGGAAGTTACCAAGTTTGGGTTGGTTCCTACGAAAAAGGTAAGTATCTTCCTTACACTCTCAAAATTACCGAAGTTAAGTAGGGAATGGGGCATTGGGCATGGGGCATGGGGCACGAAGAAGAGACAAGGGAGACAAGGGAGACAAGGAAGAGGGGGGAGACAAAGAAGAGACTATTCAATAATTCCCCCTTGTCCCCCTTGTCCCCATCATCTTCCTCACTCCCCCTAAATAGATGATTGTCAGGGGCTGGAACGACATGAAAAGCATTGTGGAGAAATTATCCGTGGCTTTGCATCCCGTTGCGCTCTCTTTTCTCGTGCGATTTTGTATTAAAATTAAGTTAACTTTGATTAAGATTCTTGTTGGCATTGCCATAATGCTTTAATCAGCTTATGGCAGTGGATGTAAGAGATCAAATTAAACAAAATGGATTTATAGACATCCGTTTAACAGCTTAAAGTGACAGAGTGATTAACATTCGGTTGCTAATGCTAACGAATTGTATAGGCATCTAGAGGCAAATTAAGATGAAATTCTCTTGGAAAGTCGTAGTACTCTGGACATTGCCGGCTTTGGTAATTGGTTTTTTCTTCTGGCAAGGGGCCTTTGCAGGCGCTCCTACTGACATGAATAAGAATACAGCCAATACCCGCATGACTTATGGTCGCTTTCTAGAATACTTGGATGGCGATCGCGTCAGCAGTGTTGATCTCTACGAAGGCGGTAGGACAGCTATTATCGAAGCCCGCGATCCAGACATCGAAAATCGCGTCCAAAGGTGGCGGGTAGATTTGCCTGTTAACGCTCCTGAGTTAATTAGTAAGCTCAAAGAAAAAGATATTAGTTTTGATGCTCATCCCATGCGGAATGATGGCGCAATCTGGGGATTGTTGGGCAATCTCGTGTTTCCAGTTTTATTGATTACCGGATTGTTCTTTTTGTTCCGGCGTTCTAGCAACCTCCCCGGCGGGCCAGGTCAAGCGATGAACTTCGGCAAATCCAAGGCGCGTTTCCAAATGGAGGCGAAAACCGGGGTCAAATTTGATGATGTAGCGGGTATTGAAGAAGCTAAGGAAGAACTACAAGAAGTTGTCACCTTCCTGAAGCAGCCAGAAAGATTTACTGCTGTAGGCGCACGGATTCCCAAGGGAGTGCTGTTAGTTGGGCCTCCTGGAACTGGTAAAACTTTACTAGCAAAAGCGATCGCTGGCGAAGCAGGCGTACCTTTCTTCAGTATTTCCGGTTCGGAATTTGTGGAAATGTTCGTTGGTGTGGGTGCATCCCGCGTCCGCGATTTGTTCAAGAAAGCTAAAGACAACGCTCCTTGTATCATCTTCATCGATGAAATCGACGCAGTAGGACGGCAACGGGGCGCTGGTATCGGTGGCGGTAACGACGAGAGAGAGCAAACTCTCAACCAGTTGCTCACTGAAATGGACGGGTTTGAAGGTAACACAGGCATCATTATTATTGCTGCTACCAACCGTCCCGACGTACTAGACTCAGCCTTGTTGCGTCCCGGTCGCTTTGACCGCCAAGTAACAGTTGATGCACCCGATATCAAAGGGCGTTTGGAAATCTTGCAAGTCCATTCACGCAACAAGAAACTAGACCCTAGCGTATCTTTAGATGCGATCGCTCGCCGCACTCCTGGATTCACTGGGGCTGATTTAGCCAACTTACTCAACGAAGCGGCAATTTTGACTGCTAGAAGACGCAAAGAAGCGATCACCCTCCGCGAAATTGATGATGCTGTAGATCGGGTAGTCGCTGGGATGGAAGGCACTCCTTTGGTGGATAGCAAGAGCAAGCGCTTAATTGCATACCACGAAATTGGACACGCCTTAGTGGGAACTTTGTTAAAAGACCACGACCCAGTGCAGAAAGTTACCTTAATTCCACGGGGACAAGCACAGGGTTTAACTTGGTTTACTCCCAACGAAGAACAAGGGTTAATTTCTCGTTCTCAGTTGAAAGCTAGAATCACTGGTGCTTTGGGCGGTCGCGCTGCTGAAGAGGTGATTTTTGGGGCTGCCGAAGTCACAACTGGCGCTGGTGGAGACTTGCAGCAGTTGTCGGGAATGGCCCGGCAGATGGTGACTCGGTTCGGGATGTCCGACTTAGGGCCACTTTCATTGGAAAGCCAGCAGGGTGAAGTGTTCTTGGGTCGTGACTGGACAACTCGATCTGAGTATTCCGAATCAATCGCTTCTCGCATTGATGGACAAGTCCGAGCGATCGTGGAAGAATGCTACGAAAACTCGAAGAAGATTATCCGTGAGCATCGCACTGTCACCGATCGCTTAGTCGATTTGCTGATCGAAAAAGAAACCATTGACGGCGAAGAATTCCGCCAGATTGTGGCTGAGTACGCTGAAGTTCCTGAGAAGCAGCAGTACGTACCGCAACTGTAACCACTGTTCTAAAATCACTGAAATGGGTATGGTCAAAAGGCTATACCCATTTTTATTTTAGGTATTAATACTAAGTCATTTTATTTAGTGTCAGGGAATACTAAGCATAGTTAAAAATTTGATATTGCTATGCAATACCTAATCTACCCGATCGCAATTTACGTTCTACTGATTGTTATTCGCTATTTCATTCTCTTTTTACTACTTTGCAAATCTCAGATTCAATATCCCAAGTACCAGATTACAAAGGCTGATACAGTTCCTATCTATTTAAAAGATTTATTTCAAATTCCCATTAAAGAACTAGAGCAATTCGGTTTTCTTCCATGCAGCTATTTGCAATATCAACCAATCAGCAAAGCCTATCAGCAAATAAATTGGGAACTTCTTTTATATAACAAAGCACTCAAAAGCTATGCCACAGTAGTTATTCGTCGTTTAGTCGAATCTGTCAATTTATTTGATATAGAGTTTTATACCTTTTTTAAGGATAAAACTTTATTGCTGACTGTCAACGGCAAACAGCATGGACTTATCGGTGAGTTTCCCAACACTATTGTTCAGGATGTTTATACCAGCGAAGTATCAGTACAATGGCAGACTCATCAAGATCATCTCAAACAATTAACTACCAGCAAAACACCTTGTGGTTTATCACCAGAGTCTTTTGCTCAAGCACTACAGATACAGATGAGTGGCTATGTTAGTAACTTAGCCAAGACGGGGAAAATATCACCAATCAAGGGAACAGAGTTATTTCAGATACATTGGTTAACAGTCCTGAGATCGCTTAACCCGATGACGCAGGGTAACAAGAAAGCAGCAAATATCATCAAGCAACGCAGACAACAAGCCAAAACTGATTCCAGCATTTTACAAGAAATCCCTATAGAACTGGAAGTAGAGGGATTTAAACAAATGCAGTATACCCAAACCGGTCTGGTGGGTAAAAAATTTCGTACTTGGCTTTTTTTGGGTAGTCTAGGGTTGTTTATCGCCAGTTATACAAGCTTTCTTACTCCACAAAGTGTGGTGATTTTCATCGCTGTATTGTTTTTCCATGAAGGCGGACATTTATTGGCGATGAAACTGTTTGGTTATCGTGATACCTCTGTTTTATTCGTACCGTTTTTAGGCGCTTTAGCAACAGCCCATAAAGATGACGCCACACTCACCCAAAAGTTTTGGATATCTTTAGCAGGGCCATTACCAGGGTTAATTTTGGGGATTGGGTTGGCGGTTCTTGCACCTTTGGGTAGTGATTATCCTGATTGGGTACAAAAAACAAGTTGGACGCTGATATTTCTAAACTTGTTCAATCTACTCCCGATTTATCCTCTAGATGGAGGACAAATTGCTGATTTACTGGTGTTTTCTCGTTTCCCTTACATTGGTGTTTTATTTAAAGTCTTTGGTGTGATTATCTTAGGATTTATAGGAAAAGATAGACCAATGTTGTTGTTATTTGCGATGTTGATAGCTATGGGTATCCCTAATAGCTTTCGCAGCGCTAAAATTAATCATAAACTTCAAAAAGAACTACGACGAAATCCACCCATAGATCGGGATAATCTTCTGCATTTCATATTCAAGTATCTGAAGCAACTCGGATATGGAAACTTGCCTTTCAGTAAAAGATACGCCTTAGTAAAGGGATTGATTCAACAGCAGCACGAATACCATAGTAAATGGAAAACTAGAGTTTTTCTATTAGTTATATACTGTGTAACCTTGTTAGGTGGAATGGTAGGCACTCTGCAAGCTATTACTCCTAGTTGGGTAAGTTTATTAACTAACTATTCTAAAAGTTCTCAGCAAAGACTTGAGCAGATCAGAAAAAATAGACAACAACAAATTGAGCTTACAACTACTGCTTTACGTACAAATCCCAATGATGTTAATCTTTATGTAAAGCGATCGCGGGCGCGTTTGGGACTGCATGACTATAAAGGCGCACTAGCAGATTATGACCAAATTGTGCGCTTAAAACCTGACGATATTGAATCTCGGATGACTCGTGCCAACTTTCGTAATAGATTAAAAGATTATAAAGGCGCGATTCAAGATTATAACGAGATTTTGCGGCTTAACCCCAAAAATGTCAGTAGTGTCTATTACCAGCGAGCGCAAGTTCTTAATCATCTGGAAGACTATAAAGGAGCGATCGCTGATTACAACGAAATTATTAAATTGAATCCCAAAGATAACTACGCTTATATCTCTCGTGGATATACTCGTCAAAAACTCCAAGATTACAAAGGTGCGATCGCAGATGCTAACTATGTAATTCAGCTAAATCCTAAAGAAGCAGAAGCATATATGCTACGTAGTGAAGTTCGTCGTCATTTGGGAGATAATCAGGGAGCGATCGCAGATGAACAAACTGGAAATACTCTTTTTAAAGCTATGGATGAGGAAGATCCTAGTTGATAAAAACCAATTATTAATGATTTATGTCAACAAATAACGATCTTCGCCTAATTCGCGCTCAATCCTCCCTTGAAGGTTTATCAGTGGGTGATGCTTTTGGAGAGCGATTTTTTCTGCATCCAGATGTGGCAAAAAGTCTGATTGTCGCCCGTGCTATCCCTCCATCACCTTGGTACTACACTGACGATACCCAGATGGCGCTCTCAATTGTGTCTATTCTCCAAGAATACGGGGAAATTAACCAAGACGGTTTGGCACAAAGCTTTGCCAACCAATACGATAGCCAGAGGGGTTATGGTGCAGCAATGCACGGGCTGTTAACGCAAATACACAATGGCGAATCTGTGCTTGTGATTTATCGGAGAGAACGCCAGTGGAATTAGCAGCTACTCTGCTGGGAAATGGCGCTCATGTCTCAGCACAAGATACAGTCCCTTTTGCACTATGGTGTGCTGCCCAACACCTTTACAACTACGAAGAAGCACTGTGGTTAACTGTAAGTGGCTTGGGAGATAGAGATACTACTTGTGCGATCGCAGGTGGTATTGTGGCGATATCTACAGGTGTAGAAGGTATTCCCACGGCATGGGTGCAAGCGCGAGAACCTTTGCCTAACCATAAGCAAGAAACAATCACACTCTTCCGTCCCACTGGGCCAAAAGAACTGGCTTTGATTAGGGAAAGTGGCGATCGCAAATTTCCTCCTCGAATACCTGAACAGCCTATTTTCTACCCGGTACTTAACGAAGAATACGCCGCACAAATTGCCCGGAACTGGAATGCGGCAAGTACTGACACAGGATACATCGGCTATGTAACACGTTTTCAGGTGCGTGCAGAGTTTTTAAGCCGCTACTCCGTAAAAACTGTAGGCGGTTCTATACATCAGGAATATTGGATACCTGCGGAAGATTTACCTGAATTCAACCGTAATATCGTTGGTTTGATTGAAGTAATATCAGAATTTCGCCAATCAACAACTTGAAAATCTGAAACTGTTAGCATAGGTACTGTGTGCAAAAATCTACCTACTTTTATTCCCACAATTGATGAATAATAAAGTTAAATTATTGACTCTTGCTTCCTTAACGTTGGCAGTTTCTTCTCTAACTGTCAGCACAGTTGTTGCACAGATAAAACTGACAAATCAATCGAAATTGTTCATCAATGGAATCGGCACAGTACGAGTTGGGATGACTGTTTCCCAAGCGGCAAAGGCTTCTGGTACTAAGCTAGTGGGCGATTCACCGAATAACAGTTGCTACTACGTTAAGCCACAAAACGAACCCCAAAATATTTTGTTTATGGTTACAAAAGGTCGTATTTCTAGAGTCGATGTGCGGCAGAATACCCAAATTACTAGCCTCAAAGGTGCAAAAATTGGAGACACCGAAGCGCAAATCAAGTCCCTCTACCCAGGACGAATTAAAGTCACACCTCATAAATACGTCAAAGGTGGACACTACTTGACACTTATCCCGAAAGACCGTGCTTACCAGAACTATCGTGTGATATTCGAGACTGATGGTAAGGTTGTTACTCAGTTTCGCTCAGGTAAACTACCAGAAGTTGAATTTGTTGAGGGCTGTTCATGATCTGAGATACGATCAAAGTCAGTTTCTTAGATTCAGCAACTTGCGTAGCTTGCCGCCATAGGCATCAATTTTAGGAATTCTGACAATGACTCTGATGGCTTGTCCGCAATTTTAGCTTGGGGATAGTTAGTACAATGTCTAAGCTAGTAATGAAAAGTTTGTAGTAAGCACTTTAGTGCTTAGAAAATAAGGACTAAAGTCCTTACTACGAACTTGCTTACCCATCAATTGAAACTTGACATACTAGTACACACCATCCCTTTTTTATCTTTCCAATTCATCGATTGCTTTGGGAACCCCCGCAGTTAATACCTCATGTCCATCAGATGTAACTAACACATCATCCTCAATCCGAATACCAATGCCAATCCATCGGGGATTAGTCTCTGGTTGGTCTTCTGCTAGTTTGGTGTCAGGCACAATATATAGTCCCGGTTCCACTGTCAAAATTTGGCCTGGTTGTAAAATCTGCGGTTTGTCTTCACCGTGCTGGTAAACTCCCACATCATGAACATCTAACCCTAACCAATGACTGGTGCGGTGCATATAATATGGCTTATATTTCTCTTCTTCAATTAACTTATCAATTTCACCTTTGAGGATGCCAAGTTCAACTAAACCTTCCGTGATAACACGCACTGCTGTGTCGTGAACTAATCTGAAGGGATTACCTGGTTTCACTTGAGCGATCGCTTGTTTTTGCGCCTCCAATACAATCTCATACAGCGTCTTTTGTTCTGGCGTAAATTTACTCCCGACAGGAAATGTCCGCGTAATATCCGAGTTGTAATAACCGTAAGCACAACCGGCATCAATTAGCAGTAATTCTCCATCCTGCATTTGACGATTATTTTCAATGTAGTGGAGTACGCAAGCATTCACACCAGAAGCCACAATCGAAGGATAAGCTGGCCCCATTCCACCCCGCACTCGAAAGATGCGTTCCATCTCCGCCTGAATTTCATACTCATAACGTCCAGGTGCGGCGATTTCTTGGGCGTAATTGTGTGCAACAGTAGCGATCACTACTGCTTGACGCATTAACCCCAACTCAGCTTCACTTTTAATTAGTCTCATACTGTTGAGAACAGGGCCAGTATCTTCAATAGCGATCGGCCCAGTACCGCGTTTAGGATAAGTCCGCAGTAAACTTTGGTAATGTTGCAGGATTTGGTCATTAAAAGTGCGATCGCGTCCTAAGTGATAATAAATACGGCTGGCTTTTTCCAAATACTGCGGCAACTTTTCATCTAACTCGCTAATGGGGTAGGCTTCATCAGCACCATAAATTTCCTTGGCTGCATCTACCCCAGAAAGATAACCAGTCCATACTTCCTTTTCGCGATCCTTCGGTTGGACAAACAGCACAAACCGATGTTCTGAATGATGTGGCGCTAACACTGCTACTGCCTGTGGTTCGTTAAAACCAGTCAGGTAGAAGAAATCACTGTCTTGGCGATAAACATACTCGACATCGTTGTGCATCACTGCCATTGGCGCACTGCGAAAAATGGCTGTGCCATCACCAATTTTTGCCATTAACTGCTCACGACGCTGCCGATATTCTGCTTGCATAGCTGATGTATATATTAAAGTATTGTGTTATTTTACACTTGTGGCAACCAGCAGATGCACAGATTATGCTTCTTGGTAGTTGCTAATCTAAGTTATTCTAACCAATATTTGTTTGAACTCAAGTCATAAATAATTGCTGAATAATCAATTATCTTCAGGACTTACGCAAACAATAGATAGCCGAAACCTTGATTTCTAGGTAGGGGCAATTCATGTAGAGGCAAAGCGGTGAGCCAGTCCGGTGGGCGGGTTCCCCCGCATAAAGGAACTGGCGTTAGCGTAGCGGTAGCGAGGTACAAGTAAGTGTCACCCGCAGGGTATTTCCCCTACTGCGTGTAGTTTTGCGTAAGTTCTAATATAAATTTTGGGAGTTCAGAAATTCAACAATATACCGTAAAAAATATAGCTGGTGTAGATATTTTTAATGACTACTTAACTATATTTAAATGTCACAAAATATAGATAATCATAGGGCTGAACTATCTACAAATCATCATATATGATTTGGTTTATTTAAGGTATTTTTTTTTAATAAAATCTTTAATATTGTAGTCTCAATCTGCTTATCATAATTCAAATTAAATTTATGTGTACATATAACACAGCAAAATATTTTGTAATTGCTTATCTAAGACTTGAAATTTTAGTAGCGATCGTTTAAAACAAACATATATTTATCTTAAAAGACTGACATTTATCAAAAATAAATGCTTATAAAGAAATATTTAAAAACTAGTAAATGTTATTTTGTTACAGAAAAGTATTTCAAAAAAAAGTTAAAAAAATATGACAGCCAATAATAAAAATTCACCATGCCTGAAAATCCAAATTCCTCACCCTTAGCTTTGAATACATCTCGATTAGCATCAGATTCTTTTGCAAAATCAGAAATCTTGACAACTTCTCTTAAAAGTTTAAATTATGATTTGGGATTTGGGAGTAAGAGTTCCTCGTATGCCCTACAAAATGAACCAGCGACCCTGCCTGTCAAAACGTCAGCAAATCCCAATCCTAATCCTTACCTAACCAGTGCAGCGATTACTCCTGACTTCAACGGTGATGGCAAAACAGATAAAGTTTGGGTTGATTCTACAACCGGTGAGATTATCATTCGGTTGATGGATGGCACAAAGGTTCTTGAACAGGGTTCTTTGGGTCAATTTGACCTATCCGCCTATGATTACAAAATTGCCGATTTCAATGCTGATAGTAAAACCGACTTCTTATTACGCAATAAGACAACCGGCGAGAACAGCATTGTGCTGATGGATGGAACTAAAGTTGCTTCTGCAGCTGCTCTATCTAGCGTTGATGCAGCCTGGAGTCCTCAGATAGGGGATTTCAACGGCGATCGCAAAACCGATATCTTCTGGCACAATACTACAACCGGTGAAAACGCTATTTGGGAGATGGATGGCACCACAGTTGTCAATGCAACTGTTCTAGACACTACAGATACCGCTCTAACTCCTACCATTGTTGATTTTGACGGCAATGGCAAGAGCGATATTTTCTGGCGCAATGCGACAACTGGCGATAACAGCGCTTGGTTTATGGATGGTGCCCAAAAGACTGAATTTGCGCTGCAATCCCAAGACGCAGCCTGGACTGCTAGCCTTGGTGATTTCAACGGCGACTATAAGACTGACATTCTGTGGAGAAACGCTCAAACAGGTGAAAACAAAGTTTGGACGATGAATGGTATCTTAGTCACAGAAGGCGCTTTGGGAACACTTGACTCATCCTGGACTTCCAAAATTGGTGATTTCAATGGTGATGGTAAGACCGATATCTTCTGGCACAATGGAACCACAGGTGCGAACACCGCTTGGTTAATGGATGGCACAACAGTTGCGACTGAAGCTTTCTTACCAACTAATAACGCGGCTTTGACACCATCCCTTGGCGACTTCAACGGCGATGGTAAGACCGATATCTACTGGCGCGATCAGACAGCAGGTTCAGACAACATTTGGACTCTAGATGGGACAACAGCCGTTGAGAATCCCATCAGCGATGCAGATAAGCTTGGTTCAGGGTGGTATACGTTCTAAAAATTAAGGGCATGGGGCATGAAGAAGAGACAAGGAAGAGGGGGGAGACAAGGGAGAGACTTGTTCAATAATTCCCCCTTGTCCCCCTTGTCCCCCTGCTCCCCTGCTCCCTCATCCCCCGGTTGGTGAGCGAAGTCGAACCACATCTCCCTCATCCCCATTTCCCCTACTGCTCAAAACTTGTAAGTCAAAACCTGAATTTCCCCCTTTTCTGGCAATTTACCAGGGCTAATGGAAATACTATCTCCATTGCTACGCCGCACTGTCGTACCTTGCATTAAGGTCAAAAAATCATCAAGTGGTGAAATATCGCACTTAGTAGCATCAGCCGCCTGTGTCCGGTAATGAGTCGGAATCACCAGCTTGGGATTTAACACTTGAATAGCCTGCTTTGCTTCTTGAGCATTGTAGGCTTTTGCGCTGCCTCCCACTGGAATAAATACTACATCGGGTCGTCCCATCAAGATTTTTTGCTCAATGGAAATGGGTGCAGCAGCTCCCCCTAAGTGTAAGATATTAATCCCGGCTTGCTTCCAACTCCAAGCAGTATTTGAGCCAAATTGCTTACCACTTTTGCGATCGTGGTCTATGGCGATTCCTTGGAATTTAATACCTTTAAACTCATAAACTCCTGGTTCATAGATGAGTTTTGCATTTCCCGGTAGTACGTCCACAGCACCTTCATCCAGCAATTGACTACTAATCAGTACCAAATCTGCTGCAACTTTCGGTGGACGATATTTAGCAGTACAGCCAACTGTCCGAAATGGATTGACGAGAACTTTCGCACCACCACCAGTAAAAAGAAAGCAAGTATGACCCAACCACTGAACTGATAAACCGCTAGATTGTGCGTCAGCTTGAGATTTAGAACCCAAGGTAGTAACTAAAGCTGTGGCCAACCCCGCCCCAGCATAGCCCATCAACTGTCGTCGTTTCATTAATTATGCTCTTGACTGTAACTGTTCCAGAAAATTTCGCAATAACTGTTTTCCTGAAGATGTCAGGACACTCTCTGGGTGAAATTGGACGCCCTGAATGTGAGGATAGTTCCGGTGTCGCACTCCCATGATGGTGTTATCTTCAACCCAAGCGGTGATTTCTAACACATCTGGGCAAGTCTCACGTTCGATTACCAAACTATGATACCTAGTGGCGATGAGAGGATTTTCTAATCCCCGAAAAACCCCCACCCCAGTGTGAGATACCTGAGAGGTTTTGCCATGCATCAACTCTGGAGCAGGAATTATTTTACCACCGAATACCTGACCGATGCTTTGATGTCCCAAACAGACACCCAAAATTGGCAACTCTTGTCCTAGCTGTTCAATCAATTCTAAGGATATACCCGCATCTTCTGGGCGACCAGGCCCAGGAGAAATAACTACGGCTTCCGGCTTTAATGCCCGAATCTCATCTATGGATATCTTGTCGTTACGAAAAACTTTAATATCATCTGCTACTGAGAATTCTGCTGCCAATTCTCCCAGATATTGCACTAAATTATATGTAAAACTGTCGTAATTGTCGATAACTATAATCAAAGGTCATCACTCCTGGTTTTTAGCTCTCATCAGATTACTCATACTATTTGTTCGCTAGATATAAAAATAACGCTAACGTAGATACATAAATATGAAGCGACTACTCTCCGACAAGCCACTTCTCAAATTTTGAATTTATTATAATATCTTCTCCACAGTGGATTGGGTAGAGTGCGATTCTCTTACCAAGTCGCTTGGCGATGCCTGGGTTGGGCTATTCGGTCTCGCAAATTATATTTACAAAGCCGATATAATTAACCTTACCAGAGGAGGGAGCAATAGCGTACCAGCTACCAGAACCGCTACCAAAGCAGAGACAAGGACTGCACCAGCCGCACAATCTTTAGCAATTTTTGCCAATTCATGGTATGTCTGCTTAACGGTTAAGTCTACAAGAGACTCGATCGCTGTATTTAGTAACTCTAATGCCAAAACTAAACCACTAGTTATACCAATTACCGCTATTTCCACGGCTTGCAGTTGCAAAAATACGCTTAAACCGATCGCCATTGCACAAACACTTACGTGGATGCGAAAATTACGTTGAGTTTGAAAACTATAGCTGATTCCAGCCCAGGCATATTTAAAGCTAACAAATAAATTAGAGGCTACTTTCCAGGAAAATTCCCGTTCGTTAGACACCAGTGTTTGTAACGAGGTAGGCGTTGGTGATGGAGAAATTTTTGGGGACATAGACTTAAAAAATACAAAAATAGAGTTGCTACAGTGGGAATATTCGCCGATCTTAATGGCAGAATTAACTTTGAGGCAATCTTTAAGCAATTTTCCACAGAAGTATTATAAAAGTATTACCCAAAATTAACATTAAGGACACATAACTACTGCTATTCCATGTCAATAGCAATACCTATTGCCTTCAGCAATCTTACTTGCTGTTTTAACATTCGCCCCAAACTTTCCTCATCAGGATGATCCCAGCCCAACAGGTGTAATAAACCGTGAGATGCTAACCAAGCTAGCTCAGTTGGTAAGCTATGTTCCTGCTGTTTAGCTTGACGCTGTGCTGTATCTACAGACACGATAATATCACCTAAGTATAATGGTACAGACGCAAGCATTTCTTTGCTTTGCGGAAAATCCACTTCTAAAGCAGCAAAAGCTAAAACGTCTGTGGGCTTATTTTGTTGACGATACTGAGCATTCAGTTCTTGAATTTGCGAGTCATCTGTCAAACGCAGCCCAATTTCATAACTTGGCGCTGGCGGAATTTGAGGGTGAAGTATTTCCAGCCAGCGATTAAACCAATTTTCCCAAGTTTCAGGAGGAATTCGAGTATCAGTGTCCGCAATTTTTACAGATGTTGTCGGGGACAAATCGTAAAAAGAATCTTCTACATATAGTTCAACGCTCAGGGGCACATAGTCTCCTTGTCTCCTTGTCTGAGGTTTACGGTTTGTCGTTAAGACTGTCCTTTGTCATTCGTCATCTGTCCTTTGAAATATAAATGACAAATACTTCGGCTTACCTCGGCACGAGTTGCTCAGTACAAATGACAAATGACTAATGACTAATGACTAATGACTAATGACTAATGACTAATGACTAATGACAACCCTCACCAGTTGCGTAATAGCTTAGTGAGTTAAGTAAGCAAGACCAACAAGGAGAGCTAAAAGCCCTACAGCAGTCAACGCAAAATGCTTCAGGGAAGTTGCACCTTTCCGCACCATGTTTCGCATGGCGAGTTTTACGTAGCTAGGTTGAGGTTCTGTTGAAGGAGAGTTGCTCATAGTTATTTGCCTACAGACTCTTTTATAACTGTAACAGTTGGTCTGGGACAGAATGGCGATCGCTTGCATATTACTCAGAAATTTCTCTGAAAACGCCCCAATCTGAAATCCTCAAAAATCAAAAGTGCTAAGTAATGTTAAAAATCATTACTTAGCACTTGTAAATAATCCCAAATTATGATTCAGGATTTTCTACTAATTTGTTTTCTTGTCGTAAATAAGCCTGGATGAATGTATCAAGTTCGCCATTCATTACATCGCCAATCCCCGTTGTTTCTGTATTTGTACGTAAATCTTTCACCATTTGATAAGGGTGAAATACATAGTTACGGATTTGGTTTCCCCACGAGGCCTCGACCATATCGCCACGAATTTCGGCAATTTCTTGGGCGCGTTGCTCTTTGGCGATAACCAAAAGCTTTGCTTTGAGGCGATTTAGGGCTTTCTCTTTATTTTGCAGCTGCGATCGCTCTTCTGTACAGCGCACGGCAAGACCCGTGGGAAGGTGAACAATCCGCACCGCAGTTTCTACTTTGTTGACATTCTGCCCACCTTTACCACCAGACCGGGTTGTGGTGATATCCAAATCTTTATCTGGAATATCCAATTGCACAGAGTTATCAATCTGTGGCATTACTTCCACCCCTGCAAAACTAGTTTGTCGTTTACCGTTGGCATTAAAAGGGGAAATCCGCACTAAGCGATGTGTACCCATTTCTGAACGCAAGTAACCATAAGCATAGCGACCAGTAATTTCTAGGGTTGCCGATTTAATTCCGGCTTCATCACCTTTCGACTCTTCAGCTAAAGTTACCTTATAGCCATGAGCTTCGCCCCAACGGATATACATCCGCATGAGCATAAATGCCCAGTCTTGGGAATCTGTGCCACCGGCACCAGCACTAATCGTCAGTACAGCACCTTCTGCATCATAAGGGCCAGAAAGTAACTGTTGTAACTCCCACTGATCCAGGTCACGATTCAGTTTAGTGATGGTAGATTCCGCTTCTTGGAGTAATGCCTCATCGGTTTCTAACTCCAACAACTCAACAACTGCCCTAGTATCTTCTAAATTAGCGTGCCAGCGATCGTATTGCTGGAGGTGGGCTTTTAGGTCGTTAAGTTCTTGTAGCGTTTGTTGGGCCTGGGTTTGGTCATCCCAAAATTCTGGCTGTGCTGATATTTTTTCGAGGTCTTGAATTTTGGCTGTCAGTGCAGGTACGTCAAAGATAGTCCTGGGTTTTACCCAGGCGGCTAGACAACGTTTCGATTTCGCGTTTTAGTTCTAGGACATCCATAATGCTTGCTGAATGATAAATAGAGCGCTTTGGATTAAAAAATTGCTCTTTATTCTACTTATGTTTCTTGATTTTAGCTGTAGTTGGACAAATTTTTTCTGCACTAGTTACAAAAGTTACTTGAAATTATCAAGTGCTTCTTTACCCACTGAAGTAGTGTGATTTAGCTGTTGCAGATAGGCTTTGATAAACAAATCAATTTTACCGTCTAATACCTCTGTCGCAGCAGGTGTTTCTACATTGGTACGTAAATCTTTCACCTTGGTGTAAGGATGCAAGATATATTCCCGGATGAGCTTGTTGGATAGAGATTGGATGAGCCGAGGTTGAATTGCTTCAACTTGCTGGACATTTTGGGCTAGTGCGTAGGCGTAGCCAGCCGTAGGCATCGCAAACAGTTTACTCTTGAGAATAGCTAAGGCTTTCTCTTTGTTTTGCATCTGACTGCGCTCGTTATTAGAAATCACAGAAATTCCGGTAGGAATATGAACTACCCGCATTCCTGTTTCGGTTTTGTTTGCGTTTTGACCACCACGGCCAGAATATTTTAATGAGGTAATTTCCAAATCCTTCTCTGGAATCTCAAAATCAATAGACTCATCTAAAATCGGGCTGACTTCTACACTGGCAAAGCACGTGTGCCGCTTGCTGTTGCTGCTAAAGGGAGAAATTCTTATTACGCGATGCGTTCCTTGTTCTGATTTAAGCAGACCATAGGCGTAGCGCCCTGTAATTTCTAGGGTTGCATATTTGAACCCTCCTAAATCACCTGCGGACTCTTCCACTATATCTAGATATACTTTCTGATTATGATTTACTGCCCAACGATGATATAGCTGCAATAACATCGCTGCCCAGTCTTGGGCATCTATACTTCCAACCTCTGCTGTAATTGTCAAGAATGCCCCCTTTTGGTCGCAGGGGTCAGACATTAATTGTTGTATTTCTACTGTTTCGAGTTCTTGCTGGAGTTGGGTAAGGTTGGTTTGCGCCTCTTGCAGCAATTCCTCATCAACAGATAATTCTAGTAGTTCTAGTGCAGCCTTGATATCTTCTAGAATAAAGTGCGATCGCTGATATTGTTTCTTTGTAGCGTTGAGGGATTCAATTTCTTGAAGTGTCTGATAGAAAGTGACATAATTATCCCCAAAAGTAGCTTGAGAAATTAATTGATTCAACTTTTCAATTCTTGAACACAGTTCTGGGAGGTCAAAGACAGCCTTCAGCCTTGGCCAAGATATTAGACAACCTTTCTACTTCGCGTTTGATATTTAAGAGTTCTAGCATGGTTTTGCTCACTTGAGGCTGAACTTATCTACATATTCTAATACGGTTCAGTTAAGGGTTACTGGCAACAATTTTGGGTTTTCAAGACGCGATAAATCGCCGTCTCTACAAGTGTTTTGGGCTTATCTGAACTGTATTGCTACATATTCTACTATTAAAACGATAAAAAACCGTGGTTGCTAAAAATTTAACCACGGTTTTTAATTTATAAAACTTTACTTTTGTGATTGCCTACAGACAATTAATCGCGGCCATTGATGGCAATTAGCAACCGCAAGATGAAGACGAACAAGTTGATGTAGGTGAGGTACATCGACAAAGCAGCAGGCAGATATTGGTCATCGCTGTAAGTGCGGGGCAAAATATAGAAATCGACAACAGAAACCCCAACAAACAGAAATACTCCTAAACCGGAGATGGCAATTTCTAACCAATTTGGCGTGTAAACACCAAACATAGCAAAGCCGAATTGCGCTAAACACACAACCACCAAGGCGATAACACCAAGATTGATGGTTTTCGTCAAAGCCATCCCATCTTGTTCAGAGAGATTTGAACCTATTTGACGGGCGAAAATAAAAGTAACGCCACAACCAAGGGCTGCTAAACCAATGCCTTGAATGCCAACACCCTGGGATCTCAAAGCGACAAATACCAAGCCACTGAGAGTATATCCAGACAACAAGCTGTAGGTTGCCAACAGGGGTAGCGCAAGACCCTTGTTACCTTTTTGAGCAACATTTTGGGCAACAAAAAACAAAATTAACTCTAAAATCACCGCACCAATGAAGGTGGGAAAGAATATTCCGGGGTTAGTACGGATAACTCCCAAACCACCGTAGGTTCCTAATGCCGTTAGCACCAATCCACCACCGACGTAGGGGAGGGCGTTGGCAATCACGTTTGGGCCAACGAGGGCGTGAGATTTAGCCTCACGGATAGCTTCACGAAAATTACTGGTATTGCTCATATTGAAAAACTGTTTTTTAGGAAAACGTTCTGCCTATTCCTATTCTTACCAAGATTTTGGGCGATAAACCAACAAGGGGTTACGCAAGTTGGGAGACAACTAAACAAAAAAGATTATGCAAAGTTGAAATTTTATCTATAAAACAAACATAAACTGCAACAGTTATGGAAATAAAATCATGCGTACAAATACTGAATTGTGGAGTGCGACCCCTCACAAGTTCAGTGAAACGACGATGGCTTATTCAGCCCTAACTAAGGAAAATAATGACAGCTTAGAAGAAAATATACGCAACTCTATTTTCTCAGAAATTAGGAGTTACAACAAAGGAATGTATATGGCAACAAGTGAGTCCTCTTTACGAACTGATGGTATAGAATTATTACACTTGTACCACCAGAATCCTTCTATTAAACTTCGTAATAAACTTGTACAATTACATACTGGCTTAGTACGGAAGATGGCTCATAAATTCAGCCATCAATGTAATGAACCTTATGAAGATTTAGAACAAATTGGTTATTTTGGTTTGATTAGAGCTATTGAGCGTTTTGATCCTAGCCAAGGATATGCTTTTAGTTCTTTTGCAGTGCCATATATTCGCGGTGAGATGCTGCACTTTTTGCGCGATCGCAGTACTTTATTAAAAATCCCCCGTCGTTGGCAAGAATTATATAATGAAGGGCAAAAAATTCGCAAGGACTTAGCAATGTCTTTAGGTCGCCAGCCCAAGGATGCTGAAATTGCCAGCCAACTCCGAGTATCTGTGCAAGAATGGCAAGAAACAAAGTTAGCTGCTCAAAATCGGATGCCTTTGAGTTTAGATGCAACCGCAGTGAACTATATTGATTGCCAAATAACCTTAGGTGAAGCACTTCCTTGTCCTCGTTCTCATGTTCTTTTACAACAAGAAGAAGAACGCCAACAACTGCAAGGTGCAATCAATATGTTGGAAGAAAAGCCCCGCATGGCAGTTGAAATGGTATTTTTAAAGGAACTTTCTCGCAAGGATGCTGCTAAAAATATCGGCACTAGTCCGATGACAGTAACGCGGTATCTGCAAAAAGGAATTCAAGATTTGATTTGTTATTTGCAACCACAGGTAATGCCCACAGGTTCGTAGTAATTTCAGGGAGATGAGAAAGTAGGGGGAGATGAGGGAGAAGAGTACAATAGTTATTAAAGATCACAAGGATTTAGAAGTTTATAAAATGGCTTTTGATTCAGCCACGATCATTTTTAAACTATCAAAAATTGCAACTATCCGGTATATCCACCTGCTTGAAAAATCTGTTCGGCGGTTAAATTTAACTCTGGGAAAGCAGATGAGATGATGCAATCACTGCCTCGAAACTGCTTGATTTGGTATTCTCCTTCAACTAACGAGTAAACCCAGATAGTTGGTTGTTTGGGATTGCCTATAAACCGCTTACCACCTAAAGCTGCATAATCTACAATCCAGTATTCGGAAATGCCTACTGCCTCATAGTCAGCTACTTTTTTTAAATAATCATCTCTCCAGTTAGTACTTACCACTTCAATTACTAAGGGAATTGATGCTGCTTGGCTTACAGTCGATTCTTTTTTCCACAGAGGTTCATTTACTAAATTAGTCCGATTTAATATCAGCACGTCTGGAGAATAAGCTGATTGACCTGACAATGGTTTAATGAACGCCGTTTTGGGAAGGAGATAGGGAAGTTTTAGCCTCTTAATTTCGGCAGATATTTCTAGTGCCAAAAATCCAACGACCTCTTCATGGTCGCCTGTTGGTGGTGCCATCTCAACAATTACTCCATCATGCAGTTCATAGCGTTGTTGTGGGTTTTCTGGATACCAAGCGATAAATTCATCGAATGTTACTAGTTTACGTAAGGCTTGAATCATAATTTATTCTCCCCCTGATACTGAATTATATCGGCTAACGAGATTTTAAATCAGCGATCGCACCTTTAGTCATAGCAGCAATAGCTTGGTCTGTCGCTTTTGGCAAATGATAATATTTACCGCCTGCTGTTTGCGATAATTCTTTAGCAAAGCCAGTAGACACAAATTTACTTTCCGTATCAATTACTAATAGTTGCATCCCCAAAGCCCGGATTCTGGCAGCAATTTCTAATAATTCTCCTTTGATATCTGGCTTTTCTCCTGGTTCTAGCTGTTCACCCAAAGAACGCGCTAAGGGAATATTACCCCGCCCATCGGTGATTGCTACAAGGACAACTTGCCCTATATCTCCACTCATCTGGGCATTTAAGCCAACGCGCACAGCTTGAGTTAAACCATGTGCCAAGGGCGAACCCCCACCACAGGGCAACCTTTCCAAGCGGTTACGCGCTAAGGCAATAGAACGTGTTGGAGGTAATAATACCTCTGCCTGTTCTCCCCGAAAGGGAATTAATGCTATTTGATCGCGGTTTTGATAAGCTTCTGTTAACAGTTGCATCACTGCACCTTTAGCCGATTGCATTCGATTCAGGGCCATTGAGCCAGAAGCATCTACCACAAATACTACCAACGCCCCGGCTTTGCGTACCAGGCGTTTCGAGCGAATATCAGCTTGTTCGACAATAACTTTTCTATCTGGTTGTCTTTCTCTGCGTGCTTTTTGATAAGGAGCAGCTGCTCTGAGGGTAGCATCTACTGCAATGCGTCGTGCTTTCCCTTTGGGCAACATCGGCTTAATGTAGCGTCCCCTGTCATCGGAAAATATGACGCTGCGACTACCAGATTTACCTTGCCGCTTCGCCATTTGAGTAAAGTACAGCACGTTGTCATCCAGGATTACCCCTTCTGGATCAAAGATAAACTCTTCCGGGATGCTGGGGGGTTCTTGCTCTTGATTTTCTTCCTGTTCCTGTTCGTCTTGTTCTTCGTCTTCAGATTCGTCCTGGGGTTCTTCTTGATTCTGTTGTGGCGGTGGTGGTGGCGGTGGTGGTGCTTGGTCGGGTGGCGGTGTCTGCACAACTGTGGCGCGTGGTACAATTACCAGTTCTACAGCACGACGCAAATCTTCGGCATTGACTGTTGTCCGTCCCTCCAAAGCCGCAGCAGCTTTGGCAACCCGCGTGGCGAATAACTCGGCGCGATGTCCCTGAACTCCTCCACGAATGGATTCATCCACTAAATAGGCAATTTGTTCATGGGTGATGATGACTTCTTTCAACCATTCCCGTGCCAAGATGATTTGGGTTTTGAGGGAATCTAAATCTTCGTTGTATTGCTTGAGGAAATCTTGAGGAGATTTAGAATAAGCGATCGCAACTTCAACTGCTGCTACTCTTTGATCTAAGCCGAGTACACCGTCAGCAGAGAGGGCGATCGCAATTCTATCTAACAAATGCTCCCGTAATCCGCCTTCTTCTGGATTGTATGTGGCAATAAATAAGGATTTGCACGGATGCTGAAAACTAATCCCTTCCCGTTCAATCTGGTTGCGTCCCTCAGATAATACTGTTAAAAGCTGATTTGATATTTGGTCATCTAATAAATTAATTTCATCTACGTACAGTACACCCCGGTTTGCTGTAGCGAGTAATCCAGGCTGAAAAATGGTATCACCTTGTTTTACAGACTTTTCAACATCTACTGAACCTAATAGTCGGTCTTCTGTAATACCTAGAGGGATTTGTAAAAAAGGCGCGGGAATGATTTCGACGGGTACATCTTGAATATCTTTGTCTGCGTACTCCGCCAAAAGTTGATCGTCCCATTCTTCTGGGTGATTGGGGTCACAATTACTGATTGAGCCTTTGACAACTTCAATCGGCGGTAGTAGAGCGTGGATAGCACGAGCCATTACAGATTTTGCCGTACCGCGACGACCTGCGATCGCTACTCCTCCCAAACCAGGATCAACTGCGGCTAACAGCAAGGCTAATTTAATTGCTTCTTGACCGACTACGGCACTCAAGGGAAAGGCAGTGATGGTGGGGTTGATAGTAGGCGCAGGCATTGTTTGCTTTTATAGCGAGTCTCGGCCTTTAGCATACCAATTTCTGGCACATTTAGAATATAAGTGCGATCGCCTCCAATTTTATTAGAAATTAGACGCAAATTTAATTATGAGATAAGTTTGTTTTCTGGAGTTGATTTCACTGTCGATATTCAACGAGGATTAAACGGATTTTGTGATTTTATTTTGAGTCTTTCTTCGGAGCAGTTACTTATACGCAGTCCGGTGATTGTCTTAGTAGAAAGTAAAAATGAGAATTTGAGGTCTGGTTTGGCGCAATGTATCGCTGAAATGGTAGCTGCTCAGTTATTTAACGAGAGAGGCGGAAATCAAATCAAAGCTATATATGGTGCTGTTACTATCGGTACGCTTTGGCAATTTCTCAAGCTTGAAGGTAATATAGTTTCGATTGATTTGAGTGAATATTATATTAAGGATATTAAGAAAATTTTGGGCATTTTGTATGGTGCGATCGCTCAAAGCAAACCGTAAATTATTTATTAGGTAAAATATTATTTAAATAATACTATAGAGCATTTTTAAAGTTTATGGATATGGGTGAGCGCTTTTACGAAATCTTCATAAATAATTATATTGACATCCAGGAGCCGCTATGCAATTCTTTATTTAAGACAGCAAAGTAACCGCACTCTAAAGCGCAGGTTTTTGGTGGTTGTCTCAGCAGCAGAATTCCTAGTTTCCTGCCGAGCTTCGTGTCATCCCTTCGGCTGAGTATTCAGTCCAATGTAAGGTCACACTGATTGACTAGACTTTCAATGGGAAGACGAGATGTTTGGATAAATATTCAGGGGAGGGGATGACGCGAAACTTGCTAGGAAACTGGGAGTTCTACTGCTGAGACTTAAACCAAACGAAAGCGACGGTAGATATTTTTATTGCAGGGTAGTACTTTTTGAGTACACATTCCTTGTATAAAGCCCTGCTACTGCTAGATGTGTAATTTGTTGAAGCTGTCCGGTTTACAAACGAATTCTGGATATATTACAATGCCACACGCTAATCAATTTTCCAATAGACAAACAAGCCAGCAGCAACTAAAGGTTGGCATCTATTGCGATTTTCAAAATGTTTATTTAAGCGAAGAACAAGCAAGTTTATTGTTTGCTTTTGCCATCACAAAAGGAAGTTTGATTAGTAGAAAAGTATACTATAATTCACTATTTGAAAACCAGGCTTCTGCAAAAACTAATCTCCAACGCATTGGTTTTAAATGTGAAGATGTTACTTGCTCTTTAAAGAACAGTGCAGATAATCAACTTAAATCTGATTTAATTGACGATGTGTATAACAATCAGTCCCCAGATATAGTTATCCTTGCGTCAGGAGATGGCGACTTTGTAAACGCAGTTCAATTTCTGCAAGAAAAGGGTGTAAATGTCATAATTTTTGCACAAAGAGGTAATGTAAAACAAAAGCTGAAAGAGCGTGCTGATGAATTTCACTTTGTAGATGAATTGTCTCAATTAGTTAGCTACAAGACTCAGCCTCTTAATTACAATGAGGCTGTAGAGTGCCTAATTGAATGTACTAAAACTTCCTTAAGCCAAGGCAAGCCTACCGGATTTGGATACATTGATAAATTGATGCGTCAGCGTTGCCATAGATATCAGGGTTTTTCCTCTATCTCTATGTTTGACGGCAAGAAGTTTAAAAACTTTAGTCAGTTTATTGCTGCTGCCGTAAGGGATGGTAAAGTTCAAAAGCAAAGTCAGGAATTGTTTTTAATCGAGTTAGACAAACTGGCTGCTTAAAATAGCTTTTAAAAACCCAGTTTTTCTAAACTGGGTTTTACCAAAACCGCGATTTGCGGTTTTTTCATGTCTAAACAAAAGAACACTTGTCAAGTTTCCCAACAGTCAATTTCTGCAACAAGACACGAGATAAAATGCACAAAATTCTGATATTCCATGATGAAAAACTTCTACGCCGTGCGCTTACCCACCGTTCTTATGTCCATGAAAACCCCACAGAAGGCGAACATAATGAACGCCTAGAATTCCTCGGTGATGCTTTGCTGAATTTCTTAAGTGGTGAGTATCTATATAGTTGTCACCCAGAAATGGGAGAAGATGAATTAACCCGGCGACGTTCGGCGCTGGTAGATGAGAAACAATTAGCAAAGTTCGCCGAGGAGGTAGGTTTAGACTTTAGAATGCGGTTAGGAAAAGGCGCAATTCGAGATGGAGGCTACCAAAATCCTAATTTGCTCAGTAGCACCTTTGAAGCAGTCCTTGGTGCTTACTATTTGGATAATGATTCTAATATTGAAGCAGTTCGCGCAATTATAGAACCACTATTTGATTCTGTAGATCCTAAACATATAATTGTGTCTCGTTCTAATGTAGACTCAAAAAATCGCTTTCAAGAATGGGTGCAACGCAACGTTACCCCCACTCCTCCTAAATATTTCACAGAACAAATAGGAGGCCCTTCTCACGCGCCAGAATTCATCGCCAAAGTATTGGTAGATGCAAAAATTTACGGTGAAGGTAAGGGACGCAATAAGAAAGATGCAGAGAAAGCTGCTGCTGAAGATGCACTAGCTAAGTTAAAAAAACAAGGGTTGTTGTAAAAATATTTTTCTCTCACGTAGAGGCGCATAAATCAAATCAGAACCAGTCGAAGAATAGTTGTTTAAATTAATATACTTTGATATGCCTGCAAGAGATATTTATCATGATGCTGTTAAGAATGCCTTAATTCAAGAAGGCTGGATAATTACAGATGACCCTCTACATTTAAAGTGGGGTCAAAAAGATATGTATGTAGATTTAGGAGCTAAACAACTTTTAGCCGCAGAACAAGGAACTAAAAAAATAGCCGTAGAAATTAAAAGTTTTGTGAGTCCTTCAGAAATGGCAGACCTCAAAGATGCCATTGGGGGATTTATCATGTATCGTGCTGTTATCCATCGCTTGGAACCAAACAGAACATTGTATTTGGCGGTGCGCGACAGCGTATTTACAGCTTTGTTTGAGGAACCAATTGGTACACTTTTAATAGAGACCGAGAATCTAAAGTTAGTCGTTTTTAATCCAGAAACTGAGAGGATTATCCAATGGATACCTTAGATAATTATCGACGCATCATCAAACAAGTATTAGTACCCTACACACAAATTCCTTATTCCCACGCAGCTATTGAATGTAAAGCAGTCTTTGATAGCGAAAATGACAGCTATTTACTGATAACTCTAGGATGGGATGGTATAAAGCGAATTCATGGCTGCTTAGTTGATATTGACATTATTGATGGCAAAATCTGGATACAACGAGATGACACAGAAGATGGCGTAACCTACGAATTAGTAGCAGCAGGAATTCCTAAAGATAAAATTGTCTTAGGATTTCACCCGCAAAATGTCAGGCAACATACAGGATATGGTATTTTATAAGTTTAAAAATATACTTTAAACTTTCTCACATCTTCACTTCTAAAGGCAAAATTACACTGAAGGTAGAACCAACTCCTACCTCGGATGCTAGGTTAATTGTACCTTGGAGTAGTTTTACTAACCGCGAAACGATCGCTAACCCCAATCCTGTACTATCAGGGAGATAGGGACGATCGCTAAAACTCACCCGAAAGTAGGGTTCAAATATCTGGGTTTGGTTTTCTGGTGCAATGCCAATTCCAGTGTCAGAAACTGCGATCGCACATCTCTGGTTCTCCAACACCTGACACATTATAATAATAGTCCCCGACTCTGTATAGCGAATTGCATTACTAATAAGATTTGTCACAATTTGTTGGCATTGAAAAGGATCTGTGATTAATTCATTAGGAGCGCGATCGCAATCCACCACCACTTTTAAATTTTTCTCAGCAGCTAAAGGTTCCAACATTTCACAGACATTATCAATTAATTCACGCACATCTGTGGGTGCTAGTTGGAGTTTTATCTGTCCTGCTTCATAGCGCGAAAGTTCTAATACATCGTTAATCAGGTGGAGTAATTGTCTACCGTTACGCAGTACCCGCTCAATATGTTCTAAATTAGCTGAGGTGTCTTTTAGCTGTGTCTTGCGTCGTTGTTGGCGTAAAAACAGATCAGAGTAACCAATAATGGAAGTTAGAGGATGTTTCAATTCGTGGGCTAGTTGCGAAAGATACTCTTGATTGGCGCTCATTAAGCGCGTAAGTTCTTCATTATGGAGCGTTAGTGATAATTGCAACTGCTGTAATTCTCGCAAACGTTCGTCAACATAACTCTTAAAACATCGAGCGATCGCTTCGTCTATGATAGCGTCAATCAGACGCATAGAACGAATTATATCTCCAGGTGTTCCCCCCAATAAATCTGCTTGTAGAGCATCAAATATTACTGTTCGCAGCAGATGATATTCTCTGGCAATTTCTGCTGGGTCAAAACCTTGTTCTGCTCGAATAGCTCCATGCTGAAAACTAGCAGTAACTATCGACTGAATATCATTATCCTGAGATTTTGAAAGCACTGTTACCATTGCTTGTAAAACATCAGGGATATGATCTTTTACTGCTGTATAAGATAGGTCATCAGCACTTTCAATCCGTCTATCCTTGCGAACTGCTGTAATCCATTTATCGAGAATGGTATCCGTTTTTTCAGCCAGTATTTGACTAAAATCCATTATGTTAAATTCAGCTAGGAGATAGATGAGCAAACTGCCATATCCAATTAGTTTAACGATTGCGGTGGCTTTTTACCAAATTTGGGAATTTTATTCACCTACCAAAAGAAATAGATTCTACATATTCATTTTTTTGCTGATTAACTCTCCGTGTCTAAAATTCTTCCAGTATAATCTATATTCTCTTAAGAAATATTAAACAAGCAGATAACAATATTGATGCTTGACTAAGCTATATTGTTTAGTTTTCTGTGCAAGAAGTTGACTCACAACACCATTAAAAGTATAAATTGTACTTATTACCCAGAAGCAAGTAGAGCCGCTGAATTCTGGTATTTAAATAAACAACATTTCTTCTCAGATAGATGGCTTTTACTGAGCATCAATGTTATATTGTCCATAATTTAGTATCCATTAGAGTAAGTCAGCCTAATTCAGCGTGTCACAGTGCATAACGCTGGAGCGGAGGAACCAAATTGTGGGGCGTATCTCATAGAAAGTGAGGAGTTAAAGTGAGAAGTGAAGAGTTAACTCAGCACTCAGCACTAGGTACTCAGCACTCTAAAAAGAAGGGCATCTCTCAGCCCTAGCCCGTCAGCTAACTTCGTAGGCATTGGGAGGAGACTGAAGAGACGGCATTTTTATAATGTTCCGATCTCATCGGTGTCCAAGGCTGGTACTGCTCGAATTTTTTGTACCTGCACTTAAATCTTTTGAGGTCGTAAATGATATTTCAACTAAATTTGGCTGCGATCGCAGCGATCGCAACACAAGCTGCGTGGAAAAAGACAAAACCTGTCATCCTCAGAGATGTATTCATTTTACCAGTATTGGGCTTCTTGGGAATAATTGTGCTGTGGTGGATTATTGCACTTGCCAACCATGAATTAATGCCCACCCCACCAGAAGCCCTCATCGCTAATCTAGACTATATCTTAAATCCCTTCTACCAAAGAGGCCCAGGTAACTTGGGAATTGGTTGGTTATTGATCGCAAGTCTGCGCCGGGTATTACTGGGTTTTTTGTTAGGTGCGGTAGTAGCGATTCCTGTGGGGTTTTTAATTGGCATGTCCAGACCGGCAATGCTAGCTCTCAATCCTATCATTCAAATTTTTAAACCCGTATCGCCCTTAGCTTGGCTGCCCATCGCCTTAGCAATTTTCAATTTAGCAGATCCTTCCGCCATTTTTGTAATTTTTATTACCTCCTTATGGCCGACAATTATTAATACCGCATTAGGAGTTTCTAGCGTTCCCAAAGATTATTTAGATGTGGCACAAGTGCTAGAAATGCCCCGTTGGAGGCGGATTACCAAAATAATTTGGCCTGCAAGTTTACCGTATATTTTTACAGGTTTACGAATTAGTTTAGGCATAGCTTGGCTAGTAATCGTCGCCGTGGAAATGCTTACAGGTGGTATTGGTATCGGCTTTTTTGTCTGGGATGAATGGAGTCGTTTAAACCTGAGTTCAGTCTTTTTAGCTGTGTTCATAATTGGCTTAACTGGGTTAATTTTGGATTACGCCGTGGGCAAAATCGAAGAATTAGTCACCCATCGCCCGAAAGCTTCCAACTAACAAAATTCGACTGCTATCAAAACAGCAAGATGTAACCAGACTCTGCGCTTGGAGCGTGAGCAATTCATCATCGAATTTTAGATTTTAAATTTTGGATTTTGGAATTGAATCAAAATCCAAAATATAAAAAGGTCTGAGAGCAAGCGAATTTAAACGCGAGAATACATCTAAAATCCAAAATCGTTCGACTGAGCGTAGGTAGTCGAAGTCTAAAATTAATTGACAAGCTCCTAACTTGATTGCTGGGGTCAATCTAAAATCCAAAATCCAAAATCCAAAATTGTGTGACATGGAGCTACAAAAATGGGTGATATAAACTGGACTCGACGAGATTTTATTAAGGGAATAGGAGCAACCACAACTGGAATAGCGCTGTCCTCCTGTGGAATTTCAGGAGATAGATCCGCCAAAGGGCTAACAGAAGAAGCTTTAGCTGTACAACCATTAATTAGATCCCAAGACCTAGAAAAATCCGATCTGACAATTGGTTACGTTCCCGTTAATGATTGTGCGCCATTTGCGATCGCCTGGAAAAAAGGCTTCTTCCGCAAATATGGTTTGAACGTTACACTTAACCGCGAGGCCAGTTGGGCCACCTCCCGCGACGGTTTAATATTTGGTCGCCTAGATGCTTCACCCGTAGTATCTGGTGCCGTTACCAACGCCAGAATTGGTGCTGAAGGCGCACGCCACGCCCCCTTGTGTGCAGCCATGACCATCCACCGCCACGGTAACGGCATGACCATGAACAAAGCCATGTGGGATTTTGGGCTGCGTCCGTGGTATGAATATCAAGAAAAATATGGCGATGGTGCTTTAGAAGCCTTTGGGCGTGATTTCCGAGGCTACTTTGACAAGCAACCGCCAGAAAACAGAGTTTGGGCGGTAGTATTAAGTTCCGCCATTTACGAATACTTTGTCCGCTACATATCCGCCGCCGCAGGAGTTGATCCGCTTAAAGAGTTTCGCGTCATCATCGTTCCGCCTCCCCAAATGGTGACAAACGTGCGGATTGGTGCAATGCAAGCTTACATGGTTGCAGAACCCTGGAATACAAGGGCAATAACAGGTAACGAAAACATCGGCTTTACCTTTGCACAAGGTAAAGAAGTCTGGTTAGGACACCCAGATCGACTTTTGGGAGTGATGGAACCTTTCATCGACAAATATCCCAAAACTTATCGTTCCTTAGTCAAGGCAATGATTGAAGCTTGCCAGTATTGCAGCAAAGTAGAAAACCACCAAGAAGTAGCCGAACTGCTTACAGAGCGCTCTTTTACAGGTGCAAAACCAAAAAACAAAAATGCTCCAATTACGAAATTTACTGGTCCGGGAATTCTCGGCAACTATAACTATGGCGGCTTTGATGGCAAAGACCGCATCATCAAAGCTGCTGACACCACAATTTTCTTCGATATTCCTGACAACCTTCCCAAACAGCCAGGAGAACACTCAACATTCTTATGGAGATCGAGAAGTCTCTGGTTAATGACACAAGCAGCGCGGTGGGGACAAATTAAGAAATTCCCCAAAAATGCTGAGAAACTAGCCGGACAAGGCTGGAGAACAGATTTATATCGCGAGATAGCATCTGAAATGGGCATCAAATGTCCAAAGGATGATTACAAGGTCGAACCACCAGAAGTATTTATAGATAAGAAAGGCTTCGACCCCAGCGATCCTGTAGGTTATCTAAATAGTTTTGCTATCAGGGCTAACGCTCCCACTAACTTTTTCATGTCTTAAATTCCAAAATTAAATATTGACCCTGGCAATTTGAGATTTTAGATTTTCGGTACAAGTCGCGGTTAATCCAAAATTGATTGACTAAATTATTTCGGGAGCCTTTGATGATGGAATATACCTCATTACCTATTAATACCCAGACCGGAGTTCTTCCCCGCCCTGGATTTTTAGAAATTGAAAATTTAGTCAAGTCTTATCCGACACCTGATAAAGATAACTTTGTCGTTTTAGATGGAGTTAATCTAACGATTGGTGAAGATGAATATATTTCTGTAATTGGTCACTCTGGTTGTGGAAAATCAACCCTATTAAAGATAGTAGCTGGTTTAGAAAAAGCCACTTCCGGCTCAGTCCGGCTCGATGGAAAAGAAATCTGTCAGCCAGGAGCCGAAAGGATGATGGTATTTCAGAACTATTCGCTGTTACCTTGGTTAACAGTCCGAGAAAATATCCGTTTAGCTGTGGATGAAGTGCTAAAAAATGCTAATCGGGCTGAAAAAATTAGCATTGTAAATGAACACTTGGCAATGGTAAACTTGACGGCGGCAGCTGACAAATATCCTGATGAAATCTCTGGAGGGATGAAACAACGAGTAGGCATTGCCAGAGCCTTAGCAATTCGTCCTAAAATGTTGCTGATGGATGAACCTTTTGGGGCACTAGATGCGCTAACTCGTGGCAAATTGCAACGGCAGGTATTGGATATTTGGGAAAACCATCGGCAAGCAGTGATGATGATTACACACGATGTAGACGAAGCAATTTATATGTCCGATCGCATCGTCTTGATGACTAATGGCCCATCTGCTACTATAGGGGAGATTTTAGAAGTTCCTTTTGAGC
The DNA here is from genome assembly GCF_017115105.1 of Nostoc sp. NMS2. Lineage (GTDB taxonomy): Bacteria > Cyanobacteriota > Cyanobacteriia > Cyanobacteriales > Nostocaceae > Nostoc. Next base: position 52,478 of record NZ_JABXKH010000031.1, read on the forward strand.
GTCCACGCGTTAGCGAAGCTCCTCTGAAAGAGGCTCGCGCCGCCATGCGAAACTCAAAAGAATATTTTGAACTCCGCAACCACGCCTTAAATTTCCTCGATCGATATTTTACCCAAGACGAGTAAATTAGATTATCATTTTTTTTAGTGGGTAGCCTAATTCAAATTCATGAAAGCTGGATTTGGAACGGAGGAACCAATGTTTGGGGCTAATCTTACGAGAGACACCTTCCAGTCTTAGCCCGTCAGCTAACTCCGTAGGCAATGGAAGGAACCCCCAAGATTTTGGCTGTAATCCAGTTATTATTGGGGTTTCCTTGACTGATTTCAGATTTTAAATTTTGGTTATCGTTACTCAATCTAAAATCCAAAATTGTTCGACTGAGCGTAGCCGAAGTCCAAAATCCAAAATTTGTCCCCCTGCTTCTTTCTCATTACTAATTCATTTCATTGGGAGAAGTAAAGCTGTGCAAATCAAGCCAATGTTAGCACGTCTGCAAAGTGCCACAGGTAGAGATGACTTAATTGACCAAATGGTACTAGTGCCAGAACCAAAAAAACCTTTTTCTAAAGAACCTCAAAAAGCAAAAGCAGTTAATTTAATTGTTGCTTATGACGCATCTCCTAACAGTCATACGGCGCTAGATATTGCTTTCTGGATTGCACATCAAACTCGTTTAGCTACTAATGCACAAGTTACAGTCCAAGCCGTTTATGTGGTAGAAGACAATCAAAGCAGTCAATATCCAAATATATTGAATTTTCCACAACAGCCTTCATTTGAATGTCAAGTTAGTGAAGTATCAAAGTCTGTCACACAGGTATTAACTCAACCCAAATTGCAGACAGTTGTAACTCCCCTGCAACAAGCAGATATAATTCTCTGGCAAGCCCGAAGTTTAGCTGAAGAATGGCAAGGTTCCTTCAAATCTCATTTGCGGTTTGGTAGCATTTCTATAGAACTTCACAAAGTTGTTGAATCAGAAGCTGCCGATATTCTATTTCTCGGTTGCCAATCTGTTAATCATCCGATGATTGAGGCATTAGGTTATAATTTTCCCTGCGCGGTTTTGGGTATTCCCAGTTGTATTGATCAATAATCGCTGTTTAAAATTACGGTAATTTTAATCCAATTGTAATCATACATAAGTCACCTAGAACTAGGTGGCTTTTTTGGTTAATATACAACAAATTAGATAAGTCGGAATGGGCTACGCCCCGCTACGCTAACGGAAGTACAGTTTTATAATCGGGTATCTTTGTATAAAACCAAAATCGTTTAAGATCCCCCTAAATCCCCCTTCTTAAGGGGGACTAGAGGAGAGAGGAATGGAAGTGAGGTTAAACTGTATTGTATCCATTCGAGAACCGCTATATTTACGGGATGATTTTATCTATTTTTGTGGGATGGGCCGAAAAGCCATTGGTGTCAAGTTAAGAAAAATAAAATCTTGTCAAGTGGTTAAAGCTCAATAGTTAAACTCAACACAAGGATGTTGATTTGAGCTATGAGTAAGCCACGAAAAAAACAAGGCGGGCAAGATGCCCACCCCACAAGATTGGATAATTTATTTGTTGGAAGTCCCTAACCCTAATATTGGCAGCTTAAATATGAGTTGATTCTAGAATTCCATGCTTTTGTGAATTAATCAGGGATAGCAATTTTTATTTAACTAGGGAAGTGTCAATATAGGCTTATGTCGGAGTGAAAAGTCAAGTGCAATAAATTAATGATGATAGAAGCTAAAAACGTAATCGGTGGAAATCTAGAAGCCTGCTGCACTTCTCCTATGACTGGGTTTTACCGCGATGGTTTTTGTCGCACAGGTGGTCAGGATTTCGGATCGCACGTCGTATGCGCCGAAGTGACTGTAGAATTCCTGGAGTTTACCAAATCGCGGGGGAACGACCTAAGCACACCTGTTCCTGATTTTAATTTTCCTGGATTGAAGCCTGGCGATCGCTGGTGTTTGTGTGCTTCTCGCTGGCAAGAAGCTCTCGAAGCTGGCGTTGCTCCACCCGTCATTCTCTCTGCAACCCATGCTAGAGCTTTGGAAGTGGTTTCTTTAGAAGAATTGAAAAAACATACCGTAACTTCGTCTTGATTGGGCATGGGGGGGAGATGAGGGAGATGAGGGAGCAGGGAGCAGGGAGCAAGGGAGAAGAGTTTTCACCCTGCCCCCCTGCCCCCTGCCCCTCTGCCTCTTTTCCATGCCCAATCACCCACTAACTTACTGGAACTTGAACAGGTAGTTTTAATACATTGGCAACCATCGCAATCAATTTAGTGGGGTCTATTGGCTTAGATAAATGCTGCTGAAACCCTGCTGAAAGCGCTTCTAAGCGGTCTTCTTCCCGCGTATATGCTGTTAAAGCGATCGCTGGGATACATCCACCTTTTTCTGGTTCTAAAGAGCGCAGTTTCCGAATTAGGGTATAACCATCTTGCTCTGACATGCCGATGTCGCTAATCAGGATATCTGCTTTTGCTTGCTCAAGTACTGCTAATGCTTCATCAACTGATGCTACCGCAGTGGCGATCGCTCCATACTCCTCAAACATAAAACGGAGAAAGTTACGGGTATCTGCTTCGTCATCTACAACTAAAACTTTTAATCCAGCAAGCGGTGTCGATGCCACAGGGGAAGAAATTTCTCCTGTGGCTTCTCTATTTCCCCTGTTCCCCCGATTGTCTTGTAGCAGTGGTAGTTTCACCGTAAAGGTTGCTCCCTGTCCACTGCCTGGACTTTGGGCAGATATTGTACCCTTGTGCAGTTCCACTAAATGACGGACGATCGCTAGTCCTAATCCTAGTCCATTGTGCGATCGCGTTGTGGTGCTGTCTGCTTGCCGGAAACGCTCAAATACTTTCGGTAAGAACTCGGAACTGATGCCAATACCCGTATCGATAACTTTAATTTGGGCGTATTTTTGAGTTGTTTGTTGTTCTTCACCACAAACTATTGACAGATTCACTTCTACCCTGCCGCCCTTGGGGGTAAACTTAATGGCATTAGTTAGTAAATTCCATACTATTTGCTGTAACCGCGCTGGATCGCCATAAACTGAACCGACTGAAGTATCTAATATAGTATTTAATTGAATCTCTTTTGGCTCTGCTAAGGGACGCACTGCTTCTAAAGCTGCCTCCATCACTGAGATGAGATTTACCGCAGAGACATTTAATCGCAACTGTCCACGGATAATTCGGGATACATCTAAGATATCCTCAATTAGTTGCATCTGAGATATGGCATTGCGTTCAATGGCCTCTAGGGCGCGGGAAGTGGCTTTGTCATCAAGTTTTTTAGAGCGGAGAATTTTTGACCAACCCAGCATCGAGGTGAGGGGTGTACGGAGTTCGTGGGAGAGAACGGCAAGAAACTCATCTTTCATCCGATTTGCTGCTTCTGCTTCTTGTCTTGCGGTCTGTTCTCTAATTACTTGAGCGCGGACTTCTTCTGCTTGCTTGCGTTCAGTAATATCTTCGAGAGTGCCTACATATCCCAGCAATTCCCCTTGACCGGAAAGCATTGGTGATGAGCGAACCTGAACCCAACGAATGATGCCTTGAGCAGTTTGAAAGCGAAATTCTTCAGAGTAGTCACGACCTTCACAAATGTAGGTAGACCAACTAACAACTGCTCGTTCTCTATCTTCTGGATGTACAGATTCCAGCCAGATTTTTTCTAAACTCTCTGCCGCCTTCAAGCCACAAATTATTTGATAGCGAGGATTAGTATATCTACATCCTCCTTCAGTATCAATTTCAAAAATGCCGACGGGTGAACAGGTACTTAGCGATCGCAATCGTTCTTCACTTTGCCTGAGTTCCGCATTCACAGCTACCAGTTGTGCTGCTTGTTGCTTGATGGCTTCTGTTTTCTTAAATAGTTCTACGAATACTGTGACTTTGGAAGTCAAAATATTGGGGTCTAATGGTTTGAGCAAATAATCAACTGCACCCAAGGCATAGCCTTTAAACAGCATTTGGTCGCTGGTACTAAAGGCAGTGAGAAAGATAATAGGAGTGTGACGCGATCGCCCCCGATTGCGAATCAAGGTAGCAGTTTCAAAGCCATCCATTCCAGGCATTTGCACATCTAGCAAAATCACTGCAAAGTCTTGATGTAGCAGACACCTCAAAGCTTCTTCCCCAGAAGTGGCTCTCACCAAATTCTCTCCCAGTTTTTCCAGGATTGCTTCTAGTGCTAGCAAATTTTCTAGTTTATCATCCACTAGGAGGATGTTTACTTTGGGTTCCATCTGCATGGGTTTATTTCCGTGATGAGTGACAAAGCTTGACCACTTGGGAAGCAATGTTTGAGAGTGTCAAAATCCAGTCTACTGTAACAGCAGAAATTGCGGCTTCTGGCATAATATCGCTCTGGGCTGTAGTGGGTTCCTGTACGATAGTTATTCCTCCCCGCGCTTTTATTTTCTTAAGACCTTGCTTACCATCTTGATTGGCCCCTGTCAATATTATACCAATCACTTGCTCAGTGTAGACATCGGCTGCTGACTCAAACAGCACATCAATAGATGGTCTGGCATAAGAAACCGGCTCATCAGTTGAAAGCGCAAAGTGACCTGGTTCAACCAGTAAGTGATAATCTGCTGGAGCTAGATAGATATGTCCTGATAGTATTTCTTCTTTGTCTTCCACTTCTCGAATCGGTAGTGAAGTAGATTCTTGCAATAATTCCTGGAGTGTGTTGTTAGATTCCTTGTGACGGTGTTGCACGATCGCGATCGGCACTATGAAGTCTGCTGGTAACTTCTCCAAGATAATTTTTAATGCTGATAATCCACCTAAAGAAGTACCAATCACCACAATTTTAAACGACACTTGTTTAGTCCTCACACTTGTAGAATGTGGGCTTTAATCTTAGTGTGACTAATCTTAGTGTGACTTGATGGCTCATAAAATCCTTTTAGCATTCTCCTGCAACACACAGCTACTAACCTATCTTGATTAGCATTTACACCAACTAGTCAAAATTATATATTTTTGTCATAACCATTACAATTAGAAATTTTATCATTGTGAACTAATTGACAGAAAAGTATGATTTTTAGGCTTTTTAAAATCTTCATTAATGCCAGAATCGCTACATTATATAAATATTTTTTTGTAAACAATTAACTTTTAAAAATTTAATTATTATTGTTTTGACAATTCATAAAAATTTACTTAAGCTAAAAGATAGGTTAAGCAAATCAAAAAACAACAGCAATTTAGTTTAGCTCCATGAAAAGTTGCTGTTGCAGACTATTGGCATGAGGAAATTAATCGCCATTAAAAATATTCTCTGTAGGTAAGCTGACGAGATTTAGCTGCAAAAAGCTAAGACATGATTAAGCGTATTGCACCGCGCACATATTGAACATATTCCGGTCAATTATAGATGGATACTTGTGGTGATATTAGTATCTATCAATCATGGAAGTTTGACTAGCGATTTTAGATTTTGGATTTTAAATTTTGGATTAGGGTCTTCTGGTGTATACCCAATCAGGGGCGGAATAAATCTAAAAGACGCTCCATTATTCGTTAACACTGCGCTGTCGAAATCCAAAATTGGCAATCCAAAATCCAAAGTTGTTTAACCACAGTGCGGTAGATATGTCCAGGAGAATCCAATGTTTGAGTATTTTACATCATTGAACGACCACAATTTACCCTATCCAGATACGGTTCATCCCATCGTTGTCCACTTCGTAATTGCGATGGTATTGTTTTCCTTTTTCTGCGATGTAATTGGCTATTTTACTGGTAAATCCAGTCTTTTTGAGGTGAGTTGGTGGAATATGGTAGTTGCCACGATCGCCATCTTCGTTGCGATCATTTTTGGTCAGTTTGAAGCGGGTTTAGCACAACCTTACAGCCTAGCTAAATCGGTACTGAATTTGCATACGCTGATTGGTTGGTCGCTTTCGGGAATCATCACAGCAATTACAGCTTGGCGCTATGTAATTCGTTCCCGCAACCCGCAAAAATTACCAATTTATTATTTGGGAGCCGGACTAGTTTTAACTTTGATAGTTGGCTTGCAAGTATATCTCGGAGATGAACTTGTTTGGGTGTATGGATTGCATACAGTGCCAGTTGTGGAAGCAGTAAAGGATGGTCTGTTGCGATGAACTCAGAATTAATTGATCAATTGAGCGGCTCTTTAGGCGCAAACGGATTACCTTACACAATTCCCATTCATCCCAACTTAGTCCATCTGACAATAGGTTTGTTCATCATTGGGATGACCTTTGATATTGTGGGTGTTCTGTTCCCCTTTGAAAAATGGGTCTTCAAATTTTTAGCAATTACTGTGGAACGTAACAACTTATTTGATGTTGGCTGGTACAACATGCTAGCTGCCAGCATCATCACATTTTTCACAGTGGCAGCAGGCTTTTACGAAATGCTGTTGGCAACACCAGCAGCTGATATGAAAAGTGCCTGGGGATTGCAGGCAATGGAAACTATGCTTTGGCATGGTGTAGGTGGTGTGTTTTTATTAGCGCTGATTGTTGTCCTGACCATCTGGAGAGCATGGCAGCGCTTCGTTTGGGCCAAACAAGAATATAAACAGACAGATAGAGAAGTGCAATGGATCTATCTGTTGGCAGGCATAGCAATCATGTTCATTCTGTACGTCCACGGGACACTAGGGGCGCAAATGGCTGCCGAGTTTGGCGTACACAATACAGCAGATAATTTGCTGCGGATTAGTCATTAGTCATTGGTCATTTGTCATTTGTCATTTGCCCAATGCCCAATTCCCCATGCCCAATTCCCAATGCCCCATGCCCAATGCCCAATTCCCAATACTTCGACTTCGCTCAGTACAAGTGCCCAATAACCAAAGACAATGAAAATCCAGAAGATTTTAAATATTTTGACGCTGCTTACAGGCGCGATCGCAGTGACTGTTACCAGTCTCTGGATCGGTCAGCAGGCTTACTCCTGGCTTCCCCCGCAAGCAGCAGCCGAATCCCTACTAATTGATGATTTGATTAGCTTCTTAGTAACCCTCGGTGCCTTCATTTTCTTGGGAGTAACAAGTACTCTGATGTATTCTGTGATCTTCCATCGGGCAGTCAAAGATGACTTCACTGATGGCCCTCCAATTGAAGGTAATATCACCCTAGAAGTTGTCTGGACAGCAATTCCCATTCTGTTAGTGTTGTGGATTGCGGGCTATAGCTACCAAGTCTACGAACAAATGGGAATTCAAGGCCCATCGGAAATAGTCCACCTGCATAATCCATTGGGAATGGAATCGGCTTATGCAGAACCAAAAGATGCCCCAGCTAACGCTTTAGCAGAACCCGTTGAGAAAATCGACGTACTCGCTAAACAGTGGGCGTGGGTGTTTCATTACCCAGAAAGAGATATTACGAGTACCGAATTGCATTTACCTAGCGATCGCCGGATACGTTTAGCATTAAAATCGCAGGATGTTCTCCACGGCTTTTATATACCTGCATTTCGCCTCAAGCAGGATATTATTCCCAACCACGCGATCGACTTTGAATTTACTCCCATCCGCCCTGGCAAATACCGATTGACCGATTCCCAATATAGCGGTACATACTTTGCCACGATGCAAGCGAATGTAGTCGTCGAATCTCCTGAAGATTATCAGCAATGGCTAGCAAAAGCTGCAACCCAAAAGCCATCTCCAGCAAAAAATCAGGCAGCTTCTGAGTATGCCCAAACATCCCATCAATCAGTTCAAACTGGTTGGGTTACAGTTCCACCTGCTGCACCTCCTCTAGTTAATTCACCTGGTTGAAAGGAAAGTAACCATGACTAATGTTCCTATTGAAGGTATTCTTCTCCCTGATGAGAAGCCTAACCACGAATCTCCCAATAACTGGAAAGAATACTTCAGTTTTAGTACCGACCATAAGGTAATTGGTATCCAGTATCTCGTTACCTCCTTCTTCTTCTTTCTCGTCGGCGGCATCTTTGCAATGGTGATTCGGGGAGAACTGATGACACCCGAATCAGATTTAGTCGATCGCACCGTCTACAACGGTATGTTCACCATGCACGGCACTGTGATGCTGTTCTTGTGGACATTTCCCTCACTAGTTGGTTTTGCCAACTATCTAGTACCCCTGATGATTGGGGCGCGAGATATGGCATTTCCCCGCCTCAACGCCGTCGCCTTTTGGATGGTGCCAGTAGTCGGAATTATCATGATGGGTAGCTTCTTTGTCCCTGGTGGCCCAGCCCAAGCCGGTTGGTGGTCTTACCCGCCAGTCAGTCTCCAGAATCCCACAGGTAACTTAATCAATGGTCAAGTTCTCTGGCTGCTAGCCGTGGCAATATCCGGCGTATCCTCAATTATGGGGGCAGTGAACTTTGTCACCACCATCGTCAAGATGCGGGCCCCAGGCATGGGCTTTTTCAAAATGCCCTTGTTTGTCTGGGCAGTATTTAGCGCCCAAATCATCCAACTATTCGGACTACCTGCATTGACAGCAGGTGCGGTGATGCTACTACTCGACCTCACAGCAGGCACCGCCTTTTTCGACCCCGCCAAGGGTGGTAATCCAGTAATGTTTGAGCATTACTTCTGGTTCTACTCCCACCCTGCCGTTTACGTGATTATTTTGCCCATCTTCGGGATTTTCTCAGAAATCTTCCCAGTTTATTCACGTAAACCCTTATTTGGTTACAAAGTAGTTGCCGTTTCATCGATCTTGATTGCAATAGTTAGCGGTATTGTTTGGGTACACCACATGTACGTCAGTGGTACACCAGGCTGGATGCGGTTGATTTTCATGCTGACGACGATGTTTGTATCTGTCCCCACAGGAATTAAAGTATTTGCTTGGGTAGCAACTATTTGGGGCGGTAAACTGCGGCTAAATACCCCCATGCTATTTGCCTTGGGCGGATTAATCATGTTTGTCTTCGCCGGAATCACAGGCATCATGCTTTCCTCCGTGCCCGTTGATGTCCACGTTAACAATACCTACTTTGTAGTGGGACACTTCCACTACGTCCTCTACGGCACCGTGACGATGGGCTTGTATGCTGCCATCTATCACTGGTTCCCCAAAATGACCGGGCGGATGTACTCCGAAAGCTGGGGTAAAATCCATTTCTGGTTAGCCTTCATCGGCACTAACCTCAACTTTTTGCCCATGCACCCCTTGGGATTGCAAGGGATGTTACGCCGAGTTGCTTCCTACGCCCCAGAGTATCAATTCTGGAACATCATCGCCAGCCTCGGCGGATTTCTCTTAGGAATGTCCACTTTGCCCTTCATATTCAACATGATAATTTCTTGGATGCAAGGCGAGAAAGCACCCGCTAACCCTTGGCGAGCAATTGGACTAGAGTGGTTAGTCTCTTCACCCCCTCCAGTAGAAAACTTTGAAGAAATCCCCATCATCATCTCCGAACCCTACGGCTACGGCAAATCAGAACCCTTAACATCCAACCTCCCAGAATAAACGCAAACTATCGGGAAGACGCAAAAACCCTCCGCGTACCTCTGCGCTTCCCTCCGCGAACCTTTGCGTTTCAAACTCCCCCCTCTAAAACCAAAATGGACACTTATATAAATACCCCTGAATCGCACCACACAGCCGCAGAACATACCCACGATGAAGAAGGCAACAAAATGTTTGGCTTCATCGTCTTCCTCCTGTCAGAAAGCGTCATTTTCTTGAGTTTTTTCGCCGGATATGCAATCTACAAAACAACAACTCCTAACTGGCTACCAGCTGGTGTTTCTGGGCTAGAAGTAAAAGAACCGACAATCAATACAATAATTCTTGTCGCCAGTAGCTTCGTAATTTACTTAGCAGAACGCGCCCTACAACGCCATGACTTAGTAAAATTTCGCCTATTTCTCTTGACAACAATGGCGATGGGAACTTACTTTTTGGTTGGGCAAGGGATTGAATGGAACGGCCTCGATTTTGGCTTCACCACAGGGGTATTTGGCGGAACGTTTTACCTGCTAACAGGTTTCCACGGTTTGCACGTTTTTACTGGCATTCTGTTGCAGTCAATTATTTTGGTACGTTCTTTCATCCCTGGCAACTACGACACAGGCCACTTCGGTGTGAATGCAACCTCACTGTTCTGGCACTTCGTCGATGTCATCTGGATTATTTTGTTTATCCTCATCTACGTCTGGCAGTAGAAAATAAGAAATCCCCAGCAGACTGTTTGAGCGATCGCTGGGGATGATTAATGTTATTGTAAGACCATTAAGATTTCACTAAATCAAAACGATTTTCTTTCCCTTGCTCCCTACCGTAAAAGCAATGGGATATTTTTTTATGTGAAAGTCCCTAAATCCTCTGTAAAATTTCTCTCATCCAAGCTTCTTCCTCTGGTGAGCGCAATATTTTTAAAGGTTGTGTATAATCAATTGCCAAGTCAAATCTAGCACGTTCGTAAACTTGATTTAGTAACCTTTGCAAGTCAACTATTGGCTCAGATTCTCCCTCACGCAAAGGCACAGGAAAAACAGGAATTGGATTTTTTAAGTTGAAAGTATATAAATCTGCATCAGGTCTGTTGTAACTGCGACTGACCAAAATACTATAATCTGCGGCTGTAGCTCCAAAAATAGGCATTGACTCTCCTTGCCTCAAGAGGTCGATTTCTACCAAGTTGGTTGCAGAAGCCAAAATTTTCTGTCTTTTGCTCTCGTAAGCGGCTCTACCTTCTTTGGAGCGTTTATTTTTGGGTGAAAGTATTTCAATTACAGCAACAACTTCTTTACTTTGAGTTGCTCTTACCTCTAAAAATCGCTCAGTTAGCTGTTCAGGTATGGGAACTCTTACTTTACTGGGTTCGGTAAGTTTTGCAGCTGTCAAAGTTGTGCCAGTATCTGTAGTGTTCCGATTAGCAACTGCTACATCAGCAATTCCCACCAGTAAGATATCATCTACACTTTTAAAAACTCGCTCTTCGATGGAAACTCGGTATTTAGGCGCGATTTGAGGAGTCAAATCATCAGCTATAGCTACAATCAAACGATTGTGAACTTGATGCCAAAGTTCTGGCTGTTCTAAATAGGGGTTCATTCCCGGAAATGGATTTCCCATTACGTTTTTCTTTAGTTAGTTCTCCTCAATTGAGACTATTCTATCTTTTCTCATCTTCTGTACCTGATTTCAATGAGAATCGCTGGCGTTGCTGAATTGAGGTATGAACTTGATATAGAGACGTAAAATTCTACGTCTCTATAAGGATTTTCAAATCAAACCAAATAACTCGTATTTGGTATGATCGCAAATAAGGCATACTCATACCAAGCAGTCCAAATGAAACTGCGAATCCATCGCTGACGCTTTTCGGGACTCAATTCATATTCAAAGGCCCCACGAGATACATCAATGGAAGATAGGTGAGAGTTGCAACCACAGCCGTGTTGATAAGTAAAACCGTACTTTGAGGCAATACTTTGCACCTTCATCTGAATCGCAAACACCTTACCTGCATGGAGTATGGCATCCCAAGAACGTTTGTGTTCGATATCGCGGGGGTCAAATCTTAAAGCACGTTCTTCAAAAACATGATCGCGGTAAATTGGTGCTAGATGGACATGATAGAAGCTGGCAGGTAGTTCATAACCAAATTCGTTGAATAAATCTATCCCAATGTGAGCCACTTTTACTTCATCAGCATATTCTGTCCCCTTTGACTCCACATTTTGGAGAATTTCTGCAAAGTTCGGATAGCTGTCTTTGAGAAAGTCTTGCCCAAAAAACTCTAGGGTTTCCCATGCTAGTTGTGCAAATAGCTGAGAGAATGAGGGTATCAAGTGAGCTAGTTGCGGGCGATCGCTAAACAAGTCAACGTCACCATGCTGTAATTTATATAGGAACAACTGCGCCATCTCAACATAGCTTTGGGGATGGGAAAGTCCGACACTCGTGTTTCCTCTAGCAATGTCTTGCCATGTAGAAGGTAATTGAGAAACGTGTACCGCATTTTCTCCAGCAATGACTGCAACAGGAGGACATTCCAGAAGCTGCATCGACAATCTCCTTTAAGACTTTAATGTGTAATTTACCTTAAGCGATCGCTAAGTGTATCTTTTGAACACAATTAAAAATGTTTGACAGACTGTCTTTTGACAGAATTGCAACTTTATTATACGGAAAATACTTACGCTCAATCTAAAATCTAAAATTGTTTTACACAACCAAAATTTTAAGCACCAGCTATTTTCTTATATAGTTTCTCACCTTTAACTATCTCTTCATAGTGCTGTTCATAAGAGGTGAATCTGATGGATTCTTGTTTTCCTAAACCCAAAATACCAAAGGTGCAAAGGCTATTATAAAACAGTTGGTGTACCCGCTTTTGAAGTACCTGATTGAAATATATCAGGACGTTACGACAAAGAATGACATTAAACTCATTAAAAGAACTGTCAGTTGCTAAATTATGCTGGGCAAACACAACGTTTTCTCTTAGGGATGCTCGAAAAATAGCATTGTCATAAGCTGCTGTATAATATTCTGAAAATGACTTCTTGCCGCCTGCTTTCAGGTAAAGCTGAGTATATTCCTGCATCAGTTTTAGGGAAAAAATACCACTTTTAGCACTTTGTAATACCTTCTCATTAGTATCAGTTGCATATATCCGGCAACGGTGATAAAGTCCTTCTTCTTGTAGTAGAATTGCCATTGAATAGACTTCTTCACCCGTAGAGCATCCAGCGTGCCAGATGCGAATAAACGGATAGGTTTGCAAAAAGGGGACAACTTGATTTCTGAAGGTGTTATAAAAGCTCGGATCGCGAAACATTGATGTTACATTTACCGTCAGAGCAAGCAAAAATCGTTCTAAATAAGCACGGTTGTGCAGTAAACGCTCTTGCAAGGCAGAAATATTAGCTAACCCCTCCAATTGGATGAAGCTCTGAATGCGGCGCTTGAGTGAGGAAGGAGCATAATCGCGGAAGTCATAGCCATAATACTGATACACACCTTCCAAGAGGAGATGTATTTCGATATCCTCTAAGGTAGGTTTGGGCAAAGTCATAGTCCGAATTAGCATATATGCTGAACCAGCTATTTAAATATGCTGGCAATACAACGAGGCTGCTAGAGTTTTTAGAACCCAAGTGCATCTTACGCCGAAAATATCTTGCTGAATCTATTAAATTTGATAATGGTGCTACTTATGGGTTTCAGTTTAACTTAATTGCTGTCACTGCTAAAATAGCGATCGCTATTATTGAAATCCCAACTAGCCATCTAACCTGGGAACGCAGATTTTTAATCTCTTGGCTGAGATTTTCTGTCGGTGGTATAGGATATGGTTGAAGTTCTGCAACTTCAACAGCTACTTGTTGAGGTATATTTTCGCTACTTTTAAAAGTTACCTTCGAGTGTAGCCAATCAGTAATCAGTTGAGGACAGTTTTTCTTAAACCAATTTAAAGCTAAAGTTCTAAAAACTGGTTTAGACATTCGGGCAATTAATTTCATCACCCTGTTTAGAGGCTTTATACGAAGCTTTTGGTTGATCAGATTAACTGAACCAACATCATAGAGACAATCCAGAATTAGTTTTACAGTAGCTTCTTCACTATTAATCAAGTTTTGCAGCAAAAGCAGAACGTCACGCATCCGCTCTGCTTCAATAACCTGTTCTGCCAATGTTTCTGGAGTGTTTACTGAAGTACTTACGGTTTTATTTAGGGTGTTTTGTCTTACTATTGTCATATTGGTAACATAGCATTCCTAATAATGTCAGTACACCTATCTACCGAGAGAAAGATTTTTTATCTAGAGAGAGAATATAAAAGCCAAAATTTGTTTGTGATAGATATTACTATATCGTCTCTGGAAAAAAGCTATTTGTCTAGTTCCTATGAATCTTTTATCGACTTTTTTTGATCGCAAACTGCAAATACACACAATAGAACGCAGAGCAGGAGAAGGGTACAGGGAATAATTTGAATATAGCACCTGATTTTGTAATTGAAATTTGTTCTAAAAATGACAGCTTGGCAAAACTAAAAGTCAAGATGGAAGAATATATTACTACTAATGGTGTTCAATTAGGATGGTTAATTGATAGTAAAAACTAGCAAGCTTTAATTTAACGTCGGGATGTTTCAAGTACTTGATATCCAGCTATTGCAATATTAAGAGGTGAAGATGTGGTGCTTGATTTTACCTAACTTTTTAACCAAACTATTATAAAATTGGGCATACTTTATATGAATTATAATAAATTATTTAGGACTGCTATCCATTATGGAATTCTACTTTAAGATAGACAAAATTTAAATCTATATTCCATCGCCAGATAGATAAAATTATGATAACAGTTGATTAAATTAATCCCAGGATATGTTATTTAGCTATTTATAGTAGTTAATTAAAGATGGAAACTACAGATACAACGCAAACAAGTTCAACACCTTTCCCAAATATTCCACCAGTTATTGAAAGTAACGATAGTGAGTACCTGGATACTGGCGTACCTAGCACAGTTGCGATCGCAGGACATCCCCTACATCCCCTGAGTGTAATCTTCCCCATCGCCTTTTTAGCCGCCGCTTTGGGAAGCGACATTGGCTACTGGTTAACTGGTGATTTTTTTTGGGCTAGGGCTTCACTATGGTTAATCGGACTGGGATTATCTGGAGGTTTACTTGCATCTGCCATCGGACTCAGCGATTTTATAAAAATTGAACGAGTTCGCAAGCGCACCGCCGGTTGGGTGCATTTGATCCTTAACGTTTCTATCCTAGTTTTATCACTCGTTAACTTCCTCCTCCGTTGGGGCGACGCTGAATCCCGAATAGTACCCTGGGGACTGTTAATCTCACTCGTTGTTGGTACATTGACTAGCGCTTCCGGCTGGTTCGGTGCCGAACTCTCCTATCGCCACAAAATCGGCGTGGTTGGCGCTGGAAGCAGAAGATATCCATAAGTCAATAATTCGTAATTCGTAATACTTCGGCTACGCTCAGTACAAGTTCGTAATTCGTAATTAACAATTCAATATTGCGAATTATTGGGAAAGAGCATTTTATCGAGGCTAAAATTTTCGTTAGTCTTTAGTCTCGATAAAATGCTTCAACATCGCAATCAAACAATATTTATTATTATTTCTATGCTCATCGTTGTACCGATGGGCCTTTTGTCTAAGTTTTATGGTGGGCCTGGTCATCAGTGGTTTAATGACTACGGAGGAGATATACTTTATGAAATATTTTGGTGTCTGTTTGCTTTTTGGTTGTTCAGAAGTAGGGCGGCCATAATCCAAATTCCTATATGGGTTTTTGTCATCACCTGTATATTAGAATTCTTGCAACTTTGGCATCCGCCACTATTAAATGAAATTCGTGCCACCTTGATAGGTAAATTATTACTTGGTACTACCTTTGTATGGTGGGATTTTCCTCATTATTTATTGGGTTGTGTTTTAGGTTGGTTATGGCTGCGACAATTATATAAAATGGGTTATGCAAAAAAAAGTCAAGGTTAAACCTAATTCAAAACAGCAAAAAATTGAAGAACAATCTGATGGCAGTCTGACTGTATATTTAAAATCGCCCCCAGTTGATGGTAAGGCTAATGAAGAGTTAATTAAACTCCTAGCAAAAAAATTTGATGTAGCCAAATCTGACATCAGAATTAAGTCGGGTTTGTCTTCTCGCCAAAAGCTGATAGAAATTGATACAGATATTTAGTTGTTGCTAAGTAATATCTTCTTGAAAAATTCTACTTTCTTCTCAAGATATCCCCTATCAGAGCCAAGAAATGAGAGATCCAAACTTGTAAAATCGACTTTTTATGCTTCTGTAATGCTGATATATCTTGGTTGAGCTTTGACTCTTTCTATCCAGGCTTGAATAGCAGGAAATGGTGTTAAATCGAACCCACCTTCGTCAGCTACATGAGTGTAAGCAAATAAGGCAATATCAGCAATCGTGTAACGCTCTCCTACAAAAAAAGTATTAGAGGTTAAATGTTTTTCCATCAAGCTAAGTGCTGCATAACCTGGTTCACGTTTTTCCTTGATAGCTTCACTATATTCTTCAGTTTTACCTAAAATAGAAATCCAAAATCTTGATGTAGCAATAAAAGGTTCATGGCTATACTGTTCAAAAAATAACCATTGCAGCACTTGCGATCGTAAAAAGCGGTCATAAGGCAAAAATTCTGTCCCTTCACTCAGATATACCAAGATGGCATTTGATTCTGCTAAGTATTTTCCTGGCTCAATTTCTAGAATAGGTATCTTTCCGTTAGGATTTTTACTTAAAAATTCTGGTGTTCGAGTCTCACCTTTCAAAATATTAAGCTCTACCCTCTCAAAAGGCATACCTAGTTGTGTGAATAAAAGACGTATCTTATAACCATTACCGGAAGGTAAAAAATCGTACAAACGCAGTAGTTCCATGCTAAAATGCAGTTATCAATATGTTGATAAGTGAAGGTTTAAAATACAATATCTTACCAAAATATTTTCCTATAACCGGATAATTTCTTTTAAAATTAAGCTTTTAAGTACTAGATAAAATTATCTGGAAAAATAAAAAAAATATTATTGATTTTTAAATTGAGATATTTAATTTAGTTAGTGGTTGGGAATAAAAGTATGTGTGGAAGATTTACTCTAAACCAGTCAGCAGAAGCTTTAGCTCAAGTTTTCCATGTCGAGCCAGTTCTGGATTTAGCAGCCGATTTTAACATTGCACCTACCCAAATGGTCGCAACAGTGTTACAAAACCCCGAAAGCCAAAAGCGCGAATTTAAACAGTTGCATTGGGGATTAATTCCCTCATGGGCAAAAGATGCGGGAATGGGGGCAAAGCTGATTAATGCTAGGGCAGAAACTGTTGCCGAAAAACCGTCTTTTCGTTCGGCTTTTAAGCATCGTCGCTGTTTAGTGTTAGCTGATGGCTTTTATGAGTGGCAACGTCAACAAGGTAAAAAGCAGCCCTTTTATTTTCGCCTTGAAGATGGAAAACCCTTCGGCTTTGCAGGTTTATGGGAGAAATGGCGATCGCCTGCTAACGAAGAAATAATCTCTTGTACAATTTTGACAACGGCAGCAAACGAATTACTTCAACCTATCCACGACCGGATGCCAGTGATTCTAGAGCCAAAAGATTACGATTTATGGCTAGATTCTCAAGTCCAAACGCCCCAGACCCTACAGCAGCTATTTCGTCCCTATCCAGCGCCAGCAATGATTGCGTATCCAGTTAGCACCTTGGTAAACAACTCTCGGCATAATAGCCCAGAGTGCATCATCCCACTCAGTGAGGAGAATGCCCCCGCAAATCAGTTAAATTAACTATTGAGCGTGCTAAGGGATGAGGGAGATGAGGGGGATGTGGTTCGACTTCGCTCACCAACCGGGGGATGAGGGAGAGGCAGAGGGGCAGGGGGAAGGGTGCAGAGGAGAAAGATGTAATTTTGTATTCTCTCCCTTGCCCCCTGCTCCCCTGCTCCCCTGCTTCTTCTCCATGCCCAATGCCCCATGCCCCATGCCCCATATCTAGTAATATCCAGAGACAAATATGCCAAGAACACAAAAAAACGATAATTTTGTTGACAAATCCTTTACAGTGATGGCAGATATCATCTTGAAGATCCTGCCAACCAACAAAAAAGCTAAAGAAGCGTTTGTTTATTATCGAGATGGCATGTCAGCCCAAGCAGAAGGGGAATATGCTGAAGCATTGGAATACTATGAAGAAGCTCTAACACTAGAGGAAGATACCAACGATCGCGGTTATATTCTCTACAATATGGGGCTAATCTATGCCAGCAACGGCGACCACAACAAAGCTTTAGAACTATATCACCAGGCAATTGAGTTAAATCCACGTATGCCCCAAGCTTTGAACAACATCGCCGTGATTTATCACTACCAAGGCGAAAAGGAAAAAGAAAGTGGAGATAACGAGGCTGGCGAAGCACTGTTTGACCAAGCCGCAGATTATTGGATTCGAGCTATTCGCATGGCTCCCAATAACTACATTGAAGCCCAAAACTGGCTGAAAACTACCGGGCGATCGCAAATTGACGTATTCTTTTAGTCATTAGTCATTAGTTCTTTGTCACTTGCTAAGAACTAATGACCAATGACAAATGACAAATGACCAATGACAAATAACAATTTATGATTGACCAAGAACAAGTTCATAAAGTAGCTAATCTTGCTCGTTTAGAATTGACTCCAGAAGAAGAGGAACAATTTACTACCCAGTTGGGAAATATTCTGGATTATATTCAACAGTTGGATGAACTGGATGTCAGTAATGTGCCCCCAACAACACGGGCAATTGATGTCAGCAATATCACACGAAAGGACGAATTGCAACCCTATCCTAACCGTGAAAGTATTCTTAACAGTGCGCCTGAACAGGAACGCGAATTTTTCAAAGTTCCAAAAATTCTTAACAGTAATGAGTAATTAACAAGACTGTTGAGCAGAGAAAATAATTGCAAAAAAGTTCTAGATTAGTTATTTCGTATCTGGGTAATCAAGAGACAGTTAAATAATTCGTAATTCGTAATTCGTAATTCGTAATTCGTAATTCGTAATTAAGTTTTGCATTAGCGTTCGCGCAGCGTCTGGGGATTTTAACCCCACCGCAAAACTTGTCACTTGTTAGAAGCGAGGGACTTAGACCCCTCAAAAATGTTCAAGAAGTCGGAATGGGCTACGCCCTGCTACGCTAACGGAAGTATAGTTTTGTCATGAGTATTTAGATTGTGAAGACCACCAAATTTTCTTGTTTTGTGGGGGTGCAAAAACGCCGATTATTCATCCGCTTTTTCGGTCAGAATACCTTTCCTGTATTCTGTTAGCGGATAGCTAGGGTTTAGGCCGTCTTGACTCCTGAATTCTGTTCAATAAATTAATACCTTCAAGTATAGGAATATTAACTTCCCCTAAATGATACTTTTTTGTAATAGATTCGATATAAATTTCAAGTAGTTAGCTATGCCTGCAATGTTGTTCGTTAACCCAAACTCTAGGCTGCATTAAGTATTTATACTCAATAAAATTGGTAAACATTTAAGGTATTTTTGTAAAATAAATATATAGTACATTTTGAAGTGCGGTATCTGGGTTATAACAGAAGCCGATATTAGGATACACTGGCTTTTGAATACATCGGAAGTTCAGCAGCGACTTTGTTTTTTACTGCTGGTGACTTATTGCCAGTATCCTATCACCTTTTGATGTATGAAACTTACTTCAAGCTACTGTAAGTCTCCCTCAAGAAGGTTTCTTAGCATCCAAAACGACTCTCACTGTTTTAAGGCTATAGCCTTAGAATATTTACAAGCTTTGCTTACGAATTAGCTGTCTCTAGAAAAAGTCCCGCTTTTGCTGTCTAAGCTGACATTACACCTGTTTATATGCGGATTTATGTAGCTTAATAACAAATTAGCGGATTCATTAATATTAAGCCTGTTTTACTATTTAGTTCCTTATCCTGATTTATTAGACAGCTAGAGTGTTCATTTCACTTTGTTCAATAGCTTTTAGCCCTTATCGCTCCCATGCTGACTCATCACCGCAAGCCCGTGTGCTTATCACTCATTTCCACTGACCTACCAATCTGGTCTGTTGTCGAAACTGCTGCGACATTGTATCAAAAAGATACTGATAGATTTCATTTGCTGCTAACTGCACCGCCCTTAATAAGCTGCGAAGTCGAGAGTGTCGTAAGTCCAGAGGACACGCTTCCCCAAAGTAAGAGCAAAGCTTACGCCGCTAACAGTCCTAGAATTTTGTGGCTGGAGATTTCCCCTTATCGGGTCATCATGACTATGCAAGGTAACGCTCAAGTGAGTTACCGTCACTTTTGGGAACAGGGCGTTTATGGTATTAGTCGCTATTGGTTGCCAACTGAGTCGTTGCAACCTAACGATCCTATTCGTTTACGAAATTTTACTAGTAGCCTAACTCTCAACGGACATCCTTTACCAGAGCTTATGCGTCTGGAATATGAATTGTGGGCAGAAAAAGTCCAGTTAGGATGCTACATACTTAATTTGGAAATTAAACACTGATATTTAAGGGGATTGGGTACAGATTATTCTCTATCACCTGTCACCTCTCCCCTAACATCAATAGTTGTAGCAATCCTAATCTTAGAACAGTGGTATGGTTGCGTTGCGAAAAAGATTGGCTGCAACCAGAAAATCGCTAAAGGCATCATCATTTGTGGTGATGATATTAAGCCTGTATTAACACATCTTTAGATACTTGAGGACTAATATCCTTTGTGAGCTTTGTTACTATTTCCATAGCAGCAATTTGTGACTTTAACCAATTAGTAAACAAGTCTCCGATGATTTTTAGCCGTCGTTGTTCGTCTAATTGAGGTTTAATGATTTCCTCAACTGCAATTATATGCACTCCTTTGGGAGTAGTTATTGGCTTGAGAATTTGTGGGGGATTAGCAGCAAATATAGCTGCTGCAATCTCCGGTCTAAAATCAGTGCGGAGACGTATTCCTTGATATCCTCCAGCCCGACGGATTTCGATATTTTGAATATATTGGCGGGCGATTTGTTGAAAACCAATTTCCCCTTCTTGTAGCGCATAAAATAGTTCTAGAGCTAAATCTTCATCATCTAATACAACTTCATAAGTGACTGCTGCAATGTAATCGAGCTGGTGTGCATAAAAAAATTGTTCAGCTTTGTCTGCAAATAAATGATTTGCTAATTTGGCAGAGAGAAGGTTGGTTTCGGCTATTGCTTCAAAGTCGTCTAAAGAAAGATGATATTTTTCTAACCATGTCCAGGTATCTTCTGCTTTGACCAGTTGGTTGGCTAAACGCAGGCTATCTGCTGCGCGTTGCAGTTCTTCTAAACCAATTTGAATACCTGCTTTTTTCGCTTCCTGTTCAATAATTTTTCGGGTTGCGATCGCCTCCACTATGTTAGGGATTTGGCAAGCAAGCTTTATTTGGTCAAGAATATCATCAGGAGAAACAGTCAATTCATTTGACATCATCTAATTCCTCCAATGGTTAACCTAAATTAATAGGATACTATCAGGATTAATCGGACAATATTAATTATATCTATACTATCTTTTTAGATTTAATTATTTATTGCCTCTGTCTAATAGTAGCCTTAATATTTTATTTTGTGTCATTGTAAAAAGCTTTTTATAAAAACAATATTTTTTATTATTTTTTCAATCATATAGAATAGAAAATTTGTATATAACGGTTCTCGCTTGAGTAGGTACTGAACCCCACCCCCAACCCCCTCCCCGCAAGCAAGGAGGGGACTATCCCTCTTTTATTACTCCGAATAAAATATTCGTAGGTTGGGTTGAACTTTAGTGAAACCCAACAAAACCAGGGATTGTTGGTGTTGGGTTTCGTTCCTCAACCCAACCTACACCTAAATTCATCAAAGTCTTTAAAAATAAGAGTGGATGATTTTTATCCGACGAGAGTCATAAAAGAGCGCTATGATGTACCTTGTATGATTAGGAAATGCTATATCTATAAATAAACAATTAAAATCCAATATTTATCTGAATAAAAGTTAGTAATGCTTTATATAAATTAAATCACGAGGCTTAGATCCCGAATTCTTAGAGAATTCGGGATCTCTTGCTTTGGAAAGTTGCTGTAAGTTGACGAATTGCTAGAGCTCCAAACCACCTTGTTGTAACTTCTTAAACGGATCTAAAATAAAATCTACGATCCGGCGTTGGCGGATAACTACCTCTGCGCTTGCAGTTTGACCTGGTGTTAGAGGGATATGTCTGTTGGCAGTTTGGATATAGGGCTGAAGTAGGGAGATTTCCAACTCATACGTTTCGATGTTACCTTGATTAGTCGTTTGAACTTTCGAGTTAGGCGAAATCCAGCTAACGCGCCCTTGCACTACCCCATAATCTTGGAAGGGATAAGCATCAAATTTGATTTTAACTGGCATTCCTACCTTTAAAAAACCGCTTTGTTGGCTAGGCATTTGTGCTTTAAGAATCAAAGGAGTATTGTTAGGCGCAATTTGGGCAATCATCTGTCCTGGTTCTACTACAGATCCTGGTTTGTGGATAGGTAACTCGAAAACTGTGCCATCAATAGGCGATCGCACTATTCGTTGTTGCATCTGTAGCTGTAAGGATGCGATCTGGCTTCCGGTTTGAGCAATTTCTGATTGCAGGCTAGTAATTTGTCCTTGTAAATCTTTAAGCTGTTCCTGATTTTTCAGCACTGCTAGTCTACCTGCTTGCACCACACTGCGATAGCTGCTTTGCTGTTCTTGCAGACTAAGTTTTGCCTGCTGAATATCTGAAAGAGCTTGACTCATCAACGACTTATAGCGGTTAAGTTCTTCTTTTAAGCGTAACTGGGCTTGTGTGATATTAGATTTTGCTTGTTCCTGTAAGCGTTGACTTTCTTCGGCAATCTTTTCTAATTCCACAACTTTGATTTGGGGAATCGCACCTTGTCGCAAAAGCTGGCGATAACGCGCAACTTCTGTGACATCTCGGCTGAAACGACTCTTCGCTAACTTTTGAGCAATTTGGGTAGAACTGATATTCTGGCTAGCCTGTTGCACTAAAGCCAGTTTTTCTAGTCTTTGTGAGTTATAGGTACTCTGTTTAGCATCAAGATTTTGCTGTGCCTGACTAACTTGAGCAAGTTTTTCTAATTCTTGGGATTTATTTTGTTGCTCTTGGATGTTAATCGTCAAGATAATTTGGTTTTTCAGGAGATCCAGTTGCGATCGCCGATTCAATAAACCTTCCAGTTTTGTCTGCACTTGCTGCAAATCCGTTCGCAGCACATCAGACTCTAATTGAACTAAAATTTGTCCTGCCTTTACAGTTGCGCCTTCTTTGACATTGACGGCGGTAATGCTACCAGTAACTGGACTATCTAATTTTTGGGTTGCTCCTTCAGGTTCCATCCGCCCTCTAGCACTCCCTGTTTCATCAACTTTAGAAAGCATTGCCCAAGGTAAGATGATTCCAGCAAAGCCTACCAGTAAATACAACATGGAGCGCGTCCAGAGTTTTGGTAAGGCATCTAGTAGTTCCTCGGTGCCATAAAACCAATCGTTTGCTTCAGATGTTTTCTGTGTCTGAGGATGAAAGATGGCATTTGTGTCTTCAACCAGGTGAAATTCAGTCGGTTTTGGGATGGCGAAGGCGGATGATGAATTATTAGATGGGTTTGGCATAGTTAATTATGAATTGGGGATTGGGCAGGGGGCAGGGGGCAGGGGGAAATGACCCTAGCTGAGAACCGATGAAGCAGAGCGGAACATGGGTCTGAGTCCTCCACTTCAACAAGCGTGGTTCTCGTACCCTGTGGGAAGCTGGCGCAATAAGGGGGTCGAATCCCCGCCTGAACTATCCCCCTTGCTCCCTGCTCCCTTGCCTCTTTTTCAACCTGTTTGCGCTAGTTGTTGCTGATTGAGATAAAAATAATGTCCTTTTTTGGCGATTAATTGATCGTGAGTGCCGCTTTCGACCAAAATGCCCCGATCTAAAACCAAAATTAAGTCAGCATTACGCACTGTAGAGAGACGATGAGCAATAATTAAACTTGTGCGTCCTTGAAGAATTTTTGTCAGGTTGTGCTGAATAATCCGCTCAGATTCAGCATCTAAGTGACTGGTTGCTTCATCGAATATCAAGAAGCAGGGGTTTCCTAACAAAGCACGAGCGATCGCTAGGCGTTGGCGTTGTCCACCGGATAACATACCCCCACCTTCACCAATTTGGGTTTCGTAGCCCATTGGCATTAGCTTAATAAACTCATCTGCTCCTGCTAGCCGCGCCGCTTCAATAATTTCTTCTTGCGAAACTTCTGGATGAGCAATGCTGATATTCTCCTGAATCGTACCGCCAAACAAAAAGGTATCTTGGTCTACAACGCCAATTTGGGAACGGAGCGATCGCAGAGAAATATTAGTCACATCTTGACCATCAATCAAAATTTTGCCATCCGTCGGCAGATATAGCCCTAAAATCAATTTGGAAAGGGTAGTTTTTCCAGAACCACTACGCCCTACAACGGCTATAGTTTGCTCAGGTTTGATTTCAAAACTGAGATTTTCTAACACGTTAATATCACTTTCTGGATGATAGCGAAAAGTCACATTTTCAAATAAAATATGACCGCGTAAACTACTTAAAGTCTGACGGGGTTGAAATTGTAAATCTTCTTCTGGCTCTGCTTCTAAAACATCATTAATTCGCTCAGTGGAAATGATCACCTCTTGCAACTGATTCCACAAGACAACGAGCCGTTGGAAAGGTCGAATGACGTTGCCTAACAACATATTGAAGGCAATTAATTGTCCAATAGTCAGTTGGTTTTGAATTACCTGCCATGCACCAAACCAAAGTAATCCTGTAGTTACTAGTGATTCGATACTAGAACTGAAAATTTGCAGTTGGTTACTAATTACCTGGCCGCTAAAGGTCTTTTTAATGACATTATTCAGCAGTTCTTCCCAATGCCATCGGACTGTTTGCTCAATTGCCATTGAGCGAACTGAGCGAATACCCGTGAGAGATTGAATCAAATAACTGTTTTCTTTAGCTGAAGCATTAAAAACTTCGCGGCTGATGCGACGCAAAAAAGGTGTAGCTATCAACGCCAATAATACAAAAGGCGGGACGATCGCTAAACTGAACAATGCCATTTGCCAGCTATACCAAAACATCAATGCCACATAGACAAATACTGTCATCAAATCCAAACCAATAGACAGTGCTTCTCCAGTTAGAAAGCGCTGAATTTTTTGATTTTCTTGGACGCGAGAGACAATATCGCCAACGTACCGCGACTCAAAAAAAGCTAGGGGCAAGCGAAAGGTATGCTTAATAAAACCTACCAGCAATGTTAGTGACAGACGATTCGCTGTGTGATCTAGTAGATATTGCCGCAGTCCATTCAAAGCAACGCGGAAAAAACCAAAAATTAGTAATCCTAAACCAACGGCGTTTAAAGTTAGGGTACTACCCTGGACAATTACTCGGTCTAACAGTAGCTGGGTAAATAGAGGTGTAACTAGTCCAAACACCTGAATCAACATCGAAGCGATAAACACTTCTAGTAGTACTTGCGAGTGAGGTTTGACTAAATCAAAAAACTGCCAAAATTGTGTAGTCGCTTCTTGGGTTTCTCTGAGTAAGTCTGTGGGTTGTAATAACAGGGCATAACCAGTCCAACTGGCTTTAAATTCGCTAGCAGTAAGGGTGCGTTGACCGATCGCAGGATCGCCAATAATCACCCGTTTTTTATTGACTTCATAGACGACAACATAGTGCTTACCTTCCCAGTGAGCGATCGCAGGTAGGGGTTGTTGGGCTAATTTATCGAAGCTAGCTTTCACCGGACGGGTAGCAAAGCCGATACTTTCTGCGGCGGCTGTCAAACCCCGCATTGATGCCCCACTGCGACTGACGTTAGTTAAATCTCGGATGCGGTTGACATTAAAACGTTTACCCCAATAGCGACTAATCATCACCAGGCAAGATGCCCCACAGTCAGAGGCGCTTTGTTGTTCAAAAAAGGGATACCGTTTAGTCAAGCGTCCCAGCCAATGTCCAGCCTTTACTTTTGGGCTAGGAAAGTACGGCCGTTGTCTCTTTTGCTTTTGTTTTGGCTCAATGCTGGGGATTGGGGATTGGGAAGAGTCTTTCCTAAAATCCCCACTCTCCAGGAGAGTTTGAGGCTCTTGGGAATCTATCAATTCTGCTAATTGCGGCCAGTGTTGTAGGGCTGTTTGCCAATCAGTATTACTCAAACTGTAAGCGATCGCTGATTGCGCTACCTGCAAACTTCCCTGTTTGGGATTCACGTAGATGTTTCCAGGTGTCAATCTTCGCCCGTGAGAATCTAGCAGTTCGCCCCGATGCAGCAACCAAAGCTTGATATCTTTAGTGAGATTGGCACTTAAAGAACCACTTTCTAGATTGTGCCGCTCAAATAGAGATAGCGCTTTAAACGTCTCCTCAACAGAGCCATTACGCCCAATTAAGGAGTTGTAACAACATAACAGCAGCAAATCCCAGACCTCTGCGCGTCTTAAAATGCGATCGCGGACACTAAGCGATGTCCGAATTACCTCTTGTAAAGTCTCTGCATTGATATAGCAAAGCTTTAAGTTTGCCGAAGCTCTAGCCACATAAGGACTGAATTCCTTTTCTGGAAATAAAGTCAACTCGCCAAATGACGCTCCAGAAAAGAGGGTAGTAATTAAATTATTAGAGCTATCCAGCAGTCTGACTTTACCACTCAAGACAATATAAACTCCTGTGTCAGTTGTAGTTGCTTGCCAAAACTGCTTTGCTATCTGTGGTTCGACAATTTTCAGCCCTCCAAGACACGTATCAAGTTCTTCCTTTGACAGCGACTTACCCAAGACTTGGGTAATTTGTTCAGCTAAATATTGCTGGGAAAATGATGGCATTTTCTAACCTCCAAAACAGTATTAGTTATTGGTCTGAATTAGATTAAATGACCAATGCAAACTAGGTTCAGAGTTAGATTGCAAGTCGCAGATCGTAATACCAGTATCTTTATTTTTGTCAGTTTCTTGGGGAGAAGAATTTTTGCGTTTAGTAGAAAGTCCCATTTTTTTTAGCAGACGATTAACATGGCGATCGGTAATTGCAATGCCAAATTCATTTGCTAAATGTTTACTTAACCATTGTGCTGTCCAGCAGCTAAATGCGTAGCCATATTCACGCGGACTATTACTTACCAATTCTTTCAAGCGTTCAATGTATTGATCGTTAACAGTCTTAGGTCTACCTATCGGTCGCTCATTCCATTTATGTGCTAAACCTGCCTCTGCTACACCAATCCAGTACCGTGCCATTTCCTGGGAACAACTTAATATTTCACAGATTTGGCTTTGAGATTTACCTTTATCAGCAAGTAACATAATTTCAATCCGCCGACGATATTCTGGTTGTAAATTAGCTTGCAGATTTTTCAGCAGTGCCTTCCGTTGAAAAGGCGTTAAGAACTTGCTCTCGTGCATGTCATAGCATTCAAAAGCTTTCTCTTGACTGAAGTTTTCTGACATAATTTTTATCAGTTGCTACCAACTGTCAAATGTGGGCAAATGTGTCTTTTGCAACTGTTTTTAATCCTGAAATATCAGGATATACAACTGCAAAATTAATTAGTCCTAGAAGGTTAATTAAATATTGACGTGGTGTGCAAATAAAGCCAGGTATATATACCCCTAATATTCTGATAATTTAGGAGCGATATTACTGTCTTGATTCAGATTTTAATAAATTAAAATTGGACGTTAATGGTCTTCACTTGGAATAAAAATATTTCAAACCATTAAACTAATCACTGACTAGCCGCTAGAATTTGACAGATTTTCCTGAAGCCCGGTGCAATAATGGTCTTAACCAATACCATTGCCCTTTGTTGATGGTAATAGGCAAACACTTTCGAGGCTTCGGGTAGCCCTTATATTGATGATTTTACTGAATTCTACAATACGGTTTATAGATTAACCTACTAATATTTAAGTAGGTTAAGTTTTGATTACCAACAAAAAATTGGATCTTGTTACGTTAATGGGAAGCTAAAAACAGTCAAGGTCAGGTATGAATATAAATCTACTTCTTAGACTATCTAAAACTAGTTACTTTCTCATCAGTAGATAGTCCTAAATTTGAACCTATCTCGAATAAAATTGCAACGCCAAAGTGACAGTTACTCAATCTTTATCTTAATCCACTATTCCTTATTTAAGAATAATCCTACATCTAGTCAATAGCTTTGACAAAAAATAAAAAATATTTATCAAAACTTGATAATAGTTTCACTAAAATATTACAAATTATCTGAAGAAAAAAAGTAAGAGTTTAACCATAGAGTTTCTACTCTAAGAATTATTGCTAATTTAAAATTTCTTATCGGAACAAATTGCAAGATACCTAACTTATTGATTGCTAAAAAATACAATACTTTTATGAATTCATATTAAGTCTACATCTGTCCATAGTAGGAAAACCACATACATTACTATCTGCCATATTTATGATGTAGATATCTATCTATAGTATGAAAATAATCTAGTTTGGCTAAAAAGGATTTGTAGACGTGTTTACAAATAATTTGCTCTAGCTAAAGACAGGTTTTACTAAACTTTTGAAAAAGTTGACAATTTCCTCTGGTTCAATAAATATTTTTGCAAGGTCATTCACTAGTCTTCGCTTTAGTATATTTAGACACCTCTACGAGGTATGCTTACGCTTAATTCCTTTCAAATCAAATAATTTCCTTCTCTATCTGGAAATGACTGAGGACAAATTGTAGTAACCAGTAGAAACTAAATCAGGAACCAAAACCTCTGGGGACTCCAGAGGTTTTTTCTTTAAACTACGTTCCCCTGCTGACACTTCTATGAACAGGTAAGTAAGTCGGTGAGAATAAACCAAAACCCTTATCAATCAAAACGCTTGGGTTAAGCATTTCTTTTTTCTCTCTGCGGACTCTGCGCCTTGGCGGTTCGTTAAAAAATTGACTTCGATCGCAGAGTTTTAGCTTTAACCCAAGCGTATTGCCTTATCAATGACAAAGGACAAAGGACAAAGGACAAATGACAGTCCTCTCCTGTCGGAGACGCTACGCGAACGCCAGTTAGCTTTAATTGTGCCGACTTACTTAGGTGATATCCGACAACAAGCTGCGGCGTGTAAACATTCGACAATTCGATGTAGCAGCAAAAATTGTCGCAATGAATTAGTAGAGTAAGCTAAATTTAGATATAAGCTACTGGGAGTGGAGATGATGTTGTTGGAATTAAAGCGCATCCATGTTCCACCAGGACAAAGAGTGTTACTACGAGATGTAACCTGGCAGGAATTGGAAACAATTCTAGAGGATTTAGGGGAACACCGTGCAGCACGAATTGCTTATGACAGGGGAATACTGGAGATTATGGCACCACTGCCAGAACATGAATATGATAAAGAAATTATTGGCGATTTAGTCAAAGCACTTCTGGAAGAGCTAAATACTGAGTTCATCAGCCTTGGTTCTACCACTTTGAAAAACCAAGCAATGGCTCAAGGTATAGAACCTGACCAGTGTTTTTATATAAAAAATGAATCTAAGATTCGTGGGAAGAAGCGTCTAGATTTAACAGTAGACCCCCCTCCAGATTTAGCTCTAGAAATTGATATTACTTCTCGCACTCATCCTAATATTTATGAAGTATTAAAAGTTCCTGAACTTTGGCGTTTTGCTAAAGGGAAACTTCAAATTAATATTCTTCAAGACGAGCATTATGTAGAGTCTCAGCAAAGTCTAAATTTTCCTCAATTTAAACTAGTTGAAGCGATTCCCCAATATCTCAAGCAAAGTACAACAGCAGGAAGAAATGCAACGCTCAAAGCTTTTCGGCTTTGGGTACAAAAGCAGATACAACAGGAATAATTTGTAATTAAGAATTAGTTTTGGGTAATGAGCCGCCTAATTTCAGTCCTATTTTGG
The DNA here is from genome assembly GCF_017115105.1 of Nostoc sp. NMS2. GTDB lineage: Bacteria > Cyanobacteriota > Cyanobacteriia > Cyanobacteriales > Nostocaceae > Nostoc. The sequence continues at coordinate 81,974 of NZ_JABXKH010000031.1, forward strand.
TAGGGAACCAGGATGAACAGCGACCAAAGCCGCTTATCCTGTCTCCCGTACATAGTCTCAGGTCATTAAATCCAGATTACCTAGTAATGATTGAGGTTAATACCAGCTTCTTTCGCCATTGCTTCTAACCCTTTAACTTCTAGGGTTTTAATTGCTTTGGTAGACAGCTTTAATTTTACCCAGCGATTTCCGCCTTGCCACCAAATACGCTTGCTTTGCAGATTGGCGTGCTGAAGGCGTTTTGTACGACGGTGGGAGTGGGAAACAGCAAAGGCGTTATTTGCCTTTTTACCGGTTAGTTCACAGCGACGAGACATAGCAAGTATCTCCAGATTGTTATTTTAATACAGCCTTTCCATTCTATGTCTTAGACAACAGAAGTGGAGAGGGGAGTGGGGGAGATGAAGGAGATGAGGGGGATGAGGGAGCAGGGGGAAGTCACAGTAAGTTTTTCCCCTCTGCCTCTTGTACCCAATGCCCAATGCCCAATACCCAATGCCCCATTCCCCATTCCCCATTCCCCACTATTTACTAGCTTGTTCCGTCAGCTTGGTGAGTACCTCATTCGATCGCTCGACGAAAGATTTCATTCCCTCAGCGTCAAAGCCTTTCTGAGACATCAGCGCTAAATCGTAGACGTGTTGGCAAATCAAGTTTACTAACTGATCGGTAGGCGATTGACCGTCACCTTGAATAATAGTACCTTGGTTCAGATTTGCCAGATTTTGAATGAGTGGGTGAGCAGTATTAACCAGCAAAATGTGATCTTCGGGAAACTCTGCTGTCCCCTGCTGCATCATAGCGTTCATTTCTCGCAGGCGGCGAAGAATCTCTGGTAAAAGCACGATCGCAGGTGGTGTACCTTGAGGATCGTCTGATTTCAACGCTTCGGTACGGATGTTGAGTTTGGGTTTGTTGAGAGATTTTTCAAATAACTCTTTAATCGTCTCACTGCGGGTTTTATTCGTCTTGGGATCGACAATTTCTTTATCTTTATCTTGTTCCAGCAGAGTATTATCTAAATCTGAGTCTACCCGCGTAAACTTGACATCCTGATATTCCCGCTCTAGGAAGTTGATAAAGTGGGTGTCGATGAAGGAGTCCATAAACAGAACTTCCAAGCCTTGATTTTTGTGTAGTTCTATGTATGTAGCTTGGGTTGTTTCATCGGTGCTGTAGAAAACCCGGTTTTCGTTACGTTCTTTGTTGCGTTCTAGATACTCTTTCAGTGTGGTGTAAGGAGCGCTGGGTGTTGAGTTTTCAGCACTGGGTGAAGGAGTGACATCTTGCCAAGCATCCCCGTCTGAAGACTGGACTTCAACCACTGGAGTTTCAGCAGCAGCTTTTTCTGTCAGCTTGGCGGTGGTGCGGAAAACGATGATATCTTCGATTTGTTTTTTGAATTTATCGTCGTTGAGAACGCCGAATTTTACAAAAGTACCAAGATCCTTCCAAGCACTGATATATTGTTCACGATTATCGCGGAAAAGTTCTTTGAGGCGATCGCCTACTTTTTTAGCAATGTAGTCACCAATTCGCTTCACAGTGCGATCGCCTTGCAAGGCACTACGCGATACGTTCAAGGGAATATCGGTGCTATCAATCACACCCCGCATCGGCATCAAAAATTGCGGGATAATTTCTTCGCAGTTGTCGCTAACAAAAACTTGATTGCAAAATAGCTTGATCTGCCCTTTCGTAACATCTACATCCGGCCTCATTTTGGGGAAATACAGAATGCCGTTAATGATAAAGGGATAGTCAGTATTTAAATGTACCCACAACAGAGGTTCTTCCTGAAAAGGATACAGGTAGCGGTAAAACTCTAAATAATCTTCTTGACTCAGATTACTCGGAGACTCTCGCCACGGTGCTTTTTGCTTATTTAATACTTCGCCTTCTAGTTTGATTGGTACTGGCAAAAAATCGCAGTAAGTCTTGACAAGATTCTTAATCCGTGCGTCCTCTAGAAATTCCTCCTCTTCTCCTTGCAGGCTGAGAGTAATAGTAGTGCCGCGAGTTGTCCGGGACGAATCTTCTAGGGTGAAAGCGGGGGAACCATCGCAAGTCCAGTGAACCGCCTCCGCCCCTTCTTGGTATGAAAGCGTATCAATTTCTACCTTTTGCGCCACCATGAAGGAAGAGTAGAAACCAAGACCGAAGTGGCCAATTATGGGTTGATCTGATTTGCCTTCATACTTATGAATAAATTCTTCAGCACTAGAGAAGGCAACCTGATTGATATATTTCTTAACTTCATCTGCCGTCATCCCGATACCGTTATCGGAAATGGATAGGGTTTTGTTATCTTTGTCAATGGCAATTTTAATTTCCGGTTCGCCGATGTCTCCAGCGTAATCTCCGGCGCGGGATACCATTTTCAGCTTTTGGATAGCGTCTACAGCGTTGGATACCAGTTCCCGCAAAAAGATTTGGTGATCTGAGTAAAGCGACTTCTTAATGATCGGGAAAATATTCTCAGTATGAATACTGATAGTGCCTTGTTCTAGCATAATTGGTAATTTTCGATGTTAGTATCTGAAATGATGATAGTGGCTAATATAGCCTAACCCTCTGCTTTCCAGGATAAACCCGGAGAACACAGGAGAGTATGATACCAATTAGGATTTTAAAAGCATAGCTAAGGTAATCGCACCTTTTTTGAGCATTGTTTGCCCCCATTTTCTGATTCGGATTTCCCTACTCCCTCATCTCCCCCACTCCCCACTCCCTAAGTATTGCTAGAATTTTTCTCTAACACCAAAAAATAGTGATACGGATAACTAGGATCGATAAATTCTTGCTTGACAGTTAACCCAGCATTGGCAACAGAGTTTAAAATCCGTTTTTTGGGATATCCTTTCAAACCCATTTCCCAGTAATGCTCGTTACATACTGGCGTTGTACTCCAGAATTTGGGCACATTGAGTAATAAATGCCTTGGTCTACCTGAGAAAGAGGTTTTGCTCTGAAATGACAAGTATTGAGTACAATAAGGAATCGAAATCACCAAAAATTTCTTTGTTGCTTCGGCAAGTTTTTTCAGTGCTTCTTCTGACTGTTCGTAAGGAAAGTGTTCCAGCACTTGAAACAGGACAATCGCATCAAATTTATCTTTTGGCAACGAAAAATCTGTAGTCAAATCCAAAATCATGTCTGGCTTGAGGTTGGGATCAACATCAGCAGTAGTGACGTTGTATCCATTATTCTTCAAGATGTCTGTTAACAGAGAATTAAAAATCCCAATTTCCAGAACGTTTTTTACCTGATTACCCAGCGAAAAAATTAGACGCAACTGGTGGTGATAACTGACGAGTCGATTTTTTGATAAATATTCCGAATTTCTAATATCTAACGAAGTGATAAGTTGCATAAATACTGCCTACCTAATCTGATGGAATAACTAATTTGGTGGGTACACAACTACAGGATTCCCCGAAAAATAGTGAAAATAACAGCACCTTGCCTCGATGACTGGAATAATACTGGTGCTATATTTTACTCTTTACTGATTTAGAGCTTACGCATAAGAGATCCCCCAACTCACTTAAAAAGGGCAGGGTGGTTTCATACGAAGAAAGAAAAATACATAAATTCTGATTTCTCGTTTTGTAGCATGGCTTTTTACCCCTCTCCAAAACGGAGAGAGGCTTTGAAACCCAGTTTTAGTTTTTCTCTGCTTGTATGAAACCACTCTGCCCAACTCCCTTAAAAAGGGGAGGATTTCAAAAGCCACCTTTTTAAGGCTACGGTTTACACACAAGTCTTTTAGAGTTGTCCCATAGCATTTAGATCCTCCTAAATCCACCTTAAAAAGGGGGACTTTGACTCCGGTTCCACCCTTTTTAAGGGGGGTTAGGGGGGATCTAGGCTCCAGGTTTTGAATGCGTGAGTCCTGTAATTTCTTCTTTTACCCAGCACCTTAATTCTCTATAATCTCCATTATTATGAGCAACATTGCAATATTTTTTACCTATGGTTAATAGTTCTGACTTACTCGCAAAACTCTACAATGCCTTTAACCCCTTTGAACCCTTACCCGCAGGCGATCCAAAATATGTAGATTGTCAGGATGTGCGCGGAGATGCGGATATCGAGCAAGAGTTGGGAAATCGGATGCGATTAGCAGATACAAATACTTGTCAATTGTATTCTGGACATCGGGGTGCGGGTAAGTCTACAGAATTACTCAGGTTAAAGAAATATTTAGAAAATCGGGAATTTTATGTTGTGTATTTTGCGGCTGATGAAGAGGATATCGATTCAGAAGATGCCCAATATACAGATATACTCCTCGCCTGTACCCGCCGTTTACTCAAAGATTTAAAAGAAATTGCTAGTCCTGATCCTATACTCGACTGGTTAAAAGGTCGTTGGGAAGATTTGAAAGATTTAGCGCAGACTCCCATAGAATTTGAGAGTCTGGGAGTAGAAGCACAGCTAACTCAATTCGCCAAGTTGACCGCAAATTTAAGGGCTGTTCCTGAATTACGCCAGAAGATTCGCCAAAAAATTGATCCTTACACCGTTACCTTAATTCAGGTGTTAAATGAGTTCCTACTGGATGCAAAACAGCACTTACCTAATGGCTATAATAAACTGGCGGTAATTATTGATAACTTAGACCGGATGGTGTTAGTCAAAGATGGAGAACGCACCAACTATGAAGAAGTCTTTTTAGACCGTAGCGAACAACTCCAAGCTTTAGATTGCCATTTGATTTACACTGTCCCCATTTCAATGGTCTATTCTACAAGGGCAACAGACCTCAGAGATATCTACGGCGACCCCCAAATTTTGCCGATGATTATGGTAAACACTCTCAAGGGAGACGTTTACCAGCCAGGACTCAAGAAAGTTAAAGAAGTAATTAACAAGCGAGTCCGGCAAATTGCACCGGAACTATCACTAGAGAAGGAAATTTTCGACAGTCCCCAAACCTTAGACAGACTTTGTTTAATGAGTGGAGGTCATGTGAGGAATTTGCTATTGTTAACTCAAGATGCCATTGGACGTACTGAAGAGTTACCTGTTTCAGAAAAGGCGGTGCGACGAGCAATTACTCAAGCCAGAGATACTTATCGCCGCGCTGTGGAAAATCATCAATGGTGTCTGTTAGCGGAAGTGTCTTGTTCTAAGCGCATTATTAATGATGACTTGTATCGCAGTTTGATGTATAACCGTTGTCTTTTAGAATACCGCTATTTGGATGATGATGGAGAAATGCAGCGTTGGTATGATATTCATCCATTGATTCAAGGAATTCCAGAATTTAAAGAAGCCGTAGCGAAACTTGCATGAACCCAAATTTAAGTGATTGGGATGATGATTTACCCCCAGAACCAGAAGAAGTTTATCAAGATTTGCTTCGCGCACTGAGGCGAAAATCAGGATTTGGTTTGTTTTTTGTCCAATGTACACCTGTGGAAGCAGACAAGTTTATTGTCAAACTTCCCCAGGAGATTCCGAAGAAAAATATCGCAGTTTTGCGCTTGGTTGAGGCAATAGATAATTTATATCAGCCAGTAGCAGAGTTTGTTAAAGACAAGCAAATTGATATTTTATTGATTAAAGGTCTGGAATATTCTTTATACAAATATGAAAAAAGAAGTTTTGGGGAAATTACGGAAGGAAAATTTAGCAATTTAACCAGTGTTCCGCATATTTTAAATCACTTAAACCAACAGCGAGAACGCTTTAGAGATGATTTTCCCATTAGCTTTGTTTTTATTTTACGTTCATTTTCGATAAACTATTTTATTCACCGCGCCCCAGATTTTTTTGATTGGCGTTCTGGAGTGTTTGAATTACCGACTACACCAGAATTAGTAGAACAAGAATCAAATCGTCTTTTGTTGGAAGGAGACTATGAAGAATATTTGCATCTCAATACTGAACAAAAAATAGAGAAAATTTTGGAAATTCAGGAACTTCTTGCTGAAACATATCAAAAAGTAATTCGTAGGTCTAATTTATTATTTAAGATGGCAAATTTGTTAGTTTCTGTTAACGAATATGAAGGATCTCTCACATCCTATGACCAAGCACTGAAAATTCAACCTGATTATCACTATGCTTGGAATGGTAAAGGTAATGCGTTAGCGAATTTGGGGCGCAATACAGAAGCGATCGCATCGTATGATCAAGCGCTGAAAATTCAACCTGATTTATACCAAGCTTGGTATAACCGAGGCAATGCGTTAGGTAAATTAGGACACAATGAAGAAGCGATCTCATCTTACGACCAAGCACTGAAAATTCAACCTGATTTATACCAAGCTTGGTACAATAGGGGTATTGTGCTACGCAAATTAGGACGTTTTGAAGAAGCGATCGCATCCTACGACCAAGCATTGAAAATTAAACCAGATTATTATCTTGCTTGGAACCTTCGGGCCATAACACGATGGAATTTAAAAAGCTAGGAAAATGCGATCGCATCCTACGACCAAGCACTGAAATTAATAACAATGCACATTACTAAATATAAAGTTAACCCCTCTTCAGGAACTTAAATTAAATGCCAGAAAATTCCCAAGAGCAAAAACAGCTATCTATCCAAGAAATTGCTAGCCAATCTTTGGTAGAACGTCACAAAATACTAGAACCTTTTATCGCCGCCATAGCCGAAGATTTTTTGAATGACCCTGAATTAACAGAATTCTCAGTTTTGGATGGTGAAGACTGGGAAACTGAGAATGAAAACATAATTCATGTGGAAGAAATTGAAAGCATCCGTAACCATGATGGCTTTTTAAATGGCTATACATTAGAAGATGAAGGACTTTATGACGACTATACAAATCAGAAGGGAAATGCTTAAAAGAAGTATGAAATTTGTATATTAAGCCTCAGTTTTAAGCAGCTTAAATTAAAAGCGATCGCACATACATTACTAAATATAAACTGATGTAGCGATCGCCTCCTCTGACTATGTAGCAATCTGTGGTACTGACACCTTCACTGGCACTTTTTTGCTAAAAGACAGACCATTTTCATTTTTGTCAATGATAATCGTGTCTCCAGAGATAAAAGTATTCTCCAATAACTTGGTGGCGAGGGGGTTTTCTACTTCTCGCTGAATTGCGCGTTTGAGTGGACGCGCACCATAAACTGGGTCATAGCCTGATTCGACAAGGTGATCGCAAGCTGATTGGGATATCTCAAAGAAGATTTTTTGCTCGCGCAGGAGATTTTCTACTCGCTTGAGTTGAATACGGATGATATGCCGCATTTCCGTGCGATTGAGGGTATGGAAGAGAATAATATCATCAACGCGGTTGAGAAATTCGGGGCGGAAATGCGATCGCAAACCTTCCATTACCCGCTTCCGCATCGTTTCATACTGGGAATCATCACCAGCTACATCCAAGATATGTTCGCTACCAATGTTACTAGTCATCACAATAACGCTGTTGCGAAAATCTACCGTCCTTCCCTGAGAGTCAGTAATTCTCCCGTCATCTAACACCTGCAACAAAATATTGAATACATCGGGATGCGCTTTTTCCACTTCATCCAGCAGCACCACTGAATAAGGACGGCGGCGAACTGCCTCGGAAAGTTGACCGCCTTCTTCATATCCTACATATCCTGGAGGCGCACCCACTAACCGAGAAACTGAGTGTTTTTCCATATATTCAGACATATCCAAGCGCACTAAGGCATCATCAGAATCAAAGAGAAACTGAGCTAAAGCACGGGCGAGTTCGGTTTTGCCCACACCTGTGGGGCCCATGAACAAAAATGAACCAATGGGGCGCGACGGGTCTTTCATCCCCGCACGGGCGCGGCGAATCGCTGCTGATACCGCTTCTACAGCCTCTTCTTGCCCAATGACTCGTTGATGTAAATGACTTTCTAATTGCAGCAATTTTTGCCGTTCCGATTCCAACAAGCGATTGACGGGAATTCCTGTCCATTTGGCGACGATTTCGGCAATATCAGCTTCAGTGACTTGTTCTCGCAGCAACGTCGAACCTTGGTTTTGAATTTCTAAAAGGCTGGCTTCTTTGGCTTCGCGATCGTGCTGCACTCCTTCCAATTTGCCATACTTCAGTTGAGCAGCTTTATTGAGGTCATAAGCGCGTTCTGCTTGTTCAATTTGTACTCGCAGCGCATCTTCTTCTTTTTTTAAGGCGCTTATTGCCTCTAATAGCTGCTTTTCACCTTGCCATTGTTCATTAAATATTTGCTGTTTTTCAGTTAAATTGGCGATTTCTTGCTCAATGCGCTGCAAACGCTCTTTAGTTTGGGGAGTACCCTTTTCTTCGCCAGCTAATGACAGCTTTTCCATTTCTAACTGCATGAGGCGGCGATCGATGGTTTCCAATTCTGCTGGTTTGGAGGTAATCTCCATTTTCAACTGTGCTGCTGCTTCATCTACCAAATCGATGGCTTTATCTGGTAAGAAGCGATCGCTAATATAACGCGCTGACAGGGTTGCTGCTGCTACTAAGGCCGAATCAGAAATTTTGACATTGTGATGCACTTCATAGCGTTCTTTCAACCCCCGCAAAATGGAAATAGTATTTTCCACACTTGGCTGATCCACAAATACTTGCTGAAAGCGACGTTCTAAAGCAGCATCTTTCTCAATGTGTTTGCGGAACTCATCTAGGGTAGTTGCGCCAATACAACGCAGTTCTCCCCGCGCCAGCATTGGTTTGAGTAAATTTCCGGCATCCATTGCCCCTTGTTGAGTGGAACCTGCGCCAACTACGGTATGTAGTTCGTCAATAAACAGAACAATGTCACCGTTAGATTCAGTAACTTCTTTGAGAACTGCTTTTAGGCGTTCTTCAAATTCGCCTCGCAATTTTGCTCCAGCAATTAAACTGCCGATATCTAACGAGATCAACTTGCGGTTTTTCAGAGATTCGGGAACATCACCGTTTACCATCCGTTGTGCTAAAGCTTCTGCGATCGCAGTTTTACCTACCCCAGGTTCACCAATCAATACGGGGTTATTTTTGCTCCGACGAGACAATACTTGAATTACCCGCCGAATTTCGTCATCTCGCCCAATTACTGGGTCGAGTTTTCCAGCTTTTGCCTGTTCTGTCAAATCTCTGCCAAATTTTTGTAAGGCTTCATAGCGCGATTCTGGCGTTTGATCTGTTACCTTTTGGCTACCACGAACGACTTTGATAGTAGCTTCTAGTTTAGCGGTATCGGCACTAAAGCTTTTGAGGATCTTTCGTCCGATGCGATCGTCTTCAGCAAAAGCTAAAAGTATGTGTTCCACAGAAATGTAGGAGTCTTTCATCCTGACTCTAGCTTCCTCGGCTTTGTCTAGTAAAACATCTAAACTACGGCTAAGATAAAGCTGATCGCTTTTACCAACTTTGGGCTGACGTTGGATAAAGGCTTCTAGCTGCTGTTGAAAGCGGATTGGATCGACCTCAGATCGAGCCAGGATACGTATTGCTAGACTCGTAGGTTCTTCTAACAGGGCAATAATTAAATGTTCAACATCTAGTTGCTGTTGTTGATAAGCACGGACTATATCCTGAGATTTAACAATTGCTTCCCAGGCTTTATCAGTAAATTTATTCGGATCTGTAGGTTGCATCTTTATAATTTTAGAATTTTGATTTTTAGTTTAGGGCTTGGGGATTGGGAGTTTAGAGTTAAAAGAGTTTGGAATTCTCCCCTGATCTCCAGTCCTTAATTATCCAAGCATTCTCAGCGTATGTCCGCGTGTATCTCCAGTGGCAATCTAGGATTGGTAATTTGGTGATAGTTTGATCTATTACCTATTTCCTAATTTAAAACGAAAACACTATTCTGAACTGACTTTGCTAGATTGTGTTATTAGAGTGATGTCTATGACGGGCTACGCTTATGCTCTTAGGGACTTCCAAATAAAAAAATGTTCCAAACAAAACTGACCCAAAAACTCTCTCTATTCCTCCTCTCTCTGTGTTCTCTGTACGGCAGTCGCTCATGGGGGAAACCCCCAAGACCGCGCTGCCTTGTCTCTGTGGTTCGTTTATTTGGATAATTTATTTCTTGGAAGTCCCTTAGTGTTGCTGATACTAATAGCACGTGAGTTCGACGAGTGCTATTTTGACCTCTCCCCCAGCCCCTCTCCTACGAGGAGAGGGGAGCAAAAACCCTCTAATTTCATTACTCCTCCCTCGCCTTTTAGGAGAGGGAGGCTGGGAGGGAGAGGTCTGTCGAACTCACGTTAATAGCATTTACGCAGAGGAGATCACCTAACCCGTCTAAAAAGGGTATGCAAAAGGGAAAAGTCTCGCACTCTGTTAAGCAGACGCACGAGACACCCATCTGCGGGAAAATCAATCTACCCGCATCTGGTTCAACTTTTCAAGACATCAGTGGGTATTTTCCTACAGCTTTATTGCCTTCAAATGAGAACCGCTACATATTCTTAATTATAAGAATTACTGACTCACAAGTTGCTCTTGTGATTCCTGTTTGACTGCTGAACCTTGAGATCCCAGTTGAATCAGTTCAATTTTATACCCATCTGGATCTTCCACAAAAGCAATTACTGTCGAACCATGTTTCATCGGCCCGGGTTCCCGTACAACTTTACCGCCCTGATTGCGGATTTCCTCACAGGTAGCGTAAATATCATCAACCCCAAGGGCAATGTGACCGTAAGCATTACCCAATTCGTATTTTTCCACTCCCCAGTTGTATGTTAGTTCAATCACTGCGTTATCGCTTTCGTCACCATAGCCCACAAAAGCTAAGGTAAATTCTCCCCCTGGATAATCGTTTCGGCGCAGTAATTTCATACCCAAAAGTTCACAATAAAACTTTAAGGACTCTTCCAGGTTGCCTACCCGTAGCATTGTGTGTAGTAATCGCATATTGACCTTTTCTGTGTAAGTGATTTAGTGTTATTCTCTGCAAACATTTTACCTAGCTGAAAGTCGTCAGGTAGAAATGCCATCAGCCAAAGAATTAAATAAACATTCCCTTACCCATTTTTGGCTTGCTCCCTATCCATACAATGGAAATCTTCTTTAATCTCAGCCAATAAAGTCTTTTAACAGCATAAGCTAGCGATTGGGTTAGGCAACTGGACTGGATGCGTAACAGACTCGAAAAAAGGATAAAGTACAGATGAGTAAATTTCTAGATACTGCAATTGTTGCGATCGCAGCCCGTGAAATTCTTGATTCACGCGGTAGACCAACAATTGAAGCCGAAGTACATTTAGCCAACGGTGTTGTCGGACTAGCGCAGGTTCCCAGTGGTGCTTCCACAGGCACTTTTGAGGCTCACGAACTGCGTGATGGCGATAAAAGCCGTTATGGGGGCAAAGGCGTACTCAAGGCAGTACAAAACGTCAAAGAAGCACTTGCGCCAAAATTACTAGGCTTGGATGCCCTCAACCAAGAACTGCTAGACCGCACAATGATCGCCATAGATGGTTCTGCTAACAAATCCAATTTGGGCGCGAATGCGATTTTGGGGGTTTCCTTAGCAGCAGCCAAAGCAGGTGCAGAATCTCTGGAAATTCCCCTATATCGCTATTTGGGTGGCCCTTTAGCGAATTTGCTCCCAGTGCCGTTGATGAACGTAATTAACGGTGGCGCACACGCATCAAACAACGTAGACTTTCAAGAGTTTATGATTGTCCCAATTGGCGCAACTTCCTTCCGGGAAGCATTGCGCTGGGGTGCAGAGGTGTTTGCTACCCTCAGTCAAGTATTAGATGAAAAAGGTTTGCTTACTGGTGTAGGCGACGAAGGCGGTTTTGCCCCTAACTTAGAATCTAATCAAGTGGCTTTGGAATTGCTGGTTGCTGCCATTAAGAAAGCTGGTTATAAGCCAGGAGAAGAAGTAGCTTTGGCTTTAGATGTGGCAGCTAGCGAATTTTACAAAAATGGTCAGTATGTTTACGATGGTAAACCTCACACCCCGGCTGAGTTTATTGATTATTTAGGACAACTTGTTGACCAATACCCAATAGTATCAATTGAGGATGGTTTGCACGAAGAAGATTGGCAAAGTTGGCAATTGCTGACCCAGAAATTAGGTTCGCGGGTGCAATTGGTAGGAGATGATTTGTTTGTTACCAACGCTACTCGCTTACAAAGAGGTATCCAGGAAAAAGCCGCTAACGCTATTTTGATTAAACTCAATCAAATTGGTTCTCTCACCGAAACCTTAGAAACAATTGATTTGGCAACTCGTAACAGCATTCGTTCAGTAATTAGCCATCGTTCTGGTGAAACAGAAGACACAACGATCGCTGATTTAGCTGTAGCAACCCGTGCTGGTCAAATCAAAACAGGTTCCCTCTGTCGCAGCGAACGAGTAGCAAAATATAATCGTTTGCTGCGAATTGAAGATGAACTAGGCGATCGCGCAATTTATGCCGGTACTGTGGGAATGGGACCGAGATAAGAGCAGGGGGAGCACCGGGGAAGGGGGAAATGAGGGAGATAGGGGAGATGAGGGGGCACAACTTCTCCCATACGTATCAACTTAAAGTGAAACCCTTGTCATTACCTCATATCATGCCTTATTGTACTCGTCGGTAATTGTCGCCTCACCCCACCTCGGTTTTGTCTTACGCCAAAACCTCCCCTCCCCGAACTCGCGGGGAGGGAACTATCAAATCGCTGATTATGATACACAGAAGACTCAGGGCAGCATCCCAAATGTGTAAATTCATCGGTCATGCTGAATGGAGCGTGCCTCCTGCAAAAAAGCTACGAATCGGCGCAGCGTGTGCCCTTGGAACTCAGCGCAATGTAGACAGGAAGTGGCTTCTTCCCGCAAGCGCCGATCTCACGATTCGATGTCTTTCAGACACGCTTCGCTCTTTCCTGCACTTCGTTTCGCTCAGAATGACAATAGTGAACGTTTCTTTAAATCTTTTTTGTAGTATCCATATCCAATAAAACAGACAAAAAAGGGTAGCATTCCCTAGAGACTTCACCATCTACTTTGGATAAGAAAGATGAAAACAACAAACGCGGAAACCAACTTACGAATCGGTGGAGATACATCCGACGCGATAAAGAAAACTCAATCTTCAACGCAAATCTTGTGGGCGGTTTGTCGGCGGGTTTGTGTGTCAGCGGGTTTGGTTGCGGTTGTGGGGGGCGCTTTGGGGGTGGATTTGTCGGCGGCAGAGGCTCTGGGGGCTAGGGAAGAGGGGCGAGTAGTTGCGGGGGAGCGACTCAACCAAAAGACCCCGACCCCGACGGGACTATATATGCCCAGCGATCCATCGATCACAGACGAGCCCGATGGTGTGGGCGGTGATGGGCGGCGGCGCGTTGGGGGTGGAGGCTCTGGGGGCGCTAGGGAAGAGGGGCGAGTAGTTGCGGGGGAGCGACTCAACCAAAAGACCCCGACCCCGACGGGACTATATATGCCCAGCGATCCATCGATCACAGACGATACCTGTGGTCCGGGCGGTGATGGGCGTGGGACCCCGAGACCGTGGTGGTGCGGGCGGTGATGGGCGGCGGCGCGTTGGGGGTGGAAAAAACGGGTAAATAATCCGTACGGTCCGGATGGGAGGGGAAGGGGGGGAGGAAAAGAATAATCTCGGACGACATCTATTTTATGCCTCATAAATGCAACTTCCGTCAAATGCTCTATTAGCTTGGATAAACTTATCTACCACAACTCAAGTTCGGGGCGACCCAATACCTGGCACTGCTCCCAAACTTGAGTTGACTAGGTGAGGATTTGTGCTTACTTTTATTCAGGCTAATTGTATGACCAGCCAGCAGGTGACTTCCCCAGTTTGACTTGCTGGCTGGTTTTGGTTTTGATTTATCTCGTTGACAAAAGCCCCTGTACTTCTTGGCGCGAGTCATTTTTGTTGTTGTAATCGAAATCTCACTCTGCCGTGTCGGGCATCCCTCTGGGAACTCCGGCTACGATGTACACACAAGTCCTTGAATTACCCACTCATTCCCGCAAAACCTCACCCTGCCCTGTCGGGTATCCCTCTCCTTACTAAGGCTACGGTGTACACACAAGTATGACCAGCATAGGTTTCAACTCTTCTAGTAATTTCGTGGGGTACGTTATGGACACGCCGAAATAACAAATGCGTAGGTGAAGCCCGCCGTAGGCATCGCCGAAATAACAAATGCGTTCGCTGAAATAACAAATGAGTACGCCGAAATAACAAATGAGTTCGCCGAAATAACAAATGCGTTCGCCGAAATAACAAATGCGTTCGCTGAAATAACAAATGAGTACGCCGAAATAACAAATGAGTTCGCCGAAATAACAAATGCGTAGGCGTAGCCCACCCCAGGCATCGGCATGATTGCAACAATTTAGCTTTATCACGCCAGCGTAACGCACTGCAATCTTAGGTTGATGTAGTTTTTCAGACTTGTGTATACACCGTAGCCTTACTAAGGAGAGGGAAAGATTTTAGCTACGCTAAAAGCGAGGGTGAGGTGAAAAGCGATACGGTGTAGACACCGTAGCCCCATCTCCCCAATTAAGGATAAAATCCCAACTTGGGCAACCCCAAGGTTTCATCCCAGCCCATCATCAAGTTCATACATTGGATAGCTTGACCCGCTTGACCTTTAATTAGATTGTCAATTGCTGACATGACAATCACGCGACCTGTGCGCGGGTCAACTTCTACACCGATATAACAAAGATTACTACCACTCGCCCATTTAGTTTGGGGGTAAATGCCGCTACCGCAGACTTTTACCCAAGGAGAGTTGCGGTAGAAGGCTGAGAAAATTGTGATTAAGTCATCTCGCACTAGACCTGGATCGCTCATCTTAGCATATACTGTTGCCAAAATCCCGCGTACCATTGGGACAAGGTGTGGTGTAAATTGGATCATCAGTTCGTGACCAGCTAAGTCACTGCAAATTTGCTCAATTTCTGGGGTGTGACGGTGACGACCGATATTGAAAGCTGCAATGGAATTATCTGCTTCAGATAGTAATAAGTTGGTTTGAGGTTGCCGTCCACTGCTAGATGTGCCAGCCTTGGCATCGATAATAGCTGTTTCTGGGACGATTAAGCCTTGCTTTAAGAGTGGCGAAAGTGCAAGGAGACTAGCAGTGGGATAGGAACCAGGACAGCCAATAAGTTGAGCTTCGGCAATGCGATCGCGATAAAGTTCTGGTAATCCATAAACTGCTGTAGCTGCAATGGTGCGATCGTTTCTCTCAATGCCATACCAATTTGTATAAGTTGTCAAATCACTGAACCGATAATCTGCACTCAGATCCAGTACTTTACATCCTTTTTCTAAAAGCTTGGGCGCGATTTGGCAAGCCAGACCATTTGGTAAAGACAGGAAAACTACTTCACAGCGATGAGCAATTATTTCTGGTTCTACCGCTTCTATTGGTAGATTAGCTGCATGAGCCAGATGTGGGTACAAATCCCCAAAGGATTTACCAATACTACTCTCACCGCCTAAATAAACCAGTTCGACTTCTGGATGATCCATCAGTAGCCGTACTAACTGTACTCCGCCATAGCCCGACGCGCCAACAATCCCAACGGGTACGCGTCTAAATTTGCCCATGATCTGAAATCCTTATCCCATGAATAGTTAATTCGTTCTCAGCTATCAACAATATCAGCGACTAGACTCACAGCGTACAAAACACCCCAAAGGGGGAGCATTGGCCACTTGTACTGAGCGAAGTCGAAGTATTGGGCATGGAAAAGAGACAAGGGAGACAAGGAAGAGGGAGGAGACAAGGGAGAGACTTAATTTTAATAATTCCCCCTTGTCCTCCTTGTCCCCCTGCTCCCCTGCTCCCGACTCTCCACTCCCCACTCCCCACTCCCTGCTCCCTCTCCCTAATCCTTCACTGTCGCTGCACTTTAAATCCCCACTTTGAACGGTAGAAATTTTTGCCCCGTTATCAAATCATTGCTAGTCTACTTCTCTGCCTTATAAAGGAGCTACAATCTAAAATAAGAAATTGTAAAAAAAATTTACGTTGGTAGCTGGAAATCTATCTGTGTCACAGCCTAATACTACCCAAGCTTTTAAATTTGATTCGATTGATGCCGCTTTAGCAGACCTAAAAGCTGGTCGTGTAATTGTAGTGGTAGATGATGAAAATAGAGAAAATGAAGGCGACTTAATTTGTGCTGCCCAATTTGCCACACCTGACACGATTAATTTCATGGCGGTGGAGGCTAGAGGGCTGATTTGTTTGGCAATGACAGGCGATCGCTTAGACGAGCTAGACTTACCTTTGATGGTAAGCAACATTACAGATACCAACCAAACTGCCTTCACTGTTAGCATTGATGCTGGCCCAGAATTGGGTGTCACCACCGGCATCTCAGCAGAAGACCGCGCCCGCACTATCCAGGTTACTCTCAATCCAGCCACAAAACCTACCGATTTACGTCGTCCTGGTCATATTTTCCCCATTCGAGCGAAAGCTGGAGGCGTACTCAAACGCGCAGGGCATACGGAAGCAGCTGTAGACTTATCTCGACTGGCAGGGCTATATCCAGCCGGAGTAATTTGTGAAATTCAAAACCCCGATGGTTCAATGGCGCGGTTGCAACAGTTATTTGAATATGCCAAACGTCACAATTTAAAAATAATTAGTATTGCGGATTTAATCAGCTATCGCCTACAGCACGATCGCCTGGTGTATCGTGAGGTAATTACCAAACTACCTAGTCAATTCGGCCAATTTGAAATTTATGCCTACCGCCATACACTAGACAACACAGAACACGTTGCAATTGTCAAGGGCGATCTAGCTAACTTCAAAGATGAGCCAGTAATGGTGCGGATGCACTCAGAATGCTTAACTGGTGATGCTTTAGGTTCTTTGCGCTGCGATTGTCGGATGCAGTTAGAAGCCGCACTGAAAATGATTGAGGCTGCTGGTCAAGGTGTAGTTGTATACCTGCGTCAAGAAGGACGGGGCATCGGCTTGATTAACAAGCTAAAAGCCTACTCATTGCAGGATATGGGACTGGATACAGTAGAGGCAAACGAGCGTTTAGGATTTCCTGCTGACTTACGAGACTACGGGATGGGCGCACAAATGCTGATGGATTTGGGTATTAAAAAGATTCGTTTGATTACCAATAATCCCCGTAAAATTGCTGGAGTTAAGGGCTATGGGTTAGAAGTAGTAGATCGCGTGCCATTGTTAATTGAAGCAACCGACTACAATTCTTATTACCTGGCAACAAAGGCGAAAAAGCTGGGTCACATGCTGTTACAGACTTATCTGGTGACAGTAGCAATCCATTGGCAAGATGACCCGGAAGCTGTGACGGAACGTTATGAACGCTTAGAGAAACTGCGACATTTAGCGAAAAGTAATGATTTATTATTGCAAGAAGAAGCGCGTCCGTTAGCGATCGCTATATTTGACGAGCCATCTTTGACAGTACACTTGGGTTTAGATCAAGCAAAAGTTGCTAGCTCTGATTGGTATCAACAAAGTGGTCATCCTTATATACAGGCTATTTTCCAAATTCTGGACAACCTCGCAACCTTGCCATACATCCAAAAACTAGAATTTCTGATTTCCTCTGGTTGCGATCCCTTGAGTAATTTACAAGTCCAACTGGATCGACAGACCTTCTCAGATGGTACACTGCCTTCATCAATTAGCGATCGCCTGGAAAAGCAGCAAATCTATAGCTTTAGTAAATAGCCTGGTTCAATAAATTTTGTAGGGTGTATTATCGCGTAGCATAACGCACCTTACGAATAAATTATTTACTTGCTCTATAAATTGGTCTAACCTGACGAAAAGTATTAAGTAAACTCAGAAATTTATTACCATCAAAATTGATTGGGTCAACTTTTTTACCAGAACGGTCTACGAGATGATGAGTAGTGATTCGATAATCTGGAACTTGACTTTGAGCAATTAACCAAGCAAGAGATTTATATTGATACTCTGTGTAGCCGCTATGAGTTTGTTGACTGCTACTGTCATAACTATCTGGCGGTGTTTCCAGAGAAACGTGATAAGCAAAATTATTCACAGACGCAGGTAACTTCGGATTAGTCTGCACAGTTTCCAATCCCTGTGGACTCTCAAATACTGAGTTAGCTGCACCAAAAGCTCGCTTTTCTGGCGGTACTAGATAAACCACTACCCCGTCTAGCTTGATTAAAGCGTGGTAACTTGCTTGCACACTTTCATCGTTATGGGCTACTTGAAAGAAATTAATAGCGCTGGAAGCAGAATAACCAGTTTCATGGAGGACGACAATCGGTTGGTTGTTGAGAGGTACGCCATTAACATCTTGGGCGTACCGTTCGCCATAGTTACTGGGATCAACCGAAGCAACTTGATAACTAGGTCTGTACTTTGCAAAAGCTTGAGTGGTTATGTACCTTGCTACAGGCTTATTAGTCTTGACTGGGGACTTGAGAATACGTTGAGATTTCTTCTCTAGCTCTTTTGCTGATTGGAATTGTGCCTGAGGATATTGACTCCAGGCTGTAACCTGTGGATTAGATGGATGGTATATTATCGAATTATTTTGTAATTTTGTCGCTCGTCCAATTAGCAGCACTACAATTAGAGCGGCGAACATCAGCCAGATTAGTAGCACCCTAGTCGCCCAGTCTGTAAACTTCATTTTTCTAATACCCGTAAAACGGTAGATATTAACTTATAGCTAAACTGGCATGTCTTTCGTAGAGTGCGCACTTCCGTAAACCCCTACCGTAGATGGTATCCAAACGAGAATCACTATAACACTTTAATTCTAGTCAAATATACGTTACTAGTATATGTTGGAATGCTAAATAATCGTTTTAGACACTTCTTCTGTCTATAGAGTTATTTAAATGCTATAAAAACCATCGCCTATTGCTTGAGGGAATAGTTGATAAGTTGTATCTCTACAACTCAAGATCGGAATCTCAAATCTAAGATACAAGGTTGGGTTTCGTTCCTAACCAACCTACGCAGTTTCAGGTTTTTGACTTGACAAAAGCGATCGCACTCTCACACAAACTTAGATAAAATCACGATGGTGCTACTTAACCCTAAATCTCATGAAAAGCGATGTCTGATTACAAGCCGCTCTGCGTCTACGCTCTTGTTTTTGCCCCCTTTGATACTTCCCTAATTAAGTTAACCAAACTCTCTAACTATTGTTGCTATCGGCAGAAATAGTGAGAGTTCATTACCTCCAGGTGAATTAAAATACCATGCAGATAGCGGTATCTTCATCTGCGAGACGCTATGTGTAGCTCTCTCCCCCACAAATTTAGATAAAATCACTATGGTGCTACTTAACCTTTCCTAAATCTGATGAAAAGCGATCGCTCCGCTGGGGTATGCCTACGTGCTGGAAAAAAGATTTAAGCCACTTTTAACGGTTTTTGAGGAAAAGTAATTGGCTCTGGCAAAGGTTTTCCTTGTTCTTGATACCATTCAATTAGAGACTCAATCACTTCATGTCCATGTTTAGCGGCTTCTTCATAAGTCTTACCATAAGTGTGGAATTGCTGCCAAGGGAATTCTGGTAAGTGTACCAAGTAGCAATTATCCTCATCTGACCATTGAATTACCATACTGTAGCGATCGCTCATTCTTCCTCTATTTCTCCTAGTTGCTTCAAAACACAATTCCTGATATTGTTGCTGGCGAAATTCTCAACTCAGAATTTCAGTGGCTAAGTCGAGAAAGTGATGTTTTAATCCGTGTCGAAAGTCCCCAGTATGGAAAATTTCTCGTTCTTAACGAATTACAACTCCGCTAAAAACCGGAAATGCCGCGAAGGATGCGTGCATACACAGCACTCGCAGAAGAAAAATATAATTTGCCAACGTATCCAGTACTAATTAATATTCTCAAGGCAAGTGACGCTGAAATACCGACAAGTTACGCATTAAATATTGCTGGTTTACGTGCTATTCAAGATTACCGTGTCATAAATCTGTGGGAAGTCGATGTAAACATTGCCTTTGCACAACCATTACCATCACTACTTCCATTTGTACCCATCCTCAAAGGAGGTGATAACGAGTCTACAATTCGGGAAATTAAAAGCAATTCAACAGGCAATTAAAACTGTAAATACAGTCAATGAATTACAGCAAATTTTGTCAACCAACTTGACATGAAAGACCAAAAACATAACCCCTCTCCGCCACCGGAAAGGGGTTAATCACTGCCGAAACTCAGGACTATATTGTACAGACGCGATTCATCGCGTCTCTATTCAGCAATCTCTAATAAGCGTCCTGCAACTCATAAAAATCAGGCGAGATGTAATCCTTCCGCAAAGGCCAGCCTACCCAATCTTCCGGCATCAAAATTCGCTTGAGATTTGGGTGTCCTTCGTAGATAATGCCGTACATATCGTAAGACTCGCGCTCTTGCCAATCTGCGGTCTTCCAAATCCAGTACACAGAAGGCACTACAGGATTTTCCCGTGGTAAGAACACTTTAACTCGAACTTCTTCCGGGCGATCGCTATTATCACCTACTTTATTCAAGTGATACACACTCACCAATTCCTGTCCTGGCCCAAGGTCAACACCACCTTGAAACTGGAGATAATTAAACCCATAAGCATAAAGGGCTGTAGCGGTGGGAAGCAAGAAATCTGCCGCCACCTTAATTATCTCTACACCATTCTTATCCGGTGCTGAAAACTCATGGTCAAAGCCATTTTCCGTTAACCACTGGGAAACTTTACCCGCCTGTACCAATGACTCTTCTTTCTCTGCTGGTACTGGTTTAGATTCTTCTTCAGCCACGGGTTTGTTCCTCCTTTTGCGCCTTTTCTGTCAGCAGTGCAGGTGGTATTGGCATACCAATCGCTTCTGCTAATTCCTTAGGTGGTGCAGAGCGAGTGTCTGACTGCAAATACTTACCAGTTAAGATTTCCTCTACTGGCTTCAGGTTATGAGTCGTGCTGTAGTAGCGGTGAGTTTGCTTAATTTTATCCCGCTCTTGCATCGATTCATTGGCGATTTTCTTCCGCAGCTTAATGATTGCGTCGATAATTGCTTCTGGACGGGGAGGACAACCAGGCAAGTACACATCCACAGGAATCAGTTTATCGACTCCGCGCACTGCCGTGGGGGAATCAACACTGAACATCCCGCCAGTAATTGTACAAGCTCCCATCGCAATTACATACTTCGGCTCTGGCATTTGTTCATAAAGACGCACCAGTTGGGGAGCCATCTTCATCGTAATAGTCCCTGCCGTAATAATTAAATCAGCTTGGCGGGGGCTAGAACGGGGAATTAGCCCAAAACGGTCAAAGTCAAATCGGGAACCAATTAAAGCTGCAAACTCAATAAAGCAACAAGCAGTACCAAACAGCAACGGCCACAAACTAGAAAGCCGCGCCCAGTCGTAGAGGTCATCAACCGTCGTCAAAATGACGTTTTCTGAAAGGTCTTGAGTGATTGTAGTCCGCTCAATGGGGTTGATGATTCGCTCTTTGTCCTGAGTTGTTAAGTTAGAATTCAAGACCATTCCAAAGCTCCTTTACGCCATGCGTAAACTAAAGCGACTACAAGAATTGCAATAAAGACTAGCGCTTCAATAAAAGCTAATAGCCCCAAACGGTGGAAAGCTACTGCCCAAGGATACAAGAAAACAGTCTCCACATCAAAGACGACGAAGACCAAAGCAAACATATAGTAGCGAATGTTGAACTGAATCCAGGCTCCCCCGATGGGTTCCATACCAGATTCATAAGTGGTGCGCCGTTCTGGGCTGTAACTACTAGGTCGTAGGAGCTTGGATGCTGAGAGCGCTAAGGCAGGTACTAGGCTACAGATTATGAAGAAGCCTAGAAGGTACTCGTAACCGCTGAGGACAAACACAATGAGTATCTACCGCTATGGAGTATTTTAAGTGGGGAGTGGGGGGATGAGGGGGATGAGGGAGCAGGGGGAGTAAGAATTAATAACTAATGCCCAATGCCCAATGCCCAATGCCCAATCCCTTGAATTACGTTACTTTCTTTTACATTATATATGTTTGGTTTTTCTGAAATCTGGGAAATAGATACACTTCAAGTATTTAATTAGCTTTTGATAGTGATAGAAAAGCCTGACAATTATGTCATAATTTTTAACGTATATTTAAGAATTCTCCTTTGCGAGGCCCTAGCCATGAGCGAACCAGCTGTTGAGACTCCAGTGTTAGACCACTATGAGTGTCGCGCCTGCGGTTATGTTTACGAACCCGAAAAGGGAGACGACAAGCATGATATTTCTTCGGGGACACTCTTTGCAGAACTGCCTATAAATTGGCGCTGTCCAGTTTGTAGTGCCAAGAAAACCGCTTTTGCCAACATTGGCCCCGCCGGTACTGCATCCGGTTTCAAAGAAAATCTCGGTTACGGTTTGGGTGTCAATAACCTAACGCCAACCCAAAAGAATATCTTAATTTTTGGCGCTTTAGCCCTTGGCTTCTTGTTTTTTATCAGTCTCTACGGCTTACAATGACAGCCGTTATTTGGGAAATAAGGAGTTATCGTGTAATTAAAATCACATAATTGTGTCGTTTTACCAGTTCCGTAGAGCGGCGATGACCCTCAATACCATATTGGGATAAGATTTTTTGGGATTTTTGGAAAGCTTTGTCATTCCAAATCTAAAATCCAAAATCCGAAATTGGTATAAGGTAAACCTTTTAGAGAACACCTACAGAAATTTAGAAACAACTTAAGAAATACTAATGCATTCAATTGTGAAAGGTTGGCAACGAATAGCTGCCTTGTTAATAGTAGTCATCATGTGCATCGGTTGTAGCAAAGTTCCTTCTGTGAGCTACAACCCTTGGAAAGTCATTTCTGTACCAACAGACTCGAATCTACTGGATATTGCTTTTACTAATAACTCTGAGCATGGCTACTTAGTAGGTAGCAATGCCACCCTATTGGAAACCAATGACGGTGGTAATACCTGGAAACCAATAACACTGCAACTGGATGAGCAAAAGTATCGCTTTGACTCAGTAAGTTTTGCAGGTAAAGAAGGCTGGATTGCCGGAGAACCTGGACTGTTGCTGCACACTACCGATGAAGGTGCTTCTTGGTCGCGTATTCCCCTGAGCGAAAAGCTACCAGGTAGCCCGATCGCAGTTAAGGCACTGGCAGATAATACAGCTGAAATGGCTACTGATGTGGGAGCCATATATAAGACCACAGACGGCGGCAAAAATTGGAAAGCCCAGGTGGAATCAGCAGTTGGTGTAGTGCGTAACTTGGAACGTTCTGCTGATGGTAAATACATTGCGGTTTCCGCTAAGGGTAGTTTCTACTCGACTTGGGAACCAGGGCAAGATGCTTGGGTACCTCATAACCGCAATAATTCTCGGCGGTTAGAAAACATGGGTTTTACGGAGAATGGGCAATTGTGGTTGCTAGCTAGAGGAGGTCAAGTACAGTTTAGTGATCCGACTAAACCTGAAGAATGGCAAGAGGCAAAATATCCAGAGTTATCCACCAGTTGGGGTTTACTAGATTTGGCATATCGTACACCTGATGAAATTTGGCTCGGTGGCGGTAGCGGTAATTTGTTCCGAAGTGCTGACGGTGGTAAAACCTGGGAAAAAGATCGTGAGGTAGAAGAAGTTGCTGCTAATTTGTACAAGATTGTGTTCTTAGAGCCAGAACGCGGATTTATAATTGGCGATCGCGGCGTTTTGCTCAAATATCTCCCAAACCCTGAAACCACTTCTCAAGAAGCCGCTTAGTGAGTAAGAGGGAGTGGGGAGATGAGGGAGATGAATTAATAACCAATGCCCCATTCCCAATGCCCAACGAACAATTTCTGAGAAGAACTTTGCAACTTGTAACTCTTTCTTAACTTTGTAGGATAATAAACTCAATAACACTCTATGTATAAGGTAGGGAGATAAATGTCAGGTACCACTGGAGAACGTCCGTTTTCGGACATCATTACTAGCGTTCGTTACTGGGTAATTCACAGCATCACCATCCCGGCATTGTTTATTGCTGGTTGGCTGTTTGTCAGCACTGGGCTGGCTTATGATGCTTTTGGTACACCTCGTCCCAACGAGTATTTCACACCAGCGCGGCAAGAAGTGCCAATTGTGAAGAACCGTTTTGAAGCTAAAAAACAAGTTGAACAATTTATTGGAAAGTAGTTTGAGATCATGACTAGCGGCAATAACATCAATCAACCAGTTACCTATCCAATTTTTACCGTTAGATGGCTGGCAGTACACACATTAGGTGTACCAACTGTATTCTTTTTAGGCGCGATCGCCGCAATGCAATTTATTCACCGTTAGGAGCAATTATGGCAGAAAGATCGCCCAATCCCAATAATCAGCCGGTTGAACTAAACCGGACTTCGCTATACCTGGGACTACTACTAGTTTTCGTTCTGGGGATTCTGTTTTCTAGTTACTTCTTTAACTAACTGGAACTACTCTTGTTAATTTTTGTTTATTGAACGTGTATTGATTTGTTGTTAAGGGAGGAGAGAAGCTGTGTCTGGAAGTGGGAGAATTCCCCTGTGGGTCGTCGCTACGATCGCAGGTTTAGGTATAATTACAGTCTTGGGCATTTTCTTTTATGGTGCCTATGCCGGACTCGGTTCTTCGATTTAACATTAGTTAGTTTGAACCGAACACTATAAGTTAGAATTTTCTAGCATTTGTTGAGAAATCAACCTTAAAAAAACCGCCTGTCTCTATGAGATAGGCGGTATTAATTTTGGTCATTTGTCATTTGTCACTTGTACTGAGCGACTTGTGCCGAGCGAAGTCGAGGTAAGCCGAAGTATTTGTCATTTGCAAATAACTAATGACTAATGACTCATGACTAAATCAGCTGATATCGTCGCTTTCAATGTATAAAAACAGAAATGCGAAGGTTATAGCTGGCAAAACCCAACCAATGATGGGAACGAAGATCGAAGGCAAAAAGGAAGCTGCCATAGTAAAAGTTCCTACTAAATAACACTACAATTCAAAATGAGCTTACTGCAAATTCTGCCAGATTTTTGAAATTCTTTCATATTTTTAACACAGGCAATATGGGGAGTGGAGAGTGGAGAGTCGGGAGCAGGGGAGCAGGGGGCAGGGGGGAGCAGGGGGACAAGGAGGACAAGGGGGAATTATTAAAATTAAGTCTCTC
>NZ_JABXKH010000169.1 GCF_017115105.1 Nostoc sp. NMS2
GATAGTTTAGGGGTCGCCCTACGCAAAAATAGCTCGATGCCAGGGATAATTTTTTAAATGAACAAAAGCCTTCTCAAACAATTTTGAGAAGGCTTTTGTTCTTTCCCCTCAACCTCAACTTTCCTGAGATGGGGTTGGCATTCGGCAGATATCGTGGCGATTGATGCGTTTATCTATTGCCTCGACTAGATTATGCCGAATGCCTGCTTCAATTATTGCTATTTTTGAATTTACGTTGCAATTGTTTTAGCGATTGATACATATCTGGTAGGCGACTATAAACAGCAGATACTTTGAGATATAGTTTGTAAGGAATGGCTGGAGTTCCTGAGACAATTTCTCCTGGTGCAACATCGCTGTGAATTCCCGTTTGAGCAGATGCGATCGCACCATCTCCCATTTTCACTTGATTGGCTATTCCGGTTTGTCCAGCTAAAATAACGCGATTTCCCAGTTTTACGCCCCCCGCCATGCCAGCCTGACCTGCGATCGCACAGCCAGAACCGATTTGGCAACCATGACCTATTTGCACTAAGTTATCAATTACTGTATTGAGGCCTATCCGTGTTTCTCCGACTGCTGGGCGATCAATAGCGGTGTTACAGCCAACTACCACGCCATCTTCTAAGACTGTATAGCCAGATTGTTCCATTTTCAACCAACCAGTACGGGTAGGAACAAAACCAAAGCCTTCTGCACCGATGACTGCACCACTGTGAATCACACAATCTGCACCGATGCGGCTGCGTTCGTGAATCGTACAGTTGGCGTGTAGGGTGGTGCGATCGCCGATTTTGGCATCTGGATAAATCACCACATTGGGATGAATAATTGCACCATCGCCAATTTCTACACCTTGTTGAATCACAGCATAGGGGCCAACGTAAACATCACTACCAACTTTTGCGCTCGGGTGAATTACAGCAGTGGGATGAATTTCTGGAACGGGGCGATATGGTTGGTAAAACAGTGCGATCGCTTTGGCAAATAACAGTCGTGGATCTGCGGTCGCTATCCAGACAATACCCCTCTCTTGTGCAAGCACCTGTAATTTTTCGTCTTGAGGCAAAATTAAAGCACTAGCATTGGTTTTACCGACAAAAGACCAAAATTTTGCTCCTTCTACATAACTGAGAGTACCGATAGTAGCTTCATCAATGGCGGCTACACCTGTAATTTCTGGGTCATGGTCTGGGTTGCTAGCCAAACTATGATTGGTAGTGGCATCACCAAATTGGCGCAGGATTTCACTGAATTTCATTGTTGGGTGTGTTCAAAATTTATCTACAATGACAAGATAATTTTCCCTCTTTATGAGCTAATACAGTAATTTTCTAGCTGCCTATTGGTGAGCCGACGCATTGATGAGGCAATCAGACTGTTCTTAGTCAATGTAGACATTGGTCATTAGTAATTAATAGCGATGACCTCTTGACTAATGACTAAATCGGCGGGCGGTTATTACTAGATACTTGGCTACACTTTTTGCTTCTGCAATAATATTGCTATCAGTTGAAATTAGCCGCTTAATTACAACTTGACGAAGAATCATTTTTAAAAAGCTCTGATTAAATTAGGGGTTCTTTAATAAGAATAGTAGACGGATGATGCAAAAGAAATTTTAGAGTTTCGACCAGTTATGACACCAGCCTGAGATGTACCATCTTTATTTGATACTGTATATCCAGATGTGCCTGTCGGTTGATTTACTAATTTATTAACAATAACATCTGACCCAGAATATACTTGTTCAGGAGTAAATTCTACAGGTACGGCAAAAACAAACCAATTTAAATATAAAGATATATCTCTATATCTAAAGTTTTCACCAAGAGAAAATCCCCCTTTCAGATCAACTTTTTGATTTGACGCTATCTCACAAAAACTCAGATTTGATATTTCTAATCTATTCATACTACACCTTGATATTAATGAAGTAAGTAAGTTATCTTTGCTCAAGTCTTAAATATCGGAACTAACTGTCAAAAGAAAGCGAAGTAGAAGTACTAAAACTAGACGAACGAGCAGTTTGATTACCACTGATTGCAACAGCAGTAGCTCTGGCATCTGCAAAACTTATAGAGAAGTTACCGTAGTAACGAACTGTTGCTAAAGTTTGTGCATCAGTTGCTGTAAACTGACCTTGAGCAAGTGCCACTGCATTCGATGTTGCATATCGATACCCAGTTCTTGTTATGGTGTTAGTAATAGCATAGGCATTACCAGCTACTACAGCACTACTGTCGGTAACATGCTGTAGATAACTTAAGTCATTGATAATTAATCGCTTCCTCACAGCTACCTCAATATAACTCTTATTTGCAAGGCTTTATAAGCTAAAATATTCAATCAAAAAATACTTTATGAATTATCATTGAGGTTTTAATAAGTAATTGAGTTAGAGATAAATCCTTATATCTATAGAGTCCAAATATCACGTCTATACAGGACAGTAATTCTTACAAACCATATTTAATTAAGTAGTTAAGCGCTTCAGCGCTAAAGCGCCAACTACTAATCAAAATTTATGAGATAGACAACTAAGCGAGTTAACTAATTAAAGTTCAAGCTTCACACTTGTGACTA
Organism: Nostoc sp. NMS2; assembly: GCF_017115105.1. GTDB lineage: Bacteria > Cyanobacteriota > Cyanobacteriia > Cyanobacteriales > Nostocaceae > Nostoc. Next base: position 2,587 of record NZ_JABXKH010000169.1, read on the forward strand.
AAATGTAATAGGTAAAAACATTAACAATCTTCAAGAGAATTTATTGAAGATTGCTAATGTCACAATCTCAGGAGATTGAAGTTAATAAAACCTATTTAGAATGCTCGGTTGATTACAGCAGCAGAGGTGCTAGCAGAGAAGGACTGACCCAAGTAATCTGCGACAGCTACTGTATCAGCCTTAGTGAAGGAGTAAGTAGGAACGCTGGAGAAGCGAGTATTTTGTGCATCGCCCTTAGCACCAGCAGCAGCACTGTTGTTGAATGTGCGGGGATCTCTAACAAAAGTTGCAAAGTTATTGAAAGAATCAAAAGTAACACTGATTCTATCAGCTTGGGTGTAGGAGCGAGGAGCTATACCACCTTCGATGTTAGCAGATTTTTCAACAACTTCTAAGATGTTTAAATCAGAAATGAACATTATCTTTCTCCTGGGAATTTGGAGTTTGCTTTGGCTTTTATGTCACCGATTTATTTTTATTGGCGACATTTTTAATATATCTTTCATTCTCAAAAAAAGCAAGTAAATTTCTACCTTTAATCAATAGATATTTTTAATATAGAATGTCTAAATTACCGAAAAACTCTTATTAGTATTTATTGCAAAATAGCACGATAAATTTGGGCAAATATCCTTTGTTTTTTACTGCCCAAAAATCATTTTTGCTAAAAAAATACTTTTTTAGCAGCTTTGTTTTTTCGGAGATTAGGCTTTTAAATGCGTAAGTTTAAAAATGTTTTACAGGAAATACTATCCCCTGATAAAACATATTTAAAACAGACCTCGTTTAACCTAATTATGAAAATTTTGAAATTAGATTAGCTATTTAGCATTGGTTATAACTTAAGCCTTCTGTAGAAATTCCTCCTGTGGTTGTAAATTGGCATCAGAATCTAATTGAATGATGATTGTCATAAATTCAAGTTGTTGTTTTAACCAATAGGAAAATAATTCTGTAATAATTTGTTGGCGCAATTGCTCATTTAATTGGGGTTGAATAATTTCTTCTACCCAAATTAAATGGACTCCTAAATGAGTCTGAATCGGTTTTATGATTTCTGGAGCAGAACTAGCAAACACAGCCGCCGCAATCTCTGGACGAAAATCTTTGCGATGTTGGAGTCCCTGATATCCGTAAATCCGACGGAGTTCTGGTTGTTGAATATATAAACTAGCGATTTCTGGAAAGCTGATTTCGTATTCTTGCAACTTATAAAACAGTTCTAAGGCTAAGTCTCTATCATCAAAGATCACTTCATAAGTTATGGCGGCAACATAATCTAGTTGATGCTCATAAAAGAATCGTTCGACTTGAGCAGAAAATAGATGATTTGCTAACTTCCTCGACAGGATGTTGCTGTGAGCTAATTCTTCAAACTCATTTAGAGACAGATGATGTTTTTTCAGCCAGATCCAGGTGTCTTTAGCTTTGATGAGATTGTGAGCTAACCGTAAGTTATCTCCTTCTTGCTGTAGTTCTTCTTCCTCAACTCGGAGGTGTGCTTCTTGGGCTGCTTCCGCAATAATTTTTTGATATGCGATCGCTTCTACGACACCTGGGATTTGACAGGAGAGTTTGACGTTGTGAATGATATCTGAATCAGAAATTGTCAGAAGTTTAAGCATGATATAACTCCGATAATTTTATGATTTGTCTTTTGACCAATGACTAAAGCTCTAAACCGCCTTTTTGTAGTTTCTTAAATGGATCTAAAACAAAGTCAATTACTCGCCTCTGGCGAATAATGACTTCGGCGGTTGCTGTCTGACCGGCAGTTAGGGGAATATGTTTATCGCCATTTTGTACATATTGCTGCTCTAAGGCGATTTCTAACTCAAAGGTTTCAATGTTTCCTGGGGCTGTTTGGCTAACTTTCGAGTCGGGAGAGATCCAAGTAACTTTCCCTTGGACGATGCCATACTCTTGGAAAGGATAAGCATCAAACTTGATTTTGACAGGCATTCCCACTTTCAAGAAGCCGCTATCTTGACTAGGCACTTGTGCTTTGAGTACAAAACCAACACTTTTGGGCGCGATTTGGGCAATTCTCTGACCAGTTTGGACTACGACTCCTGGCTTCTTGATGGGCAATTCATAAATCACCCCATTAATAGGCGATCGCACTATTCGTTGCTGCATCTGAAGTTTTATGGATACTATCTGGCTTCCAGTCTGAGCAATTTCCGATTGCAGTGCCGCAATTTGTCCTTGTAGGTCTTTTAGTTGTTCCTGACTTTTCAGCACAGTCAGTTTTCCTGCTTGTAGCAAGCTTTGATAGCTGCTTTGTTCTTCTTGCGATCGCAGTCTTGCTTGTGTGATGTCAGCCTCTAACTGACTGATTGTTGCTTGATAACGATTTAGCTCTTCAGTTAAGCGCAATTGGGCTTGCTTGATGTCAGATTCGGCTTTTTTATAGACTCGTTTACTTTCTTCTTCCTCTTTTCTGAGTTGATCTATTTGGGTTGCGGAAACCGCACCTTTGTTCACAAGTTGGCTAAAGCGTTCAACTTGTTTTGAATCTATGCTCAAACGACTTTGAGCCGACTTCTCGTCATCTTGAGTAGTTTTAATCTGCTGTTGTGCCTGACTAACTAATGCCTGTTTTTCTAACTTCTGGAGGTTATAGGTACTCTCTTTTGCATCCAGGTTTTGTTTTGCCTGGTTCACTTGGGATATTTTTTCTAAAGCTTGAGATTGGTTTTGTTGCTCCTGAACATTAAGGGTCAACTGTAATTGATTTTTGAGTATATCCAGTTGCGATCGCTGATATTGCAGTCCCGATAACTTTGTCTGCACCTGTTGTAGTTCTGTTTGCAGAATGTCAGACTCAAGTTCCAGCAAAATCTGCCCTGCTTTAACTGCATCTCCTTCTTTGACGTTGACAGCTTTCACACTTGCGCCTACTTGAGCGTCTAATTTTTGCGTTGCCCCTTGAGGTTCTATCCGTCCTTTGGCGGTTCCAGTTTCATCCACTTTCGAGAGTGTTGCCCAAGGTAAGACGAGGACAGCAAAGCCTAGCAGTACATACAACAAACCACGAGTCCAGAGCCTTGGTAGAGCATCCAGCAGTTCTTCAGTGCCGTAATACAAATCTTTGGCATTACCTGCCGTCGTCTGTTCAACATCGGGAGATTCCTCTATTTGTGGATAACTTTGATACTCATTCTTATCCTCTTTGGGAAGTGTGGATGAGGAATTAACAGATGCATAAGGCATAGTTTTATTTCCTAAAACAGTAGATGGGGAGTGGGGAGTGGGGAGTGGGGAGTGGGGAGTGGGGAGCAGGGAGTGGGGAGCAGGGAGCAGGGGGAGATGAGGGGGATAAGGGAGACAAAGAAGATAAGGGGGAATTTTATTGAATAAATCTCTCCCTTGCCCCCTGCCCCCTGCTCCTCTGCCCAATTCCCAATGCCCAATGCCCCATCAACTTGCTTGAGTCAGTTGTTGTTGATTTAGATAGTAGTAATGGCCTTTTTTAGCGATTAATTCATCGTGAGTACCGCTTTCCACCAAGATGCCTTGGTCTAAAACCAAAATCAGATCGGCATTGCGGACAGTAGAGAGGCGATGAGCAATAATTACGCTGCTGCGCTCTTTGAGAATTGTTTTGAGGTTGTTTTGAATAATCCGTTCTGATTCCGAGTCTAGGTGACTGGTGGCTTCATCAAAAAGTAACAAATGGGGATTTCCGAGCAAAGCACGAGCGATCGCTAGACGTTGACGTTGCCCACCAGAGAGCATTCCGCCGCCTTCACCAATTTGGGATTCATAACCCATTGGGAGTTTTTGGATAAATTCATCTGCTCCAGCAAATTGTGCTGCTTGAATAACTTCTTCTAAAGAAGCTTCGGGATGAGCAATAGCAATATTTTCTTGAATGGTGCCGCCAAACAAAAAGGTATCTTGATCGACAACACCTATTTGAGAACGGAGCGATCGCAGGGATATATTTGTGACATCATGACCGTCAATCAATACCTTGCCATCTGTCGCTGGGTATAAACCCAAAATCAACTTGCTGAGGGTAGTTTTACCAGAACCACTGCGTCCCACCACTGCAATCATTTGCTCAGGCTGGATTTCAAAGCTGATATTTTCCAGCACGTTAGTCTCGCTTTCTGGGTGATAGCGAAAGGTCACATTTTCAAAGCGAATATGACCGCGAAGCCTACCTAAAGACTTGCGGGGTTTATTTTGCAAATCTTCTTCTGGTTCTGCCTCTAAGACATCATTTATCCGCTCAGTAGAAATAATGATTTCCTGCAATTCATTCCACAACAGCGAAAGCCGTTGAAAAGGACTCAAGACGTTTCCCACCAACATATTGAAAGCAACTAATTGTCCAACGGTGAGTTCTCCTTGAATCACCTGCAAGGCTCCAAACCACAGCAATGACGTATTCACAAAGGTTTCGATGACACCACTGATAATTTGGAGGCGGTTGCCAATTATCTGAGCATTAAAGCTTTTTTTGACCAAATTATTCAGCAGTTTCTCCCAACGCCAGCGCACCGTCTGTTCAATGGCCAATGAGCGGACAGTGCGAATTCCGGTGAGGGATTCTATGAGATAGCTGTTTTCTTCGGCTCCAGCATTAAAAATCTCTCTGGAGATGCGGCGCAAAATACTTGTGCTAGCCAGCGCCAGGATAAAAAATGGCGGCACTGTAAACAGTACGAATAATGCCATGCGCCAGCTATACCAAAACATCATGCCCAGATAGATCACCAATGTCAGCATATCCAGCATGATGGACAGTGTTTGTCCGGTCAGGAAGTGCTGAATCTTCTGGTTTTCTTGGATGCGCGAGACTATATCCCCGACATAACGCGACTCGAAATAGGAAAGGGGCAAGCGGAAGGTATGTTTGATGAAACCCACCAGTAGGGAAATGCTAACGCGGTTGGCAGTATGATCCAGCAGATATTGCCGCACTCCGTTCATGGCGATACGGAACAAACCAAAAATGATCATTCCCAAACCGACGGCGTTTAAGGTGGCTAAACTGCGTTGCACAAGGACTCGATCTAATAACAATTGGGTAAATACTGGCGTTACTAGTCCAAATACCTGAATCAGCACTGAAGCCATGAGGACTTCAAACAGTACCTTATGGTGAGGTTTGACTAACTCAAAAAACTTCCAGAAGCTTGCACTCTCCTCCTTGCCATCCTTGAGTTGGATTGTGGGTTGCAGCAACAATGCATAATCACTCCAACCGGCTTGAAATTCCATTCTGGTCAGGGTGCGTTGACCGATGGCAGGATCGGCGATAATCACTCGCTTTTTCGTAATCTCATAGACAACGACGAAGTGTTTACCTTCCCAATGAGCGATCGCAGGTAGAGATTGTTCTGCTAATTTATCGAGACTGGCTCTTACCGGACGAGTCACAAAACCGAGGTTTTCGGCTGCCGTTGAGAGGGCATGTAAAGACGCGCCACTACGATTGACGTTGACCATATCCCGTAGGCGATTCACACTAAAGTGCTTGCCCCAATAACTACCAATCATTACTAGACAAGCAGCGCCACAGTCGGAAGTGCTTTGTTGGGCATAGAACGGATAGCGCTTGGTGAAATGTCGCCACCAATGCCCCATTTGTACTTTCGGGCTGGGAAAGTAAGGTTGTTTATTTGACTGTTGTTTTGGTGCAGTCTGCATCGGAAAAGGGATGATTTTCCTTTGCTGACTAAGTTGTGGTGGTTGCAACTGACTCTGGCGGATTTCCCGGCGGGTATTGCTGGTAGGAATTGCATCCGAGTTGGTGAAATATGCCAATTCTGACCAATATTGCAGTGCTGCTTGCCAATGAGAATTTTTCAACACGTACACAACCGAGGGTTGTGTGACTCGCCAACCCTTTTGTTGAGGTATCTGGATCTTTGTGGCTACGAACTTGCGCCCATCTGCATTTGAGAGTTCGCCCCGATATAGCAGCCACAACTGGCAATCTTGATAAAGTTCTGGCGGTATAGCTCCAATTTCCAGATCGCGCCGCTCAAATAAAGATAATGCTTGCAGAATATTTGGTACAGATATCGGCGGCTGGGGTGAACTGCAACAATAAGCCAGTAATAAATCCCAAAGTTCAGCACGAGCAAAAAGGCGATCGCTAATATTGGGATACTGATTTATCAAAGCTTGCAGCATTTCATCTGGGAGATAACAAAGCTTCAGCCCATCAGAAGCCCTAGCACTATAATCTTGCCACTCTCTGGTTGCAAACAAACTTCCTTCACCAAAGGAAGCTCCTATTGTCAGAGTTGCAATCAGATTATCAGCAGAATCTAAGAGCCTGACTTTACCTGCCAAGACTACGTAAATTCCCGGTCTTGCCCGTTCTAATTGCCAAAACTGTTTTGCTAACGGTGGTTCAACGATTTCTACCATTGTCAAACAGTTTTCCAAGTCTTTTTCTGAAACCTGGAAATCTAAAAACGAGGCAATTTCTTTACCCAACTGATCCTTGGAAAACAAAGATTGCACCTGCTAACCTCCAAGAACGCTCTATTGAATTAAAAATATTGATCCCTACTGTCTCTGTACCTACTTTGTTCAGGAATGCAAGTATCATGCCTTTGCTCCCGATAAATTATCAGTGCTGAACCAGAAATTCTTGCATCTGTCTATTTCTCTTGATTGAGAATGCATAGGTTATAGAATATCTGCATGCTTCAGACTCCCCTTCCTTTGTAGGGAAGGGACTGTTCTTGTTAGGTCTATATTCAACTCAACTAAGAAATATATTCCTGCTTATGAGGCGATTGGGTAGATTTTTAAGCCAAAATCTTGGTATTAGCGGTTGGAATGCAAAAAAATTGCTGATGCAAGCATTGTAGGTTACAAAAACTTGGTTTCTTACAGCTTGATTCTGATGATGAAGAAGTGTCATAATTTTAACAGTTGTCATTGATGGTAAAACGCAAATGCATAAAACTGATGCAGCTGATTGTGAAGCCCTCCTAGCCGAGATTTCACATGCAGATGCACGGTAAGTTAACCCAAAGAGGTTAACTGTGTAATAACCTGATATGATGCAACTAAAGCTGGGATTTCCCCCTAGCACTTTGGGAGTCTAGGGGGCAATTTCCAGTTTTACCGAAGAAGAATTCAGAATACATCCGCCTGAATCCAGAATGGATTCTGTGCGACTGGATGTCCAAGGGAGGTTTAATGACTCCTTCTTATTCAAAACTTAAGTGTTACTCTCTAGTATTTGGGAGTCTAAAGCGTGAACTTAAGCTTGTTGAGGGTAGTTTACGATACAAATTTGCTATTTGAGATAAATATGAAAGTCGTATCATTTCGTAGTGATACCACCTCACTCTTTAAACAACATAAACATTGAGTAGATGTCTGATTAGCGCTCTTTCATTAGTCTCATGAGAAAATATTTAAAACCTTGTTTCTCAGTGCTTGGCTCCAAACAGTGTTTTTGGCTTTGCTGATAAAGCGAGGTTTTGAAAAAAATTTAAGGTCAGCATCTTATTTTTTTCTCCTCATAAGCACAAAAGAGCATTAAATAAATGAACTTATGAATATCCTGGTCATCTAACAGCACATCAGCCTTTCAAGAACACAGGCTTTGAATAGATGGCTGAGGTCGGATAGAAGTAGAATATCTAAATAAATTAACTGGCTAGCTATAAACAGAAAACCAGTAAAACCAGGATTTTTTACACGCTGATGATTACATTAACAGTATATTGTATATTTTGAAACTGTTTGTCAAGCAATTATCCCTTCATCACAAAAAAAATATATTGCCTTTACTAAATCTTTAAAATTAGTTTAGGGTATAAATCTGCATTGATATAGTGTACAAATAAACGATTTTATGCAGTTTTTAGTAATCTGTCCTTTCCAGTTATTAGCGCCTATGTCTTGCAGAGGTAGCGATCGCTATCAGATAAATGCTGGTACACAAAATCTATAAATTTTAGCTTTATTAAATCTTTAGAATTGGTCTAACGGATAAATCTGCATTGAGATAGTTTACAAATCAATTATTTTATGGGCATACACTCTGTCGGTATTGGCGACTATTCCCACAGAGGTAGCGATCGCTATCATCAATGTAAGTAAGTCGGCGCAATTAAAGTTAACTGGCGCATACTGTCATTCGTCCTTTGTCAGGTCATTAGTAAGAGTTTTAAGCCCATTTACGTTTCGTAACATACTTGGAGTTTTTCGCGCCAACTTACTTAAAGGTTTATGTCATTAATTCTGATAGGTGAAAACGATCAGATCCCCGACTTCTTTAAGAAGTCGGGGATCTTACAGCCCCGCAAAATTAATGGGACAGATTACTAGTCGCTAGTCCCCATTGCTACACCTGCTAAATACCCGGTTGTCCAAGCACTTTGAAAGTTAAAGCCACCGGTGACACCATCAATATCTAAGATTTCTCCGGCAAAATAAAGACCAGGAACTAACCTACTTTCCATCGTCTTGAAGTTGACTTCTTTGAGTTTAACGCCGCCACAGGTAACAAATTCTTCTTTAAAGGCTCCTTTGCCGTTGATTAAGTATTGTCCCTGAGTTAGCTCTTGTACTAATTGATTTAAGGTTTTGCTAGATATTTCTGCCCAACGGTCGTCTGTGGTGATGCCTGCACGAGTAATGATATATTGCCAGAGACGATGGGGTAAGTCAACGCCGCGATGCAATGCGATCGCTTTCTTTCCCCATTCATCCTTAACTGCTAAAACTTTTTCTCGCACTTGTTCTTGGTGCATAAGGGGCAGCCAATTAATCAATAATGTAGCTTGATAGCGGCTTTCTTGCAGAACTCTCGCACCCCAAGCAGAAAGCTTCAAAACAGCCGGGCCACTCAAACCCCAGTGGGTAATTAGCAATGGCCCAGTTTGTTGTAATTGAGATTTTCCGCCCGCAGATAACCGCAATTGGGCAGAGTTAACGCTAACTCCAGCTAACTCCCGCAGCTTTTGATCGAGAATGTTGAAGGTAAATAACGAGGGTACTGGCGGTTCAATTTGATGGCCTAACTCTTGGACAATTTTATAACCGACAATGCTGCTGCCGGTAGCAAGAAGTAAGCGATCGCATTTAATCGTCTCTTCTGACTTGAGAAGAATATCAAACCCCCCATCTGCTGCGGTTCGTTTCACCGAAGTTACGTGTGTACCCACACGGAGTTTTACGCCAGATTTCGCCACCGCTTTAACTAGACACTCCACAATGGTTTCTGAAGTATTGGTGACAGGAAACATCCGGCCATCAGCTTCAGTTTTTAGATAGACTCCATCAGCAGCAAACCAAGCTACTGTATCTTGAGGGCCAAAGCGAGTCAAAGCACCCCGCAAAGCTTTTGCGCCTCTGGGGTAATTTTGTACTAACTCCTCCGCATCAAAGCAAGCGTGAGTAACGTTGCAGCGTCCACCACCAGAAATTAGCACTTTCGCCAGTGGTTGACGACTGGCTTCGAGTAAAGTAACCTGGGCATCAGGATTGGCTTTAGCACAAGCGATCGCGCCAAAAAATCCCGCAGCCCCACCCCCAATAACTACGATTCGTAACGGTAGCAAGTTCTAAAATTTCTCAATAGCACGTACTTTACTAGGCTAGCCCTTATCTTCACTATTCAACTAGTTCAAATTGATCTTTGGTGGAACCACAAGCCGGACATACCCAATCATCTGGTATATTTTCAAAGGCTGTTCCCGGCGCTATATCGCTTTCTGGATCGCCGAATTCTGGATCGTATTCATAGCCGCAAACGGTACATATATACTTTGCCATGTTCCTTTTTCCTAGTATCTTTATCAAAGACTAATGACTAATGACCAATGACTTTCATAAATCAGATTACAAACGCCACCAAGTCCTTTGGGCATAACTGATCATCCCGATCGCGATCGCCCCTAGTAGCAGTAGCAAAATTATTCCACCTGGAATAAAAGTGAGAATACCAAAGCCTCTCAGTACCCAGACGGCTACACTAACACCAAGAAGAATACCGAAAATCTGGATTAATCTACGATTTAAAGAAGATTGACTCACTTAATTTTCCTCTCAACTCAACAGAAATTACACTTGATATTGACAATTAGATATGAAGTTACGATGAAGCTACAGTTTCATCAGAAATAACACGTAAAAACCGAGAGATCCTATCCAGAGGTTGGGGTAAGGTACTTGATATTAAATAGTGTTTGTGCCATTCTAGCTGTTAAGAACTTAGTTTTTCATTTATAAATACTGTTATTATTAAGTCTACTTAAGTATTGATTGTGTTAATTGTGATAAGAATTACATTTTTTGTAGTAAAGTAACTGAAATAATTAGTAAAAAATCACCCTTTCCGGAAAGGATAGGTATTAGACTGGAACTAAATTTAATGGGTTGGATCTAAATCAAGTTTTATGGCTTGTAGTTTCAATTCTATTTAGGTGGGTGAGTTGAGGAGTAACCAAAATCATTATGTCTGCGTCTCATATCTCAGACTCAATTATTGCAGGTTCAGATATGGCTTGGAGTCAAGATAAGCAAAAGTTGCTGGTACAGGGTGAAATTTTGGTAGAAACGCGATCTCACAAGATGTGTGGTGGCGCGGTGACAGCCTGGATGTATTTGCCGATGGTGCGATCGCAAGTTTGGCAGCAATTAACTGATTATCCCAGGTGGGTACAATATTTTCCTGATATCACTAAAAGCGAGATATCGCACAAAGGTGAAGTCAAACGTTTGTATCAAGCAGCACAAAAAGCCTTTTTCTTTTTCACGGCTCAAGTGGAAATTTACCTCAACGTTGTAGAAGTGCTGGGGCAACAAATCCAATTTCGCATGGAAAAAGGGACTTTTGAGGACTTTAACGCCCATTTAGAACTAAAAGATTGCGGTAATGGCACGTTGCTTGCTTATACTGTGCAAGCTACACCTCTGATTCCCATTCCATCAATTTTCATTCAACAAGCAATGAACTTTGAGTTACCTGCAAATATGCGTAAAATGCGACAAGTGATTTGTAAGCAATAGGGAATTGGGAATTGGGAATTGGGAATGGGGAACTTGTACTGAGCGCAGTCGAAGTAGGGGGAATTGGGAATTGGGAATGGTGTAGTTCAATTACTTGAAAAGCACTGTAAAGAGAGTGAGTTCCACAAACCTCTCCCTGCCTTGAACTAAAGTTCAAAATCGTCCCTCTCCGACTCGGAGAGGGACGGTTTTGCGTAGTAAAACCAGGGAGAGGTGTTTTATATTCGACTAATTAGGCGTTGAACTCACACTGAATTAGCTGGTAAACACCTCAACGGGTAAGCGACTAAAAGAAAGACGCTCATTTTGCACATCTACAAAGATGGTGTTGCCATCGTTAAATTCACCCCGCAAAATGGATTTGGCAATTTGAGTTTCTAACTCTCGCTGAATCGCCCGCTTCAGTGGACGCGCTCCATACACTGGGTCGTACCCTACTTCTGCTAAAAAGTCAAGTGCAATATCTGAGAGTTTCAGGGATATTTTGCGATCGCTCAATCTTTGCCGCAATCTCTCTACTTGCAATAGCACAATTTGCCGCAATTCCTTCTTATCCAAACCGTGGAAGATGATGATTTCGTCAATTCGGTTCAGGAACTCTGGACGGAAGCTATTCCGCATTGCCTCCATGACTCGACGGCGCATTTCGTCGTAGTGGGCGTTATCTCCAGCGACATCAAGAATGTATTGCGAACCGATGTTGCTAGTCATGATGATAATAGCGTTCTTGAAGTCCACTTTATGACCTTGGGCATCAGTAACGCGACCATCATCGAGAATTTGCAAGAAAATATTAAATACATCGGGGTGTGCTTTCTCAATTTCGTCAAAGAGAATCACGGAGTAAGGACGGCGACGAATCGCTTCTGTAAGTTGTCCGCCTTCTTCGTAACCCACGTATCCTGGAGGCGCACCGATTAAACGGGAGACGGCGTGTTTCTCCATGTATTCCGACATATCGATTCGCACCAGCGCATCTTCGCTGTCGAACATATACGCCGCCAGCGCTTTCGCCAACTCAGTTTTACCCACACCCGTAGGCCCAAGGAAAATAAAGCTAGCGATGGGACGATTAGGATCAGCCAGTCCAGCGCGCGATCGCTGAATTGCATCCGCTACGGCTGTGACTGCTTCTTCTTGTCCAATTACACGGTGGTGCAGTTCATCTTCTAAATGCAGCAGTTTCTCTTTCTCAGATTCCACCAACTTGCTAATAGGAATCCCTGTCCATTTAGAAATAATTTCGGCAATATCAGCTTCCGTTACTTCTTCCCGTAATAGTGATTTACCACTTCGTTGAGCGCTTGCCAATTCCGCTTCTACTGCTTCCAATTGACGATGTAAACTGGTTAAATTACCGTATTTCAACTCAGCAGCGCGGTTAAGATCGTAATCGCGTTCTGCTTGCTGAATCTCTAAATTGACCCGTTCAATCTCTTTTTTAACAGACTGAATTTTGTCAATGATATCTTTTTCAGATTGCCATTGAGTATTGAGAGTTCTTTGTTCTTCTTTGAGATCGGCAATTTCTTTTTCCAATCTTTCTAGACGTTCACGAGAAGCAGCATCGCTTTCTTTTTGCAGCGATAACTTCTCCATTTCCAATTGCAGAATCTTGCGGTCGATTTCGTCGAGTTCTTCAGGTTTGGAGGTAATCTCCATTTTTAATCTCGCGGCGGCTTCGTCTACCAAGTCAATGGCTTTATCAGGGAGAAAGCGATCGCTAATATATCGACTCGACAATACAGCTGCTGCAACTAAAGCACTATCAGAAATCTTCACCCCGTGGTGGTTTTCATAACGTTCTCTCAACCCGCGCAAAATCGAAATACTATCTTCTACACTAGGCTGATCGACATAAACTTGCTGGAAGCGTCTTTCTAGTGCGGCATCTTTTTCGATATGTTTGCGGTATTCATCTAGAGTTGTTGCCCCAATACAGCGCAATTCGCCCCGCGCCAACATCGGTTTTAACAAGTTACCAGCATCCATCGCACCTTGGGTTGCACCAGCACCGACAACGGTGTGAATTTCATCAATAAATAAAACAATATTGCCGCCAGATTCAGTAACTTCTTTTAATACTGCTTTCAGGCGTTCTTCAAATTCACCCCGAAATTTTGCCCCCGCAATCAAAGCACCCATATCTAAAGAAATTAGCTTGCGGTCTTTGAGGGATTGGGGTACATCACCTGCGATAATGCGCTGTGCTAATCCTTCGGCGATCGCAGTTTTACCAACACCCGGTTCACCAATTAGGACAGGGTTATTTTTGGTACGGCGAGAGAGAATTTGCACAGTCCGACGAATCTCATCATCTCGCCCAATTACTGGATCGAGTTGACCTTTACGCGCAGCTTCTGTAAGGTCACGCCCGTATTTTTCCAGTGCTTCGTATTTGCCTTCTGGATTTTGGTCGGTCACTTTTTGACTCCCACGAACTTGTTTAATAATATTTTTGAGCTTGCCTTCGTCTAAATTAAACTCTTGGAATAAAGCTTTGCCAAAGCGGTCATCTTTAGCGTAAGCCAGCAATAGGTGTTCAATTGAAATATATTCGTCTTGAAACTCTTTGCGATACACGTCTGCTCGATCTAGAAGTGTATCTAAGCTACGTCCCAAGTATACTGAGGTACTATTACCGGATACTTTCGGCTGACGTTGAAAAAATTGTTCGGTGCGATCGCGCAGTTTTTGGAGATTAACACCCGCTTTAGTAAGAATCCCAGTTGCTAGACCATCTTGTTCTAGCAACGCCTTCATCAGGTGTTCGCTTTCTATCTGCTGTTGTTGATATTGTTTAACAATATCGGGGGTGTGGGCGATCGCTTCCCAGGCTTTCTCTGTAAATTGGTTAGGATTAGTAGGTTGCATAGGCTTTTTCAGGAACGAACCATATTAGACATCGTAAAAGCGTAAAGCACTGCTGACCTCAGACCACGGCGGCTTTCTGTAGGTTAGGCTCCAAGGAAAGGAAAATTTTTGTTCTCATATCGTTATTGTAAGAAGATGAAGGCGATCGGCTAGATCGGTGTTCACGTCTTGTAAAAGTGGTATTTTCCCGTATTTCCCATTTTTATATCGATCTATGCCTCTCCCCCACAGGGCTACGGTGTACACACAAGTCTTTGAGAGTTACCTCACATTTAGATCCCCCCTAACCCACGCCAGTCGCTCCACTACAGCGCTTCGCGCATCCTGCGGCGGGGGAGACCCCTGTTCCCGCGATGCGCGTAAAGCCAACTCTTAGAGACGCTGCGCGTAGCTTGCTTCCACGAAGTGGTACGGCATAGCTTCGTTTAGCGCAAAGCGTCTCCAAGAGTTGCGCTGTAGTGAAGCAAGTAGCGTGGATTTAGGGACTGACAAATAAAAAAACATCCCAAATTTTCTTGTGGGATGGGTGTCCGCACTACGTGCCGCTACGCTAACACCCGTCCCATATTCAGGGCGGGCAGGATGCCCACCCCACAAGATGGAATAATTTATTTCTTGGAAGTCCCTTAGGGGGATCTTCAACGATTTTGGTACTTTTTAACCTCTTTGTCACCTTCAGGCACGTAACTTAAATTTTGTGTTAACTACTACTTAACGATAGAAAAATTATACTTTGTTAGACATAATATTGATAGCAATAGTTACTGAATCATTAGAATAATTTAAATGTTTTTTTTATCAAAAAATTTATTGGTAATTTTATACAATTTATACAAACAATCCACTATTAAAACATTTATTTAAACACGATCTCTAACAAGAGGATGTTACAGTTAACATTGTTAATAAAAAATTATATTTAGTAGGACAAATAAATGGTTTATCTTGGCGATGAAAGCTAGTGTCTTTAGGATGCTAGTTGTTGCAATCAAAGCTGCTATAAAAAGTAGTCAGAATGGGCTAAACGCCTGAGTTCTGAATTCTTCTGATAAAATCTCAATTTTGAAACTATGATATATATAAATAATAGATTTTCTACTCATCCTTCATCTCTTCAAGGGCTACGAGTACTCCTTGTAGATAATGATGTCAATTTCTGCAATTCGTTGACACCGATGTTGCAATCCTATGGTATGAAGGTGCAAGTGGCATTTTTAGGAGAGCAAGCTCTGGAAATATTTGTGCAATGGCAACCTCATATTCTCTTGAATAGTATTTCCTCGCCAAAGGAGGATGGCTATGCTCTGATTCACCAAGTGAGAACACTTACCGGAGAGCGAGGCAAAGTAGTGCCAGCGATCGCTCTGACAGGTACTGTAACTGAAGATATGTATCAACGCGCTCTCTTAGCTGGGTTTAGTCTATGCTTTGCTAAACCCGTAGTTATTAATGATTTCATTGCTGTAATTGGCATTTTAGCAATTGCCAATAATCTTCATTCGCCCTCATGCTAACTAGCTCTAATTAATGTCTTAGATATAGTAATTTAAGTTTTGAGAAGTAATGATATGGGTCATTTATTGGTGGGGATAATTGTTTTTGAAATGCTACTAATGAACTTGATAAACAATATAATTAATCTCACGAGTTATCAAATGTATATTCTAACTCAATTAGTTTTGCTTTTGAGTAGCGGAATTATTGGTATTGGATTTATTCTAGCTTCTTACTTTTTGGCAGTTGGAAGTTTTTGACTCTTTTTTTCTCGTTCTCTCGTCTGCTTACTGCCCCTTTTCGTGGGAGCATCCCAAATGTGCAAAAACCTTGATAGCCCTCATCCCCTAACCCCTTCTCCCATGTTTGGGAGAAGGGGAACTAGAGTTATATCTCCCCTCTCCCATGCTTGGGAGAGGGGCTGGGGGTGAGGGAAAAGATTTAAGCTTGCATTGGGATGCTTCCCTTTTCCTCTTTCCCTTAGAGGATGTTTGAAAAGTCCTATTCTCGGTAGCAAAACGTTTTAGATCCCCCTAAGTCCACGCCACTTGCTTCACTTGGGGTCTCCCCAAGACCGCAGTGGCTCCCCTTAAAAAGGGGGACTTTGAAGAGCTTTTGCCCCCCAATTTATCGGGGGGTTGGAGGGATCAAAAGCCTGTGGCGCAACTCCAGCAGACTTGTGTGTACACCGTAGCCTTTTTAAGGGGGGCTAGGGGGGATCAATTAAGTGCCTAAAATCGCAGCCAAACACTTTTCAAACAACCTCTTACACTAAGGCGAAAATCGAAACTATGAGAACTAGGCGTGATTTGAAAACTTAATTTATCGAATCAAGCTTAAGTTATTTAATTTATACTCAAACTATTATTAAATATAGGGCAAGTAAGCAAACTGAATCTAAAATATAAACCTTAGTTGCCAAACCATTGCACTGCTAAACCTCATCCTATGACATCCGATCAACCCTCTGAGCAACCTGTATCTGAATCTACCGCTAATGAATTCGACAGAGAGCAGCAAGATATTGCAAATGCTTTATTTCCCATCGTTGGCATTGCCGCCTCTGCGGGTGGATTAGAGGCATTTACACAGGTACTTAAGCATTTGCTTACCGATACAGGGATGGCATTTGTGCTGATTCAACACTTAGACCCTAACCACAAGAGTCTGTTGAGCGAGATTCTGGCAAGAACAACTCAAATGCCAGTAACTGAAGTGCAAGACGGCATGACTATAGAACCTAACAAGGTCTACGTTATTCCGCCTAACACTAAGATGATCTTAGCTAATGGAGTGTTCCAACTAACGCCGCGAGAGAAAATTCAGGGCAAATATATGCCTGCTGATGCGTTCTTTACTTCATTGGCAGCAGATCGAGGCAACAAAGCGATCGCAGTGGTTTTATCTGGAGCGGATGGAGACGGTTCACTGGGGTTAAAGGCAATCAAGGCAGCTGGAGGCGTGACTTTTGCTCAGTGCGAAGACACGGCAAAATTCGATAGTATGCCCAATACTGCTGTTGCCACAGGGAATGTCGATTTTGTGCTGCCGCCTCAAAAAATCGCCGAGGAACTGATAAACCTCAGTCGCAATCCTTTTATTTCTGACTCATTGCCACCGATCGCAATTGAAAAGTTGCCCAAACAGGGGGATGCCCTGGCGACTATATTTGTGTCATTGCGATCGGCAACCGGCGTTGACTTCAGCCACTACAAGCCCAACACCCTCGATCGCCGAATCCAGCGCCGAATGCTGTTGTATAAACTAGAACGCTTAGAGGATTATGCCGAGTATTTGCAAAAGAATCCGGGTGAAGTCAAAGCGCTCTATGAAGAAATTCTGATCCACGTTACCTATTTTTTCCGCGACACCGAAGCATTTCAACTCTTAAAAGAGCAAGTTTTTCCCACTATCATCCAAAACAAATCAGCATTGCCATTTCGGATTTGGGTAGCTGGGTGTTCCACGGGCGAAGAAGTATATTCGATCGCCATCTCCTTGCTGGAGTTTTTGTCGGATAAAGTCACCCCGCCGCCGATCCAGATTTTTGCCACAGACATCAGCGAGATAGCGATTAACAAAGCAAGAGCAGGCATTTATGTAGAGAATCAAATGGTGGAAGTCTCACCAGAGCGTCGCCGCAGATTCTTTAATGCCCTTGAAGGCGGTGGGTATCAAATTAGTAAAGTTGTCCGCGAACTGTGTGTGTTTGCCCGACAAGACTTGGGTAGCGACCCCCCTTTTTCCAACTTAGATTTAATTAGCTGCCGGAATGTACTGATTTACTTGGACGAAACGTTGCAAAAACGGATATTGCCCATCTTCCATTACAGTCTCAACCCGACTGGCTTTTTGCTGCTAGGAACTTCAGAAAGCACTGGTAAATATTCAGAGTTGTTTACTCTGATTGACAAAAAGAATAAAATCTATGCCAAGAAGCTAACTGCAAATCGTCCAATTCTATCGTTCGTTACCAGCAATTATCCGGTAACAAAAGTGGAGGAAAAGCCGACCAATGAGAATCCATCAAATGAGTTTGATTTAGAGAGAAAAACTGACCAACTGATCTTGAATCACTATGCCCCAGTGGGTGTAGTAATCAACAACAAGATGGAGGTGCTGCAACTTCGGGGAGAAATCGATCTCTACCTCAAACTTTCACCTGGAAAACCGAGTCTCAACTTATTTAAAATGGTGCGTCAAGGCTTGCTCATGGAGCTACGCGCCACAATTTATCAGGCACAACAGCAAAAAAATCTAGTTAGAAAGGAAGGGTTACGAATTGAAGAGGGCAATCTTTCAAGAATCATCAATATTGAGGTGATTCCATTCAAGTCTTCCATCGACGAAGAATTCTACTTTTTGGTTTTATTTGAAGAAGCCTCACCCACGGTTAACAATCTCAGCCCGGTAAATCGTGAGAGCCAAGAGCAGCCAGACTTAGAGCAAGAGATTGTTCGGCTCAGGCAAAAACTCGCAAACGCCAATCAAGAGAGGGCTGCCACTCAAGAATATCTGCAAGCGGTGATCCAAGAGCAGGAACACATCAATCAAGACCTGAAAGTTGCTAATGAAGAAATCCTCTCCAGCA
Organism: Nostoc sp. NMS2; assembly: GCF_017115105.1. Lineage (GTDB taxonomy): Bacteria > Cyanobacteriota > Cyanobacteriia > Cyanobacteriales > Nostocaceae > Nostoc. The sequence continues at coordinate 21,047 of NZ_JABXKH010000169.1, forward strand.
ATGAAGAGTTGCAAAGCACCAATGAGGAGTTAGAAACTGCTAAAGAAGAGATTCAGGCAACCAATGAAGAACTTAACACAACCAATGAAGAACTTCGCTCTCGAAATCTGGAATTACACCAACTTAACAACGATCTGACAAATTTACTTGGCAGTATCAATATTCCTATTTTGATATTGACTTCGGACTTACGGGTTCGACGTTTTACGCCAATGGCGCAACGGCTTTTCAATTTAATTCCCGCCGATGCTGGACGACCTTTGAGCGATATCAGAGCCAATCTCGATGTTCCTGACTTAGAACCTCTAATTTTGGAGGTACTTGACACACTCAGCATCAAAGAATTAGAAGTCCAAACTCTAGGGGGACATTGGTACAACCTCCGCATCCGTCCTTATCGCACCACAGAAAACCAGATTGACGGTGTAGTGTTGGTGTTAATAGATATTGATGTTCTCAAACGCAGTGCCGCAACCTTAGAAGAAGCCCGGAATTACGCTGAAGCAATTGTAGAGACGGTACAAGTGCCGTTAATCGTGCTTAATTCTGATTTCCGGGTGAACAAAGCCAATCGCTCATTTTATGAAACATTTCAGGTTTCACCATCAGAGACAGCGCAATCTCTGATTTTTGAACTAGGGAACGGTCAATGGAACCTGCCGGGACTGCGATCGCTCTTAGAAGATATTCTCGCCAACGATACCACTATTCAAAACTTAGAGGTAGAGCATCGTTTTGAGCAGATTGGGCAGAAAACCATGCTGCTTAATGGTTGGAAAATTATTCAACAGGGAGAAGCCCAAAGGATTTTGTTGACGATTGAAGATATTAGCGATCGCAAACAGTTTGAGTTAGAGCGATCGCAACTTCTAGCACAGGAGCAGTCAGCCCGTCAACAGGCCCAAATCGCCAACCGAGCCAAAGATGAATTCCTGTCGAACCTCTCCCATGAACTTCGTAACCCGCTCAATACTATACTCGGCTGGGCGCAACTTTTCCGCACCCGCGATTTAGATTCTTCAGCAGTCACTCGTGCCTTAGAAGTGATCGAGCGGAGTGCTAGAATGCAAGCTCAGTTAATCGATGATATGCTGGATCTATCGCGGATTACGAGTGGAAAGCTTCATTTAAACACTCGTCTAATCGATCTCGTTTCAGTAGTGGATGCCGCGATTGAGTCGATCGAATTTTCCGCAGAGGCGAAAAGCATTCAAATTGTTTCACAGTTGAACTCGGCGACAGTTGTCGGAGATTTTGACCGTTTACAGCAAGTTCTGTGGAATTTACTAACTAATGCCATTAAGTTCACTTCACCTGGTGGACAAGTGGAAATCACCCTTGAAGCTGTATATACTCACGCCGAAATTCGAGTCAGCGATACAGGAGTTGGCATCCCGGCAGACTTGCTGCCGTATGTGTTTGAGCGCTTCCGCCAAGGAAATTCCAGCAGCAGTAAAACAACTCAGGGGCTTGGATTGGGCTTATCAATCGTCCGTCATCTTGTCGAACTTCACGGTGGAACAGTTCAAGCGCAAAGTCCAGGCGAGGGAGAAGGAACCACAATCATCATCAGGCTGCCTCTGCGCTCAATGCCAGTGGAAATTACACCGCCAACTTATTTAGAGCCGAGCCTTTTATCAGAGACTCCAGATACATTAGATGGTAAGAGTCCATCCCTTACCCTTCAAGGGTTATGCATCTTGGCTGTAGACGATCAAGCGGATAGCCGCGACTTAATCAAGTGGATGTTAGAAGACTTCGGGGTTGAAGTAGTGGTTGTTACATCGGCAAGGGAAGCGATCGCTGCTCTAACCGAATCTCCTGGCAAATACGATCTGCTTCTAGCAGATATTGGAATGCCAGAGGAGGATGGTTACTCCCTAATTCGTCAGGTTAGAGAGCTTGAGGCTGAAACTGGGAGACAAATTCCAGCAGCAGCAATCACTGCCTATGCCACCGAGCAAGATCGGCAAAGGGCGATTAATGCTGGTTTCCAAATGCATCTAGCTAAACCGATTGAACTGACTCAATTGGTATTGATGATTGCAAATTTGACTGGACGAATCATAGATAATTCGTAATTCGTAATTCGTAATTCGTAATTCGTAATAGAGCCTCCGGCACGCTGCGCGTTAAGAGAAGCTATGCCGCAGGCTTTGCGTAATTTGTAATTCGTAGTTGAGAGGATGTTTTAAAAGTCCTCTTATCGGTAGCAAAACGTTCTAGATCCCCCTAAATCCCCCGATAAATTGGGGGACTTTGAGAGTTTTTTGCCCCCCAATTTATCGGGGGATTTAGGGGGATCAAAAGCTTGTGGGGCAATGTTAGAAGACTTGTGTGTACACCGTAGCCTTTTTAAGGAAGGTTAGAGGGTATCAATAAGTGCAAAGATACAGCCAACCACTTTTCAAACATCCTCTAAGGTTTTTAGCGCTAACCCAAGCGTATTTTGCTATATATAATGTTTGAATAAACGTTTTAATTACGTATAAATTGTTTAATCTGAATCTAAAACATTCAAAAGTTATAGATGGTGTTTGATATCTTTATTTAAAAAGATACAAAACATATTTAATTTATTTTATTAAAACAGAAAGTATCAACTATGAATTGAGGAATCAAAAGCATGACTGCAACCTTCATGAAGCTGCCTAAGTTTCGCAATACTCAATGGGTGAGCTTTATAGGTGGAGAAGGGATTGTACGAAACTACACACCTGAATCTGGGACATGGACGTATCTCATTGAGATGACATTAGGGCTAGAGCCTGACTTTGGCAGAGTTGGTGCAGAAACGATGATATTCCTCACCGAGGCAGATTTGCGCAGCACATAAGTAGGTCTTTGACAAGGCTACAGCTTAGTATGTTGCGCCTTTAAGCGGTTCTCAGTTGAGTGCAATACAGACCTAACAAGAACAGCCCCTTCCCTTGTAGGGAAGGGGAGTAAGATTCAAAGCCTCTCTCCTTTTAGGAGAGACGTTTGGAGAGAGGTCAAACTGTATTGCTTCCATTCGAGAACCGCTATATCGGTATCCCAATGGGTAGAAAAACACTCCTATTGACAATACCTTCGCCAAATCGAAAAATGTCTCGATTCGTAGGTTGGGTTGAGGCACGAAACCCAACAAATACGTTGGGTTTTGCTTCGCTCAACCCAACCTACAAAAAATGGCTACAAAAAATGGCGAAGGTATTGATTGAGTAAGAGAAATGTAAGAAGACTTGCTATTGCTGAACACGTAAGCCTCATTAGTCATATCGTGTCATGCCCCTACCATTCTCGCTTAGAGAGTTCTTTTATCGACAATAAACTGACTTCAATCTCCTGCCGCACAACGTCTGTGATCTCACAGTTGCTATTAAGGCAATCGAGAAGCAACTGATTGGCATTGTAATATTGTTGCAATACTTGTTGTTGCTGTGGGCTGAAGTGCCAGTCATGCTGAATGTTTCGATGCTTGGCGATCGCAATTTTTAACTGTTCCATCCAAGCAGGATAACTTGTTTGCCACCATGTCTCAATCCTTTCTCTACTTTGTTCTAGATCGGGCAGTAGGTCTTTAAATTGTTGTAAAGCTTGATGTAAGCCAGCATCTTGAACAATTGCTAAAGCACTACTCAGAGCATCGTCGCAGGCATAGACATCGGCAAAATTAGATTTGCATTCAATTACTAGGTTCTCTAATGCCGCATCCAAAAAAATATCTTGATTGAGGATGCAGACAAGGGCAAAGTACGGGGTAAGGTGAGGAGTCCTAGCCAGGGCAAGATAAAACGCCCAAATTGCCGCAGACTCAGGAACAGTGAGGGACTTTTGACTTGCCCAAATTAAAAATTTTTGCAAATATGGGTCTTGAGCCGCTAGCGCATCAACTTCTTGCTTCATCAACTGCACGAAAAAATCTGCATTCCGTAGCATAGCAACCGTTAACAAAAAGATTTCACGCCACCTCGGTTCAGTAATATGAGTTACCAGACGTTCTAACGGTTGTTCTAATGTTTGTAAATTATAACTGGCAACGATTTTTCGAGCAGTCAGGTATTCTTGAAACGTCAAATAAGAGAAAGAGAAAATCCCCCGCACTCGTTCTGCCAGTAATCCATGTTGCAACTCTATCGCCTGAAGTACCCCTTCACTATCTAATTCCAATTCCTCTGGTTCTGTGGAAGCATTCGGCAAATCACCGATATAATCACTAATGTATTGCTCAACAATGCGTTGTTCAAAAAAGTAATTACCCTGCTCAAATGTCGCGCTAGCAACCTGACTCAGCAACTTAAGTTTTTGTGGTAATAAAAAACCTTCGTACACTTCATCCCGTTCAATTGCTTTAGTTTCGTCCCATTTGCCCAAGAGCAGGTCTAAACATTGCTTATAAAACGCAGCTTTTTGGGTTGGGAATTTGTTCTGGTGATGAAAAACCCAGCAGGCGAGATGCAAAAATAAGGGAGTGACAGCAAGTCTCCGAAATTGTAAGTTTTCGGGTAAATCTAGTTTTTCAATAAACTCAATTGCCTGTTCTTGTTTATTCTGGATGTTGGTTTTCGTAATTGCTGTAAACCACTTCTGAGCAAAAGCAACAATTTGGTCAGAGGTAAATGGGGCAATTTCAACATCTGTAAAGCGTCTGAGGTTGAAAGCTTTAGCCGCCGTGCGGCAGGTGACGACAAACATATTCTTTTGATACTTTTCAGAGAATCTGCGAATCTCATTGGCGACACCCTTGCTTTCTTGATGAAGCACTTCATCTAATCCATCCAGCAACAGCAACACTCTGCCTGACAACAACAAAGTTTCAAGTACAGATCGATCTGAAATCCCACAGGTAAGGAATTCCTGACAAATATAGTTGAGTAAATCGAACTCTCCTGCAACTCTCGTTTCGTCAGCAAAATCCCTTAAGGTAACAAAAATAGGAACCCGATTTGCAGCAAATCTCCCTCGGTTGCATTGAATCGCCAAATGTTGTAAAAAAGTGGTTTTACCTGCTCCCGGTTTACCCAACACCCGCAGCTTTGAGTAAGTTTGAACTGCCGCAATCCCCGCGATTTGTATTTGGGATACTTCACCTAAAGCAAAGCGATCAAATTCTTGTGATGTAAACTTTTGCAAGTCAGCAAACTCTAACCACTGAAAGCTGGCAATCTCCTCTAAAATCTTGACATCGATGTAAATGTCGTCTATTCTAACGGGGCGACTAACATCTAATAGCTGCAAAGTGCCGCACTGGTCTTGAATTTTGTCAAAGCGTTGCGATCGCACTTGTTGGACTAGAGCATCAATATCTAAAAATTCAGTAGCATCAGGTTCTTTTGATTCAGGGAATTCTTCTGGAGGATTAGCCGCAATCTCGCGCCAATTCAACGACAACACAGAACAAATTTCTATAAAGATATGACGCTCAATTGGACGGCCACTAAAAAACCGCCAAATTGGTTGGCGAGTCTTTAAGTTAACTTCAAAAGCCAAATTTTCTTGTGTCCACCCCTTATGAGCGAACGTTTTTTTAGCTTGTTCCATCCCAGCGAGTGATGCTTGGAGCGATCGCTTTACCATAGAAGCTTACATACATCAAACAAGAATTATTCAATTTGACATTATTGCAACATATAGTTTCGGAACTACTTAGAAAGTAAGTTAGCTATTTTTGCTATCTTTAGATACTAATGATTTCATTTAAAGCATCTTCAGCCGATATCCTGTGATTGCATTATTCTCAGTAGAGCCTGAAACATTAAAGTATGCTTTATGACTGTATATTTAATGTCATAGAAAGTTTTTCTATATTTAGTAACTGTAGTGCTGCGGCAAGTTCAAAGTTTGTGTACGATATGAGTACCAGCCCTCTCAATATTGACAAATAGTACACTATGTGTATTTTCTAAGAAGGTAAGAGTAAAAATGCACTTAAGCGCTTATGCTATCTCCCCTATTTGATGCTTTTGTAGAGGCAAGCCCCGTCAGTGTAATGATGCGAGTCCTGATGGAAAACATTTTTAACTCCTCGCGGATGAATCATCTGTTCGAGACTTACAGTGAACGCCAATACTCTCAAGAGTTACTGTTTTCGACTCAGGTGGATTTGATGAGTCTGGTGGTGTGTGGGATGTATCCATCGGTTCATGCGGCCTATCAGAAGAAGGCAGTGGAGGTAAGTGTCAGTGCCACGGCGCTATACAATAAACTGCAACGGATTGAACTGCCCGTGAGTCGGGCATTGTTACATGAGACGGCATCCGACCTCCAGCAGTTGCTTCACCTATTGAATGTGGAACATCCCAGTCCTCTAGGAAAAGAATATCGACTTCGGATTGTGGATGGCAGTTGTTTAGCGGGTACCGAACGCCGACTAGCAGCGCTGCGCCCCCATGCAGCCAAACCCTTGCCAGGAAAAACTATCGCCATTCTTGACCCCGGAACAAAACTGGTGATTGATGTTATTCCCTGTGAAGATGGTCATTCCCAAGAACGCTCCAAGTTTCATCAGGTTTTGGCACTTGTACAATCCCAACAGGTATGGATTGCCGACCGCAACTTCTGTACTGCCGGATTTCTCTTAACCATTGTGCAACAGTCCGCT
>NZ_JABXKH010000174.1 GCF_017115105.1 Nostoc sp. NMS2
GTCTCTTCCTTGTCTCCCCCCTCTTCCTTGTCTCCCTTGTCTCTTCTTCATGCCCTGTTTGGCCAATGCCCAATGCCCTAATCTTTGACTAAGACACCATTAAGGAAGATATCAGCGAGTCCTTCAGCCATTTCTTGCATTTGTTGGGGGGAAGCGTCAGGTTCGATGAGGGTGTTGTTAGAAAAACCTGCGATCGCAAACATTCCTAAGAAAACTTTAGCAACTAGCTTTGCGTCCGTTTTGCGATAAATACCTTTATCCATTGCTGTTTGAAAAAATGCTTCGCCGACATCGGTCATTTTGGTAATGACTTCTAATTGAATGCGATCGCGCAAATCGGGGTGAAATTGCACCTCCATAAAACAAACGCGCATCAAATCGGCATTTTTTTGAAAGTTCCACATCCGGCGACGCATCACCTGAGCTACGGCTTTATAGCTGCCCATCTCACTTAATTCTGTCAGCAAATCGGTTAAAATCTCCACCCAGCCACTTGTGGCTACTTCTACTAAAATTGCTTTTTTATTGGAAAAATGACGAAATAACGTGCCTTCAGCCACACCTGCCGCCTGCGCTAAATCACGGGTGGTAGTGCCGTCAAATCCCTGAGAGGCGAACAACTTTTGTGCTGCCTGTAAAATCCGGGTGCGCGTCTGAGCCTCTGAGGGTGGAGAAGAATTAAAAACTCGCATAACAGTTATGGTGAGATTTGCGGAACACGATTTGTAGCATTATTGTCTAACGTCAAGTAAAAAAGCCTAACAAGCTTAATACAACATTAACGTTCTTTTGTTAAGTATCTTGTTTCTCAGGTAGTGTAACTTTATCCTAATTTTTGCTTATGAACCAGATCAGTCGGTCAATTTTGGATTTTAGATTGGGGATTTTGCAGGACTTACGCACTCAAAGCCTGAAACTTAGATCCCCCCTAACCCCCCTTAAAAAGGGGGGGATCTCAAAAGCCCCCTTTTTAAGGGGGTTGGGGGATCTCTTATGTGTAACTTCTGTATCTGTCATCTTGCGGCGGTTGTTTGTCTCTTTGTTGGCTTTGATCGTTTTCTCGTGGGGATTGCTACCAGAAATTGCTCTGGCTCAAACTCAAACTGCACCTCCTCAAGGAGCTAAAATTCAAACTTCACCAGTTCAAAGTTCGATCCAACCTTATCTGGATCGAGTCATTAAACAGTTAACGGAGTTTCGCCTTGACAATGGTCTAAAATTCCTTGTCTTAGAACGACATCAAGCGCCTGTGGTTTCCTTTCTTACTTATGCAAATGTCGGCGGTGTCGATGAGCCAGATGGTAAAACTGGTGTAGCTCACTTTCTGGAACATTTGGCGTTTAAAGGTACAACGCGCATTGGTACACAAGACTACAAAGCAGAAAAACCTTTACTTGAGCGATTGCAGCAGTTAGATACTCAAATTAAAACAGCGAAAGCCGATGGCAAAAAAGACGAGGTTGCTCGATTAGAAACTGAGTTTAAGCAAGTAGAATCACAAGCAGGTAAACTAGTCAAGCAAAATGAACTGGGACAAATTGTGGAACAAGCGGGAGGTGTGGGTTTAAATGCCAATACTTCAACCGAAGCTACCCGTTATTTTTACAGTTTTCCTGCCAATAAGCTGGAACTTTGGATGTCGTTGGAGTCGGAACGATTTCTCGATCCGGTAATTCGTCGTGAGTTTTATAAAGAGAAAGATGTAATTTTAGAAGAACGACGGATGCGGGTGGAGAATTCACCTATTGGACAAATGGTGGAAAAGTTTATCGATACTGCTTACAAAGTCCATCCCTACAAGCGTCCGGTGATTGGTTATGACCAAGATATTCGCAATCTGACACCAGATGATGTCCAGAATTTCTTTGATACTCACTATGTACCAAGCAATTTAGCGATCGCTATTGTCGGAGATGTTAACCCGGCTGAGGTGAAAAAATTAGCTCAAACTTATTTTGGCCGCTATAAAGCAAAAACTAAAGCTGTTGAACAAATCCCAGTGGAACCGCCACAAAAACAAACACAAGAAGTTACTTTACAATTACCTTCTCAACCCTGGTATTTAGAAGGTTATCATCGTCCGGCAGTTACTCATCCAGATAATGCAATCTATGAAATCATTGGCAGTTTATTAAGTGATGGGCGCACGTCGCGGTTGTATAAGTCTTTGGTAGAAAAACAGCGTTTGGCGCTAAATGCTCAAGGTTACAGTGGATTTCCCGGAGATAAGTACCCAAATCTGATATTTTTCTATGCTCTCACGGCTCCTGGTCATACAGTTGATGAAGTGGCGGTGGCTTTGCGTCAAGAAATTGACAAATTAAAAACTGAACCTGTAGCGGCGGTTGATTTGGAACGGGTGAAAACTCAAGCGCGGGCGGGTTTGTTGCGTACCCTTGATTCAAATATGGGGATGGCTCAACAATTGTTGGAGTATGAGGTGAAAACTGGCTCTTGGCGGAATTTGTTTAAGCAGTTGGATGATATTTCGGCGGTGACGACGGTTGATATTGTGCGAGTGGCAAAGGAGGCGTTTACTCCGAGAAATCGCACGATTGGGAAGTTGTTGTCGAAGGAAGGATAAGAGAAACGAACCGCCCTCCGGGTTCACAGTCGCCTACGGCGGGAAACCCGCCTACAGCGCTGATTCACCAAGTCGCCAAGGGCGCAAAGGAAGAAAAGATATGCAGAGGTCTAAGGTGAAGGGTAAACAATTCAAAATTCAAAAGAGTCAGAGGCTGATTTATGCTTTGGTTGCTGTTTTTACGTGTTTACTTTTAACTTGTAATTTTTCTCTGGCGGCGACGGCTGAGGCAAAGCATTATAGTGAGTTGCAGTTGCCAGCGCTACCGGAGATTAAGATACCGAAATATGAGCGGTTTGTTCTCCAAAATGGCTTGGTTGTCTATTTGATGGAGGATCACGAATTGCCGTTGGTGAATGGGACGGCGTTTGTGCGGACGGGAAATCGCTTGGAACCAATGGAGAAAGTTGGATTAGCGGGTTTTACAGGCGGAGTGATGCGAACTGGGGGAACTAAGCAACATTCGGCTGATGAACTCAATGAGATGTTGGAACAACGGGCGGCATCTGTAGAAGCTAGTATTGGTGAAGGTTCTGGTAGTGCTAGCTTTGATGCGCTGAGTGAAGATTTAGAAACGGTGTTTGGGCTATTTGCTGAGGTGCTGCGATCGCCAGCTTTTGCTCAAGAAAAGCTAGACTTGGCTAAGACGCAAGCGAAAGGTGGCATTGCCCGTCGCAATGATAATCCAGATGGGATTGCTAGTCGAGAATTTAAGAAGTTGATCTATGGGAAAGATAGTCCATACTCTCGCACGATCGAGTATGCAACGGTGGATCGGGTTGAGCGTGAGGATTTGCTCAATTTTTATCAGCAATATTTCCACCCCAATAATATAATTTTGGGGATTGTGGGGGATTTTGACTCTAAGAAAATGCGATCGCTGATTCAAGCTAAGTTTGGCGACTGGAATCGCAACCCAGGTGTTGCTAAACCCAAATTACCATCAGTTTCGTCAGCTAACACAGGTGGAGTCTTTTTTGTCAATCAGCCACAACTAACTCAAAGTAGTGTGCTTCTGGGCCATTTAGGCGGACGGTTTGACAGTCCCGATTATGCGGCGCTGGATGTATTGAATGGGGTGTTAAATGGATTTGGTGGACGCTTATTTAATGAAGTGCGATCGCGTCAAGGTTTAGCTTACTCTGTTTATGGTCAGTGGAGTCCCCGTTACGACTATCCTGGCATGTTTATTGCTGGTGGACAAACGCGATCGGATGCTACTGTGCAGTTTGTCAAAGCCTTACAAGCTGAAATCAAGCGCATTCAAACTCAAAGAGTGACAGCAAAAGAACTGGCTTTTGCGAAAGAGTCTACACTCAACTCCTTTGTATTCAACTTTCAAGACCCCAGCCAAACCTTATCACGGTTGATGCGATACGAATATTACGGCTATCCTGCCGATTTTCTCTTTCGCTATCAAAAAGCCGTCGCCGCCACCACAGCTGCTGATGTGCAACGGGTAGCACGAGAATACCTCAAGCCAGAAAAGATCGTGACTTTAGTGGTGGGGAATCAAACCGCCATTCAACCGCCATTAACGCAGCTAGCAGCAAAGGTGACACCAATAGATGTAACCATTCCTGGTTCGCAACCACAGGCGAAAAATTAATCCAAATTGCGATCGTAACCATAAGTAGAGACGCGATAAATCGCGTCTTTACTAATTTAGCGATTTATCGCGTCTTTACTAATTTAGAAAGACAAACAAGATCAGAATATAAATCATCTCTTTTAAAGACGAAACTCCTTTAATTATGTCTTGAAAATTAGCCTTACAAAGTTAAATAACTAAGATTTTATTGCAAAATACAAGTGATGGAGTCTGGATTTGTAGCTTAATGTGATCTCAGACTAGATCAATTAATATCTATCACTAGATTTTGTGAGGTACATCAATAGTCATGATCGTAATATCGAACCTGCATCCTAATAGTGACGTAAATCTACTCACTGAACTAACCGATTGGGAAATGAGAACTGTAGAGGGTGGGAGAAGAAGAAGATCGAGAAGAGACGATGAAGATACTTCTGGCACGATTTCAACAGACAATATCAAAGAGACTGTTAATGATTGGTTAAGCAACATAGAACAGCAAATAGTAGACCTACGACAACAACTGACTGGTTTACAATAATTGTGAGCAATAAGAATTTTATAGTCATTAGGCTCGTGCGCTCTTAGATTAATTAAGGGCGCACAATTTTTGTTTACAGATTTTTGCAATTGATTGAATACATAACTCTAAATACAATCCGGTTCAGTTAAGGCTAGCACTCTTTGTCAAAGTCATTTTTTTTAACGAACCGCAGAGGCGCAGAGAAGCCAGTGCGTTGCGGGGGTTCCCCCCGTTATAGCAACTGGCGCGACACGGAGAGAGAAGCAAGAGGAAGATAAAATTGCTTAACTGAACTGTATTGACTTCAAATATGGTTCAAAATTCATTCTTAATTCTGTGAGCGCTAGCGGTGCATTTAGCCCATCCTGACTCCTGAATTCTGTTCGATAAAAGTAAAGCCATCAATAAAGACGCAACCTATTTATTTATGTCTTATAAATCAGGATTACAAGCTTGATTTTTAGAAAATTTATGAATAAAAATGGAATCAGCAGTTAAGCAATACACAACTTAATCGCTGCCTAAGTCTGTTGAAATGTGACAATTATTTTAGGAGAAAATTATGGCAAGTATCGCTCTTTCGCAACTAAATACCACTGGTTCTGAACTGTTCCAAGATTCTGAAAGCTTCCTCAACGACCTAAACAATGTAGATTCCATCACTATTTATGGTGGTGGTGATGAAGGTGAAGTTTCCAATGTTGCCGACGGTATCGAGCCACTCTTACGGTACGGCATTAAAGGACAAGAGTTCGCATTGTTAGGCTTCGGAGCTAGCTTGACTGCACACATCGTCAAGTCATTTAGCGACTCTGATACTTTCTTGTAATTGACTACTGAGCAATATTCCTCTGTAGAACTTTTTGAATTAGCGATTAAGCTGCGTATTGCTTAATCGCTGCCTAAGTCTGTTGAAATGTGACAATTATTTTAGGAGAAAATTATGGCAAGTATCGCTCTTTCGCAACTAAATACCACTGGTTCTGAACTGTTCCAAGATTCTGAAAGCTTCCTCAACGACCTAAACAATGTAGATTCCATCACTATTTATGGTGGTGGTGATGAAGGTGAAGTTTCCAATGTTGCCGACGGTATCGAGCCACTCTTACGGTACGGCATTAAAGGACAAGAGTTCGCATTGTTAGGCTTCGGAGCTAGCTTGACTGCACACATCGTCAAGTCATTTAGCGACTCTGATACTTTCTTGTAATTGACTACTGAGCAATATTCCTCTGTAGAACTTTTTGAATTAGCGATTAAGCAATACGCAGCTTAATCGCTGCCAAATCTGCTAAATTGTGACAATTATTTTAGGAGAAAATTATGGCAAGTATCGCTCTTTCAGAACTAAATACCATTGGTTCTGAACTGTTCCAAGATTCTGAAAGCTTCCTCAACGACCTAAACAATGTAGATTCCATCACTATTTATGGTGGTGGCAATGCAGGTGGAGTTTCCGATGTTGCCGAAGGTATAAAGCCACTTTTAGCTTATGGTGCTAAGGGACAAGAGTTCGCATTGTTAGGCTTTGGAGCTAGCTTGACTGCACACATCGTCAAGTCATTTAGCGACACAGATACTAACCTTTAATTGACTACTGAGCTACATTGCTCTGTGGAACTTTTTGAATTAGCGATTAAGCAATACTCAGCTTAATCGCTGCCTAAGTCTGCTCAATTGTGACAATTATTTTAGGAGAAAATTATGGCGAGTATCGCTCTTTCAGAACTAAATACCATTGGTTCTGAACTGTTCCAAGATTCTGAAAGCTTCCTCAACGACCTGAACAATGTAGATTCCATTACTGTTTATGGTGGTAGTTATGAGATTTCCAGCGTTTCTCATGGCATAGAGCCACTTTTAGCTTATGGCATTAAAGGACAAGAGTTCGCATTGTTAGGCTTTGGAGCTAGCTTGACCGCACACATTGTCAAGTCATTTAGCGACACAGATACTCACTTTTAATTGAGTACTGAGCTACATTGCTCTGTGGAACTTTTTGAATTAGCGATTAAGCAATCCCTAGCTTAATCGCTGCCAAATTCTGCTGTAATGAATAGCTTTGAATAAACCGATATGATTAATAATCAGCTTTCTTGATTACCAAAAATCAGGATAGCCGATCGGATTAAGCAATTTACAGCTTCATCAATATAAAGTATAGCAGTTGATCAATTTTATTAATTTTTTCCTGACTCCGAGTGAGATTATTAAGTAATTGATGCTTGATTATGCTCACCTTGACTAATTGATCAATGTTTTCGGGAATTTAAATCCATGTCAAAAATTACCATTTCTGATCTGCATTCCGATGATTCAGAAGGTTTACTCATAGACATTAGCAACCTAGATTACATATCTATATATGCTGGTGCAGATGATGCTCTTGCTCAGATTCTTAACTATGGTGTGAAAAATCTTCATTTTGCGTTGTTGGCATTTACTATCCATGAAGTTGCAGAGTTAGCAGAATCATTCAATACTTAATAGTGCATTGATTTAAAAGGTTAAACCTTCCTGGAGTTGTTTTAACATTTTATTGATTTATACAATCGAAAATATTAGGTATTGTATGAGAATCCACATATAGTTAGTAGATATAATAGGTTGTTGATCTATTAAAAACATTAACTATGTAAGAAGTTGTAGTTGTTAATATTGATACGGTTGTGAAGCTATGACATCATTTGTATTGAGTTCTCAAAATGCTTTTGATTATCTGATTCTTCAAGGGTTATGTACTCAAAATGAAAAGTCTTTAAGCAAAATCGAGCTAAAACCTGCTAAAAACTTTAACTTATTAATCAGCTTACCAGATGAGCGGAAACTCCTAATTAAGCAAGAGCCTCACAAACGAGAGGGAAAGACTGCTGGCGAGTTTTTAAAAGAATGGCGAGTTCATAACTTTTTGCAAACCTTCCCAGAACTAAACAATATTCGCTCATATTTTTCAGAAGCACTACATTTTGATGCTGAAAATTCAATCATTGTTTTCAATTATCTAACAAATTATCGGGATTTGATGGATTTTTATGTGGAAAGGAATTTAAATCTATTCCCTATAGAGATTGCAACGGTAGTTGGAACTACCATTGCATCAATCCATCGCCTATCCATTGACCGTCAAGAGTATCAAGAGTTTTTCCAAAATAAGAATATATTCGGCCAAGGAACTCCTAACCTGAATCTTGGAATGGATAGAGTTTCCCCAGCAGTTTTTGGCAAGTTGCCTACCGATGGACTGAAATTTTTGTCTCTTTATCAACGTTATGATAGTTTAGGAGAAGCGATCGCAGAGTTGAGTCATGCCTTCATCCCCTGTTGTTTAACCCATAACGATCTGAAGCTAAACAATATTCTCCTCTCCCTGAATTGGGAAGAAGCCGCTTTTAATGAATCGCCCTCAGATGAGAGTATTATTCGATTGATTGATTGGGAACGTGGCGCTTGGGGAGATCCAGCTAGTGATTTAGGAATGCTGATAGCCAGCTACCTACAACTTTGGCTATACAGCATGATTACTAGTAAAACAATGGCGATTCAAGAGTCTTTACGTCTAGCAACAACTCCTCTACATTTGCTGCAACCTTCCATTAGAGAGTTGGTGACTGCTTATCTCTCTGTTTTCCCCGAAATTGTAGAACATCGTCCTGATTTTTTACAGAGAGTTATGCAGTTTTGCGGTTTTGCTTTGATTAAATCTATTCAAGCCAAACTCCAGCACGAAAAAACTTTTGGTAATAAAGGTATATGCATACTCCAGGTTGCTAAGAGTTTATTATGCCGTCCAGAAGCATCGATACCAACAATTTTTGGTGTAGATGCATCAGACCTATTTCCCATTAACTTATCTCCCGCTTCAAAATAAATTCCAAGTCAACAAGGGGACGCAAACATTTTTTGTTTGTCTGTCCCTATCTCTCCACATTATTGACAGGCAAGTTTTTATGCAACTATTAGATTCGCTGGCAAATCAACTGTCAGATATTCCAGAGTCATTGCAGACATCACTAGACGATATCGTTCATAAGGTTGAAATCGAGTCTCACCATTGTATTAGACATCCAGACTTTGGCCCGATGGAAGTACCAGAATCAATAGTCTCTAACTTTCAGCAATTATCTTTAGATTTTCAAAATAAGTTTTTGAGTTATCAATTACGTAGTTTACTTTACGCCTTCTACTACAACGGCTCATCGAAAAGTCTTTCGTCATCCAATACAGAAGCAACGAATTTGGCTTTGAACCAAAATCTCGAAAACAATACACTATTTGGCGTAGATATAGCTTTTTACGATCGCTTGCATGAAAATAACAGAGGTGTAGGCTACTGGAATGATGGTTGGCTGGTTCTAAAAGAAGACATAGATGGTAGTTTGGTGGTGCATAAAAACGGTTTGAGGCTGCACATTGAACCCGATAGCTTACAACAAGCTGCTAATATCGGCGACTCAATAGCAATCAAAATGCCTAAGAATCTGGTACAAAACGGATTTTATATGGGAATTGCTAATGCAGCTATGGCTCGAAATTATCAAACTCTGGTACGTGTCTACTTCAATTTGACCCCTGAAGGCTCAGTTGCAGTCATGAACGATTTGACTAGCCAACTCAATGCTATATCCATTGCCTTCTCATTTAAAGCATTGTACAACCCTTCTGATTATGGGCGTTACGACTCAGCAGTGCTTTATTTTGACAAAAAGGACTATGAACTTGTTCGCCCAGTCTTAGAGAGGATATATAGAGAAAATCAAGTGCATTTTCAGGAGCAAGTACCTTTATTTACCAAGCTTATAGCACCAGGGTTAGCGATCGCTGAAGAACCAGACCGGAAATTTGGCGACCAAGAAAGTTTTGGTACACACCGTTGCCAAATTGTTGCTAATGGTTTGCTTGAGGCTTGGCATCTAGGAAATGATACCCCAGAAGATAGGATAGCAGCAATTCTGCGGCATTTCTCATTATGGGAAATTGAATTGCAACGTCCTTACCTAAATGCAAACTCGGATGATATCTACACTTCTGTGAATCTCTGAATCACCGAATTTGATACTCTCGCTTCTTGATTAAAGATATATTTTCGTTCGCTGAATTTTAGATTTTAAATAACAAGATTTGGGGCTTAAGCATTAACTCTTAATAGGAGGCTTAAGCCTCAAGTCTTGTTAAGACACTTGGTTTTACTCCTCTTTTATCAACGCAAAACTATACGTTGTAGGGGCAATTAATGAATTGCCCCTACGCGAGAATAAGGGTTTAGGTATTGACAAATACAGTAGCCCTAAATCAGTTGTGAGAAAATAATAAGGTTGTGAATGTCACTAAGTATTGGGTGCAAAATGTGGAGGCGTTCGCTAACTGAATTGAACGAAGCCTATTGAAAACTTCGTAAAATCAAAAGCGCATTTACACACAAACTTATAAGGTAGTTAAAATGACTTACGATTCAGAAGATGTGCAAAAAATCCTTGAAATAGCACTCACTCGGAAACAGGAAGGTGAATTTTCACGAGAACAGCTTATAGAAATGGCATCTGAGTTAGGTATTTCTTCTGATGTTTTGGAAAAAACTGAAAAAAAGTGGTTAGTTCAACAAGAAGAGGAACGGTCACGACACACATTTAATACTTTCCGACGCAGAGCTTTTTGGGGGCATTTTGTTTCCTTCCTGGCAGTGAATTTATTCCTCATTCTCTTGAATTTAATCACTAGTCCTAGTTATTTTTGGGCTATTTTCCCAGCATTAGGATGGGGGTTAGGATTATTTTTTCATTGGTGGAGCGTTTATCAGAGTAAATCAGAGGATTACGAGATTGCCTTTCAGAAATGGCGTTCACAAATTTAACTAAACCACGTCTATGCTTAATTGAGAGACTGTTCGGTATAACTTAACGTGAGTCCGATAAACCTCTCCCTGCCTTAAACTTGCGTTCAAGTCTTTCCCTCTCCGACTCGGAGAGGGACGGTTTTGCGTAGTAAAACCAGGGAGAGGTTTCAATATTTACACTAATTAGGCGGTTACTAAATGAGCCGTCGAACTCAGTTAACTTATGTAGGATCATTGAGGTTGATCCAGACCTCTTTACCGAGAAGCCCAGGATATTCAGCCAGCGCTATTGTTCAAATTTGCGTGTCCTTCTGGATAAAATTTTCCCTTAAATGCGGGGCAACCTGAAACTTGAGTAGTTCTATAATCACACCCTACGATCCTGTGTTTGCTAATTTGCCAAAATAGAGATGTAGGCTAGAAGAACTACGCTTTTGGCATAGCTTGATTGCCTACACTTAGGCGCAAGGGTCAGCTGGTTTGACACAAGTAACAAGAAGGGAATATGGATAACAGCAACTGGTTACAACAGCTAATGATGATGGGTCTTGGCACAACGTCTTTAGTAGCAGAAAAACTGCGCCAAGTCAGCGATGACTTGGTTAAAGATGGTAAGCTCAATCCTGAGCAAGCTAAGGCAGTTATAGATGATATTGCCCAGCAGTTAAAGTCGGAGCAGGGAAACTGGGATGTGCAAATGCAACGGCAAATGCGAAATATGATGCAAGATTTAGGGGTAGCTCGACAGTCGGAAGTGGACGAACTACGGGGTAGAATTGACCGTTTAGAGCGGCAATTGCGCGATTTGGAAAATAAGCTTTGGCGTTAAGATGTCCTTTCTGATTTAAACTAATTGTGTCCTATTGGTAATCTTTTTGCCAGGATACTTAAGTAAGGAGAACTGATTTTGAAACCAATTTTCCTCAGCGTGGCGTTCATGCTGGTGTGTGTTGTGCTTTTGGTTGTGGGGCAAGTAGGCAGTAAACAGAATACTGCCATTGCTGACCAGTTGATTCAAACGCCGCCAGCGGCCACAACTGTAACTGAAAACGATATCTTAATTGCGAGTAATACTATGTCTGACGCTAATGCCGTAACCACCCCTTCGCCTGATGATAAGGTCGTAACTACTCCTTCTGGATTAAAGTATGTCGAGTTAAAAGAGGGGACTGGGGCGACTCCTCAACCAGGACAAACGGTTGAAGTTCACTATGTCGGCACTTTAGAAGATGGTACTAAGTTTGATAGTTCCCGCGATCGCGGCCAACCCTTCAGCTTTAAAATTGGCATCGGACAGGTAATCAAAGGTTGGGACGAAGGAGTTAGCACAATTAAAGTCGGCGGTCGTCGTCAGTTAATCATCCCATCTGAGTTAGGTTATGGCGCTCGTGGTGCTGGTGGCGTGATTCCACCTAATGCAACTCTAATTTTTGATGTGGAATTGCTGGGAGTTAAGTAAAAATTGGGCATGGGGCATGGGGGGACAAGGGGGACAAGGGGGACAAGGGGGACGAGGGAGATGAGGGAGAATTATTAAAATTAAGTCTTTTCCTTGTCTCCACCCTCTTCCTTGTCTCTTTTCCATGCTCAATTCCCAATTCCCGATTCAAATTTTTAAATTTTGAAACTTTGTAAACTGTGGATTGAATAAAAGTTTTGCAGTCCCTGTAGGCCCGTTGCGGTGTTTAGCTATAATTACTTCTGCAATGCCGCGATCGGGAGTATCGGGAGAGTAATATTCATCGCGGTACAACATTATTACTAAATCCGCGTCTTGTTCTATCGAACCAGATTCTCTCAAATCTGACAACATCGGCCGCTTATTAGTACGTGCTTCCACCCCTCGACTTAACTGAGATAAAGCAATAACTGGTACAGATAATTCCCGCGCTAAACCTTTGAGTTGACGCGTAATTTTTGATAACTCTTGAACTCGATTATCGCCTGCTCCTTCCATCAATTGCAAGTAATCTATTACAATTAATCCTAATTCAGTTCCAACTTCCGCTTGCAGTCTTCTTGCCTGACTACGCATTTGGGTAACTGTAATATTCGGCGTGTCGTCAATATAAATTGGCATTTCTGAAAGTATACCAATAGCACGGCTTAAAGGTTCCCACTGTGTTTGACTAAGGCGGCCAGTCCGCAGATAACTACTTTCAATTTGTGCTTCGCTAGCTAATAAACGTTGCGTCAATTGCTCTTTTGACATTTCCAAGCTGAAGAAAGCAACTGGTAATTTATAAGAAGCGGCGATATTATGAGCAAGGTTTAAGCAAAAGGCCGTTTTTCCCATTGATGGCCTGCCAGCAACAATAATTAAATCAGAACGTTGAAAGCCACTGGTCATGGCATCTAAATCGTAAAATCCGCAAGGAATGCCAGGTAAAGCGATGCCTTGATTTCGATCTTCAATATCCTGAAAATTATTAATTAAAGTATCAGAAATGTGAACTAAACCCGATTGGGGACGTTCTTGAGTCACACTGAATACTTTCTGTTCTGCTTGATCTAAAACAGTTGGTAAGTCTGTTTCTGTCTCGTAACCAAGATGTACAATTTCATTGCCAGCTTTAATTAATTGTCGCCGCAGGTATTTTTCCATCACCAAGCCTGCTAAGGCATCGATGTTCACGGCTGATACTGTGCGGTCTACCAGAGTTGCTAATTTATTTCTGCCGCCTATGCGGGCAAGGATCTCATGGTCAGTCAGCCAACTTGTGACTGAGAGCAAATCTGTGGGTTTACCTTGGGCATGGAGCCTCACAGCTGCTTGATAAATATCTTTGTGAGCGCTAATGTAAAAAGCTTCGGGAAGGAGGCGATCGCTAACTCGACTAATCGCTTCTGGATCTAGCAAAATACCCCCCAAAATCGCTTCTTCGGCCTCAATATTTTGTGGAGGGAGGCGATCGCTACCATCGCCTTTAAAACTCAGTTCTTCAGCCATATAACGATTTTATATTTGCGATTTTGGATTGGCGATCGGGGTTTCACTTATCGCTTATATTTTTATCGAGCTTGTTTGTTACACCTCAGCAGGCTGCTTTTGGGACTCTAGCCATTGCTCGTAGGCTTGTTGATCTCCACCAAACGAATCAACAGAGACTTGACGCTCTGGCATTGGCTTGAGGGGTGCGTTGATTGGGTTGTACTTACAGTAACAGATCACAACCATATCGAAGCCCATGCCAACAGGAACTTCAGGCGTATAGGCTTCAACTCTCACCACTTCCCAATCGCTGTGACGATAATGAGTTTTTGACTCTGGATAGCTGGGATCGGCAAACTGATCGACTCGAATAAATTCAGGTGGACGATAACCAGGTTCAGGCAATGCTTTGTCTGAGCAATCGTAGTGTTCAAACAGGGTTTTCGTGAGAGAACCCGTGTGAGCATACTTCCGATCTTCCCAACCTGGTTGACGCTTTTCAGCACGAAAGACGATCCATTTACGCATTAGTCTTGCTCCTTTTGAGTGTCGTAATAGGATTTTGGAAACTCGGTTTAGCCTTCAAACACACAATCGACCTCAAGAATGGGGTCTCCCGTCTTTTCGACATCAACCAATTGCCAGCTATATTTTTCAGCCATTTCTTCACAGCAATCCTCGTCGGCTGCTGCATGACGTGACTTGTTTTCGTCTTCGTCGCACCTGGGTTTTGGCATACTCATAATTTTACTAGTTGGGAGTTAGGAGTGTTGAGCGGAGCCGAAGACGCTCCGCGTCCGGTGAGGAGTTAGGAGTAATTCTCCCCATCCCCTCATCCTGCTGCCTAACTTAACTAGCCACAACTTGAATATCGACTTGTGCCGCTACATCAGAATACAGCTTGATTTCAGCTTGATAAGTACCAAGGTGGTTAATATCGGGGATGGTAATTCCACGCCGATCAACTTCTTGACCTGTGGCTGCTTTAATTGCATCTGCAACATCTTGGGTGGTGATAGTACCAAAAATTGCTTCATTTTCACCAACTTGCTTGGCAATTGTCAAGCTACCAACTTTTTCAAGAGATTCTTTTTGTTCAAGAGCTTGTTGTCTGAGTTCTAATTGCCGTTGACGCTCTTGTTCACGACGGCGTTCTACTTGCTTGAGAATACCAGGAGTGGCATTAGTTGCCAATTTCTGGGGAATCAGATAATTACGAGCGTAGCCAGGAGCTACTTCCACTAAGTCGCCAGATTTCCCCAGCTTGCTGATATCCTGATTTAAAACTAACTGTACGCGTTTCGCCATCGTTTTTCCTGTAAAATCTGATTAATTTGGGTAAGGCTTGATAGCTCACAATGTCACTGCTGTATTCCAAGCTTCTTTGCCTACACCCTAAAGCTTACAGATCGTAGCGAAAGGAAGGGTGCGATCGCAACTATTCCCACTAGAAAGTTCAGGGAGTGGGGAATGGGGAGATGAGGGAGATAGGTAATTACCAATGCCCAATGCCCAATTCCTAAAAGTTATTTTTCATTTCCCGTATGCGGGCAAAGGTTTGCACTCCATCGCTACTCTTAACAGTTGATTGTAATGATGGCTGATCCCAACGTAAAAAGGGATTGGTACGCTTCTCCACTCCCAGTAGCGAGGGGATGGTAGCTTCTCCTAGACTACGGTAAGCTTTCACTTCATTGAAGCGTCTTTGCAAGTCGGCGTTGTTGCCATCCACAGTTAAGGCAAATTGCAGATTTTTTAAGGTGTATTCGTGGGCACACCAAATATGTGTATCATCCGGTAGAGAGCGCAGTTTGCTTAAAGAGTCTACCATTTGCGTTGGTGTTCCTTCAAACAAGCGACCGCAACCACCAGAAAATAAGGTATCACCACAAAATAAATCGCCTGTATCACCAGCTTTTTCAGGCGGAAAGTAGTAAGCGATGTGAGCGCGGGTATGTCCGGGAACGAAGATAACTTCAGCTATGCGGTCTGCAAACTGGACGCGATCGCCTTGTTGCAAAAATACCTGTTGTCCGGGAATTCTACCACGATCCTTGGCTCCTCCATAAACTATCAGTTGGGGAAAATGTTCGATTAATTGCTTATTACCACCTACATGATCGTTATGATGGTGCGTGTTAAAAATTGCTACCAACTCAGCTTTTAACTCTGCCAGTTTCTTTAATACTGGTTGAGCCTCTGCTGGATCGATAACAGCCGCGATATTGTGTTTGTTGTCATGTAACAAGAATATGTAGTTGTCTGAGAGTGCTTCCAGACGGATTACCTGCATTACCTCTGCCTCCCTTACAACATAAATGTTTGGATAAATGTTTGGTATTGAGTAGCAATCCTAGATTCCAGTGAATGATAGTGCTACATTCACAAGCTAGATTAAGTGTTTATACTTTCTTTATTATAGCTGTAGTGCAATATTAACCATGATATTGTACAACTGTATTTACACGGTAATTATACTTAAATAAAGTAAAATTCAGATGAATTTATCAGTGAAACTTCTCTGGGAATAGCTATAAATATAAAGTTAAATTTATTTTAATATTTTTTTACTTAAACATAATCAGTATTCAAGTTCATATTTTGCCGATCTCTACTCTATCGAATTTCGCTATAACTCAAACTAGAGTAAGATTTTCTGAAAATAAATACGTATCTAATTTCCAAAGTCAACAAAAATTGTTCATTTGATTTATGTCAACACCAACTAAAGGGTTTATTACAATTCTAACTGGGCTTTACTCTTTTCAAGATTGCATTCATTTTTTAGCGGCGGTGAGAAAGTTTCATCAAGAGCCGATCGTTATTTTAATTGATCAAGTTCCAATAATTCTTTATCCTTTGCTAAAGGCATTCAAAAATGTAATTTTAAAACCAGCACCTGCAAATGAAAATACTGTTTTAGCATCGCGGCAAGCAAAATTGGCTTTATATGATGCTTCTGAATTTGATAAAACCATTTACCTAGATTCAGATATTTGTTTACTTACAAATATCAATGATGTATTTGACTATTTAGATGAATATGAGTTTTTACTAACAGAAGATGTGCAACCTTCTATTCTTAAAGCTACAAACTTATTACGTGGTAAACAAGAAGACCTTTTGCCAAATGTTCTGCCAATTTTGCAATCGGTAGGATTACCATTACAAGCAGATAGTGTGCAGTATAATGGCGGTTTTATGGCTTTTCGGAAAACAGAAGTAACCAAGATATTTTTTGACGAATTTCAACGTTATTTTGAGATTGTCAAAAATAACCAAGATAAATTACTTTTAAAAGATCAAGGGGCTTTTGCTTCTGCGATCGCATCTGTACGCCCTCATAAAAAAATCTTACCACCAACCTATAATTATCTCAGCAAGTGGCAGGATGCTTATGATATTCAGGATACAATTAAAGTTCTTCACTGTACCTATCCTTATCGACCTCAATATGCTAAAGATATTAGTCGTTCCTTATATACAAGGGTTTTTGACAGATTCGCTAAAGTATTTTTACCGAATCAAGTTACAAATCCTTGGCGTATTAAATAAAAATTAAGTATAAAAACAGTGAAAAATTTTTCCAAGATATCGCTGTTGGTTTCAGATTTATCAAGTGCAGCTATTTTGCGTGCATACTTGATAGCAACAGCCCTCAGAAATTTAGAATATGAAGTTGAAATTATGGGGTTTTTATTTGGAAATAACTTATATCGAAATTTACCATCAGAATTAAACGTTTATAATTTACCGGGTAAAAATTTTCCAGATTTTTTTGGAGAAATTCACAAATTTTTACCAAAAATTAATGGAGATATAATTTATGCAATAAAACCACAAATAGCGAGTTTTGGAGTTGCCCTAATAAAGAAAATATTTAGCCAAAAAGCATTAATTTTAGATATAGATGATTGGGAACTCAGTTGGTATGGTGGCGATGACTGGCATTATCGTTTCACACCCAAACAATTAGCCAGAGACTTTTTGAAATCAGACGGCGCACTCAGGAATCCTTATCATCCTTTGTATGTGAAATGGATGGAAGGTTTGGTAAATAGCGCTGATGCGGTGACGGTGCATACTAAATTTTTGCAGCAGCGTTTTGGGGGTACATTTGTTCCCAATGGTAAGGATACTGCTTTATTTGATCCTGCTCGATATGATGCTGAGTCCAGCAGAAATCGTTATGGTTTATCTGAATATCGTATTTTAATGTTTCCCGGTGCGCCAAGACCCTACAAAGGTCTAGAAGATGTTCTCATCGCGCTCGATAAAATAAATCAACCAGACTTAAGATTAGTAATTGTAGGTGGCAGTCCTTATGATGATTACGATCAGCAACTTCAACAAAAGTGGGGACGCTGGATTATTAAATTACCAAAATATCCAGCTGATGTGATGCCTGACTTAGTTGCAGCTGCTCACATTGTAGTTGTTCCCCAACGAGATACTCCAGAAACTCGCGCTCAATTTCCCCTGAAGTTGACAGATGGAATGGCAATGGCTAAACCTGTATTATCAACGCGGGTTGGAGATATACCCCAAATTTTAGGTGATACTGGTTATTTAGTCGAGCCTGCTTGTCCTGAACAGATTGCTGAACAGATTCAATTTATTTTTCAGAATTTAGAGTCAGCAAACCAGCAAGGTATCAAGGCAAGAAAAAGATGTGTAGAACACTATAGTATAGAGGCGATGGCTTCTGTATTAAAGTCGGTAATCTCTCGATTGTAAATATTAATATGGAATGGAGCGGAAGACATTGAAGAAAGCGGGAGGTGGAGGAACTTTTAAGTCGGGGATTCAATCTTGGATAAATTGAGTCCACGCAGAAGTTGTGAGGGACTCAAACCACAAGATCACTTTGATGGCGGCAGGAAAAAAATCGCTCTTGTAATCTCCCCTTGTGATAGGGCAATATTCTTCCAGCAATAACTGCCTCTTTTGTTGGGATATTTGATATTAGCAAGTTTGGTAAGTAATGTGTGAATAATATTAATAAGTGAAAATTGTATAAAAATACCCAATGTCTACCAGAAAACTACTACTACGATTCGCTAGACCCTATCCAGGTTTGATTCTGCTGACAATATTGTTAGGATTTTCTGGAGCTTTATTTAATGGGATTAGCACCGCTTTAATTGTGCCAGTGGTTTTAAAAATCGTGGGACAAGAAGTAGATTTAAGTACTGCTCCTCCGATCCTAAAAAACTTGATATCTCCCTTTGACAATACTCCAGAACCTTACCGGATAGGAGTAATGGCTGGGGCGATTATCTTCACCATTCTTTTAAAGAATTTAGCTACTTATGCCAGTTCCTTAGCATCGAGTTCTTTAACCCGAAAGCTAACATCAGATATGCGCGAAACTGGGTTAAAGCTATTATTAGAAATTGATATAGATTATTATGCCAAAACGAAGGTTGGTGATTTAATCAACCGTCTTGGTGGAGAAATTGGTCGGTCTGCAAGTTCTATAGGTAGTACTGTAAAGATAGCTATCCTGGCAATCACAATTTTAGTTTTTGTCAGTATATTGCTGTCAATTTCTTGGCAGTTGACAATTGCTGCTACGCTTTTGCTATCGTTGGTGACATTAGTAAATCAGTATGCCATTTCCCGATCGAGAACTTTTGGGAAGCAGCTGAGTGAGATGTCTAGAGCATATTCAGTCTCCGTACTCGAAACCCTGAACGGAATTCGATTGGTAAAAGCGACGGGAAATGAAGAAAAAGAATATCAACGGATTAAAAAACTAATTCGCGATCGCGAATTAGCAGATTTCCAATCTCAAGTTAATTCGGAAGCCATTACACCTCTAAGTGAGGTAATGGGGATTACAGCTTTACTGCTGATTGTACTTTTGAGCAAAACCTTCTTTGCTCAACAGGTTTCTTCTCTTTCTACCGTACTTTTGACATATTTGTTAGTGCTGCTGCGAGTGCTGCCATTGATTTCTCAGTTAAATACTATTCGCAGCAACTTTGCCAGTACCGCCGCCAGTGTGGATGTTACAAATGACTTTTTGAGCTTGCACGATAAGCCGTTCATGGACAAAGGTAAGCTTCCCTACACAAAATTAGAAGAAGGAGTGTCTTTTAATTCTCTTTGCTTTGCCTACCCTGGTCATGAAAAGTTGGTACTCAAAGATGTAAATTTATATTTACCGCGTGGTACGACCTTAGCATTGGTAGGCGGTTCTGGGGCTGGTAAATCTACTTTGGCAGACCTTTTACCTAGATTTTATGACCCGATCGCTGGCAGTATTACCATTGACGGCATCGATTTGCGGGAGTTCGATCTAGTATCCCTACGGAAGCGGATGGGGATTGTCAGTCAAGATACCTTTCTTTTTAATGACTCGGTGCAAAATAACATCGCTTATGGGCGAGCAGAGGCTACTGATGATGAGATTGTGACAGCAGCAAAGCGGGCAAATGCTTATGAGTTTATTAGCAAATTGCCTCAAGGATTTGACACCCTAATTGGCGATCGCGGGGTAATGTTATCTGGTGGACAAAGGCAAAGATTAGCGATCGCCCGCGCCCTCCTCCAAAATCCCGAAATTCTGATTTTAGATGAAGCCACCAGCGCTTTAGATACCGTTTCGGAACGTTTAGTACAATCTGCACTTGACGATCTTAGTCGCGATCGCACCACCCTAGTAATTGCTCACCGCCTTTCCACAGTCCAAAAAGCCGATCAAATAGCTGTGTTAGATCAAGGACAGGTGGTAGAAGTGGGAACCCATGAAGAACTTTTACAAAAAGGTGCTTACTACTCACGCTTGTACTCCATGCAATTTAGCGATCGCCCTAATAAAAACTTGATTCAGACAAAAATTATTAAGGCAATGCGCCTAAACTCAAAGAAATTTGTTGATCGTCCTGAAGCCGCTACTAAACACAATCAAAGCTCGCTCCGCATCTCTCACGAAATTCGGACACAGTTAAACTCAATGATTGGGTTTCTGTACTTATTACTTGATGATCTGGGAGACGATTCTCAAGAACGGCACAAACTAATTGAAGACTCTTACAAATCAGCCTGGAGAATTCTCAACACAATTGATATTTTTGAAGATGTGATTAACTTACAAATCAAGGGGCAAATTCTCTCAATCTCTGACCAAAATCAAAATATTCTAAGCGACTATTATCAAAGCTTTAATCATCTATCCATTGAGTTTAGAACTTCTCTTAATCTCATCCTTAGCTCTCTCCGCTCTCTAGCAGATAATTTGATAGATACTCCCCAAGAGCCAAATGAATTAATTACTGAAACTTATGAATCTGCTATATGTCTATTGAATAATTTAGAAAAGTTTGAGAATAGTATTAATGTCTAAAATTATGAAAAATAATCCTTTAAAAAAACACTACATTTTTTTCATCGGTGAAGAATTACCCCAGCCAGAGGCTCACCTAGTGCAGTCTACAAATGCCGCTAATGCCGCCGCTAACTTGGGATATTCAACAGTTTTGGTATACCCTGAAAAAGGAGCGAAAGCTAATAACCCAGTTAATTTATTGTGTCCTTTTCAACCGAGAAAAACACCAACAGAACTTATTGAATATTACAATCTCCATGACAAGTTAAAAGTTGCTCCATTACCGATGCCTTGGCCGATTGACCATTTTTCGAGCAAATTTACTGACTCCAACACCATTGCAAGCAAGTATTATTTACCCTTTCATATACTTCCAACTACTAAACTTGTCCACAGTCGCAACTGGAATTTTGTCAAAGCTGCCATCAAAAATGGCATTCCGGCAATTTATGAACACCACCACCATGAAGAGAAACCATTTGAGCAAGAAATTGTTACAAATCCACTCTTACAAATAGCTGTCACCGTTGTAGAAACAATCCGTGAAAGCATGATTAAAAATGGGATGCCAGCAGAAAAAGTAATTAGTCTGCACAATGGTTTTAATCGCTTGTTTATGCAGAGACAACCCGAAAAAGCCGCAGAATGGCGACAAAAACTATTGCGAGACGAAAGCCAAAAATTGGTAGTTTATGCAGGAGCATTACAGCAATTTAAAGGTATTGATGTACTAATTGATGTGGCTAATGAAATGCCTAATGTGCAATTTGCCTGTGCGGGTGGTAAGCCAGCAGAAGTAGAATATTATCAGCAATTGGTAAAAGAAAAACAGGTTGATAATATTCAATTTTTGGGCTATGTCTTGCATAATGAGTTAGCATCTTTGCTACAAGCAGCCGATATTTTAGCTCACCCTCATTGTTCGGGAAAAGCGGCAACTTTCACATCTCCTTTAAAGCTGTTTGACTACTTCGCCTCTGGAACTCCCATTGTTTCGACGGAAATTCCTTCATTAGTTGAGTTTCAAGAGACAAAAGCGATCGCTGCTTGGTGTGAGCCAGATAACCCCAGCAAATTTGCCGAAAGTCTGAAGCGAGTTTTAGAAACTCATCCTAGAAAAATAGAAGGTTATCCAGATAGTATCGAATTTGTCAAGCAGTTTTCTTGGGAAAATCGAGCCGCAAAAATCCTTAGTTATGTTGATGAATCTCTACTTCCTCAACTTATCGTATAAGGAAAAGTAACTAATGACAAATGACTAATGACTAATAACTAATAACTAAAATGACTATAAAAACTGTAGGTATGATTAGCGGCTATCGAGGTTTAGAAACCAGAGCCGATTGGCTGTGGCAACAAACCCCGCATCAATTTGGAGTTTGGGGAAATATGCAAATGCAGGCACTAGCAACCAAACCAGATTTTCTCCTGATGTATCAATTTGATTTTCCCCAAGCAGCGCCACAAAAATCTTGGTTAGATAGCTTTCGCAAACGGCAGCAAAAATCAGCAGTAAATGTTGATTCTCTACTGCGTGGTGTCAACAAAGAGCGGATTATTTATTTGCTAAGAGAACCGCCTTTAGATGAAATCGTTGAAATAACTAATCATAATTATCAACAAGCCCAGAAGTATTGTGGCTACATTTCTGGCCCCGATGATTTTGCCCCCATTCCTGACTATATGCCTGCTATTTGGTATCACTCAAATTCATTTCAAGATTTAAATGAAATGCCGCCACCTCAAAAGGTTGCCCCATGTAGTTGGATTACTTCAGGAATTAGCCGTACAGCCAAACATCGCCAGCGTTTAGACTTTTTGCAGTCTCTACAATCTAGTGGCATGAAATTTGACTTATATGGGCGTAACTTACCAGAATCGGCTAAAAAATCGGGAGAACTAGGTAACAAATGGTATGGGATGGCACCATACTATTACAATTTGGCAATTGAAAATTATGCTGATAATAATTGGTATGTCAGTGAGAAACTTTGGGATAGTTTACTTGCCTGGTGTCTACCAATTTACTATGGTGGCCCAGCTGCTGATAAATTATTGCCACCGGGTAGTTTTTTGCGGTTGCCCAGTTTAGATGAAAAAGGTATTGCCTACATCAAAGAAGTGACAGCTACACCTGATGCTTGGTATGCTGCCAAAGATGCGATCGCAGAAGCACGTCAAATCATTTTACATAAATTAAACTTACTTAACTGGTTATCAAACTTTGTCGATCAACACTCATAAATTATGAATGGTATTTGTACCCTTGGCAATGATTATGTTTTCGATCAACTGGTGGCTTTGCTCAACAGTATTGATGTTATCTTAGGTTCAGAAACTCCTGTTTGTATCTATCCTTTCGACGATCAGACACAGCGAATTGCTGATGAAATAGCTAAACGTCCTAATGTATTTCTTTACGATAATCAAGAATCAATCAACCGTTGGGATCAATTTATGCTCTCAGCAGCACCAGAACGATTGAATCGGAGTAAATCACGGTTATATGGCGCTCATCGTCGTTTTTGCGCCTTTGATGGGCCATTCGATAAATTTATCTATTTAGATGCAGACACCTTGGTGATGAACTCTCTGACATCGGTGTTTGAAAAGCTAGATACTTATGATTTTGTTGTCTACGATTTCCAATTTAAAGACGTTAGTAAAATATATAATGTTAATTCTCCAAAATTACTAGAAATTTTCGAGCAAAAGCGCATTGATTCCGAAATCTTTTGTTCGGGTTTCTATGGCGCAAAACGGGGAATATTTAACTCAGAACAAAGAGATTTACTAATATCCCATTTACAAAATGGTGAGGCGGAAATTTTGTATGGCGGTGCTGGTGAACAACCACTGATAAACTACATGGTAATGAGGTCTAATCTTTCTATTTATAACTTTGCTCGTCAACTACCAGATAATGAAAAGACAGGATGTTCTGCCACATCTAAGCACTTTGAAGAACGAGAACACCTTCTTTATGACAAAGGTAATCGGCTAACTTACCTTCATTACATTGGTATTCCTCCTAATATTAATCAAGCAGTCTGTGCTGGAGAAAATATTGATTTCCCCTATAGAGATTTATTTCTCTACTATCGTTACTTAAACGAACCAGACAAGCGTCCCATGTTTCAAAACCCTCCTAAGAATTATAATGACGCTCCAGTACCAAATTTATTTACAAGAGCTTTGCGAAAACTTAAGTTAATTAACCAAGGATAATTTATGAGCAGGGGAATTTATATTGTTGCCAACGATCGGGTTATTGATAATGCGATCGCTTTACTAAATAGTATTCGTTACTATGACCCAGAAGTAACCATTTATCTCATCCCATTTAATGAAAATTATCACAAGGTAGCAGAACAGCTTGCTACCTTACACAAAGTGCAAATTTTCCCAGATTTGGAACTTATTGATAAATTTACCAAACGCATCGGAGAAATTTTTGATCGAGATTTCCTCGCCTTACCAAATAAAATGCGTAAACTGGTGGCGTGGTTTGGCCCTTTAGATGAATTTATTTATATTGATACAGATATTGTCGTTTTTGAAAAAATCGCCGACAATTTAGACAAACTTTCAGAAGTTGATTTCTTCTGTTGTGATTACCATCATGCCAATGACAAACTGCGAAATATCTTTTCCCCATTTGTGAAAGAGCAACAAATTTTTTCTGATGCCCAACTTCAAGATGTTTTCAACAGTGGCTTTTTGGCTTCGAGAAAAGGAGTTATTACCGAAGAACAAATGGATGAAGCTTTGCGCGAGTGTGCAGCGCATCGTGAATATTTCGATTTTTCTGAAGGAGTTACAGACCAACCAATTTTAAATTATCTTGTTCTCAAACTGATTGCCAAACGGGGAAATCTCGTCAAAATTCCTGGCGGTGGGCCTGGTAGTTGGGCGGGTTCACAAAGTTTCCAACAGCAAGATTACGCCCTCTATGACCGAGGACAACGACTAAAATATATCCACTGGGCTGGTACGCGGATGAAAACTGGTAGTCCCTATTGGCAATTGTGGGAACACTATCGCTATCTTCATGAGGGTAAATTCGCTTTTATCTCCAAACTGACTCGCCGTTTATTTCCTTTTGTTGCTGCCCGCACTTAATATTAGGAGTATCCCAATGATTGATGGTATCTACATCCTAGCCAATGATGTTGTCTATGACCAACTAGTAGCGTTGCTCAACAGTATTGAAGCTAATGCTGGTAGGAAAATTCCTATTTGTATACTTCCATATAATCAGCGCTTAGATAAGGTGAAGGCAGAGATTGCATCTAGAGATAATGTCAGCTTATTTGAAGATTCTAATTCCATAGCTTATTGGGATAACTTTGCAACTCAAATATGGAAAAATTATCCGAGAGCGCAAAAAACTTGGCGAGAGTGGGGTTTTTCAGAACTCTATGAGTTACCAATGCACCGCAAATTTTGTGCTGTGGATGGGCCCTTTGATAGATTTATTTATTTTGATGCAGATACCTTGTTAATGGGGCCAGTAGATTATGTATATGAAAAATTAGATACATCTGATTGGGTAGTCAATGATTTTCAATATAAGTCTGACTTAAAATTTATTTTTGATGGTTCAACAGAGCAGATGCAGCAAATTTTCAATTCAGAAAACTTGCAGGATAAAGTATTTTGTGCTGGTTGGTTTGCCACCAAGAAAAATATTTTTTCTTCAGCGATAAGAGCCGACCTAATGGGCAAATTAACATCAGGTGAGGCAGATGTCATGGCTTTTTTAGCACCTGACCAATCTTTATTTAACTACATGGTGTTGAGAAGTGGAATTTCGTATTATAATTTTGCTTTTCATGACTGCGAGCAGGCGACTGGTAATCACTGGAGTTCTCAATTTGATGTGGTAGATAATATCCTCTATGACCAAGGGCGGAGATTGACCTACTTACACTATATGAGTGTATCTTCTTCAGCTTTTGTGCGGCTTTGTGGGGGTGAAGATGTAGATATTCCTTACCGCGATGTTTTCTTATATTATCGCTATTTAAAATCACCTGAGAAACGTCCTCAAAGTTTTACCCGCCCAAGCCAGATGACGCTTTTGCAAAAGTCTACTAGTAGTTTTATTCAGCAAAGAGTGAACAATATTAAGTTAAAGTATCGTAATTTAAAGGATAGAATTAATGGTTATTAATAACGTAGCGAAGATATGCCAATTAAATCAGCTTGTTGAGGTTTTTTCAAAGTTTCATCGGTGATAAAAATCAAAATTACTCAATGTCGCAATTCTTAAACGCAATGAACGATAGTAATAACCAGTAAATTTATTTAGTTTACGCACCAGCTTTTGGAAAATTGAATTTTTGTGGTATTCAATCGCTTCGTGCTGTTGAAAATATATCAGCGTTTCATCTGGATTTGCCTGTCCCTTTTTGATTTTCTGCTGTTCTACCCAATCCTTGAAATAAACAATACCGTCCATAGCATCCCATCGAACTGGTAATCCAGCCTTAGCAGCAGCTAATCCTATTGCATAACCCTCAGCACCATAAAAACCATTTAACTCACAGTAAAGTGCAATAGTTTCCCAGTGCTTTATAAATTCGATTTCACGCCCATCTTGCCTTGTAACTACAAATAACATTTCCATCACAAACTGAAGGTTAGTGTCTTCTAAATCTAGGTCTAGTTTTTGTGCTAGTTTGCTTAGAACGGTCAAATCTCTAACTCTATTTGCCTTGTAATCATCATTTGCTGAATTAATATATTCTTGATTGTGTTTGACAATACTGCTACAACTTCTTGCTGTTATGCCAGGAAGCCATTTCATATCTGGTTGTAACTTATCTAATATTCTGATATCTGCATCGACAAATATACAAGTATTAAACAGTGATATTGCTTTGGCAATTACAAACCTTTTATCGTGGTAACAACCAATGCTTTGTTGTTCATGTTTAAATGCTAAAACATTAGGATATATTTTAAATTCTTGTGGCTTATCTGTTAGGACAATTAAGTATGTTCCTGGCGAATTTTTTTCAATATCTTGAGCTAATAGGAAAGCATGAGAGCGATATCTTTTTCCTAAAGCTAAACTACAAAAACAAACGTCTGACTTTTCTTGGTTCATAATATTTTATTATTGAAATAAAATTTGGCTGAGACTAATATGAAAAATATGTTTAGAGACAGAAGATTCGTGCAAATTGTTTCGATTTAAATCAAACACTATATTCACATATATAATGTGGGGACTGACTACTGTAATAGTACCTATTTTCATCTAAACCTCGTCTACCTTGAGAACCGTAGTTTTGTAGGTTGGGTGCAGCGATAGCG
>NZ_JABXKH010000104.1 GCF_017115105.1 Nostoc sp. NMS2
GGCCTGTGCAATTGCTACTAAGCTTCATTCTTTTACCGCATCTGATTTAGCACAAAGTCTCAACATCTCAATCAATCCCGCATCATCTGAAACATTGGCTTTTGTGCAGTGAGTGAAGAAGGGAAACCCAAGGGTATCAACGGCTAGATGCCTTTTAATCCCATTTGTTGCTTTGTAGAAACAAAATCCCTTCGACTCCACACTCGCATTGCAGGTATTTTTCACAGCTTGGGAGTCAATGATGATTAACGTCGTCCACTTGGGCTTTTTTTTACCTGCTCACGTACTTGTTCATGTAAAGTGTTCATGAGTTGCTCAATTACGCCTGCACTTCGCCACTGTTTGTAGTGCCATATAGACTCTACTTCCTTTTTCGCTGCAAGCATGATTACGCATTAACCCAAGTAACAAGCCCATCTCGTCCAAAAATACCAGATTTTTAGGCTCTATATCTCTGACTTTTTCTCTGTATTCACATCTAAGTAACTGGACTCTATCGGTAGCAGCCTGACTACTCCTAATCGTTTTTTTTTCGAGTTAGATTTAATTTTTGCAATTCTCTACACATCATACTATTACTCACTAATTGCCCCTGAGTTAAGAGCCAATATTCACAATATTCAGAAAGAGTTGCTTCTGGATATTTTTCTACCAATGCAACAAGTTGCGTCCCCGATTCTGCTAGTACTGCTTTTTTTCTTGTCCCTTGCTTACCAGGATTAACATGTCCTTGCTCTTGATACTGTTTCAACATTTTTTGCACAAAAGCTTTACCAACACCAAAGTTTACAGCTAACTTTCTAACTGAAATATTTCCTGAGTGGTAAGCATTGACTACTTTTTCTCTGAGATCGACGGAATATGGTTTCATAATAATAGTTTATCTATTTTGCATTATTGTACTTTACATTACTGGAAAGTGCTGTAACATTTAGAAAAGTAACTAATGATTTCTTGTACTGAAAATAGTTAGATTCGTTAGACATCCTCGAATTCAAATTTAATTTCCTCACATTGCTGCTTCATCCATTCTGAAAATAGATGAGAAATAATTTTTAAATATAAAGTTTTATTTAATTTGGGTGTAATAATTTCCTCAACATTAATTAAATGTACTCCCTGAGAGCTAACAATTGGTTTCAGAAGCTGAGGTGGAGTTGCTGCAAATACAGCTGTTGATATTTCTGGTTTTAAATTTATGCGGCTCAGTATTCCCTTATATCCTCCACATCGGCGGATCTCATCATTCTGGATATATTGGCGGGCAACTTCAGGAAAACTAATCTCATCCTCTTGAATTGCATAAAACATTTCCATTGCCAGGTCTAAATCATCAAAAACAACTTCATACATGACTACTTGAGCATAATCAAAATGATGTTCAACAAAGAACTGTTCAACTTTGTCAGCGAATAAATGTTCTGCTAACTTTGAGGAGAGAACATTATAATAAACTAATTCTTCCAAATCATCTAAAGAAAGATCATGTTTTTGTAGCCAAGACCAAGTAGCTTCAGCATTCTCAAGCTTGTTCATCATTCGCAAGCTATCTGCGGCTTCTTGAAGTTCTTCTGTATCAACTTTTATACCTGCTTCTTGGGCTGCATCTATAATAATCTTGCGACCAATAATACCCTCGACAATAGTAGGGAACTGGCAGGAAAGTTTGATTTGGTAAATAATATCCTTTGGGGAAACAACAATAAATTCTGACATGAATTAGCTCCTTAGTAATAATTGATTTTCGCTTGACATTTTCTAAAGCTCTAAACCGCCTTTTTGCAATTTTTTAAATGGATCTAGCACGAAGTCAATAATGCGACGTTCCCGAACAATTACCTCAGCGGTTGCAGTTTGACCAGGTGTTAATAGAATACGTTTGTTTTTAGTTTGAATATAAGTTTTTGGCAATTCAATTTCTAGTTCAAAATTTTCTACCTTACCTTGGGCAGTCTCGACAACTTTAGAGTCTGGCGAAATCCAGCGAAGTTTGCCTTCAGTCACTCCATAATCTTGAAAAGGATAAGCATCAAATTTAAGTTTTACAGGCATTCCTATCCGGAGAAAACCACTTTCTTGACTGGGCATTTCGGCCCTAAATATCAAAGGCACTCGTTGAGGTGCAATTTGAGTAACCATTTGCCCTGGTTGTACAACTGCTCCGGCATTATTTATAGATAGCTGAAAAATTGTGCCATTAATAGGAGTGCGAAGAGTTTGCTGTTGTATTTGAAATTGCAAAGACTGAATTTGTTTTTTAGTTTGGTCAATTTCTGATAGTACATCGACAACTTGAGATTGAAGTTCTTTAATTTGTTTTTGACTATCTAAAAGTGTGAGTTCACCTGTACGACTGATGCGTTGATTGGTGCTTTGTTGTTTGGTAATTTCAGTAGTTGCTTGTTGCATATCTGATTGAGCTTGTTCTACAAGTCTCTGGCGTTCAAACATAGCGCCTTCTATTTCTTCTAATTTACTTTTAGAAATAGCGCCTTTTTGCCAAAGATATCGATAACGTTGTTTTTCATTATTAGCTAATTTTAGGCGACCTTTTTCTAGAACATACACTTGTTTACTAGAATTAAGCCGTTGCTGAATTTGGTCAAATTGAGCAAGTTGCTCAGACTCTTGGGCTTGATTTTGTAATTGCTGAGTGCGTAAAGACATTCTTAGTTGATTTTTTAATAACTGAAGTTGATTTACGCGATTTTGTTGACCTTCTAGCTTAGACTGAGTTTGTTGTAATTCAGTGCGAGTTAAATCTGATTCCAACTCCAGTAAAACTTGTCCAGCTTTGACAGTTTCTCCTTCTTTAACCTTGATGGCTACAACTTTTCCGGTAACAGATGCATCCAACCTTAAAGTTCTGCCTTGAGGTTCAAGTCGTCCTCTAGCACTACCTGTTTCGTCTACTTTAGATAGCATCGCCCAAGGTAAAACGATCGTCGCGAATATTACTAGCCAATATAGCAATCCACGTGTCCATACTCGTGGTAATGTATCAATTAATTCTTTGGTCAAAGAAGACCAGTCTTCACTCAAAGATGTAGAAGATTTTGACTGAGGTTTTAAGTCCAGTTGACCACTAGGATAGTGACCATTCTGACTGAATTCTTCTTGTGTAGTAAATTCGTTTGTCATTGTTGGTTATCTGATTAATGAACGCAAAATAATCGATTCAAATTGCTACAGTAAACTGTTGTTGATTGAGGTAGAAATAGTGACCGCGTTTAACCATTAATTGCTCGTGCGTACCACTTTCTACCAACAAGCCTTTATCTAGTACTAAAATTTTGTCAGCATTGCGTACTGTTGAAAGGCGATGTGCAATCACCACTGTTGTTCTATCTTGGAGAATTGTGTTGAGATTAGTCTGAATGATGCTTTCAGATTCAGCATCAAGACTGCTGGTAGCTTCATCTAATATCAGTAGTCGGGGATTTCCGACAAGGGCGCGGGCGATCGCTAACCGTTGTCTTTGTCCACCCGAAAGCGTTCCTCCCCCCTCACCAATAAGGGTTTCATAGCCCATCGGTAGTTCCTTAATAAATTGATGCGCTCCTGCTTGTTCAGCAGCTTTTATGACCTCTTCTAGAGAGGCTTCGGGATGACCTAAACTAATATTTTGCCGAATCGTACTCCCAAACAGAAAAGTATCTTGGTCAACTACACCAATTTGAGAACGGAGCGATCGCAGCGACAAACTGGTGATATCATAACCATCAATCAAAATCTTCCCTTCTGTGGGCGGATATAGCCCCAATATCAGCTTAGAAATAGTCGTCTTTCCCGAACCACTGCGTCCGACAAGGGCGATCGTCTGTCCTGGTTGGACTTCAAAACTGATGTTTTCTAAGGTATTGATATCACTTTCTGGGTGATAGCGGAAAATCACTTTATCAAAGCGAATGTAACCGCGAATTGGTGGCAAAGATTGACGAGATTGATGTTGTAAATCTTCTTCTGGTTCAGCATCAATCACATCATTAATTCGCTCAACAGCAATTAGCACTTCTTGTAACTCATTCCATAGCAAAATAAGTCTTTTAAAAGGATTAATTACGTTATCCAACAACATATTAAAAGCAATCAGTTGCCCAATAGTGAGTTCGTTTTGAATCACTTGCCACGCTCCAAACCACAGTAATAGTGCGGTGACTACAGCTTCAATTCCAGAGCTAAATATTTGCAGTGTGTTGCCAATTATCTGCCCAGAAAAAGTCTTTTTTACTGATTTGCCAAAAAATTCTTCCCAATGCCAGCGTACTGTCTGCTCAACAGCCATAGACTTAATCGTGCGGATACCAGTGAGAGACTGAATCAAATACCCGGTTTCTTCGTTATGTGCGCCAAAAATTTCGCGGGAAACACGTTGTAAGAAAGGTGTAGCAATCAGCGCCAATAATACGAATGGTGGGACAATCACTAGGGTGATTAATGCCATCTTCCAGCTATACCAGAACATCAATCCTACATAGACGAATACTGTTAATAAATCGAGAAAGATAGATAGTGCTTCACCAGTTAAGAAACGTTGAATCTTCCGGTTTTCCTGCACGCGAGAAATGATATCACCAACGTAGCGGGACTCGAAATATTTCAGAGGTAAACGGAAGGTATGGCTAATAAAACCCACAATCAAGGCTAGATCCACTCGATTAGCTGTGTGGTCTAAAAGGTATTGCCGCAGTCCAGTTATAGCAACTCTAAAAAGGCTAAAGATCACCAAGCCGATGCCTACAGCCGTTAATGTCAGTTCACTGCGTTGCACAACTACTCTGTCTAATAATAATTGTGTAAATAGTGGTGTGATCAGTCCAAAAATTTGAATGAGGATGGAAGCAATGAATACTTCCAATAACACCAGCCAGTGAGGTTTAGTTAATTCAAAAAACTGCCAAAAAGGAGTACTAATTTCTTTTGTTTCTCTGAGTAAAGCTGTGGGTTGGAGTAATAAAGTATAGCTAGTCCAACCGGCTTTAAATTCTACATAAGTGAGGGTACGCTGACCAATAGCAGGATCTCCAACAATAACGCGATCGCCTCTGACTTCGTAGACGACAATATAATGTTGGCCTTCCCAATGCACAATAGCCGGGAGGCTTTGCTGGGCAAGTTTATCAAGGCTGGCTTTTACAGGTCGAGTCGAAAACCCGATGCTTTCTGCTGCGGCGGCTAAACCTCGCAGCGATGACCCATTACGGTCAACGTTAGCAATGTCCCGCAGCCGATTGACACTAAAACGCTTACCCCAGTAAAGACCAACCATGACTAAGCAAGCCGCACCACAATCAGATGCACTTTGCTGTTCAAAGTAAGGATAGCGGCGAGTGATACGTTGCCATAGATGACCGATTTTTACGGTTGGATTCGGAAAATAGGCTTTATTAATTTTTTTCTGAAACTGATTTTTTGGCTCAACGGTAAGTTGGGGAAATATAACAGGCTCAGATGCCGTAACTGGGTGGTTGTTAGCGTCGAGTTCAGTTAGTTGTGGTAGATATTGCAGTGCTGTTTGCCAATGCGAACGGCTGAGGCTGTATAGTTGCGTTGGTTGAGTTACTTGCCAACCACGCTGTTGGGGTAACTGAGACAAGGGGTAAATATTGCCAGCAGTGAGTTTGAGTCCTGATGTGTGCAGTAGTTCGCCGCGATGCAGTATCCAGAGTTGCTGGTCTTTGAGTAAAGAAAATGGAAGTTTGCTAATTTGGAGATTATGCTGCTCTAAGAGTGGTTGTATTTGCATTACACCTTCGTAAGGAGCATTATTAAGAGCAGGATTTTGGCGACATAACAGCAGTAAATCCCAAAGTACAGCTTGATGGTGAAGATGCTGTCCAATAGAAGGATACTTGCGAATGAGCGATCGCAAACAATTTCCGGGAATGTAACCAAGCTTGAGATTTACTGAAGCCCTAGCAGTATAAGGTTGAAATTGCTCCTCTGGAAATACCGTTAGTTCCGCAAATGATTTTCCCGCACCTACAGAAGCGATTAAATTATCGCTGCGATCGAGCAATCTAGCTTTACCTGCCAAAATTATATAAATGCCAACGCTTGCGTCTGCTGTCTGCCAGAAAAGTTTGCCCGCACTTGGCTGGAGAATTTCAATTTGTTTGATGCAGTCTGAAAATTCTTGTTGTGAAAGAGTTTGACCCAGAGTTTGGGCAAGCTGTTGAGGGGAAAATTCTGTTTTGTTTTGAACCATGACTTGTTTGGAATTTAACGGCAGAATTAGTTACTTGTCTTAGCGAAATTCAATGACCACCGAAAATCAGGCTCTGCATTTGGTAACAGGTTGCCTATAGTAATCCGAGAATTTTTTGTGTTATCAGTTTCAACAGTTTTGCGTGTTTGTCGAGTCGAAAGTCCCATTTCCTTTAGCAGACGGTTAATGTGGCAAGCACTAACCTTAATACCAAACTCTTTTGCCAGATGCTTGCTTAGCCATTGCCCTGTCCAACGCTCAAATGCATAGCCATACTCACGTGGACTATGGCTTGCTAGTTCTTGCAAACGAGCTAGATATTGCTCATTCACAGCCTTGGGACGACCCATCGCGCGATCGCTCCAATGGTGAGCCTGACCTGTTTGGGCCATAGTAATCCAATGCCGCGCCGTCTCTTGAGAGCATCCTAACGCTTCACAAATTTGAGTCTGAGATTGACCTGCATCTGCCAACAACATAATTTCAATTCGACGGCGATATTCTGAACGTAAATCTGTTTCTAGACTCTTAAGCAAAAGCTTATGTTGGAAAGTTGTTAAGTATAGACTTTGCTTGTCCACAGCAATTCCTCCTGGTATAACTTGCACTGCCCAGATAGAAATAAATCTGGATAATTTCTGAAAACCTCTGTTACTTGTCTGAATCAAAACTCCGAGAATTCCACATCTCGTTACAAAGCTTTACAAGAATCAGATAAACGGTCACAAGTGTTGCTTTTCAAGCTTTGGTGGTGTGACAACCTAAAAACAGCACTACTTACAACAAAAAATATAGCTTCAGTTTCAAATTAGATGATTCGGAGTAGTGACGCGCTATTGCACTGTAATTTTTCAGATAAAAGTACTTTTATTTTTGAATATTAAATATTTGAATAATTAAAACATAACTCATTGAATTATGTATAAACAAAAATTTTTAAATCTTGAAAATATATATTGAATATCCGAAGATTGAAATGTGATTAGACAATACATAGCTAATCCAATCTCAATCAATTTTATCTGAGAGAAAAAACAATGGCTAGTATCAAGATTTATGACTTGAATTCTGCTGGTTCTGATTTGTTCAGAGATTCCGAAAGCTACATGAATGAGCTAGGTGACGGAGAGCTTAGCGCTATCAACGGTGGTCGTTGGTCTGGGTGGAGGTGTGTCGTCGCTATTAGTCTTATTTCCGCTATTAGTGTAGGAGCTACTGCTACTGGAACTCCAACAGTAACCGTAGTAACTGCCGTTTGAGATTATCCTATTAACCTGTAATAAAGCTGTGTTTTAACAAAGCGGGAGTAGTGATATGGCTTAGAAAACTCTAACTCTATCTAAACTTCCGCTAGTTATCTTTTAAGAACAGTTCGATTCTGCTTAAACTAACTTTACTTAATTGGAGGTAATAAATAGCTACTATAACAATTCGACTTTATTTCTGAAATGACTTGCGTAGGGTGATAATAGGAAACAAAGAATAGGTAACAGTCAATAAAGGAATATATGTGTACTAAGTTTTTTCAAAAAATCTTGGCGGTTTGATAATTTTTACAACTCAAATAGGATTGTTGTAGATGCATAACATAGGAATCGATGACTACAGTTTGAAGAGGCTCTAAATATGGTATTTTTATTAAGTTATCAAAACATTTTTGAGTATCTGGTTGGAGAGGCTCTCTGTACCCTGGAGCAGAAAGCTCTCAATAGGACTGAACTAAAAGTTGCTAAAAACTTTAATTTGTTGGTGAATTTACAAGACGGTCGGAACCTCTTAGTTAAGCAAGAGCGCCATAATCCCGAAGGGAAAACAGCAGGCGAGTTTATCAATGAATGGCGAATTCAAGAGTTTCTACAACGATTCCTAGCTCTTAGCCACATCCGCTCAATGCTTTCGGAGGCGATCCATTTTGACACAGAGCATTCAATCATTGTTTTTAACTACTTGAATGATTATTGTGACTTAGCTGAGTTTTTAACAAAGGAGAATGTCTTTCCAAGTGCGATCGCCACCTCAATTGGAACTACTCTGTCCACAATCCATCGCACGACATTAAAGCATCAGGAGTACCAAGATTTTTTCTCTCGGAATTCTGAGGGTATCCCTATTGACCAAGCTCCTAAATTTACTCGTGGACTAGAACGGATTAGTCCGGAAGTTTTCGGTCAGGTTCCAGCAGACGGTCTTAAATTCTTTGCTCTCTATCAGCGTTACGATAGCCTGGGAAAAGCGATCGAAGAACTCACTAGTAGTTTCAAACCTTGTTGTCTAACGCACAATGATCTTAAGCTGAATAATATTCTCTTGCACAACGATTGGGAGCAAAACATCTCTAAA
This sequence comes from Nostoc sp. NMS2, assembly GCF_017115105.1. Classification (GTDB taxonomy): domain Bacteria; phylum Cyanobacteriota; class Cyanobacteriia; order Cyanobacteriales; family Nostocaceae; genus Nostoc. The sequence continues at coordinate 8,549 of NZ_JABXKH010000104.1, forward strand.
GCGGAACCATCAAATAATAGCATCATTCGGCTGATTGATTGGGAGCGCAGCGCTTGGGGAGATCCTGCTTTTGACTTAGGAATGCTCATTGCCAGCTATCTACAAATCTGGCTGGGTAGCTTAGTTGTTAGTAAATCTATTGATGTCGAAGAATCTTTACGATTAGCGATGACACCACTCGAACAGCTTCAGCCTTCAATTGCAGCCTTGACTAAAACTTATTTGGCGAACTTCCCAGAAATTTTAGAGCATCGTCCTGATTTTTTGAGACGAGTTGTCCAGTTTTCTGGACTTGCCATTATTCAGCAAATTCAGGCAATGATTCAGTATCAAAAATCTTTTGGAAATATGGGTATTTGTATGCTTCAAGTTGCCAAAACTTTGTTGTGTCGCCCAGAGCAATCAATCCCAACAGTTTTTGGAATAGCAGAATCTGAACTCAGATTAATTTGTAATGACGCGAAGCGGTATTAACTTTTTCTTGTTTAATTCAAAAATTATGCAATTACTAGATTCTCTTCAAAGTTCATTATCAACTCGTGTGCTAGATTCTCTACAAGACATAGCTAACAATCTTCAAATCAAGCCCGATTTCTGTATTAGCCATCCAGCTTACAAACCTTTGGATATTCCTGCTGAGGTAGTAACTCGTTTTCAACGAACACCTTTGGATCTGCAAAATAAATATTTGAGTCTACAACTGCAAAGTTTTCTCTACGGAATTTACTACAATGGCTCTCTAAAAGCTAATTTAGCAACAGATGCCGATTCAGCTAAATTAGCACTGCATCAGAATTTAGAGAATAATACTTTTCTAGGAGTAGAAGTAGAGTTTTACGATCGCCTACATAAAAGTAATCTGGGTGAAGGCTATTTCGATCCAGGTTGGTCTGTGCTGCGGCAAGAAAGTGATGAAAGTCTCGCTGTTACCAAAGGCAGTTTGACTTTGCATATTGAACGCGATCGCCATTTACAACCTGCCGAACAATCTGTATCTGTAGGCAACACAGTCGCTATCCGTATGCCTCGAAATCTAGTTCAAAATGGATTTTACATGGCGGTAAGCAATGCAGGACCAAATACTCATCCTCAGACAGTTAGAGTTTACTTTAACTTGACACCTGAAGGGGCGATCGCAGTTATGGAAAGCCTGACACGGCAATTAAATCAAATCAGAGTTCCTTTCACCTTTAAAGTGCTATACAACCCTTCTGATTACGGACGCTATGACAGTGGGGTTCTCTACTTTGAGAAAAGCAATTATCAAGCAATACGGCAAGTGCTAAGAAGTGTTTATGCAGAAAAGCGATCGCATTTTTGCACCGAAGTACCACTGTTTACAAAGTTACTTGCTTCTGGACTTGCTTTAGCAGAAGAACCAGATTTCAAATTTGCTGAGTCTGAAAGTTTTGGGATGAATCGCTGTCAAATTATTGCTAATGCCTTGCTGGAAGCTCGTCAACAAGGTGATGAATCGTCCCAAAGCCGCATGGCATTTATTCATCAGCACTTCTCTCTTTTAGGAATTGACTGGCAGCATTCTTACCTCAATGCCAACTCTGAAGATATCTACACTCCGTTAGACCAATGAAACTAATCGATCTTACATCGCCTCAAATAGCCTCCGTCAGCGAAATTAGTCATGTAATAAATAAATTTACAGAATCAGATTTACCGTTTTACCGTAAACTGGGGCGGACTGATTTAACAGTTAGTTGTCTTGGCTTGGGTGGTGGTGGTAGCATCTCAAGTGAAGATACTCTTTACGCTTTCGAGCGTGGGATTAACTACTTTTTCTACTCTAGTGACTTGCACCACTATATTTACAGTTCCATGTCTGGGGCGTTGCGCCAGATGTGTAGCCGTCGTTCCTCAGTCCGAGAGAAAGTCGTGCTGGCAACTGTGACTTATATCAAGAGTCCAGAAATGGCACTAGCCGCTTTATTAGATCAATTCGTAGAGCTAAATATTGATTATATTGATGTGTTGTTCTGGGGCTGGATTGGTGAGAATGATGGTTCAGCTTTACAAAATTGCTTGCAGCTTTCACCCGATTTAAGAGGCAACAATAGCGTCTATCAACGCACCATTGAAAGAATGTTTGGCGCTTCCGAAAGACTCAAGAAAATGGGAGCCGTCCGCTATATCGGTGCATCGTTCCACGATATTAATTTAGCGCAACAGTGCTTGCATAGCGACTTATTAGATGTGGTGATGGTCAGACATAATGTCGCTCATCGGTCTGCTCAGAGTCAGATATTTAATCAATTGGAAGTGCAAGACCCATCTCGACCAGGTATTGTCACCTTCAAATCGACAGGTTCTCACTCAGGCGCACTTTGGGATGTTCCGGTTGATTTACCTGAAAAATGCTGGCGACCTACTGTTCCTGACTTATACCGATACTCCCTAACGCAGAACTGTGTTGATGTTTGCTTAACAGGTTTGACTCGGCGTGAAGAAATTGATGCGGCGATATCTGGAGTCCAGCAGGGCAAACTCACCCCTGTTGAACTTGACTACCTCAATCTTTACGGTGATTTACATCGTCAAAAGCTAAAAATTCAGGAAATTTCATCTGAGCGATTACTTTACCAAGTTTAGGTAGCAATTCCAGCATCATAAACTACTCACTGAGGAGAAGGAAGCCATGAAATAAAATTTGGCAAAAACTGACACCGCGTCATCGCAATCTAAATAACTTTACAAATTAGGAAATTCCAAATGGCAAGTATTAAAATTTTCAACCTGTACCCTGCTGGTTCTGAATTGTTCAAAGATTCCGAAAGCTTTATGACCGAGTTATTTGATAACGAATTAGTCAGTAGTAACGGTGGTATAGGGATAATACACAATAGTCCCTGGTGTTATCACACAATATATAGTCCCTTGTGTAAGCCTTCGCTTCCCCGCTTTCCCCGTTCCATTGCTACTACTCTGCCCCCAGTCATATAGACCCAACTTAGGCAGGTAAATGACAATTTTTGCACCACAATCTACTTTTAAAGGAAAAAGATGATAGCAGAAAGTTTAGAAAAAAACGCCAGTTTCCTCAACGGAGGAAACTCCCACACGCAACTAGTTCCTGAATTGAAGTCCATAGAGAAATTTGCACTGCCAGAAATTGCCCTTGCAACAAATGAAGATGTAATTGTTTATCTGCGTTATTCTCACAAAATAGCTGAATATGCAGCTTTAGCTGAACATGATGCATTAGTTTTACGTATTTGCGAGGAGTTCGGCATTACTATTGCTGATGAAGAATTACAAGCAGCAGGAGATACCTTTCGCTTAGAACATAAGTTGCTAGGTGTTTCTGAAACTTTAGCTTGGCTTCAAAAGCAGCGAATTTCCGTAGAAGATTGGTCTAAGGGTATCAGATTAGATCTACTTACGAAAAAGTTAAAAGAATATCTGTTTGGAGATGCTGTTGATAGTCATTATCTAAGTAATCGTCAAGATTATCAACGTGTTGCCTTATCTCAGATTTTAGTCAGCGACATAACAGAGGCTCAGAAAGTAACTTATGCAATTCGAGAGTCAAATGAGTCCTTCTGTGCTTTAGCACTAGAGTACTCGAAAGGTAAACAGTCTAAACAAAATGGTGGCTTTGTTGGTATTCGCTTTCTTTCAGAATTAATGTCAGAGATTACACAAGCGATCGCTCAAGCAAAAGAAGGCGAAGTAATTGGGCCAATACAGACAAAACTGGGTTATCACATCCTCAAAATTGAAAAGTATTTTCCTACTGAGTTTAATGAAAGTCGAGAGCAAATCTTAGAATCTCTATTTCAAAATTGGCTACAAGCAAATACTACCCTTGCTTCGCGTTCTGAACAGCATCAATAGTTTTTAACTTCCATTTTTGACTAAGACAATCAGGTAATCATTTGTTTGACTTGAGAAACTCAAATGATTAAGTTTTGGCTACCTCTAATCCATTTTAGAGGTAGTTTTTTATTTGATATATTATTTAAACTTGTCTGTGTTGTACATAGCTGGAAACTACTAAAGATTCATTTTTAAACAAAAAATGTAGTGTTTTGTTTGTTATTCAAGTAAATACATGATTAAAAGCAATAGACTTTTGTGATAACTTATACATTAAGAATTATCATTTATATTTAGTTTCCCAGTAGCAACTCTTATCTACAAAATAAATTACAATCCAATAACTATTAAGTAAAAGCCCAAAACATTATTCCTGTAATTTTGTTTTTATAATGAAGTTTATCAGATTGACTTACTAAGTTTAAATTTAGACAATATAAAGTTAAGAGATTAAATAAACAAGTTTAGTCTCTATCTAATTCTTCACTGTTCATTTAAATTGTTGGGATAGCAATTTCTATTGTTATCTTGCTATTTTTGAATGGGTTACTAATTTATTTACATTCAATAATCAAGGAGTCAATCATGGGTAATATCCATATCACAGATATTGATGTCGTTCGCGCTTGGAAAGATGAAGAGTATCGCTCAAATCTTACTGAAGCTCAACTGGCTCAACTTCCAGAAAACCCAGCTGGACTAACTGACATCATGGATGAGGAAATGAACGATGTTATCGGAGGATGGAGATTTCCAGGGCTAACTAAATTTCTACACTGCGGACGTGTGTTAACTGTTACTGCTGAATGTGGTTGTGGTTCTACTCTAACTGGACGCTGTAGATGTCCTATTTAACTAACTTTTAGTGTTAGTTAAAATTCTAAACCTCTTGCAATGTGCTTGATTGAAAGTTTAATCAACTAGAATATAGACACTAGGATTGTTTTTGAAACCTAAGACTATTACTCAATCAAGATATCAAAAAACTGAGGGATTGTAATAATCCCTCTTCACCTTATTAGTTAAATATTCTCAACAATTTAAACTATTAGGATCATGAGTCAATCTTATTTTCAGTCTGCTACTTGGTATAAAGCTACTACCTTAACTGAACGTATCGCATCTCTTCACACTATTCAATGCGATTGCACCAACATTAACCCCCAACTGCAACAACGACAGATGCAGCGTTGGAAATCGCAATCCCCCTTTAGCAATAACTCTTTTTTTTCTCAGCGTTTAGCTATAGATGGTGTGACAGAAGACGAATTTGGGCAAATTCTAGGTGAATCGATTGAAGCTGTGCAGAACCGTTGTAGCGAACTTCCAGACTGGTTAACACAGATAAATCAAGCATTTGCTCGACCTGATTCTATTTCAATGCCGTCTTTAGAAGATTTTGTAGATTCAGAATTAAATGGTTTTTTAGATGCCATTGCACCTTTAATTAATCAAGGATGCGATCGCCTGCATCAAGAAATCAAAAAACTCATCCAAACACAGTCGGATTTACCATTTAATCCTAATACAATTGTAGCTTTATTATTTAACAGTCTGCCAGAACAACTGCTGTCAATGCTGGGACGCACAATGGTTTTAGAAATCAATGTAGCTCGTTTGCAAGGAGTACTATCAGGTGATACACAACAAGAACGATTCCAGAGTTTTTTACAACGTCTAAGGCAACCTGAAATTGTGCTTTCTCTGTTGCAAGAGTATCCTGTATTAGCCCGTCAATTAGTAATTACTATTAACCGTTGGGTAACTGTTAGTCTAGAATTTATCCAACATCTTTGTAGCGATTGGACAGAGATTGTTAACACCTTTAGTCCAGATAATGACCCAGGCTTATTACTAAAAATAGATGGTGGTCTTGGCGATACTCATCGGGGCGGAAGGTCAGTGGTAATTGCTAAGTTTAGCTCTGGTTTACAAATAGTTTATAAGCCCAGATCACTCGCTATTGAAGTACATTTTCAGCAACTATTAACTTGGCTAAATCAGCGGGGTAATCATCCACCATTCCGTACTTTGAGAATATTAAATCGCAAAACTCATGGTTGGGTAGAATTTGTGATTGCCCAAGGCTGTACCGAACCAGAAGCTATCCAGCGGTTTTATGAACGGCAAGGTGCATATTTAGCACTACTATACGCCCTAGAAGCGACCGACTTTCACTTAGAAAATTTAATTGCAGCAGGAGAACAGCCGATATTAGTTGACCTAGAATCACTTTTTCATCTTCGGACTGAAGGCATAGATATTACACAGTCGGACTTGCCTACAGTCAATCAAATAATTTATTCAGTTTTACGAGTTGGTTTACTACCCCAACGCCTCTGGGCAAATGCTGAGTCAGAGGGAGTTGACTTGAGTGGCTTAGGAGGAACAGCCGGTCAACTCACACCTTATCGCGTTCCCCACTTAGAAGCAATTGGAACTGACGAAATGCGGTTTGTACGTGAACGGATGCCAATGTTCGGCAGCCAGAATCGACCAACCCTGAATGATGCCGAAGTGAATGTACTGGATTACACCGAGTCAATCACTACTGGCTTTACCAATATTTACTGTTTACTGTTGCAATATCGAGATGAATTGTTATCAGTCAATGGGCCTTTAGCTTGTTTTGCCGAGGATGAAGTGCGGATTATTTTTCGATCTACCCGCACTTATAGTTTATTGCTGTCTGAAAGTTTCCATCCTGATTTCTTACGCAATGCCTTGGATCGCGATCGCCACTTTGACCGATTGTGGGTAGGAATCGAGCAACAACCAGATCTAGCAAAGGTGATTGCTGCTGAACGCTACGACTTATGGCAAGGGGACATTCCCATGTTTACAACCCGCCCTAACTCCCGCGCTATTTGGAACAGTTCTGATCAGGAAATTACTGATTTCTTTGACGAAACAGGCATTACAGGAGTGCATCGTCGTATTCAAAAACTCAGTCAAACAGACTTACAGCAACAACTATGGTTTATCCGTGCGTCTTTGACAACCTTGGTAATGGGAGACGGACAAGTAAAATGGTCTAGCTATCATCTGAGTGAACCGCAAAATATTACTAGTAGGGAGCAATTACTCAAAGCAGCCTTGGCAGTAGGCGATCGCTTGGAGTCGCTAGCTTTGCGGGACGAAAAAAATGTTTCTTGGCTTGGCTTGACACTGATTAATGAGAAACACTGGACTCTCGCTTCTTTGGGAATCGACCTCTACGATGGTTTATCGGGGGTGATTTTATTTCTGGCCTATCTTGGCAGTATGACTCAGCAAAAGCGTTACACTACACTGGCAAAAAATGCCTTGACGACGATGCAACGTCAACTAGAAAGTGACAAAGTATTAATCACTACCATCGGTGGCTTTAATGGCTGGGGAGGCATAATTTATACTCTCACCCATTTGGGGATTTTATGGGATGAACCAGAACTGCTAGTACAGGCTGAATCTCTGGTTGATTTGCTTCCAGATTTGATTGCTAAAGATGAACAATTAGATATTATTGGCGGTGCTGCCGGTTGCATTGCGAGTTTGCTCAACTTGTATCAGTTTGCCCCTACTCAACGCACACTTGCAGCAGCAGTTCAATGTGGCGATCGCCTCATCACCCATGCCCAAACAATGGAATATGGTGTGGGTTGGATTGCCCCAGGAATGGGAAAAAAACCACTGGCAGGATTTTCTCACGGAGTAGCTGGCATCGCGTCGGCGTTACTGGAACTCTCAGCAATTACGGGTGAGGAGCGTTTTGGCAAAATAGCTTTAGAAGCAATAACTTACGAGCAAAGTCTGTTGTGTCTCAAAGTCGGTAATTGGCCAGATTTGCGCGAATTTGAAAATACAGTTCTTTCAGAAAACGAACAGCAAGCTAACTTTATGACCGCTTGGTGTCATGGTGCGCCGGGAATTGGATTAGGTCGATTGCGATCGCTACCCTACCTTGATAATCCTGCAATTCGTTCTGAAATTGACACAGCACTCAATACTACTCTGACTCAAGGTTTTGGTCTTAACCACTGCTTATGTCATGGGGATCTGGGTAATTTAGAAATGTTGTTGCAGGCAAGTCTTACCCTTGATAATCCCAAGTTGGATTCACAAGTCAACCGCCTTGCATCTATCATCTTAGAAAGTATCAAGCAACATGGCTGGTTGTGTGGAGTACCAAAAAAAGTTGAAACACCTGGACTCATGACCGGACTTGCTGGTATTGGTTACGAACTACTACGACTTGCAGAACCAACGCGCATTCCTTCAGTGCTGACACTAGCACCACCAACGCCTTGGTGTAAATAATTTTTGAAATTTGCGAACTCTTGATTTATTCTGTTTGCTTTGAATTACTCGACAGTTCTTGTAAAAGCTATGCTGACGACTCAAATAAGATTGCTGTAGCCACTTGGAAAGTGTAGCAATTAGTTGTAGTGTTTGTAGGGGAAGTGCGATGTCTGACGACAAGGCCTCCGGGTTCAGCAGTTGCTTCTCCTAAGGGGAGACGCTGCGCGAACAAGTCGGGAAACCTGCCCAATGCACTGCTGAACCGATGTGCGTCTACGGTTCACCTAAACCTGCTTTCAGCATACGATCCTGGCAATAACCGTACATAAATATTAGTAAAAATTTCTTGCCAATTTCACTGTTGGATACTCATTAATCCTGAAAGTTAACGGGTTGTAGTTGATAAAACTACTGCCGATATAGGGGGAAAAATGTCTAGAACGACGAGATACTGGCGACATTGGGATTGGAAATTAAGCATAGCAATTTGGTTGGCGATGAATGGAGCGATCGCCTCCTCTATTAATTGCGCTTCTGCTCAAATTACTCCCGATGGCACTCTCCCCAATAATTCTAGTGTTACAACGATTAATGACATCAATATTATTGAAGGCGGAAGCCAAGCAGGAAAAAACTTGTTCCACAGTTTTCAAAAGTTTTCTGTTCCTACTGGCGGTACTGCTTTCTTTAATAATGCTGCGGGTATTCAAAATATCATCAGTCGGGTAACGGGTGGGTCAGCTTCTAATATTGATGGGTTAATTCGCGCTAATGGTACGGCTAACCTGTTTCTAATTAATTCCAATGGCATTATTTTTGGACCAAAAGCTAGCCTGGATGTGAAGGGGTCGTTTGTAGCGACGACTGCGAGTAGCCTAAAATTTGCAGATGGCAAAGAATTTAGCACAACTACTCCCCAAACTACGCCTCTGCTGACTGTGAGTGTTCCCATCGGTTTGCAGTTTGGCGAAACTCCCAAGAGCATCATTAATCAATCTCAGGCAACCAATAGTAATGGAGAACCTGTTGGACTGCAAGTGCGACCTGGTAAAACCTTAGCACTGGTAGGTGGTGATATTACGTTAGCAGGAGGACAGATGACGGTATCTGGAGGAACATCGGCAGCTGGAGGACGAATTGAACTCGGAAGTGTAGCTGGGAATAATTTAGTCAGGCTTAACCCAACCAACAAAGGCTGGGCATTGGGATATGAAGGTATTGAGAATTTTCTCGATATCAAATTATCACAGCTAGCTGTTATCAATGCAAATGGTAATGGTAGCGGTGATATCCAATTACAGGGTAGGGATGTCAACATCACTGATGGTTCGCAGATTCAGGCTAATACCTTGGGTTCAAAACCAGGCGGAACTTTAATTGTTACTGCAACTGAGTCGGTGAATGTAATTGGCACATCAGCAGATACTACCGAACCCAGCCGTTTAACAGCTCAAACAAGTGGTGATGGAACTGCTGGAGCCTTAGCTATCACTACCAAAAAGTTAATTCTCAGAGATGGGGGAGAAATTTCTACTACTGCAACTTCGCGCAACAAAAATGGGACAGCCGGGAATCTTACTATCCGCGCTTCGGAATCGGTTGAATTGATGGGAGAAACAATTCGGGAAACACCAGAGAAGACATACCAAAGCCGCTTAATAACTAATACGTATGGTAGAGGTTCGGCAGGAGACTTGAATATTACCACTGGTAAATTAATTATTAAGGATGGAGGGCAAGTATTCGCTGGTACTCAGCCTCGTAGTATGGGTTCGGGGGGGAATTTAACTATTAGCGCCGACTCAGTTGAAGTGATTGGAACATCAAGCGATCGCAGATCAATTGATACCACTGAGGTCAGCCGAATCACAAATCAAACTTCCGGCGCTAGACGTGCAAAAACATTGACAATTACCACCCGAAAGTTAAGCATCCGGGATGGAGGACTTATATCTGCTGCTGCTGTGTCTCGTAGTAGTGACCCGAATAATTTAAGTTTCGGGCAAGGGGGAAGTTTGAATATAAACGCCTCCGACTCAGTTGAGGTAATAGGAGGATTAGCTAATGCTGTAGAAAAACGTAGCCGCTTGACAACTCGAACTGAAGGTGCAGGTAAGGCAGGAGATTTAACTATTACTACTGGAAAGTTGATTATCCTGGATGGAGCGCAGGTATCTGCTGGTACTACCTATCTTAGTAGAGGCCAGGGAGGAGATTTGACTGTGAATGCTTCTGACTCTGTGCAAGTAATTGGGGAATCATTATATGGAGAAGAGGTTTACAGCCGCTTAACAAATCGGACAGCAGGTAACGGAGATGCCGGAAATTCAACGATTAATACCAAAAAGTTAATTATCCAAAACGGTGGTCAAGTATCATCGGATACTTTGGAGGATGGACTAGGGGGGACTTTAAACGTCAACGCTTCTGACTTCATAGAGGTGAGTGGAAGATCTAAACCGACCTCAGAACTCAAAAATGGTTTTGCTAGCAGGTTATCTGCTACTACTAGCGGTGCGAAAGCCGCAGGAAACTTAAATATTACCACTCCTATATTAATTGTTCAAAATGGGGCTGAAATAACTGTGAGTGGCAGAGGAACAGGGAATGCAGGAGATTTAGCGATCGCATCTGACAAAATCCGCCTGGAAAATCAAGGGAAGCTACTAGCGACGACAACATCCGGTGAAGGCGGCAATATTAAGCTGACTATTGCAGATTTCATCCAGATGCGTCGCAATAGTCAAATTTCTGCTACCGCAGGCATTGCAGGCGCTGGTGGGAATGGTGGGAATATCACTATTAATGACCCTGATAATCGCAGAGGATTTGTTGTGGCTGCTCCCTTAGAAAATAATGACATCATCGCTAATGCCTTTAATGGTCAGGGAGGTAAAGTCCAAATTAATGCTACTGCAATTTTTGGGATGACAGTGCGTAGTCGTGAAGACTTAGTAAGACTGTTTGGAACCAGCAATTTAGACCCTCAAAGGCTACAAACTAGCGATATTACAGCAATTTCCCAGACAAGTCCAACTTTAAATGGTCAGGTAATTATTAATACAGCAGATGTAGACCCAAATCGTGGGTTAGTCAACTTACCTTCCGTAGTAGTTGATACCCAATTAGCACAGGGCTGTAGTGCGGGTAGCTCCCAAGTACAAAGCAAATTTGTGATCACTGGACGTGGCGGCTTGCCTCCTAATCCAGGTGAAGCCCTTAGCACTGACGCAGTGCAAGTAGATTTGGTAACTCTCAAACCAGAAGTAAATAAACCCTCTACTCCAGCAGTTTCTACAAATCCCACTAGCTCTACACCAGCTCGCATAGTAGAAGCTAATAGTTGGGTAATTGCTGCTAATGGTGATGTAATTCTTACAGCGAATGCATACACTCTCACGCCTCATTCTTCCTGGCAAAGGACAGCCGATTGCCGTGTGTTTAATCAACAGCAAGGAGGTTGATATAGTAACTTACACTGTCTATTTTTAGTAAAGACGCGGTGCAAGTCAGGGCAAAAACATGGCAAGGAAAAAATCTAGATTACGGAAAATCAAAGGTCTTTTAAGTGTACTACTGCTTTTGGCTATGTTTTTAGGGGCAGGGTTATTGCCGCCCACATTCGCACATATAACTGCCGAAAAGTCAATTGTTCAAAGCTTGCCTAATGCCCAAAACTTGGTAGAACAAGGAAGAAAGTATTATGAAGCCGAACGGTTTGCTCAAGCGGCTACTTTTTGGCAACAAGCTATCTCTGCATTCAAAGCCAACAAAGATCAACTAGGACAAGCTATGACCTTGGGCAATTTATCATTAACTTATCAGCAATTGGGACGGTGGGCTGAGGCAGAAGATGCAATCACTCAAAGTCTAAATTTATTACAAACTCAAAAAGATAGTTCTCAAGTCTTAGCTCAACTATTAGATATCAAAGGTCGCTTACTATTAATTCAAAATAAAGCTGAAGATGCCCTCAATACTTGGCAACAGGCAGCTAGTATTTATCAAAAACTAAATGACACTAACTCAATTCTTAGCAATCGCATCAACCAAGCTCAAGCTTTACAAACATTGGGATTTTATCGGCAAGCTGAGAAGACTTTAAAAGAAAGTATCCAAATTTTACAAAAGCAACCCAACTCACCCCTGAAAGTTACAGGGTTGCGTAGTCTCGGTAACGTTGTGCAAGTTACGGGAGATTTAAAAACATCACAGCAGATATTACAGCAAAGTTTAGAAGTAGCTGCATCATTGCCAGATAAACAAGCAGTAGGTGATATTTTACTCAGTCTTGGCAACACAGCCCGCGCCCAGCAAGATGTGCCAGCAGCTATAGAATTTTACCGACAATCTGCCAATGCTGCTACTTCAGCAACTACCCGCATCCAAGCTCAAGTTAATGAACTGAAACTGCTACTAGAAACCAAACAATTCTCAGCTTTAACGGCGTTGTCGTCTCAAATCCAAACTCAACTGAGTGATTTACCTGCTAGTCGTACAGCCATTTTTACCCGCATCAACTTTGCCCAAACTCTGACGCTTTACAAAAAGACAATCACTGCCGATACTCCCTCATGGTTGAATATCGCTCAACAACTGTCAGTTGCTATTGAGCAAGCAAGAAATCTAGAAGATAAACGTACAGAATCTTATGCTACTGGTGTTTTGGGTGGAGTGTACGAACAAACTCAACAGTGGACTGATGCCCAAAACCTTACCCAGCAGGCCTTGCTTATGGCTCAAGCTATTGATGCTAAAGATATCGCCTATCGATGGCAATGGCAGTTAGGACGTTTGCTCAAAGTGAGGGAAGATATTAAAGGAGCGATCGAAGCTTACACAGAAGCAGTTGGTAATCTCCAAGCCCTCCGCAGTGATTTAGTTGCTGTCAATTCTGCGGTGAAATTTTCTTTTCGAGAGGAAGTTGAACCAGTTTATCGGCAGTTGGTTGATTTACTTTTGCAATCTCAGGGTAACTCGCAACTTAGCTTTGAAAATCTCGAAAAAGCCAGCAATACAATCGAATTACTCCAAATAGCAGAACTAGAAAACTTCTTTCGCAACAACTGTTTGAATGCTCAAATCCGTAATCCCAAAAAAGATCCAACGGCAGCAATTGTTTATCCATTTATTTTGCCAGACCGACTAGAGGTGATCGTTGAGTTGCCTCAACAGCGTTGGTTGCACTACACTACCCCTGTAGTTGAAAAAGAATTGGAAACTACTTTAGCGCAACTACAGGAAAATCTACCCAAACCACATACCCTGCGACAAGTTCAATCTTTATCCCAGAAGGTTTACAAATGGCTGATTCAACCTGCTGAAGCTGCCTTAGTTGAAACTAAGACTCCTACTTTGGTGTTTGTGCTGGATGGTTGGTTGCGGAATATTCCGATGGCAGCTCTCTACGATGGCAAACAGTATCTAGTTGAGAAGTATAATATTGCACTTACTCCCAGCTTGCAACTAATTGAACCCAAACCATTCGAGAAGGAATTAAAGGCAATAGTCGCAGGATTGAGTGAAGCAAGTTCGGGATTTTCTGCACTACCCAACGTCAAACTTGAATTAGAAGAAATCCGCTCTCAAGTCCCTAGCAGCATCCTTCTAAATCAAGAATTTACCAGCAAAACTTTGCAAAACCGGATTAATTCTCTATCTTTCCCTATTGTTCATCTTGCAACTCATGGTCAGTTTAGCTCCAAGGCTGAGGAGACATTTCTTGTCGCTTGGAATGAGCGTATTTATGTCAAAAAGTTAAATGAGTTAGTGCAAACTCTAGAGCAAAATAGACCCGAAGCCATTGAATTGCTCATTCTTAGTGCCTGTCAAACAGCTGCTGGGGACGAACAAGCTGCACTAGGAATTGCTGGTGTCGCTTTTCAGGCAGGAGCGCGCAGTACGATCGCTTCTTTGTGGAACTTGGATGATGAGTCTACTGCTGTGTTGATGAGTCAATTTTACCAAGAGTTAGCCAACAAAAACCTGACTAAAGCTGAAGTACTCCGTCACGCCCAGTTAGCTCTGTTGCAAAATCCTAAATACAAACGTCCCAGGTTTTGGGCCCCCTATGTTCTGCTAGGTAATTGGCTGTAGTTTTATATCTGGATAAGTATAAATTTCTATAAATAAATTAGCAAATTTTGCGTAAAACTAATGCGAACACAACTGAGAATTATCCAGAGGGGACTTCAACCACCGTAAACCCACACTAATAGTCCCGCATTTCTCACAAGCTCCTTTGCGTTTGATGATGAGTAATAGTAAATACTCAGTAATGAGTAATGAGTAATGAGTAATGAGTAATGAGTAATAAGTGAAGACTTTACTCACTACTCATTACTCCTCCCTTCGAGGTATGGTGAGAAATCCGGGTGCGATTCGTTCAGTTTAAACCTAGAAATAGGGGGACAACTGGCATCTGCTGAGTAACCCACCAGGGTAGAGTTCGCACTTTAAATCCTCAACAGATGACAACTAAATTATCTTGTAGGTGAGCCTAGTAAACTAGAACGGCAAGCCCTACCCTGTAGGTGCAACAGTGACAGCACTATCCCTATTCTAGAGACTGATTATCAAAGGGATAAAGCGGGATAGAAAGGTAGTAACTCCGAACTGTACGGGGAATCCTATCGAGCAAGAGCCTATGAATAAAGCGAAAGCTTGAAGTCTCGTTTAACCATCGAAATTCGCAATGGACTACGACAGTTAATAGTCCAAGCCAAAAGGCAAGGATATGTCGCTGGCAATTTCGGGTTTGACCAGTAAGCACCGACAATAAACCCGGTGGACAGAGGCATTCTAAAGGTTCAACCAAAGGTAATTTGGAACGAAGTAAACCTCAAAACTCTCTCAGGATAGGTCGATAACTGAGTAGGTAATCATCCACAAGAGTTAGAGGTAAGGATTGTCTAAGAAGCCAATGCTCAGGGTAACTCCTGAGATAAGCAGACGTAGACACTTTGACCTAGAAGATAAAAGGTGAAAGTAGTAACATAATGCCTAAAGCCGAACAAAAGTTCAGGATGGGATGGGACAATGACATTCCAATATTTCAAGGTCTTTTCGACTCATATAAATGGGGGGAATTGCCTTGGAAACAAATGGAAAGGAAAGTCCATAAATTACAAACTCGCATTTATCAAGCCAGTAGTCGGGGTGATGTACGCACTGTTCACAAGCTTCAAAAAACACTGCTTAAATCTTGGTCAGCTAAATGTCTAGCAGTCAGGAAAGTAACCCAAGATAACACAGGAAAAAAGACGGCTGGAGTGGACGGAGCAAAATCTCTGACCCCAGAAGACCGCCTAAAACTTGTAAATCAATTAAAACTTGGGAATAAAGCCAAACCGACTCGCAGAGTATGGATACCAAAACCTAATGGGGAAAAACGCCCTCTAGGGATTCCAACTATACATGACAGAGCGCTACAAACACTAGCTAAGATGACATTAGAACCGGAATGGGAAGCCCATTTTGAAATCAATTCATACGGCTTTAGACCGGGAAGAGGATGTCATGACGCTATCGAAGCAATCTTTAACCACATAAAAGGCAAAGCAAAATTTGTACTTGATGCTGACATAAGTAAATGTTTCGACAAGATTGATCACAAAGCACTACTGAATAAAATCAACACATTCCCGTCCCTCAGAAGGCAAATCAATCACTGGTTGAAAGCTGGATATATGGATGGGAAAGAACTATTCCCCACCGAAGAAGGAACGCCTCAAGGCGGAGCAATTTCCCCTTTATTAGCCAACATAGCCCTACATGGGTTAGAAGAACTAATAACCAAGAGATTTCCCCAGAAATGGAAAGGTAAGGAAATAATACGAATAGTACCAGCAGTCATAAGATATGCGGATGATTTTGTAGTTCTTCATAATGATGTTGAAATTATCAAAGAGTGCAAAGAAGCTATATCTGAATGGTTAACCCAAATGGGTCTAGAATTAAAACCAAGTAAAACTAAAATCTCCCATACTCTTAATGAGTTTGAAGGGAACACGGGATTTGACTTTCTAGGATTCACCATACGCCAATTTGAAACGGGTAAATACCGGTCATCTAAAAGCTCTAATGGAAAACCATTAGGGTTCACCACGCAGATAGAACCTAGCAGAGATAAACAAAAACAACACCAAAAGAAAATTGGTGAGGTAATAAAAAGGCACACATCAGGAAGTCAAGTGGACTTAATTCTTGAATTAAATCCGATTATAAGAGGATGGTCAAATTATTACAGCACCATATTTGCCAGCAAGACATTCAATAAAATGGACTTTCTTTCCTGGCAAAAACTCAGAAGTTGGGCGCTTCGTGCCTGTCCGAAAACCAATAAATACAGGGTATTCCCAAAATATTGGAAGAGGATAGGAAACGAAAATTGGAGATTCAGTACTGTTAATGGATTGGTTCTAGCCAAATATATAGATACCAAAACAAAAATCCATATAAAAGTAAAAGGTCAAAAAAGCCCATACGACGGAGATTATATCTATTGGGCATCTCGAATGGGAAAACATCCCTTAATCTCAAGCAGGTTAGCCAACTTACTACAAAAGCAGAAAGGAAAGTGTGAATACTGTAACCTCTATTTCTATGATGGTGACTTGATAGAAATTGACCACATAATCCCCATATCTCAATGTGGAAAAGATGAATACAAAAATCTGCAAGCACTTCATAGGCACTGTCATGATACTAAAACAAATCATGACCGACTGGTGCAAATGACAAAACGCTAGGTTATAAAGAGGAGCCGTGTGAGACGAAAGTTTCAAGCACGGTTTTGAAAGGGAGGATGACAGGGCGACCTGTCATTCGACCCTAACGTAGTGTGACATAACCAAAAGTTTCGCAACTGCTGTTTGCTTAAAGAGGTGCAATGTTTAAGATGAGTATTCGTTGGGGCTGGTTTTTCGGAATTGCAATATGTGGTTCAAGTATTGGGAGTACAAATTGCGCTTTTGCCCAAATTATTCCGGATGGCACTTTGCCTAATAACTCTAGTGTCAAGTTAGAAGGGAACAACAGCATCATTGAAGGAGGAACTCAAGCAGGTGGCAACTTGTTCCACAGCTTTCGAGATTTTTCTGTCCCAACTAACGGCGCTGCTTTGTTTAATAATGCTGCGGATATTCAGAATATTATTAGTCGGATAACAGGTGGATCAGTCTCTAATATTGATGGGATAATTCGTGCTAATGGCACAGCTAATTTGTTTTTGATTAATCCCAATGGAATTGTATTTGGTCAGAATGCTCAGTTAAATGTTGGTGGTTCGTTTGTGGCGACTACAGCGAATGCACTGCAATTTGGAAATATCGGATTTTTTAGTGCTACTGAGAAAAATATCCCTTCGCCGTTGTTGACTATTAATCCTTCAGCATTGCTGTTTAATCAGATTAATCAAGACGCAGCAATTCAAAATAATTCAGTTGCATTTGCAGAAACAGATCCAGCAGGCTTTAGTGCATTTGGTTTACGAGTACCAGATGGTAAAAGTTTACTGCTGGTAGGTGGTAATGTCAGCATGGATGGTGGAGAATTAAATGCTTATGGTGGACGAATTGAGTTAGGAGGGTTAGGCGAACCTGGTACTGTAGCATTGGGTTTAGATGGTGATAATCTCAGTTTGAAATTTCCTGAGAATATTGCGCGAACTTCGGTGTCCCTTACGAATCAAGCTGCGATATATGTAGAAGGCGCTGGTGGCGGTGATATTGGAGTAAATGCCAAAAATATAGAGATTTTAGAAGGAACTGTCCTAAGTGCTGGTATTGGGCAAGATTTGGGGACATCTGAAACTGTTGCAGGAAATATTACACTGAATGCTACTGGGGAAATTAGAGTTGCTGGTGGAAGCGGAGTTCTTAATCTTGTGCGTTTGGGTTCACAAGGTAGTGGGGGTAAGATTACTATTGATTCTGGCTCTCTTTTGTTACAAGAAGGCGCTCTACTTAATGCCTCAACCCTTGGACAAGGCAATGCAGAGAATATCAATATTAATGTTGCTGGCACTGTTGATATTGCTGGCGATAGTGCGATTTTTAGCAATGTTGAAACAAATGCAGTTGCTAATGGGGGTAATATTACAATCGATTCTGGTTCCTTTTCGTTACAAGACAAAGCTCAACTTCAAACTTCAACATCTGGACAAGGGAATGCAGGAAATATCACAGTGAGTGCAAAAAATGCTGTTACCCTTGTAGATGCTTCCATCTTCAGCACAGTGGAACCAGGAGGTGTTGGTAAAGGTGGTAATATCGACATCAATGCTGCGACTCTATCACTAATTGATGGCGGGCAACTAGTAAGCACTACTAGTGAAGCATCTACTACCCAACCAGCAGCGCGGGGAGATGCGGGGAATATTAATGTGAATGTTACTGCTTGGGGGGAGACAAAATAGCCTGAAAGAGCTACAGGGTAAAGAATATGGCAATT
>NZ_JABXKH010000059.1 GCF_017115105.1 Nostoc sp. NMS2
GCTCCCCTGCTCCCCCGGTTACTGAGCGTAGTCGAAGTATGCTCCCCTGCTCCCCCTGCTCCCCTGCTCCCCTGCTCCCCTGCTCCCCTGCTCCCCACTCCCCACTCCCCATTCCCCACTCCCTATTCTCTTTCGATTCAAAATTCTTCATTGGGGTTAATATAACTCCTAAACTAGAAGGATGAATAAGACTCATATAGTTAGAGATAATAAGCTGTAAAGAAAGATTTAACTTAGTTCTATCCCGCAATTAGCTCAAAATGCAGACACGCAAGCTACTCGACTGGTGGCAAACATTCACACCAATAGCGCGAATCGGGGCGATCGCGTTATTCGTTCCACTGCTAGTTCTAAATGGTTGGGCACTTTCGGTATTTTTCAATTATTTCCATTCTCTCATAGTCATTTTAGTCGGAGCCTCAGTTTTAGCATTTCTGCTCAACTACCCCGTGAGTTGGATGGAACATCATGGTGCTAAACGAGAGCAAGTTGCTATCCTAGTATTTCTCTTGGCTTTATCGATTTTATTGGCGTTGGGGGTAACGCTTGTGCCGTTGGCCCTTACCCAAGCTCAACAACTGGTGGCTCGGTTGCCAGAGTTGATCGACTCTGGACGCTCTCAGCTAATGATATTAAACGAAAAAGCGGAGACTTTTGGCTTACCGATTAACCTCGATGCTCTAGTGGTACAAATCAACGATCGCGTCAAGGGACAATTACAAGCGATCGCTGGACAAGTTTTAAATCTGGCAGTAGTTACAGTCACTAGTCTTCTAGATATCCTCTTGACGATGGTTTTGACTTTCTACCTTTTACAGCATGGGAGTGAACTCTGGGAAAGTTTAGTAGAATGGCTACCCTCTAAATTTCGCGATCCTTTCTCTAAAACAGTCCGCCTGAGCTTTCAAAATTTCTTTATCACCCAGTTGATTTTATCTACCTGCATGGCATCAGCCCTCATTCCTACCTTTTTGTGGCTGAAAGTACCATTTGGACTGCTATTTGGGCTAACTATTGGTCTAATGGCTCTCGTCCCCTTTGGTGGTTCTGTGGGCATCGCTCTGACTACACTATTGGTAGCACTGCAAGATTTCTCAATGGGTGTGAGAGTTTTGATAGCAGCAGTAATCGTACAGCAAATTCTCGAAAACTTAATTGCCCCCCGAATTTTAGGCAGTTTTACTGGTTTAAATCCAGTTTGGATTTTAATTTCAGTTTTAACAGGGGCAAGAATTGGCGGACTTTTGGGTGTAATTGTGGCAGTACCCACAGCTGTTGTGATTAAAACCGCTTTAAGTGCGTTGCGTCCTGGTGGCGAGACAAACGATAGCGGCACGGGAGAGATAACTGTACCCGTTGCAGCCAACGAGTCCTCGAAAGCAAACGCCAAAAACACTCTGAGTATTTCTGAAGCGACATTACCTTAAGGAGGCAGGAGGTTTCCTGCCTCCTCATTGTGGCTCAATGATGGAACCCATAAACAAAACGTTTCCCGTCTGATTATCCCTAATAGCACTAAAAAAGGGACGGTCAACAATCATCTTGAATGGTTCTGGTTCTTGTCTCAAAGATGTTGTTACTATTCCCACAGAAGTAGCCGCAGCCGCTTCGGTGCCTTCTTCATTCACTTCGACAAAAGTTTTATGCTTAACTTGGCTAATGGCAAAATTTTTACCCATGCCAGAAAAATTGGCTTTGCTGCTGAAAGCCTCTTCCATGCCTAAACTTTTCAAGGCATCATTGAGTGTAACTTCGTAATCTGTTTTGAAGCGAGGTAGACGAATAAATCCTTTTTGTTTGTTGAACTGAGTCATCCATTTTTCCCAGTTTTCAATATTCAAGTTCTGATAAAAGGCTTTGAGATTAGAGTTCTGTTTGGGTAGGAAGATATAAAAACTGATTTTCCCATCTTTACCGTAAGGTAAACTAACTGCCTGAAATTGTTCGCTTTCATAGTATTTATAGTCACCTTCTTGTGACATCATTGGGTGTTGCTTTCGTCTGCCAGGTGTTATGTAAAAAGGATATTGAGCAGTTTTACCTTTGTCAAATTCGTTACTCCAATTACCTTTAAAATATATGGCATTAATCAGAAACAACACTTGATCTGGTTCAATACTTTCAACTATTTTAGTTATTTTACCCTTAGTATTTTCTTTTACCCAGTTATTGATAATACTAGATGCGGCGGCATCTTTAAAGTTTAAATTGCTGACTTTAGCTTGATAGAAATCCTGGGTTCTCTTGAGAAAGTCTGGTGCAAAGCTAACATCTTGATTTGCCCAAAGCGAGTTAGCAATACTCAGTTGGACTTTCGCATCTGGATTTTCTAAAAGCTGCTTTAATACCGCCGCGTAAGAAGAGTTGATTTCTGGTAGATTCATTCCCTGTAATTCCAGGGTTTTTGCCATTGCTTGTTGAGTTGAGCCGCTAGCGCCGTTGTAGGTCATGGCTAGAGCGATCGCAACACTCGAAGGTGAGATAAAAACATTATTCTCACCTTTATCATCTTTCAGAACTTCTGAAAAGAGTTTAAAGCCAAACTTATTGCTAGACTCAACTATTCTTGTATCAGGGTTGACTGTTTTTTTTTGCAATGGAGTTTCTGGCTGAGGTAAACTAGATTGGGCCAGGGCACTTTTGTTACTCTCGACTTGAGAACAACCTAATACACTGAATAGAACAACACTTGCAGCTGCCAAAGCATAACGTCTGCCCAGACTTACACCATAACGTCTTTGCAGAAAATTCTCTTTTGCATCACTAAATTTTTGCCGATTCATTCTGCTACCTCACTTGCCAAAGATTCCCGATCTGTGCTGATAAGTTGACGCAGATACTGTGTCAATGATTAACTATTGCATTTGCTTCAATAGAAAATGAGACTGTTACAGTTTTTGTAACAGCAAGTTAATAGCTCAGACTCAGAGGAATTAAACACAACTTATTAAAGCTGCTAATTCTTACTTGAGGCGGCTATGCAGATGAATTATGAAGAATCTCTATTTTGAGGAACTTTTTTATTTATTAATAACAGTATTGTAGACTACCTAAACATAAAATAACTACTCCTACGGGTTTTTATAGATATAGGATTTACATAAAACCACAGGCGGTAGGGGTAATTCATGAATTACCCCTACCTGAAAATTTTTTTTCGGCTATTGTTTTCGGAAGTACTGAGATAGAAGTAACATTTATTAGTTGCATGAAATACAGAACTTTCATAGTGACGCACGCCTATGCGCTCCGATAGGAGAGTGTTGTTCAAATAGATGAAAATCCTGTAAATTGACACAGATAAAAATAGTTGTTACCCTATTTTAATTGATGGGTACACTCCACCAAGCTAAACTATAGGGTTGAGTCGCTTCATTGAGCTTTTGACGAAACTGGACGCGGATTTTGTAATTGCCAGTAGCAGGAATGGGGCAGAAAATATGTTCTACACTATCGATTTGGCTGATTGAAGAGCAAACAGCACCAGCATCAGAATTTTGGGCATCAGCTTTTACTAAGTATAGGTCGAGATTATTTAAGCCGCGATCGCGAAAATTTTCGCCCGCGTCATATTGTTGGTTTTTATTTTTATCGTTGAGTTCTACCAATCGATCCCAACTTAGGGTGACAGCAACAAAACTCCCCTGCTTTAACGGTTTT
The DNA here is from genome assembly GCF_017115105.1 of Nostoc sp. NMS2. Lineage (GTDB taxonomy): Bacteria > Cyanobacteriota > Cyanobacteriia > Cyanobacteriales > Nostocaceae > Nostoc. Next base: position 3,661 of record NZ_JABXKH010000059.1, read on the forward strand.
GCTAACACATAGTCAACAGACGCTCCAACATCAACTTTGTGATAATCCCAACCAATAGCTGACACCGTAGCTGATGGCTGCCATTGACCAGCACTCAATTGCTGATAAGCGCGAAATGTATTTAAATGACCTGCTCCCATTTGAGCATCCAAGGGAATCTTGGGATCTTTATAAGCATCAGAATCTAGCCAGTTTTGATTTTGTTTATCAATTAGCGTCCGGCTCATTCCCAACTGCAAGCCATCGCCACTATCTTGGATTTTGTCTGCTGAATTCAGCAAGACAGCTTTCATTACTTGATGATGCCGAGAATCAATGCTCCAGTGGGGTTGTTTTGTGCGTATCTGTCGGTCAGCAAATTCTTGTAAGAGAGCAACAGTAGCCGTAATTTGAGGCGCTGCAAAACTAGTACCTGTAACCTTGTTCAATTTGCCATCTGGATTCAGCAAAGGAATATTATTCCCAGGAGCAACTAAGCTGATAGCGCGGCGGCCACCAAGATCAAATTCCCTTCCAGCTAGCCTTCCACTCACTCCTTGGTTAGCACCCGCTAGATTAGCCACATCTACTTTGTTAAAAACTCCCCCACGGCGGGATGAAAAAGCCACATTCATTCCGTTAAAATTGTCTGTAGGAATAGGAATACCGCCTTTACCCTGGTTGCCTGCGATCGCATACAAAACATCATGAACACGGCTAGACCAGTCAACACATAAAGTTAGTAAAGCGTTACCGTCTAAAACAGCCTCTGGTCTAGGATCGCGGCTTAAAGGTTCACCAAAGCTAAAATTAATGGCACGAACATCGCCACCATTCTGTAGCGCTATGTGCTGTGCCGATAAACACTCTTCTGGCTGACCCATGCTTTTAGTTGAACCCACCGCAGACGAATACAATCTCGCTCCTGGAGCAATTCCCGGCAAAGCTTTGTCTCGACTTACCATCACACCAGCAACATTGTAAGCGTGGGGGTCAACACCGGTATTAGACTTAGCTGGCCCATTGCGTAAGAATACTCCCGCTAAAGATATGGCGCGATTTTTAGACACCGCCTTATCCCACCCAAACATTCCCGGCCGACCAATTTCCACTTGACCAATAGCAATCTTACGACCGATTAAATTATAAGGAGCTTGGTGTAGCTTCAGAGCATCAATACCGTTAGTTCCCAAAGCAGATTCTAAAGCTGAAGCAATTACCGGCGCACTCAGACAAGAAGCGCTTAATCCCCAAATTATCCAGGTTAGTTTTTTAGTCATTTGTTATTTGTCATTGGTCATTCAATTTTAGATTTTGAATTTTGGATTTGGGATTGAAGGAAAAATCTAAAATCTAAAATCCAAAATTATAAGTCTTGCTCGATGTTTTGTTACAATGCTTACAGACGAAGACGCTTAAAAACCCACTAGCCATGACCCAAAACCTATCTCAAAAGCCCATTGTAATTTCTCCATCTATCCTATCAGCCGATTTTAGTCGTCTTGGTGACGAAATTCGCGCCGTAGACGCAGCCGGAGCAGATTGGATTCATGTTGATGTAATGGACGGTCGTTTTGTACCTAATATTACGATAGGCCCTCTGATTGTGGAGGCGATTCGTCCGATTACAACTAAACCACTGGATGTCCACTTGATGATTGTGGAGCCAGAAAAGTATGTAGAAGGATTTGCTAAGGCGGGTGCTGATATTATCTCCGTACACTGCGAACATAATGCTTCTCCACATCTGCACCGTACCTTGGGGCAAATTAAAGAGCTTGGTAAGAAAGCTGGAGTTGTACTTAATCCTGGTAGTCCTCTAGAGCTAATTGAATATGTTCTAGATTTGTGCGATTTAGTACTGATTATGAGCGTCAACCCTGGTTTTGGTGGTCAAAGCTTTATCCCTGGTGTGTTACCCAAAATCCGCAAGCTGCGTCAAATGTGTGATGAACGCGGTCTTGACCCTTGGATTGAAGTGGATGGAGGGCTGAAGGCAAATAATACTTGGCAAGTTTTGGAAGCTGGAGCTAATGCAATTGTGGCCGGTTCAGCTGTATTTAATACCAAGGATTATGCTGAGGCTATTACATCGATTCGCAACAGCAAGCGTCCTACCCCAGAATTAGCCAAGGTTTAATTCATTATTGGATTAACCATTCTCTACAAAAAATAGGGTGGGCAAATTGCTCACCCTATTTTTATAGCGGTTCTCAATTGCATGAAATACAGACCTAACCCCCAGCCCCTTCCCTACAAGGGAAGGGGAGCAATATTCAAAGCCTCTCTCCTTTTAGGAGAGAGGAATGGAAGAGAGGTCAGAGTGTATTCCATCCAGATGAGAAGCGCTATATTTACACAAAAAAATACTGAAAGCTCTTCAAGTTTTGAACTTCCAGTATTTACTATATAAATTGAAAATTTAGAAAGCATGATAATCCAGGTTGGGAGAACTAGGATTACAATACTTGAAAGAGAAGCGTATGACCTACTAGCTAGTTCCACCAGCCACGACAATGATTTCACCGTAACTTTTCTGTTTCCGTTCCTGTTGTTGGTGTTAAGCGTTTGCTTTATTTAATAAAGCAACACCAACCACAAGATAGGAAGTTTTATAAGCATTACTCGCATCGTCTGCAGTCGATGAAAGCTGTGTAAAATTTGGATTGGGGGAATCCACCTCCCCAAATTCTCTTTGCTCAGACTTCCTCAGAAAAAGAACCACCAGGAGCAACGGTTGCATCATTAGCCTTGGTATAGGAGTTATTTACTCCATAAAATGCTGACTACTTTTGTAATCAGTTTGATTTATTTCATAGTCAGAACTAATCATTGATTTTATTTTTTAAATTAACTTGCTTGCTGTGAATCACCTCTATTTTGGTTGAAATTGTGGTTGTTATTAGTTTACCAATGTCGTCAGTATATATTTGCCATTTTGGCAGATTTTTACAAAAAAATATCAGATTAATCACTACGATCGAAAACCTACCATGCGATCAATTTTAAATTAGCATGGCAGGCTCTCAGATACTCAATCAACTCTAGGGCAGAATCTCTTGATTGCAAATTTTTTTTAATTGACTCCACAGCGTTTCAAGGACATATCTTGAGTTAATGGCGATTTCCTTGATTAATGTTCGTTAATTGGCTATCCCAATTTCTGGTCTAAACTAACACCACGGATTTCTGTTTTTTGTTTTCCAACTACTTCAAGATATGCAGGTCTTGAATCATTCGCCTGTTTCAGCATTTTTAGATTTTCACTTTGCTGTTGTTTTGTTCTGTTAGTTTGAGAGTTTTCTTTCAGCAATCGGTTGTAGGTACGGTACGGAATGTAATGAAGAGGATTATAACCAGTAAAACGTAGCATTAAAACACATGCCCAGGAGTACTTTCCAGCAATAATTGCTTCAACTACTTTGTCAAATTGTTGAGCCTTCACTGTTGTATCTAAGTTACTACTAATACCAGCAATGTCTTGATTCATCATAGTGTTTAATTATCTTGGATGAAGTAAACTAGTTCGGTTTCTGCGATGGTTGGCGTTTCAATTGAGGTTTACAAACTGCACTAACCTTTTTGCAGTTATTGAATCGCTTTCGGGAAATTATCAGCAATTTGGCGATGTTGGATGTTGACGAGGGCTAAAAATCCATCTATCAACAGATGCGTACATAACTTTCCCAAACTCTGATTAGCTCCCGCAGCTTTGAGCGGTAAAGATACAGACTGAAACTTCTCTGCTGTTTGAGCTTTACCTTGGCGCTGTTAAGCAGAGTTTTAGTGATTTTGGCTGATAACTCCCCTATTAAACTAGTTTTGGCAAGAGCTAGCTTGTAGTAGGGATACAAATTATATTGATTCATTGCTGAACTGTCCCCTTGGCTTGAGGTTTCGACTGCATTTGACCTGATGATTCTTTTCATGAACTAACAACAATCAAGTTTTTAACTAAGTTTGTTGGCTGCTCATTCCTAATTATCCAGATTCCTCCGATGAATTGAGGAAACTGTAGCTTTTACTTGTTAGTAAGTGAAAGGTAAAAATTTATCTTTTGTCTTTTCATTTGACTGGTAGGACAAAAGTCTAGGCGTAGCTCTTGGTAGATGCAGTTTTATCCTTTGAAACTTTATTGACTCCTAATTCAATAAATTTTCTCTGTTAAAACGCCTGTATTTCTTACTACTGGTTAATTAAGCAATTTCCGGCAACTTTTCATATTTTTTCGAGTAGTGGAAAAATTTATTTATCTTTGAGCTTTAACAACGTCATTCGTATATATACTATTTTTTGTCGTTGATGTCATCTACTAAGTTAGTAGATTTTTAAGTTAAATTTACTGAATCTATTTCGATACGTACTTGCGGATTGTGCAACTTTTAATTTTGTCCTCCTTTCGCTAATTTCTGAGGGGTGTGACCCCTCATACAATCTCAATTTAAACACTTTATTATTGTCGAGTCGCTAGAAAATACTACCATTAACTATAATGTAAAACAACTTCTAAAAATAGTAACTGCTAAAGACTAAAAAGCGTTTGCAGCCATAGCATTGAGCATATTTTATTAATAAGTTCAATTAGATAATGATATTTATTATTCTGATGTTTCTTGATTTACAAGAACTACATCTTCAACGGATCTAAATAAAATCGCTGTAAACCGATCGTGAATATTTCATGATTATTAGCCAATACGGTTCAGTTAGAGCCAAAACTCTGAAACTGCGTAGGTTCGGTTGAACGAAGTGAAACCCAACAAACCCAGAAAAATGTTGGGTTTCGTTTCTCAACCCAATCTACGATTATTAGCTAGTAATAACAGCTAGCCTAGTTTTGAAAAATAATACTGGGTTAGCATTATAGACAACTAGTTTTAATTATTATCAATTGAATAAAGTAAAACATAGTAGGATGCTTTGAAGAAAAAATATGTAGTAGGTTAAATTTTTAAAATATTAGATTTTCTAATATAGAATATTGCCATTATTCAGCAGTATCTTCTATGTGTCTTTATCTTTAAAAGATTTCTCAAGTAGAGATTACGGATGCTATGGCACTTGGGCTAAATGCTAGTAAAAACCACCAATTGCCATGAGTTTGTTATAAGTACTTTGCTCAACAAGAATACCTCGGTCTAGAACAAAGATATAGTCGGCATAGAGGAGTCTGGAATTCTCTATGCTTCAACTCTTACCATTACTGAAATTTTCCTTTGCTTCCGGAAACACTCGGAAAATAAAATCACAAATTTAAGCTCTGCTTTCTCACATAAAGACAGACTAATTCTGGCAACGCATATACGATAGCAGTTCTCAATTGCATGGAATACAGACTTAAACCCCAGTCCCTTCTCTTGAAGGGAAGGGAAGTACGATTCAAAGCCAATACAGTTCAGTTAAGGCTTTACTCTTTGTCAAGCTGAATTTTTTTAACGAACCGCGAAGACACGAAGAACGCGAAGGAAGAAAAGAAAGAAATGCTTAACTGAACTGTATTGGGGTATGAGAACCGTTTTGATCGCTAATCAATTAATAACTAAGTAAATTCCCCAGACTGCCATTGCCCGTAAGTATGTGCTAGCGCGGAAAGTGCCAGCTGCGGTGATAGCTTCGGGGGTGCGAAATTGTAGACCATTTTCATAAATTTGCTGGACTACAGCCTGTGTTAATCTCAACGCTTCATCTTTCATTCCCATTTGCACAAGAAAAGCCGCTAGCCCAAAGTTTATCCCTGTCCAAACTTCTAGGGGATGAGTAGCTTTAGGGTTTTCTGGTGAACCGTCAGGACGAACACCATTGGCAGCACCAAACTCTCCATTGCAGAATTTCAAAAAGCAGGCATCATAAACAGTTTTCAGGGCAGAAAGGGCGCGATCGCTCGGTACAATATCAGGTAAGTCCAGGAGTCGGGCGTAGAACTGTCCGCACAATTGATCTGCCATGACTACATCGGAGCCACTTTCACTATCAAGTTTGTAGTATTGCCCATTCCAGAGTTTTTCTTGGTAGATAGGAAGGGATTGTTTTAACCAAGTTTCATAAATGGATTTTTGAACCGCCAAGCCGCCAAGATCGCCAAGTTTGTGAGTTAATAGAATATCGCTAATTGCGATCGCAGCCTCTAGCGCTGCTAACCACAATCCACCACAATAGGCGCTGACTCCTTGTAACCGCCAATCATCAAAGGTTTGGTCAGGCGCACCAGAATTTTCAGGAATTCCATCACCATCAAGGTCAAAGGTTTTGAGGTAGTCGAGGGTTTGAACGATCGCATTCCAACAATCTGCTAAGAATTCTACATCGTCAGCACCCGTCAGCATAAAATCGCGGTATACTTGCAAGACAAAATCACTACCTAAATCTTTCCACAAGTTACAGTCTTGATAACTGGTGTAATTGGTTTTCTGCCAGACGTGTTCATTCGGTGCGCCTAAATCGTGGGGTGTTGCACCAGCGACTTTGCGAACTGCAATCGGACTTTCAGCTTTGATTGTCATGTAATAGCCGATGATTCGGGGTGTATCATCACCTTGAGGAATCGCCCGTGCAAATGCCCTCATCACCGACTTCTCCAGTTCGGGAAACAGCATCAGTAGGGCAAAAGAGCCGTATAACCGCACATCTAGACTTTCATACCACCGATAATCTAGGCACTCCAGCACCGCAAACTGACCGATGGGGTCAAGTTCTGATGCTGCACTCCAGAGAGTACCGCCGCTAGTGAGGTCATAAAGCTCATTAAATAGAGCCATTTTAAACCAGTTGGGCAAATCTTCCCGGTCGAGAATGGGTTGTTGCCAAGTTTGAATTTGCGATCGCCAGGTTTGATATTCTTGGAGAGCAGTAGATGCGATCGCCCAAGCATTATTTCCACTTCTATCAAAAAAGTCTGTATATCTGCGATAATAGTCGACTCCGGCGGCAAATTCTGTAATGGGCAAATCCCAAGCGAGGACAAAGGGGATTTCGAGAGTTTCGCCTGGTTGGAGAGTGAAACGAAGTGCGATGCCTGCGGCCGGCGTAGCCATCGCAGCCCCTAACTGTTCACCTTCTGCTAGTGGATTTGCATCTATATAATTGAGCAAAGAACCATCTTTCGCAAAGCTTTGCCACACCTCATCACCAGTTCCTTCAGGATTCCAGCGATTGTGATGAAATACTTCCACTTGGGGATGTTTCAGTGTCGCAATACACCAAGTTCCATCTCCTTCTTGCAAAGCATCACTACCAACCCGACTTAAAAGACAGCCAAACTGTTGTGTATTTTCCACTGTTTGGTTATAGTTTCCTTGACTTTCGCCCCAACGCGGTTGGTATTCATAAACCGGACTACCATCATCACGCACCCGCACTTGGGGAGATTTGAGGGCATTTGTAAACCAGCCCACCATATTTTGCCAAGTGAGCATAATGCTGAGAGTAATTGGTGTATCTGTGGGGTTGTGGGCATTCCAGAGGAATATTGCCACAGGGTAGCTAGTTTCTTGATAATTACCTGCCCAGACTGGGGAAAATTGCTCACAAGTCAACTGTGCTTGGAATACATTTTCATACACAAACCAGCTACGTGGGTATAGCGCGTGATAATTACCTGTTCCCTCTGTGCTGGGAATCGGATACCACTGCCAAGCTTTAAGAGTGCCATCATCAGGCCCTTGGGTAGATAAAGCGTAGGCTTGGGAAGATGTGCCATTGGATTCAAATACACTGAATTGACAAGCAGGGACGTTTTTGAAGGTATGCTCACCGCCGTCGATGTGCCACAGGTTAAAATCTCCCCGTGAAGAACGACCGATGCAACCTGCACCAAAGCCACCTAAAGGCATACCATGCCAAGGACCATCATCGATATTACTTGCGTAGCGAACGGTATAAGGTTTGTCCCAGGCTAAACCGATAGGACGGCTCCAAGTGCAAGAGGGAATTTTCGGAGAAAATTGATTTGTCATCGCCTAATGTTACAGCGTGCAGTCATGTCAATGAAGACTAGCGCGATGTGTGATTTTTCTCAAGGGGCACAACAATATGCCTTCTCGATTTAGTAGTCTGGTAGTATCTGGCTCAGTTTGGCAAAAATATCTCAGCAAAAATCCGAAAAGCAGCAATTTCAGCTTGTAGCTCAGTATATACTTACAAAATTAATATTCACTCTAGTACAGCTTGGTAAAAATATAGCTACCATATCAAACAAGACTTAGGGCAAAATCCTCTTGTTTGAGATGGTAGGCAAAGTTCCACCACAGTGTATTATGAGTCTCAATAGGAATATAAACTTTTCGATTTCAAATTTGTCTATCTGTTAAATACGAAATCATCCGCAAAATTAGGAGCGTAATTATGCTACTAGAAACCAAAAACTATCGCCACAAATTAAGCCGCATTTTAATTTGTTCATTAGGTAGTAGTTTGTTGATCGCGAGCAATGTGCTACCTATAAATGCTTTGGGAAAACCTCAACATTCTCAAGGCTTCATAATTGCCAAATCACCAGATGAGAGACAACCAGAAGCAGTAAAAAAAGGAATTGAGCAACTTCCTGCTTCTCAAGCAACAATATCTCCAAGAAAGAAGACATCTATTGATTCGCCAATACAGACTCGTCCTATGTCTTCTAATACAGAAACTTCCCAGCCAACCTCGAACGCTTCAAATGATGACTCTACTTCTAGACCATCTAGACGTAGGGCTTCTAACTCAAATTCTAATCGTTCCAATAGTAGTGCATCTAGATCGTCTGGGGGTAGCGGTTCTAATTCAAATACTAATCGTTCTAATACTGGCTCCGGGAGAGTTCGCAAGCCAAGTTCTAATGTAGCTAGAAGTGGCAACCAAAATATCGACCGTCCAGCAGTTTCTCAACCTGTGACACCTACTTACAAAGAGATTAACTTTGTAGATGTCGCATTGGGGATTCTGAGTAAGAGTGACTTTCAATCTCAAGGTAGATATTTTCATTTCTATGAGTTTGAAGGTAGAGAAAATCAATTAGTCCAGATGAGGCTTGTTGGTAGTAAAGATACACGCAGATCAAATAACTTGAGTTTAAATCCTTTGTTGTTTCTGCACGATCCTGATGATAATATCATCGTCAAAAAAGGCACTTTAGAAAAAAGCAGTGATGGGGATGATGCCTTCGTTTTTGCGCGGCTGCCTAAAAATGGCATTTACAAAATTGCAGTTACTAGCCGAGATCCCGGTGAGATAGGTCGCTATAGTTTGGCTCTGAGGAATGACAGAGCTAGCTATACTTTAGATGAAGCAGGCCAACTAAGCGCCAATAGCTCAACCTTGAAACAAAATGGAGGCGCTTACAATGTTTCTAATTTCCAAGGAAGAAAAAATCAGCTTGTAAGTATTCGTGTAGATAGTGTTGATGAAGAATTTTCTCCTTACGTAGCTTTGCTAAATTCAAAAGGACAGACGATCGCTATAGATAGAGACAAAGATAAAGCTGGCACGTACAGTTCTTTAATTGACCGAGCTAGGTTGCCTGAAGATGACACTTACTATATAGTTGTTAGTTCCAAAAATCCACAGGAACACGGTAAATATAGATTGACTATCTTCTGATAAAAAAACCTCTCCCTGGTTTTAATACGCAAAATCTGTCCCTTTCCGAGTCGGAGAGGGACATTCTAGTAGGGGAGAGATTTTTACTGAGACAACTGCCAAATCTTAATGGTGTTGTCTTCACTACCACTGACAAGGGTTTTACTATCAGGACTGAAGGCTACGGATGTCACAGTGTTGGTATGCCCTTTAAGGGTGAGAATTTCTTCTCCTGTGGCTGAATTCCAGAGTTTGATGGCGCGATCGCGGCTACCACTAGCAATCATTTTACCATCGGCACTGAAGGCTACGGTTGTGACTGTGTTGGCGTGTCCTGCCAGTGTGCGAATTTCTTTTCCCGTTAGTAGATCCCAAAGTTTGATGGTGCGATCGCGGCTAGCACTGGCTAAAATTTTCCCATCTGGACTAATAGCTACAGATGTTACTGTTTGATAATTTCCCTCTAATGTGCGGATTGAGTACCCTTTTGTGAGATTCCAGATTTTGATCGTCTTGTCAAAACTGCCACTAGCAAGAATCACACTATCGGGACTGATGGCTAGCGATCGCACCCAGAATGTATGCCCTACCAGTGTCCGAATTTGCTCTCCTGTGGCTAAATCCCAAATTTTAATGGTGTTGTCATCACTACCACTTACCAGAGTCTCACTATCAGCGCTGATCGCTAGGGCGCGAACTGAGTCAGAATGCCCTTCTAAAGTCCGAATTTGTTTTCCGGTTGCGAGATTCCAAATTTTGATGGTGCTGTCATCACTACCACTTACCAGAGTTTTACCATCTGGGCTAATTACTACCGTATTCACCTGCCGAGAATAAGCGTTAAGTGACGATATTTCTTTTCCAGTGGCGAGATTCCAAAGTTTGATTGTGCGATCGGCCCCACTGCTGGCAATGGTTTTACCATCGGGGCTGATGGCGACGGATAAAACCGAGTTTTCATGTCCTTGGAGGGTGTTAGCTAAGGAAACCTTACCCAAAGTAATCTTTGACGGTTGACCTAAAAGCACGTCATCTTTGCCAGAATTATTATGCTGACTCAGCCTAGATACTAAACTGGTTTGAATCCGACGAAAATGTTTATACCAAGATTCTTGGAATCCGAACAACAGAATCAAAGCACTTACCAAAATTAAAGTTCTCAGTAAGGGATAACTTTTTGGTAAAGATGGGGCTTGAGTTGCGGGGATTTTTCCAGAGGACTTACCGGCTGGTGGTAGGGCAAGGAGTTGTTTGGGAGTTAAGTCTTTGAGAATTTCATCGGCTGACTGGTAACGTTCATGGATATCTTTTTTTAAAAGCTTGTCGATGACAAAATCCAACTCAGCATTTAATGGACTCCGCAAATATTCCCGCCAATTACTCACCCAGGCGTACCCCGATTCCATCCACAACTGAAAAGGCGAATTTCCCGTTAGCAGATGAAAGCAGGTAGCGCCTAAACCGAACAAGTCACTGGCGGGGAAAGCTTTACCATCTCTAATTTGTTCTAGGGGAGAATAACCATGTGAACCAATGGATGTGCCAGATTTGTGCTGAACTTGTGCGGTGAATTGCTTTGAGGAACCAAAATCAATCAGACTCAATCGCCCATCACTTTTATTGCGGATAATATTTTCTGGTTTGATATCCCGATGAATGACTTTGCGATCGTGGATAAATTTTAAGATGGGCAATAAATCTAGCAAAATAGATTGAATTTCCCTAGCATTATACCCCTTGCGCTGTTGCAACTCCTTTAACAAATTATCGCCATTGATAAACTGCTGCACTAAATATAGGCAGCCGTCTTGCTCAAAGTAAGCTATTAAAGTTGGAATTTGGGGATGTTCCCCAAGGTCTTGTAGTCGCTGTGCTTCTTCGGCAAACAACTCCATCGCCTTTTTTTGCGACCAAGTTCCTTGGAACTTTGGAGCTAATTGCTTGATAACACAACGTTCATTGAGTTTATCGACATCTTCTGATAGATAGGTTCTGCCAAATCCCCCCTCATCTGAAAGGACTCGGATGACACGGAAGCGATTTCTTAAAAGTGACACCAACGGGGTGCTACAACTTTGGCAAAACTTCTTTCCATTGGGATTCAGGGGATTTAGGCAATCGGGATTTAAGCAGCAGATCATTATCTGACAGGCGCGACTGCATAACAAATTAGGCTAAGTTTGCCCCGAACTGTCCCTTAAGAAAATTGACTCTCGCTTACTTGTGGTAGAAAACCCTGTGCTGGGAATTGGGGAATTACTTAATATAGTTAGCGTTTGTAAATAGTAGTTAGTCTTCCTCATCTGTGGAAAACTACGAGAGCCATAAAATTAATTATTCTTCCGATTATATAATAATCTGAATAGAAATATTTTTCTGAACTGCTACCCCTAGTAATTTTGCTTGTATATTGACAAGCGACAATTGACTAAGTATTAAGTGAAACCCTGATTAATTAACCATCACTGACTATCAAATGTAGTCACAATGCTTACTAAATTTGTTTTTTATATTTTAAATTGCCTATGATTAATTGTTAATTTGATACTTTAGCTAAATAAGGCTTCAAAGAAAATCGGACTGAATCCCATCCCTTCTCTACGAGACGCTGCGCGAACAAGAAGTGAGAGGGATAGCCGCAAACCTACTTAGTCCATTACCATTAGTGCCAATGACAAATGACAAATGACAAATGACAAATGACTAATAACCTTGTTTACTTAAGCCTCGCTCTCCATTTCCGAATAGCATTAGCAGTTCTGGCAACTGGTGGCATGTATACATCAGGAGTTTCGTTATAGTTTTCGTATTGTGTAATACTTTTATTATTTAATTTTTGGGTAGTTAGACAGTTAGCTAAAGTCGGCAAATAGCTTTCGTAACTTAAAGCTTTTATTACTTCATCGGCAGTCTTAAACCGATCGTCTAACGTAATTTTCACCATTTTTTCTAAAATTTTGGCGAAACTATCGGTAATATTTACTTCATTTTGCCAGCATATCTCACCAGTATTTGGGTGGTAATCAAATTCTAAAGGACTTTTACCAGTCAACATATAAATACAAGTTACACCCATTGCATAAATATCACTGGCATAAACTGGACGAAGAGAAAACTGTTCTGGTGGCGCAAATCCCCTAGTTCCAATAAAGTTGGTATTTAAAACATGATTGGTAGAGTTTTCACAAGCATCAACTAATTGCTCTTTCACCGCACCAAAATCAATCAGCACTACCCGCCTGTCATACTCACACCGCAATAAATTCTGGGGCTTAATATCCCGATGAATTACATGATGTTTATGAAGATACTGTAATACTGGTAATAATTCCTGTAAAAACTGTTTTACTGAGGCTTCACTTTTGGGCCCACCTCGCCGCACTTCTTGGGCTAAAGTCAAACCCGGTACGTATTCTTGAATTAAAAAAAACTCACCATTCGCCTGAAAGTAGTCTAGCAGCATGGGAATTTGCGAATGACTACCGAGTTGACCTAAAGTTCGTGCTTCTTTTTCAAAACGCGCACATGCCTTTTGCCAACTTTGGGGACTAGTCACTTTCGGGCAAAGCTGTTTAATGACACACAGAGGACTTCCAGGTAATACGGCATTTTTGGCTAAAAAAGTGATGCCAAAACCACCTTTACCTAGAACTTGCAATATTTCATAGCGATCGCGAAATAGCCTCTTAGAAGCACACATCTGACCAAGTTGAGTTTGCTGTGAAATGCTCTCTTGAGAATTCGTTATTTTCTGAGAAAAGCGATTCATTAGTATAGGATATCTGCTCTGAAATGTCTCTAATCTTACGACAAATATTCATTGATAACAGTAACATTACTGGAACTTTGCTAAATCATCACCACTTTTCTGTTAAAAATTCAAAAAGCAAAAATAAACCTCTGTAGAACTAGCGCTTTCAAGGTAACTCCAAAAATCTCTCTTGTCTCTGTGTTACGGGCAGTTTGACGGCAGTTGCTACAAGTCGGGGAACCCGCCCACGCAACTGCTGGGAGCATCCCAAATGTGCAAAAACCTTGATAGCCCTCATCCCCTAACCCCTTCTCCCATCTTTGGGAGAAGGGGAACTAGGTTATGTCTCCCCTCTCCCAAAGATGGGAGAGGGGCTGGGGGTGAGGGAAAAGATTTAAAAACATATTGAGTTCTAAGGCACTTCAATAGGAATCAAAGCATTTTCTGGCAAGTAATTGCAAAAACGCCCTTCATCTGCAAGTACCAAAATCAGACGCAGAGGATAATCTGGCGGAACTTGCAAATCTGCCCACGGTACGGCCAACTCTAAACAATTATTTATTGCTACTTGAGCGCGACTGAAACGGGGATGCCATTGATAATTATCTCCAGCTTCCCGAAACTGAATCGATTGCGTCAGCAAATTAACTTCTAGAAGATGGTGGAAAAGATAATTAAGTGGGGCTGCATCTGGTAAATCTGCCAAAGGAACTGGGCTATTAACCATTGTTTTTTCTGGATAGAACCACAGTAAATTCAATTCTGTGGGAAAATCCCCCCCTGGTGCAACGCCGCCTTTAAAGTCCAGCCGCAAATAGAAATTGAGGTGATCCACCCCATACCAAAGTCGCTGGATGACACTGCTATTGTGCATCGTTCCCCGCGCCCCGCCGATTTCTATGCGTCCAGCTTTGTCCCAATCTTGCTCATCACCCTTACCATCGATAACGGGATGAATAAACCCTTGTGGGGTGTGGCTTCCCTGTGCTTCGTGGATTTCCACTGGTTGCTTGAGATAAGGCGGTACAGGTTCATTTAATGCTTTGTAAATGCCAAACAGGTGTTCTCGAAACAACTGGTCAAAAATGGCATCCTGATTTGAGGAGTGTCCTGCACCAAACCACCAAAACCAGTCTGAACCCTCTGCGGCATACAATGCTTCCCATGCTTCTGGGTTGTTTTCTTCCGTTGCTTCGGGATGGCTTGCGAGCACAAGCCTTGCTTCTGTCAAGTAATCCCAAGCCCGATTTTTGGCGCGATCGCCTATCCAAGTGGTGAAGTTGCCATCCACCCAAGAACCACTATGTAGTTGCCCTCCGGGAATGGTGGCTGTGGCGGGAAATTCTTCGAGAAATTCGGAGACGGTGACGAGTTTGAGGTGGGGTTCATCGCTCAAACTTTGATACAAAGCTTCTAAGAAGGGTTTGCCGTCTTCGGGATAAAATTCCCAGCAATTCTCGCCATCTAAGGCGATGGTAACTAGCCAAGGTTGTTCGCTGTGACTGTCTCTTTGCATTTTGGCGATCGCTTGCAAATGTCCTACTAAGTCTGCTGCTGCCTTTTTTGCTGGCATCGCACTGTAGGTAAAGCCAATCAAATCTGATAATCTGTGGTCACGAAACACAATTGACAAATCACCCTCTGCGGTTTGCAGGCGATAGGGTTGGTACAACAGTTCTGGTTGCTGCACATTCCCCGCCCCATCCCGATGAAAAAAGTGTTTCAGCGTCCATCCCAAGACAGCTTCATCTGAGCATATCCACTTAAATCCTTGGTTAATAATGTGTGGCAGGATCGCCGGACTTACTGACTGTTCCGAAGGCCACAAACCACGAGGTATCTGTCCAAAGCGGTCTTTATAAAAGTTCCAAGCTTTCCGTAAGTGACGGGGAATATCTTCTTCCCACTGAAAGCGCTGCATAGGTAGCGTCATATTGGGCACAGCTACCCGACCGGAGTTAGTATCAGCGAGTAAGGGTAAAATCGGGTGGGTGTAGGGCGTGGTGGTAACTTCTAGCTGCCCCGCCTCCTGCATTTTGCGGTGTTGGGGGATGATGCGGCTGAGGATTTCTCGTTGTTTGGAATAAATGCGCTGGCGATCGCTTAAAGTAAAATTCCGACCCTTTTTTAACCAAGTAGCAATTTCCGGGTCATCCCAAAATAGCGGATCGATCCAAGCCAAATTGTGCCAAGCTAGCAAATCACCATAATCTGGCAATTCCCAATTTGCTAAACACCAAGCTTGCCCCTTCTCCTGCCTTTGCTGATACAACTCGCTATAGCGGGGATGTGGGTCAATCAACGTATGGTGATTGGCATCAAAAAAGTGTTGGATAATAAATTCGCGCTGTTGCTGGGTGAGTTGTTCATCCGGTGTCAAGCAGGCTGTGAGGTAAGGGTCAAAAGCAGTCCCAGCAATATAATCTTCGAGTTGTAATATCAGCGATGGAACTAAATTCACCGTTTGGTGCAACTTAGGATACCGCTCTAAGAGCAATACCAAATCCAAATAATCTTTAGTCCCATGTAAACGTACCCAAGGTAGACGGTATTGCTGACTCGGAGATAGCGAAACCCCACTACCAGGAGATTTGTACAGAGGCTGATGTTGATGCCAGATAAAAGCGATGTAAAGAGGATGGGACATAGCAATAGTTAGGAGTTAAGAATGAGGAGTTAGGAGTTGATTCAAAACTCATAACTCCTAACTCCTAACTCCTAACTTTTACACCACTTGTTCAATTTCCGCAATTTCAGGAATCATTTCCTTCAGGCGGCGCTCAATACCCATTCTCAGGGTCATTGCAGAACTGGGACAAGAACCACAAGCACCTTGCAGGCGCAGTTTTACAACAGGCCCATCAAGTTCTACGAGTTCCACATTGCCGCCATCAGACATGAGATAAGGGCGCATTTCATCTAAGACTGTTTCAACGTTGTCAATTGTGAGTTCCATAGTTTTAGACCTGCTAAGTTAATGGTGGGCATTGGGAATGGGGCATGGGGCATGGGGCATTGAAAAAGAGGCAAGGGAGCAGGGAGCAGGGGGGACAGAAAAGAGTTGGGATTCGACCCCACATGTTGCGCCAGTTTCCCGCTATCCACGAGAACCACTTATAAGAAGTAGGGACTCAGACCCATGTTCTGCTCTGCTCCACGGCAGGAGAAAGGGGTCATTTCCCCCTGCTCCCTGCTCCCTGCCCACTTTCCCCTGCCTCTTCGTTGAATAATAATTATTCCTGTGCCAGATGCGCTATTACTCGTTAACTATTATCCAAAATCTTATTTTCCATTTTGTCTGAACAAAGTTTTCGTGCGACCCTCCTACTTTACTTTAGCTTTTAGGTTCTGCTTTGCAGTCTGACGGAAGACAGGATTTAATGCTCCTAAGTACACGTCACCGTAAAAAGGGGTCAAAAATCTATTATTTTGTAAATTTGAGTAGAGCGGAGCAAAAGCCAACATTTAGGCGTTTGTTGTGTTTTGTTCTTCAACCCAGCCCATAATTATACAATTTTGTGGTCTAGGGACGGAATTCTTTCCAATCTCCCATCCCCAATCTTGTTATCGAACAGAATTCAGAATTCAGTTGGGTATTCTGTATGACTGGCGGATGAATAACCGGCGTTTTTGCACCCCCACCAAATCGTAGATTTGGTGGTCAACAAGACCTGCGCCGGTCTGAATCCCCGACTGATGGTTACTGAGCGTAGCCGAAGTATTTATTCTGACCGGAGGCGGAGCGTCTCCGGCTCCGCTCCTGTTAGCGGATAGCTAGGGTTTAGCCCATTCTGACTTCTGAATTCTTCTTCAATTATTTTATTGAATAATAATTACTAAAAAACTTTAAAATTCAAAACTCCAAACCCAGTATTGGCAATATTCCAGATGACAAATGACCAATGACTAACTCATGACAAGCTAAATGCCCCACTATCGCTAACAGCATTATCTGTTGAGTCGCTATCACTAGACGAAACCATGACTGGCTGTTGATATAGTGGCACTGTAAATGTCACTGTTGAACCAAGTCCTTCACCCAGACTATAAAAATGTACCTCGCCGCCCATTGCTTCCACTAGCTTCTGAGATATTGCCAGTCCTAAACCTGTGCCACCATACTGGCGAGTGCGTGAGCCATCCACCTGAGAAAATAATTGAAACAGTTTATCTTGTTTATCCAAAGAAACACCGATACCAGTGTCTGCCACACGGACTCTCACCATGCCAGGAAATTCCTGACCTTGAAAGTTCGGCTTCGCTTTTTTGAGTACCAAATCGGCGCTGACAGTGACACCACCTTCATGGGTAAATTTGATGGCATTACCTAGCAAATTGAGCATAACTTGTAGCAAGCGTTGGTAGTTGCTTTGGACAATGATTTCATCCGAGGTAGCAGGCATTTGCATCCGAAAGCTGAGATTTCTCGTTTCTGCTTGGGGACGCATGAAACTTTCTACAGCACTGAATAGCTCATCTAGCTTGACTGGAGCGTAAGTTAACTCCATTTTGCCAGCTTCGATTTTGGCAATGTCCAAAATGTCGTTGATGATATTCAGCAGATGTATCGATAAGTGGTGAGCTTCTGCCAAAAACTGGTTTTGTTCTTCTGGGTCATCTGCCATCCCTTCCAAAATCAGCTTCAAGAAGCCAATCATGCCGTTGAGGGGGGTACGAATTTCATGGGATACATTAGCCAGAAACTCGCTTTTTAGACGGGAAGCTTCTTCGGCTTTTTGACGCGCTGCTTCTAATTCTTTATATAAAGTAGCATGTGCGATCGCAGTTCCCAATTGATCTGCTGCTTCTTTTGCTAGTTCTAATTCCGATTCTGTTAATGTATAGCATTCATCTTGCCAATTCAAGGCAACCAATCCATTGGCTTGGTCTTGATAGCAAGTCGCAACCACCAAAGTTTTCTGGCGTGCAGACCCTATATATCCAGGCACTTCCATCACAACTGGTTCTAGGGTTGCCAAAGCCTTAGCAAAGGCTGGCTCAGAAGCTACATCTATTTCTGAGCCTAGTACTGATCTGAGTTCTGGCTGGCGATACTCAGCCTTCACTTTTACTTTTGAGTTAGAGGGCTGATAAGGACAAATAATACAGCGCTCTAGCCGCAGCGCTTTGCCTAAACTGTCAACTGTTTGCTGCCAAATAATATCTAAATCCAATGTCCGGCGAATATTTCTGGTAATCCGATTTACCAGTTTTTGATGTTGCTGCGATCGTAAAGCCAACTCTATTTGGGTGGGTGTTTTGGATGCCACACGCCCTTGTTTTTTGTTGAGTGTCGCTTGCACTAAGCGTCCCATAACTAAAACTGTAGTGGCAGTTGTTCCCAAACTCGGCATAATCGGACTAATCACTAAGTCCAACTCAAATAATTCCTGATGGTAGCTAAACCAACACTGAAACCTTTCTGGCACCAAACTTGTCAAAATTCGGTGCAATCGTTCCACATAATTAACCTTATCCACTGGGACAAAGGTTTGCGTCTGGTTCAGCTCGTCAACTATTTTTTCGGTATTTAATCCCAGGAGTTCGCTGTGCTGCCAATGAAAGGTCAGATAGCGCCCTGCCCCATCTTGCGTATACACCAACTCGGCTCCTAGAGTTGGTAATGAGCCATCAGTTTTACTGGTAATAGATTCCAGATTTTGGGAAAATACATTCGGCAATTGGGAATTGGCAGTAATAGTCATTAATTGAGTTGGATAGACAAAGGATATCCGACCGTAATTTTACTAAAGCTGCTAAAATTTATACATAAATTTTTACAGCTTTTTTGTTTTTATTGAGTATTTCTTGGTGTTCTGAAATCCAGCTTGGCAAACTTCACCTTTTTTAACTTGCATTAACAGATGACTGATGGCATTAATCGTTCCATTCACCGCGAGGAGGAACGGGGGTACGCACAGGGGTGCGCGTCAGTTCGTCATCTCTGAGGATTTCACCACGCAACCACTGGCGAATTGCTACCTCAATCACTTTACTTGGATCATTGGTGAGATGCTGAATTTGCTCTAGTAACTCTGAGTCCAGGCGGACGGCAATTTCTACCTTATCGGCTCGTGTGTTTTCCGCTTCGGTAGTTTTCTCTTGCATATTCATAGGTTTGATATACTCTGAATTGGTTTTGTCTAAAGCTTTGTAAAGTAGTTATATTCATCATTTGGGCTAATTCGCTGAAAAATCTTCAAGGGGACATTTACATAGTTCCCCGAAATAGCACCAAAGTAACAGCTTTAAGTTTCAAATCGCATTTTTCATATAACTGACTAGACAATGGCTCTAGAAGTTTTGCCGATAAATCAGTGATTATGAGTAATTACGGGTCGTAATTGCCCAAGATCACTACATGATCCCTACATATACTTATTTACATTTATTGTACGCTCCTAGCTGTTGAATACTAGCAGTGACAAATAGACTTTCATAATATTCTTAAAAGTCCACCTATTTAGATCGAAAGTTAAAGATGGGGTGAAGAGGGAAGGGGAGGCAGAGGGGCAGGGGGCAGGGGGCAAGGGGGCAAGGGGGCAGAGGGAAAATAATAACTTCTAACTTTTAATTCCTAACTTCAAGCTCCTAACTCCCCACTCCCCATTAAAAGCAAGCAGCGTCTTGGCTAAGAAAGCATTAAAATACATTAAGTAAATTGCTCTTTTAACTTTGGTTGCTGCTAAGGCAAAGATAGTATATGACTGACGTTCCCGCAGTTCGCATTCGCAATTTTTGTATTATTGCTCACATCGACCACGGGAAATCAACCCTCGCCGATCGCTTGCTACAAGCGACTGGCACTGTTGAAGACCGAAAGATGAAGGAACAGTTTCTCGATAACATGGATCTGGAACGGGAGCGCGGCATTACGATTAAGCTGCAAGCTGCCCGGATGAATTACACAGCTAAGGATGGTCAGCAGTATGTGCTGAACCTAATTGATACTCCTGGACACGTGGATTTTTCTTATGAAGTCTCCCGTTCTCTTGTTGCTTGTGAAGGAGCGCTATTGGTGGTAGATGCTTCCCAAGGTGTGGAGGCGCAAACTTTGGCAAATGTCTATTTAGCCTTAGAGAGTAACCTGGAAATTATTCCGGTTTTGAATAAAATTGATTTGCCTGGAGCAGAACCAGAACGGGTAGTTGGCGAAATTGAAGAAATTATTGGTCTAGATTGCAGTGGTGCGATTCTGGCTTCTGCTAAAGAAGGAATTGGGATTGATGAGATTTTAGAAGCAGTTGTCGAGCGGATACCGCCACCGCCTAATACCATAAATGAACGCTTACGCGCGTTAATATTTGATAGCTATTACGACAGTTACCGAGGAGTAATTGTGTATTTCCGGGTGATGGATGGCACTGTCAGAAAAGGCGATCGCATTCATTTAATGGCATCCGGTAAAGAATTTGAAATTGATGAGTTAGGTGTCCTTTCTCCCACTCAAAAGCAAGTTGAAGAACTGCACGCTGGGGAAGTAGGCTATTTGGGAGCGGCAATTAGAGCAGTAGCTGATGCACGGGTGGGCGACACAATTACCCTCAGTAAGGCAAAAGCTGAGTCACCCTTACCAGGTTACGCAGAAGCGAACCCAATGGTTTATTGTGGGATGTTCCCCATTGATGCTGACCAATTTGAAGACTTGCGGGAAGCCTTAGAAAAGCTGGAACTCAACGACGCAGCACTGCACTATGAACCGGAAACTTCTAGCGCGATGGGGTTTGGCTTCCGTTGCGGGTTTTTGGGCTTGCTACACATGGAAATCGTCCAGGAACGCCTAGAGCGCGAGTATAATCTCGATTTAATCATTACAGCCCCCTCGGTAGTTTATAAGGTGATTACTCTCAAAGGAGAGGAACTGTACATTGATAATCCTAGTCGTTTGCCTTCTCCCAACGATCGCGAACGAATTGAAGAACCCTACGTCCAAGTAGAGATGATTACGCCGGAAACTTATGTCGGCAGCTTAATGGAGTTGTCACAAAATCGTCGGGGCATCTTTAAAGATATGAAATATCTCGCCCAAGGACGAACCACACTCACTTACGAACTTCCCTTGGCGGAAGTTGTCACTGACTTTTTCGATCAAATGAAATCGCGATCGCGCGGTTACGCTAGTATGGAATATCACCTCATTGGCTACCGTGAGAATCCCCTAGTGAAGCTGGATATCATGATTAACGGCGATCCTGTGGATTCCTTGGCGATGATTGTGCATCGAGACAAAGCTTACAACGTTGGGCGGGCAATGGCAGAAAAACTCAAGGAACTAATTCCCCGCCATCAATTTAAAGTCCCAATTCAGGCATCTATTGGTAGTAAAGTTATTGCCAGTGAACATATCCCCGCCTTGCGGAAGGATGTGCTAGCCAAATGCTACGGTGGTGACATCAGTCGAAAGAAGAAACTCTTACAGAAGCAAGCAAAAGGTAAAAAGCGGATGAAATCTGTAGGAACTGTGGATGTACCCCAGGAAGCTTTTATGGCGGTATTGCGCTTAGATCAAAGCTGATGGAAAAAAGAATTTAGGAGTAAGAATGGGCTAAACCCTAGCTATCCGCTAACAGAATAATGCCTCCGGCATGGTCTTCGCGTTCAGAATGAATTGAAGTCTGAGTGGCGGATAGCGAGTCTGCAAACGTCTGAATTTGCTCTTTGGCGTTGCTGAATTAAGGGATGATTCTTGTGAGGTGGGCCGAAAAGCCATTGGTGTCAACTTAACGTGAAACCCTCGCAATGACGTTATATTAAGCCTACTCAATTACCAATTAAGTCGTCGGAACCCCACCCCGCTTTTGTCTAGCGACAAAATCTCCCCTCCCCGTGAACGGGGAGGGGATTAAGGGGTGGGGTAAAATTACCGTGGAATAAGCTTTCTGACTTAAGTTGACACCAATGCCGGAAATACCTGACTTTTCACGTTATGTGGAAAAGCTAACGATTAACCTAACCCCCTTCCCTACGTTCGCGTAGCGGCACGAAGTGCGGGAAGGGGGAAAATTTAAAGTCTCTCTCCTTTTAGGCTACGGTGTACACACAAGTCTTTGAGAGTTGCCTCATAGCGTTTAGATCCCCCCTAGCCCTTAAAAAAGGGGGGAATCGGAGTCAAAGTCCCCCTTTTGAAGGGGAGCCACTGCGGTCTTGGGGTCTTCCCAAGTGAAGCAAGTGGCGTGGATTTAGGGGGATCTTCAACGATTTTGGTTTTCTAGAAAGATGTGTCTACACCGTAGCCTAATTGTTCAATGTCGATTAAAGCCTGAGTTACAAAACGGGCACTCAATTATCTTAAATTACGAATTACGAATTACGAATTAGTATCATACCCTGCTTCTTATCGCTAGCATCCAGTCGATAACCTTTGATAAACTTTAACAAAATAACTATTAAAAAATCTAAAAATTTTAGTAAAAGTACTCACTGCATTCGCCAGACTTGTATTTTTAGGTAAATGTAGTTGTTTAGATATTTGTAAAGTGTCGGGGAGTCTAGCAGATGAAGATACTGGTCTTGAGTTGGGAGTTTCCACCAAGGATTGTTGGGGGAATTGCGCGGCACGTAGCGGAGTTGTACCCGGAACTGGTAAAGCTAGGACATGAAATCCACCTGATTACGGCGGAGTTTGGTCATGCATCGATGTATGAGGTGGTTGAAGGAGTAAAGGTACATCGCGTGCCAGTGGCTTATAGTAATGACTTTTTCCACTGGGTAGTGAATCTCAATTTGAGTATGGGAGATCACGGTGGTAAGTTGATCTTGGAGGAAGGGCCCTTTGATTTAATTCATGCCCACGATTGGTTAGTTGGAGATGCTGCGATCGCTCTCAAGCATAATTTTAAAATACCACTAATTGCCACAATTCACGCTACAGAATACGGACGCTACAACGGTATTAACACTGAAATCCAAGGCTATATAAATGGCAAAGAAACCTTGCTGGCTTACAATGCTTGGCGGATTATTGTTTGTAGCGACTATATGCGCCAAGAGGTAAAACGAGCGCTACACAGCCCTTGGAACAAAATTGATGTAATTTATAACGGTATCAGAGCCGAAAAGAAACAGCATCACGTAGATTTTCATGCGCTGGATTTTCGCCGCCAATTTGCTACAGACAACGAGAAAATCGTTTATTACCTCGGTCGCATGACCTACGAAAAGGGTGTACCTATATTACTTAATGCTGCACCCAAAATCCTTTCGGAAATGGGAGGTAATGTTAAATTTGTCATCGTTGGTGGCGGCAATACTGAGCATCTCAAGCGCCAAACCTGGGATTTGGGAATTTGGCATCATTGCTACTTTACAGGTTTTCTCTCTGATGATTACTTAGATAAATTCCAAACTGTTGCAGACTGTGCCGTTTTTCCTAGTCTTTACGAACCTTTTGGAATTGTAGCTTTAGAAAGCTTTGCTTCTCGCGTGCCTGTAGTGGTTTCCGATACAGGTGGTTTTCCCGAAGTGGTGCAACATACCAAAACAGGTATTGTTACTTGGGTGAACAATTCCGACTCTTTAGCTTGGGGAATTTTGGAAGTGTTGAAAAATCCAGGTTATCGCCAATGGCTGGTGGATAACGCTTATGAGGATTTAGAGCGGCGCTTTAGTTGGCCGAAATTAGCTAGGCAAACTCAAGAAGTATATCAGCGAGTCGTGCAAGAGCGATCGCAAATTCCCTGGTAAGGGACTTTTCACACTGGCGATTTCTTCAAGAATAGGACTTAGGCACAAGTAACAACCAACACAATTACCTTTTTTTGTTAACTAATCGTGCTTGGAAGCGTCAGGCATAATTGCCTCCTGAAGATTTACGCCACTGAGGTTAGCTCCCCTCATGTCGGCTCCTCTCAGGTTGGCTCCTCTGAGATTTGCCCCTGCCAAATTCGCGCTTCTAAGGTTAGTCCAACTCAAGTCAGCTTGACTCAAGTCAGCTTCACTTAAGTTAGCCCGCAACAGGTAAGCACCACTGAAGCGAGCCTTATTCAATTTAGCTTTGTATAAGTCAGTTTTATAAAGATAAGCCCCCAGTACTTCTGCTTCATACAAACTTGCTTCGCTGAGGTCAGCCTCAATCAAATTAGCTTCAATGAGGTTGGCAAAAGAGAGATTCGCCCGTATTAGTTTCGCTGCACCTAAATCGGCATCTCTCAAGTTAGCGTCTCTTAAGTCAGTTCCAATTAGATTAGCATGAGCGATCGCAGCGCCTCTAAGATTCGCCTCACTCAAGTCGGCTCCAATCAAATTAGCCTGACTCAAATCTGCCTGGGTAAGGATAGCACCGCTCAAGTTAGCAACACTCAAGTTAGCATCACTCAAGTTAGCTTCAACGAGGAAGGCTTTGCTGAGATTAGCACTACTAAGGTCAGCACCACTGAGGTTTGCTCGCACCAGTAAAGCATTACCCAAATCTACCTTTCTCAAATTTACCCCTTGGAGGTTTGCACCTCTAAGGTTATCCCCTTGCAGATTTGCAGTGCTGAGGTCTGGTTCAATCTGAGGATTTTTCTTTCTCCACTCAATCCATGTCACTGCACCTGCTTTCAGTAAAGCTAGATGCTCTCGATTTGCCATTTTCTCTCCTTTACTCCTGACGACCACCTAGAGGATTTGCTCGACCAGCTACACTTTCAATGGCCGTTAAAGCTCCCGCCGCACCTGCTAGAATATCTCGCTCATGTCCACCTAAGTAAAGCCGTCCAAAACTTCCTACAGCTTGAACCTCAAGGATGTTAATCGATGCTGCTTTCTCAGCTTCATTTGCAGCGAGTGCGGCGTAAGCAGCAGGCTCCACTTCTAATACATATAGCGTTTGCCCTGCTAGTAGTAGCTGTCCCCGTCGCGTGCGATTAATAAGTTGTGTTTGGTAAGCATCAATGTTGCGGATAATCTGGCTAGAAACAACACGCGGTTTCAGACATTCCTCTTTTCGGACTCCCAATGCCGCTAAAATGGCTTGACCAGCAGCCCGCGTTTCGCCTTGGGAGCTAGAATGAACTTCTAATAGTCCGTACAGTCGTTCAACTATCTGTACTCCCGGACGGACAGAGGCAGCTTTCAAGGCTACATCTGTAATTTTATTAATTTCGATACCAGGAGAGATTTCAATCCACAGTGATGTATCCCCTGGTAATGGTAAGAAGCCTTGGGCTACTGTTCCCATATATGCTGCATGTTGAGGTTGCAGGCTGTCGAGAAATACGAAACTGCGTAGTTCTATTCCCAAGATTTTGCTCTCCAGTCATAAGGGTAAAAATTATCTATTGCAATATATAAGTCCTTAACTTGGGTCATTTTTGCCACAAGTTAAGGATGGAAAAATACAAAGTAGAAAAATTTTGCTGTCGATAAATTTTACACCTGAGAAGTATTCTGGCAGTAAAAACCGCCTTGATAATTGTACAAGCTTTATTACGCACAAATCGCTGGCTGCAATGCCTAACTAGTCTTGATTTACTGATAAAGTTGATGTGACAAAAAAGTTTTTAGCTAAACTGAAGCGGGGAAAGTTCACTGAACTTTCCCCGCTATCTTCAAAATGCTGCCCAAACCGCAGCCAATTAAACTGACAATGCTAAAATTTACATATTGACGAATTATACCAGAAGTGGTTTGGCTAGAAACAAGGAAATAAAAGGCTATTCGCTAATTAACTGCGATCGCTGCACCATATTTTTTACCACAATTTGACGAGCGATGTGTGACGACAAGCATCTAGCCTTGGCGATTAGAAATCGCGGCTATACAAACCAAGTCCGCCTGCGCGGACTAACGCAAAAGTAAGGATTTTAAACCCTCGTAGACGGATAAAGCCTTGTGTAGCCGTGATTTCCAGTTGCCCGGCGCAGTAAAATATCACTAAACAGATGCTCTTGAGTAGCGTAAGCAGGAGTAGGTCTTAAATCTTTGTAAGTATAGAGCCTAGAAATATTGCAACAATTAGAAGCCGCTACAAACCTTACTGATATCAGCGAATTGCCTTATGACGAAGTGTTTATAGCTGCTAGCCAGTTTTCTCGCTTTGCTCAACTTTTCAACATCAGTAATGCTTCAACTTGCTATGAATATCTTCAGGATGATGAAGATAAAGAAATTGAACGATGGTCAGAATTTGTTCACATTCCAGATCCTTCAACTGGAATAGCACATAAGTAAGGAAGTAGCAAGGTTCCTGAGTCACCTTGCTACTGGTTGGCTTTATGCTTTGCTGTGAACTACCCAACACCCATCTGAGTACAGATAGGGTGTGGGCTTCCCAATTCACAGGGGATTGCCTCGGACTTCATGGATTTTTTACGTCCTGAAGACTTTGGTCTTACATCCCCTCCAAGGGCAGAAGCGCTAGTTCCTAACGCCCATACTTCTCCTGTCGGAGACGCTACGCGAACGCCTTTGCTCAGTACAAGAAGTCGCAATCCTTCGTTTCTAATATTGATTGCAGCATTAATATCTCTATCATGCTGTTTTTGGCAGTGAGGACAATCCACAAACCTAACTCCCAACGAATCATATCCTTTTTGCAACATTGGGATTGGTAGTAGAGTTTCACTACAAAGTTGAGAAGATGGGAAGAACCTACCTATTTCTTGATAAGTGTGTCCAAATTTCTCTGCTTTGTACTTGAGCATGGTTTGAAACATTCCCCATCCTTGGTCTGATATTGATTTTGCCAAGTTGGGATTTTTAACCATATTCAAAACTTTCAAATCTTCTACACAAATAACTTGGTTTTCGTATGCTATTTTGCGAGATAGCTTGTGTAGAAAATCCTCTCTTACTCTAGCTATTTTACTAGAGGCTCTCGCCACTAAATGTTTAGCTTTGCGACGTTTATTAGATGTTTTGTCCGTCTTCTTAGCTAATTTCTTCTGTTTTCGCTTTTTGTTCTTTTCTAACTTAGCTAGCTGCTTTTTAGGAAGGTCGTACTTTGACCCCTCGGAAGTGATAGCAAAGTTTTTCAATCCCAAATCAACACCAATAGCGTCTCTAATCGCAACTACTGGATGATCATTTTGGTTGAAAAGAATAGATGCGTAGTACCTACCGTCTGCATTTCTGGATATTGTTACAGTCGTGAACTTGGCATCGGGGAGTTCCTTGTGAAACACGGTTTTTATTAACCCCAAATTACCAGGAAACTTAATCACAGAGTCTTCTGTCATCAATTTCACATTCTGAGGATATTGAATCGATTGTTTACCATGCTTAGATTTAAAGTTAGGGAATTTAGCGCGTCCTTCAAAGAAGTTGACAAAAGCACTCTTATTGGTTGAATGTGACTCGTTGCAACACTTGGCTGTATGCAAGTCCTAGCCATTCATATTCCTTTTTCAACTCTGGAAGCAACTTATCCATAGCTGCTTTAGAAAGACCTTTCCCAGTTTCTTTATACACGGTAGTAGTGGCATTGAGCATATAATTCCACAACCATCGAGTATTGCCAAAACATTGAGCTAGGTATGATTCTTGTTCGTCTGTTGGATAAATTCTAACTTTAATTGCTCTATACATGGTGAGCCACTTGCGGTCTTGGCGGTCCCCGTCACGTTAGCGTAGCCTGAGCGACGCAGGAGCGTCTCGCAAAGTGGCGAATCGACCTTACCGTGCTTACTCTTTCATGGTAACATATATTCTAATAGTTGTATTATCTAAAACAAAATATTTTGCTCGTTTCCTCCATGTTCTCTGAGCTAATTTCGCTTACGCTCAATATCGCTCAGAGAACTGTCGTCAACTCACGCGCAATTCATCTCACACTTCCGCTACGCGGTAAGATGTGAGCCTTCTTGCTGTTTAAGGTAAAAATTAAGCTGCAATTCGTGGTCGGGTATTGGGTGCAGTTTGAGACAGCAAACGAGTATAAAGTTGAGTCAGTCGGAATCCGACACTGTACCAACTAAAGGCAATTTCTGTCCGTTGTCGAGCCGCTTCGCCTAACTGGTCGCGCCAAGCTGGGTTGGTAAGAATGCGGTCTATAGCAGCAGCAAAAGCTACTTCATCTTTAGGAGGCGCAAGTAACCCAGTCACTTCTGGTACAACAGTAAACTGCAACCCGCCAACATCACTAGCTACGACTGGTGTCTTACTAGCCATTGCCTCAATAGCAACTAAACCAAAAGGTTCATAGTGGCTGGGGACTACGCAGACATCGGCGGCGGCGTAGTAGAAGGGGAGGGCAGTTTCATCTAGGCGACCAGCAAAGGTTGTACAATTTTCTAATCCGAGTTCAGTCACGATGCTAGCAATGCGATCGCGTTCTATTCCATCA
The DNA here is from genome assembly GCF_017115105.1 of Nostoc sp. NMS2. Taxonomy (GTDB): domain Bacteria; phylum Cyanobacteriota; class Cyanobacteriia; order Cyanobacteriales; family Nostocaceae; genus Nostoc. The sequence continues at coordinate 32,208 of NZ_JABXKH010000059.1, forward strand.
CTCTGACCTGGACGGCTACCACCACCAATCACTAGCTGGAGGTTAGCTTCACCCCTTAAACTAGACTTGGCAACGGCTCTTACTAAGGTTTCAATTCCTTTGCGGCGGTCAAAGCGACCAACATAGAGAACCATTTTGGCATCTGGGGCAATTCCCAACTTTTCCCGCGCCGCAGTTCGCTGAATTCCGCCAAATTTGTCAGTATCAGTGCCACAGGGAATCATTTCAATGTTTCCCTTGCTGGAAACTAGTACCCGCATGTGTTTCTGTTCTTGCGGACTGGTTGCAACTACACAATCTATAGTTTCCAAGCAGGCTTTTTCTACAGCTAATCGCTTGGCTGCAATTACGGGAACATCACCAATACTTCTATATTTAACGGCTCCTAAAGAGTGGTAAGTATGTACCTGAATCAGGGGTTGCTGCTTTTTCAATTCCATACCCACCCAAGATGATAACCAGTAGTTGGTATGAATGAGGGAGTAATGGAACCCTTGGCGCTGCTGGAATTGCTGGAATTCTTCGATGAATTCAGGTAGATGCTGGAACAAGTTATCTCGCCCGATAAACTCAGATGGGCCAGCTTTTAACCGAATAGTACGACAGTTTGGGCTATGTTGAGCGATCGCAGCTTGTTCGGGATTACTACGACGAGTGAACATATCCACTTGCCAACCTTGCTGGGCTAAGGCATAACCTACTTGACGCACATAAACATTTTGACCCCCAGCTTCTTCTTGACCAATTTCAACCGCCGGGTCGCCATCAACAGAAATTAGGGCAATGCGATGCTTCTTATTCTGGAACATAGCTGATTTTCACCTCAAGGTAAATAATCCTGCCTCAAACGCCAGAAATCAAGATATTATTATCCTCTCTCAAGGCCGAGGGCAGGCACAACGAACCGCAAAGTTACCAGCCAAAGGACACTGACGAGAACAAGGCATTACTTGTTAAGAATGCTGCTCGTTCAGTCTCTTCTCAATGCCGACGAAGTTAGCTGACGGGCTAGGACTGAGAGATGTCCTTCTTAAGAAAGTTATGAGTTATGAGTTTAGTAACTTTTAACTCCTCACCATTAACTGTTAACTTTCTTCAAAATACGCCCCAGGTTTGGTTCCTCCGCTCCGGTTTCCCCTTTATAAATATTTGTTGGGAATGTAGTGGATTAGGCAGACTGATTTATTTTTCTTTAAAGTTTTATAACCTTTCGTCATCAACTATGTCAAGAGTATGAACAAAAAAATGGTGATGTTAATCACTTCAAAGCGCGTTGTAACTAGCTTTGAAGAATCAAATTGTAGGGGAAAATTGGAGTTGTTGATCAGCTCTCAAGAAGAAAATTACTGATGTTTATTGCTACTTTTTTCAAGTGAAAAATCTATTGTTTGACTCTAAATCAACACCCTATCTACTGTTTTACACAACACTAGAGGCGCTTTCGGCTGGTTTTGCCCAGCCGTGGTCGCGCAGATAGGATTCAAAGTTGATCGGGGCAGGAAAATCACGTTTCAACTGTGCCAAATCCGCGATGTAGCCAACGTTCTCAAACCAGCGATACATGATCGTCACTTCTTCCCCGGCTTGCTGCTCAAACGCTTCAAACGGAATTTGTTGGTAGTTGACAGGTTTGCCCAAGACTCGGCTGAACGCGGCAGCAATTTCTGTCATAGTCATGTCCACACTGGCAACTTCAATTTCGCGCTTCATGAAGTCTGAGGGTCGATCGAACACCTCGGCAACCATTGCCCCGTAATCTTCTTCGGAAAGCTGCTGCAACTTCGTATCGGGATGGAGTGGCTGTGGAAGCGTTCCGGCTTCAACTGTCGATCGCATCATCTTGTAGTTGTAAAAGAAGAACACCGGACGCAGAATCGTGTAGGGCAGACTGAGTGAGCGAATATATTCTTCAACTTGAAACTTACTGTCAAAATGCGGAATGCCCGTGTTGCGTTCGGCGCTACCCACCGAACTGTAGACAAAATGCTCAATGCCCGCCGCGTTTGCCGCGTCAGCGAGTGCCCGGCCATAACGAATTTCGACTTCCGCTCCCTCTCTAAAATCTTGCATTGAGAAAACGCCGTAAACGCCTTGCACAGCGCGATCGAGTGAGGTGCGATCGCTAAAATCTCCCTGTACGAGTTCTGCACCTGCTTGCTGGAGTGCTTGAGCAGCAGGCTTATTTTGATCGCGAACCATTGCGCGAACCTTAAATTTGCCGCGCTGAAGAAGATGACGCGCCACCGTCCCGCCCTGATTGCCGGTGGCTCCTGTTACCAAGATAATTCGTTCTGCATTGATTGGCTGTGTCATCGCTGTTTTCTCACCAATGTTTGTGAATTTGAATTTCATCTTGTCTAAAGAGTAGCTTGTACAGAAAAAAAGAAAAAGTAGCTAAAATTCAAAACACTTGTGCAAAAGATTCAAAGATGCGGTGGCTTCAATGGACAAGCTGAAAAGCCTGATGATTTTTATGCGCTCCGCTCAATGCGGCAGCTTTTCAGAGGCAGCCCGACAGTTAGGCATGGCTCCCTCCGCCGTGAGTCGAGCCGTATTGCGCTTAGAAGATGAATTGGGGGTGCGCTTGCTTCAGAGGACGACGCGCAGTTTGACGCTGACCGAAGAAGGCAAGCGCTTTTATCAACGTTGTCAGCAAATTCTCAACGACTTGGAAGAAGCCGAACTCGAAGTTAAACAATCGCAAGCCATGCCGATCGGAACATTACGGGTGGATCTGAGCTTTACGTTCGGCAAACTGCATATCGCTCCAGTTCTGCTGCAATTTGCCGCCCAATATCCCAAGCTCAAGCTGAACGTTTCGTTTAACGATCGCCTGATCGATCTGATTGAGGAAGGCATTGATGCGACTGTGCGGATTGGCATGAGCAGCGATAGCAGTTTGATCATGCACCACCTGGCAACTGCACGCTATGTTACTTGTGCCTCGCCGCAGTATCTCGCCCAGTATGGTACGCCCACAACGCTCACAGAACTATTGCAGCATCGCTGTGTCAACTTTATCTATCCCCAGACTCGATAAGAGCCGACCTGGAAGTTTGAGCAAGACGGAAAAGCGATCGACCTCGCCGTTGATAGCAATCTGCGATTCGATAACTCAGAAGTTATTTTAGCGGCGGTAATTCAAGGAGCCAGTGTGGTGCAGTTGCCCAAGTTTATTGCCGCAAACGCGATCGCGCGTGGAGACCTCAAACCGATTCTCCAATCCTATGCAACCCGAATTGGATTGCCAATCACAGTGTTGTATCCCCAAAAACGCTATCTCTCGGCTAAAGTGCGGGTCTTTGTTGAATTTATGACAGAATTGGCTGCTGCACTCAAGCAAATTGATGTTGTAGATTGAGAGGATTAAGTGCCTACCGAACTCAGGTTGCCAATAGATCGCCATGATGTAATGAAAAACAACTATCTAAATTATTTCAAAGATCAAAAACGCGAAAGCGAGGGTTTCAGCCTCGCTCTAAAAAGATGTTTGAACGATTGGATGCCGAAACAGAGCTTAAAACCAGTTCTCGTCTGTTGCTCTGTTTTTATCTTGTAACGGACTCGCAAGCCCTAGCCGAAGACATCATCTGAGCTAAATTTAATACTTTTTATAATTGTATACTAATACTTTTCGTTGAGTGGAAGTGGTGGTTGGGCTACGCATAACCACCACTTTGAAGTGTCTGTTCGCACTCAATAGTAAATCTGTATTTGATAACCCGCAACTTGGGTTACTAGTCATTACTCATTGTATCTTGCCATCTCTCACGCTTGGGCTTGCTCTCCACATCGCGCGATCGCGCCTCTTGCCAAGTCCCCCACATTAGAGATTGCTGCCTTTCAACATGGTTAATAAACTGCATGATTGACTGATCTGCTTTGATTGGAGTTTTCAAATCAAACTTAATTGTTTGGACAATCTTGATGTCACCCATGAGAAAGAATTTGCCTGCAATTTTAGTCAGCCATAATACAACTTGATTGGATAACCAACCAAAAAATCCTTTACGTTTCTTAGTAATCAACAGGATTTGACCTTCAGATTTTCCACCTTCGTGGAGGCGGACTGCAAACATCGTATGGACATGGAAGAAATCGGGGCCAAGTGTCACAATACCAATGCTACCGTACCAATAGCAAATACTGTAAGTTATGGCATTTTTGTAGCAAAAACGGAGGAGTTTAATAAAAGATGAATTGTCTTTAATGGGTGTAGTGTTACTAAAGATAATTGCATTTTCGTTCAGTTCCTGTCTTTCAAAAATAATTTCTATTGGCAGTTTGTGGACTGCATTGACATGTTGAGCATCAATCGCATTAATCATCACCACATTGGGGTGACAGTTCATCATAAAGTGAGAATGAATGGCAACATCATACTCTTTTTGCTCCAATTCTGGAATAAAAGGTAGGGGTTGTTGTGGTATTTCTCCAGTCCAAACCCAAATCATGCCGTACTTTTCAGCAGTAGGCCAAGTTTGTAACTTTAGGGAAAGCGGCGTATCTAAACATGGGATATCAATACACATCCCTTCAGCATCAAACTTCCAGTGATGAAAAAAACAACGGAGTGCATTACCCTCAACTTTGCCTTCAGCAAGGTGAGCGCCCATGTGTGGACAGTAGGCATCAAAGGTAGCTACTCTTCTGTCCTTACCACGGTAAATCACTAGTTCTCTGCCCAAAATCGTGACAGGTTTTACTTCACCTACCCGCAGATTTCGAGAGGGTATTACCCAATACCATCCTTCAATAAAACGCTCTGGATTATTGAAAGTTTTAGGTTTACGGGTTGAGCTAAAAGTCTGCGAGTTGAGATTCATTTTTATGGTTTCACTTGAGGTGAAGCAGTTGATCTAGAAGTAACATGCGAACTTAAAAAAAACAGTTACTTTCAGTACCGTGAGAAACAGTCACCCAAGAAACATTCGTGAGATTTTAAAATAAAGTACTTTTTCTCAATAAGTTAAAATACTCAAAAAAGCCTTAATCAGAATAATTCTGATGATATTGCGTTTGTCTAGACGGAGCGAGAATTTTTGAAAAAGAGTCAGGGGATCTCTTAGCTGGGAGCAAGGGGGATAGAAAAGAATGGGGATTCGACCCCACCTGAACAAAAGCCACTTAATGGAAGTGAGGGACTCAGACCCATGTTCCACTCTACTCCACGGCTCTCGATTGGGATCATTTCCCCCAGCTAATAGCCCCCTTCCTCCTGCCTCTTCGCTACGGTGTACACACATCTTTGTAGAAAACCAAAATCGTTGGAGATCCCCCTAAATCCCCCGATAAATTGGGGGACTTTGATTCTAGTTCCCCCTTTTTTTAAGGGGGGTTAGGGGGGATCAAAACGATATGGAATCAGGTGAGCAGACTTATGTGTACACCGTAGCTGCCTCTTCGTGGGAGTATCCACTTTTGGAAGAAACACCGAGCGATTGGAAATCGCGGGCAATCCGCCAAAACGGGATGCTCCCCCTCTTCGTTGAAAGAATTAGTTATTATTATTTTCAGACTGTAATAGAAAGGGTTAACTTAGCTACATAAGTCTTAGATTAATATAAATAAAATATTGCAACAATTTCTATCACTTTGTTGTATTGTTTTGAGAACAATTACTTTTAATAGCGATTTTTTAATGGTTGTAATTTAATTTGTATTGTAACTCATCTCCAAATAATCTGTCTTCAGCATTTTCATGAGATTTAATACAACTTTATACAAAAACACTTGGGATTTAACCTCTAATTAAACCATGTTAGTGATATAATACAGATGTCAAAATAAAATTGACAAATCGAATACTATATTTAGAGTTCAGTTAAAGATTGCTCAAACCTCTACTAGGTTAAAAGCGTTCTCTAATTATTAAGGTGTTCCAAATTTTTATAATCTGGATTGAAAAATCTGCAACAAGTACAATAACAATGGCATTATGGGGCTACTTTTAGTTTGCTAGTTCTAACTGTGAAAAGTAAGCAGGAGCAAATGTCAATATATGCTTTGTATCACTAAATGTTACATTTTTATTAAAGTAATTAACTGACTTAGAATCTCCAATTTTATAAATGCTAATCTTGATTTGGTCAAAAGCTGAATATTAAGCTATCCATTTATAAATAATTTATCAAAACAGAATTCAGGAGTCAGGAGCCAGAATGGGCGTTTAGCCCCTTCTGAATTCTTCTTCAATTTCACGCTAATCAAGTAGCAGTGCTAATTCGTACTGTTGTCTTTCAACGTCCTTATACAAGAGGAAGATAAGGACAAAGGTTAAAAGTAAAGGGTTTTGAGCCATTTTCCCTTTTCTGTAACTTTTACAAAAAATCCAAAGTATTTTTGCTACTTCTATCCTATTTTTAGGCGTGAAAAGTTGGAATTAAGAAGGAGCATTCATCATAGTAATGTTCATTTTGTAAGACTTTTAGCGCTTAATACTTCACATTTTATTGGAGGCTTTCATGCTTTCTTGGATTCGTCATTCTCTATTTACAACTCTTTTATCTGTCGGAGTTTTCCAGAGCCTTCCCGTACAGGCCCAGGACACTCTGATGTTTCATGGCAACCGTCAACGTTATGGCTGGAACAATGCAGAGACAATTCTTACTCCTGTACTCGTTCGCAATGGTGGCTTTAGTAGACTTTGGGACTCACCACGTTTTAACAGTGTAACTATTGGTGGAACCATCTATGCGCCTCATCTCTACGCGACACCCCTCTACGCCGATAATATTTTCATTTCCACAAGTTCTTTCACTGGAACTTTCAACGTTGTATTTGCTGCAACTAATAATGGCGATATCTATGCAGTCAATGCGTTTGCAAATGGTAGCGTTAAGCCTGGTACAGTACTCTGGCACACTAATTTAGGCACACCCGTCATTGTGCCAACCTCCTCGCTTCTTGAAGGCCCAATCCCAATGGGTGTCCTGAGTACCCCAGTAATCGACCGTACAAACTACTCTCCAGGGCGGCTTTATGTTGCTAGCGTTGTTGACAATGGCGCAGGCGGAGAGTGGCGTGTCTTTGCACTCAATCTGAGTAACGGTGCAACTGTTTCTGGTTGGCCGACCACAGGTGTTCCAATTAACAACATTGCATTGAATACAAACAACATTAACAAAAACGGTGGCAACGGGAAAGCAACTTTTGAAGCAGCAACTTTAATGTCACAGCGCGGAGCGCTCAATATTAGTTCCCTTGGCAGTAAGCTTTACGTTCCGTTTGGCGGCTACAATGACACTGCTGCTGGTTGGTTAGTTGCGATCGATACTGTTAAGGCAACGATCCTCAGTGCCTTCTCTGCTGGACAGTCGTCCAGGGAGGTTAACGGTGGTATGTGGGGCGCGGGCGGTGTCAGCATCGATAACGATAAGAATGTTTATGTAACGACAGGGAACAGTAGTCACCCGATTTATGACACTGCTGTTAATACCTGGGGGGAATCACTGCTTAAGTTCGACTCGCCGCTGAGTATGTTGACAGGCACTTACACGCCTTCTGACTATATCGCCTTAGAGATTGGCGATATTGATATCGGTGGTAGTTCTCCTATTGTTATTGACCTGAATCCAGCCACAACAGATGCACCAAAACTGGTTGCCTTCGGCGGCAAACAAGGGACTATTTACTTACTCAATCGGGCATCACTTCCAGGTAGCTTGACTAACCGTTCTGCAACCAGTTCTCCAGAAAAGTCATTACTTGCCTCGTCTATTACTCATCCGTTGAATGTCTTCAGTCCTGATTCCAGTTTGCGTGGGAATGCGGAATATGCAAAGATGCGTAGCACGCCAGCTTATTTTAATAACGGCACTACTGACTATTTGTATGTCTCAGGTGTTAGTAAAACAACTGATAGCGATGGTGGGGCAACAACAAAGAGTGTGCCTCCATCTATCGTGCGACTGCGTATTTCGCCATCTGGTGGTTATAACAATGGAGTTTCAGGGCGTTGGCCTTATCTGATCAACGATTTAAGTAACGATAATCTGCTGTTTCTTTCACCAGGCGCACCAGTAGTTACCAGCAATGGAAGCAATAACCCACTTGTTTGGGTGCTGGCGGCAAATGTGCGACGCTCAGACTCACTGGTAAGTCCTACCACACCTCATCCAATTCTTTATGCTATTGATGGTAAGGATCTTTCTTTGCTTTGGAACAGCGCCAATTCCTGGAATATCTGGAGCGATCAGACGACTTGGAATCAAAACGAGGCGCAACTTCAGGTAGGTGGAAAATATAGCACACCAACTGTTGCACATGGAGCAGTTTTCGTTGGTACTGACCGCATTCAAGCTTTTGGATTGCCTGCTACCAATGCCACAGTGCTAACTCCAACTGCTGACACCTATGTTCGTGATGGAACTTATGCTAATACCAACTTTGGTACTGCTAGTACACTTGAAGTGAAGACCACTTCTAATGCTGGTTTAAATCGCAACGCTTACTTTGCATTCAGCTTTAGCGGAGTCAGCAGCATCAGTCGGGCGACGCTACGCTTATGTGTCAATACGAACGATGGTACGAGGGTGCCGTTAGATGTTTTTACATCGACTCCGCTCTGGTCACAGAATACAATGACCTGGAACAATCAGCCTGGATTTAGCACATCGCCGCTCAATCCCACCTCCATTTTAGTTAATGGAACTCAGTATATCTGGTATGAATTCGATGTTACTAATTATGTACAGATGCAGAGGTCTGCCGGTGCGACAGCAATCAGCTTTGTCTTGCACAGTCAGAATAATGCTGGTACTAATATCAACCTTAAGTCTCGTGAAGCGAGTGTTAATCAACCACAGCTTGCGATCAATCCTTAAATCTGCCCGAAAACGAATTCTCGTTAGCCGGGGTGTTAGAAACTTGAAGTTTCTGTACCTCACCGAAGAAGCGGAGGGGCAGGGGGCAGGGAGCAGGGGGAACAAGCCCTGCCCTGGAGCCGTGGAGCGGAGCGGAACATGGGTATGAAGCCCCGCCCTTCTAGGGCGCTCTTACGCAAACCGAGAGTACAAGCTCCGTCTCGGTTTCCCCTTTGCTCCCTGCCCCCTGCTCCCCTGCCTCTTGTGACCTAAGCAAAGAGTTTTAACCAGTGTGAGTGGTTCAAGTTAGCACAACTTGAAGCGGTTCTTGCCAATCTAAATGCAACTGGGAGTGAGCATTGCCGCTATTAATGGCAATTTCTACCCAGCCGTGACTGCCAACTAAAGCTAGTATCTCTCCCACATTGACATCACTGTAAGTTTGACAACCTGGTATACTCAACTCAGCCGCTTGTACATACCAAGTTTTGCCTTGTACGTAACTGGCTGGAATATTGCTGACTAAATTGCCAAAGTGGTCAATATATTGAATGCAACCCACTACACCATTGCTTGTCTGCTTGCACTCGTCTATATCTAGTTTGACTAAACTTGCTGGATCAATTTCTTGTCCTAGCTGTTTGAGGGAGACACCACTAGCAAGACTAGCTGCCACTGGTGCAAAGATATCTCTACCGTGAAAAGTGTTGCTTGGTTGAGGAGTTCGCCAATAGTTAAGATTTGTAAGTTCGACGGCTGCGATCGCCGGACTTTGACTAAGTACCCCACTAAAGATACCATTATCTGGGCCTACTAGAAACCCTTGAGCAAATTCTACTGCGATCGCTCGTCGCTTGCTTCCCACTCCTGGATCTACTACTGCCAGATACACTGTCCCAACCGGGAAATAGGGATAAGCATTCATTAGGCAAAACCTGGCTGCGGCGATGTTTTGCGGCGGAATTTGGTGCGTTAGGTCTATCACCGTCAATCTGGGGTTGATTTGGGCTATGACTCCCTTCATTATGCCTACATAGATATCGCGATCGCCAAAATCGCTTAGAAAAGTCACGAGTAATTGTTGACCAATCCGCTTATCAGACATATTTTTGCTAAAATATACATTAAGTATTAAAATTCTGTAGCAACAGCTACAAAATATGTGCTATGTTAACAATAGCAGACATAAATTGAAAAATTAAAGAAGGTAATCACTATGAATCAAGTTAGACTACAAAGTGCCAGGAAAGCACGAGAAACCCACAGAGAGAGTATTCAAAAAAGCCTAGAGCATCGCTTACAAGTAGCCAGAGTAAAAGGCGACGAACAACTGATTCGTCAACTGGAAGCTGAAATGAGGTATTCCGGCTAAATTAAGTTTTCATTGTTCTTAGTTTGTTGTGTAACCCGCTACGGCGGGTTTTTTTTGTTCTTATACCAGGGCAAACGCATCTTATTTTCTAATAAAAACTAAAGAAGATTTAAAAATGACATAGATAATTGTAAAAATTGAGAATAGGATAAGAGTACTTCAAATAAAAAAATGCCCAATTGTCATTGCCAGCGAAGCAAAGCAATCGCAAAGACTGGGATTGCTTCTCTACGAGACGCTCCGCGAACGCTTCGTTATCAGTTAATACGCTATCTTCTAGGATGGTGAATATCAACAGAGTAAGAGTGAGAGTGGCGTATCAATTTGTGTTGATGAGGATGAATATGTGGTTCGGATTCTAGTATTGCTTGGTGATGGTTGTGCTGATGATGTTCATCGTGGACATGTGAGTGTTCGTGCCACATATTGTCATGGACCTGTTCATATTCATTTACTGGGAGCTTTAGGGTAAGTTGTACCACAACTAGCAGTGCTAAACTAACCAAGCTGCCATATAGAAATTCACCTTCAGGGAATTTGCTTCCCAGCCATCCAGCCAAAGGATAAGAAATTGCCCACCACAAGTGACTCCAAGCAAAGTGTGCGCCGTAAACACGTCCTTGGACGTCACGGGGAATGCGGTCTGCAATTAATGTCTGAGTGGGTAAGTTTACTAAGTTTTGTCCAAAACCAGCCACTAGCCACAAAACCATCAATACACTCAAAGAAGCGTAATTTGCAGGTAGTAGAGACAAAGTTATCAAAACCGCACCAAACGACACAAAACTTGTTCGGGAAAAGCGTTGACTGATTACACCAAAAGCTACTGCTGAAAGGGTTGCACCGATACCAAAAGCAGCCATTACCCAGCCGTACTGCACATTTCCTAGTTTCAGCGTCCCCTGGACATAGCCAACGGTATTGACTAAAATCTGCGCTCCGGCAATGGATGCAACCAACTGCATGAAGAGTGCGTATCGAATGGGTGCATCACTAAGAAGGCGGGTTGTACCGTCTTTGATGTCTCGCCAGGTTCTACCACTTGTACTTGATGGCTGTTGATTCGGCTCTACTCTTAACTGACCAGGTAAGGTAAAAATCAATACTGCCGCCACAAGGAAAGTTACGGCATCCAAAAAGAAAACTTGTCTTGCACCGATGAAAGCGGCGACGCTGCCAGCGATACCAGGGCCAAGTACTCCTAGTAATTGGTAGGTGGCACTGGAAAGAGCGATCGCACCTGCATAATCATTCTCACCCGTCACTAAAGGAATTGTAGCTTGGTAAGTCGGCGTGAAGAAAGCATTGAAGACGTTAAGAGCAAATATTAGGGCATACACTTGCCACACTTGCGTCACAAAAGGTAACAGACTTACAAGAACCATCCGTACACAATGCGTTGCTACCAGTATCGACTTGCGGTCAACACGGTCAGCTAAAGATCCTGCCAAGGGAGACAGCAAGACAAACGCAGTGATCCGCAACGTCAACGCAAAGGCAATTACAACCGCGCTATTATCTCCAGCTAACTCGAAAGCAAGCAGAGCCAAACCTACCCAAGTCAGCGCATCCCCTAATAAATTGGTGGTTTGAGCCGCGTAAAGCCGCGCAAACACAGGGTTTCTCAAACTGTGAAAGAGATGAAGCCTGTTCATCATAATCCGAGCAGTGTTTTTTAAAGCTAATTTATCCCTATTTTCTAGGGGGATATGTTTGTAACTTTAGTTATAACTTACTTTCAAACATATCCAGTAGGGGGGTATTTAATAATTTGTCATCTTGCCATGCTTTGGAAAAGCTTAAAATGGATGTAGCTTTTATCCTCTGGGGGGGGTATTAACGTGGTTCACTCCCAAAACAGACAAATTCTCAATCGTCTAGCCAGGATTAAGGGGCATATTGAAGGCATCTGTGAAATGGTAGAAGCTGAAAGACCCAGCCCTGACGTGATTTTACAGATTGTGGCGGTTCGTTCTGCCCTCAATAAAGTGGCTCAACTTATGTTGGTAGATTACATAGAGCATCGCCTGATTGAAGCGGCTGAAACTGGAGATTTTGAAACAGAGTTGTCTAATTTTCGTTCGGCTTTGGATTTACTGATCTAAGATGGACTAGAAAACCGGGATAAAAAAATTGAGTTGAAAGACTAAAAACCCTCACAATCACGTATGTATATACATAGAGAAAAGCATTGAAACTACGTCATTCTTCTTGTTCAACCATGTATATTCATCAAATGAATGCTACATACATAATAAGTGGATCTACGAGAAAATAAGCAGTTCCTGTCCGAGCATCTTCTAGGGTTATATAAATTGTTCTAGCTGCTTGTTGGTTTAGTGAATATCGGCTTGTCACAAACCAAGCGCCTCTATCGTCTTGATTATGTAAGCCAATCTATAACTGTGGGCGATCGCCATGACCGAACTACTCGCAATACTTGATCGTTTTCACACTGTGCTAACTCAAACTACCCCTAAAATTGCCAACCGCCTACAGACTGGATTAACCCGTGCTGAAATTGAGGCACAAATCGCTTCACTCTCATGGGAGTTTCCCCAGGATGGTTTCGACCTGTATCAATGGCATAATGGGCTATCTGCCAAGCCAGAAAAGTTGAATTTGGCAGAGAAATTACTCAGGCTCAAAGGAAAATGGCATGGGGAATTATCCGGTCGAGAGAACGAAATGCATCTAAAACTGGAAAATCGCCTCATTGTTGCCAAATTCTTGCCATTAGATTACGCCTTAGCAGGACATCGCCATCTAAAACTTGGCAGATGCTTAATCGATTTGCTGCCATTTTCTATCTTGACTGATGGCAAGGATACGATCTACTGCATGATGCGCTTAGACCGAGAGAAACCCGTCATCTATTGTGCCAACGGTACAAAACTGCCGCCGATGGGAGTGACTGAATCATTTTTATCAACACAGCCTCAATTTAGCCAATTGAGTGATTTAATCACATTTCTGATCGCAGTTTGTCAACAAGGGATTCAATCGATAGCAGCGAGTCAGGAGAGTTTAATAGATGCGATCGATTGTGAACTTAATTCGACGCAGCTTGAACAACTTTACCAACAATGTAAACGCTAAATCGTTGAACCGATCAGAAGTTTATGAGACAACACTTATGAAGCTACTTGAAGTTCAATCCAGTGTACGGTTAGAACAATCAATTTCTCGCACACTCAGTCACGAATTTATTCAAACATGGCAGAACTTCCATTCTGATGGACGCTATAAACAGCGAGATATTGGGATGAATCCTCCTGCTCATCCTACAGAACTGTGGACAACTGCAAACTATATTCCTCCAGATGTCGAACACCAGAGATGGAAATGGTACTTGCTGACTCCGAGCAACTGATTGAGGAGTTGCTGTGGGCAGATCGCCTATTACTCGGTGTGCCCATGTATAACTTTAGTGTTCCATCAACCTTTAAGGTGTATGTGGATAATATCGTTCGAGTTAATCGCACCTTTACGTTTGATCCAACCAGTTTTACCTTTGAAGGACTTGCGATCAACAAAAAGGCATTAGTGATTACTCCGAGTGCCGGAAATTTTACGCCCAATACGCCTCTAGGAAGTATGAATTTTTGTGAAACCTATTTGCGATCGATTTTGGGCTTTATTGGCATTGAAGACATCACAATTATTGCTGTCCCAAATCAGTTTATGCCTGATGAAATTCGGCAACAGAGTATTGAACAGGCACGAGTAAAGCTGATAACGATAGCGGCAACTTGGTAACTTATGAATCGATTAGACCTGTTCAATCAGTATCGATCCCTCCTGTTTGCGATCGCTTATCGAATGCTTGCAAGCGTGACTGAGGCAGAAGATATCGTGCAGGAAGCCTGGATTCGCTGGCAAAGTACTGAAAGTGTAGTGCAGTCTCCCAAAGCGTTTTTATCTAGTACCGTCACTCGTTTGTGTATCGACCATCTTCGATCTGCCCGGATGAAGCGAGAACAATACATAGGAACATGGTTGCCAGAGCCACTGATAACTGAACTAACGGATGTCAAAGACTGTGCTGAATTAGCAGAATCCCTTTCATTCGCATTTCTCATGCTGCTGGAACGCTTATCCCCAGAAGAAAGAGCGGTTTTTCTATTACGCGAAGTTTTCGATTATGACTACGAGGCGATCGCTAAGACTGTAGGCAAAAGTATTCCAAATTGTCGCCAGATTGTTTGTCGCGCCCGTCAGCATCTTGTGCTACGCAGACCGACGATCTCCCCAAATTGCCATGATAAAGACATCTTGGTTGAGCAATTTCTCGACTATTGGAATCACGGCGACGTACAGGGACTCATTGCACTCATGGCAGAAAATGTAACATTCTGGTCAGATGGAGGAGGTAAAGTTGTAGCAGCACAGAAACCATTGTATGGGTGTCTAAAAGTAGCTCGTTTTTTGGTGGCAATTCGACGCAGCCGATTAACACCTACGCTAGTTTCGCAGATTGTAGCAGTCAATGGTCAGCCTGGAGTTATGACTATTGTGGATGAAAAACCCCATAGTACTTTTAGTTTTGAGTTTGTAGGTGATAGAATTCGAGCAATTTATGCAGTGGTTAATCCAAACAAGCTAGCAGCAGTGAAATCATAGTTGAGTCGTTAGGCGGCAGCAGCACAACAACCCTATTGAATCTGACGTAGTTTTGTCGAGTTATCGGTAGAAATTACAGAACTGTTTCTAACCCCACTCTCCACCTCACACTTCTGGCTCAACACCCAAGGCTCGTAACTGTGCTGCCAAGCGTTCAGCCCGTTGCAGAGCAGTTTCTTTAGCTTCTCGCTCAAGTTCAGCTCGTAAGCATTCTTGTTCGGCTCGTTCTGCACCAGTAGGAATTATATTCCCCGTCGCGTCACACCACCTCAGCCAAATATCCCGCTTACCTTCATACGCACCTTCCCACAAACATAAACCTAGCTCAACTTCAGTCAGCCATTGTTCACTCATGAGTATATATTGTCGCCCACGCAACTCGTACATCTGTAGAACTTCACCACCAAGTTGCCGAGTTGGCTCAAAGATAATGTAGTACATTACCCGCATCCTGGCATACTCTAAGATTTTCCGTCCTGTTTCATTGCCTTCTCGATTTGAAACAATTTCAATCACCACCTCTGGCGGTTTACCAAAATCCCAGAAGAAATAAGAGCGATGCCGTCTTTCCCACCAGTTCTCAGCTACTTGTACATCCAGGCTCAAAAATACATCAGGTACAGTTGGCGGTTGCTTGTTACTGGGAAACAACCCCACATTGGCAGCCACGAGAAACCCTTGGGCATTACTTGGCCCGTTCCAAGAACTGTAAAGTGTTTCTGTCAGCAGCCGTTGTTGTTTTTCAGATGGGAGATTATCCAAGGGTTCATCGTCCTCTGTCACCAGATGACTAACATCTGGTAACAAATCTTCTGGTAATAAGCCAGTGTCTGTCAAGATGATAGATTCACTCATAAGAAATTCTGGGGGTAGCAGCTTAATTCTATTTTGACAGCAGCATTAATTTTCTTCATCCTACCAATAGATTTTCTACACTTACTGTTGTCGTCATGGTTGCTACCTGGATAATCGTACTATATTGCGATTGTAAAAAATCCGATATCGATCAATATATAGCAATCCTATATAAATTGTGAGAAATGGAATGAGGACGAACCGCCAAGTACGCCAAGTACGCCAAGGAAAAGAGAATAAAAACAGAATCCCAAAATCTCACGAATGATTTAGGAGTGCTATGGTACTGAAACACTTTCAAGATGATTAATATTAGCTAAGAAAACTTCCATTAAATTGGTTAATGGGGACTGGGAAGATTTGAATGGGGATTTACACCCCAACCAAATCTTACTTAGACAATTTTTTAGTTTGCTAAGACTTTGGTTTATAAGTTGAAGCAACGTGCAATTCTTTCAACTGTTTAGCATCTACACTTGAAGGCGCATCTGTTAACAAACAACGTGCTTGTTGTGTCTTCGGAAAAGCAATGACATCTCGAATAGATTCTTCTCTAGCTAGCAACATTACCAAACGATCTAAACCGTAGGCGATGCCACCATGCGGCGGTGTACCATATTCAAATGCTTCTAAGAGAAAGCCAAATTTACTTTGTGCTTCTTCAGGAGATAAACCAATTGCTTCAAACACTTGCTGTTGAATTTCTCGCTGATAAATTCGCAGACTTCCGCCACCAACTTCTACGCCGTTGAGTACCAAGTCGTAAGCTTGGGCGCGTGCTGTCTTTAAGTCGCTCAAATCATCAGGATGCGGTGCTGTAAATGGGTGGTGTAGTGCTTCTAGACGCTTTTCGTCAGCATTCCACTCGAACATCGGGAAATCTGTAATCCAGAGTAAGTTGATTTTTTCTGGATCGATTAAATCAAACTCTTTAGCGATCGCTTGCCGTAATCTATCTAATGTCTTATTAACTGTAGCAGCTTCCCCTGCCCCAAACAACAGCAGATGTCCAGCTTTTGCACCTGTGCGGCGTAAAATTTCTTGTTTTTGTTCTTCGCTGAGGTTATCTTTAATCGCGCCAATGGTGTCAATTTCGCCATCATCTCTAACACGGATATAAGCTAAACCTTTAGCACCGGCTTCGCTGGCTTCTTTAAATAAGTCACCACCTGGTTTAATGCGGACGTTAGAAATTACATCGTTACCGTTATGAATGGGCAAGATTTTGACGATACCACCATTGGTAACAGTGTCCCGAAAGACTTTGAAACCAGAGTCTTTGACAATATCTGAGACATCAACTAATTCCAAACCATAGCGGGTATCTGGTTTATCACTACCGTAGCGTTCCATCCCCTCAGCGTAAGTCAGACGGGGAAAAGGGCGCTGTAACTCAATACCTTTAACTGTTTTGAAGATATGGCAAACTAAGTTCTCGTTTAGTTCGATAATTTCTTCTTGGGACATGAAGCTCATTTCCATGTCCAACTGGGTAAATTCCGGTTGTCTGTCGGCGCGTAAATCTTCGTCACGAAAGCAACGGGCAATTTGATAATATCTATCTAAGCCGGATACCATCAGCAATTGTTTAAATAGCTGGGGTGATTGCGGCAAAGCATACCACTCACCAGGATTGACGCGACTGGGTAGAACATAATCCCGCGCTCCTTCTGGGGTAGAACGGGTAAGTATTGGGGTTTCGACTTCGATAAAACCTTCCAAATCTTCGAGATAACGCCGCATGGCTTTAACAATTTGATGACGCAGTTGCAAATTTTGCGCCATGCGTTCGCGTCGCAAATCCAAATAACGATATTTCAGCCGCAAGTCTTCCCGCACTGTCTCGGTGTCAGCTACGGAAACTTGGAAAGGTAACTGTTTGCGGACAGCATTCAGGAGTTCAATTTTATCGGCGTAGATTTCCACTTCGCCTGTGGGGATGCGGGTATTTAGCGATTCTTCGGGACGTTGCGTTACTCTACCCGTGATTTCGACAACATATTCATTTCGCAGGGTGTTCGCATATTCGTAAGAATCTGGTGTGCGTTGAGGATCGCTGACAATTTGGACAATTCCAGAGCGATCGCGTAAATCTAAAAATATCACACCACCGTGATCGCGGCGACGGTCTACCCATCCGTAAAAGGTAACTGTTTCTCCAATATGTTCTTTTCGGAGTTCGCCGCAATAATGAGTTCGCATAAGTGTTAGTTCTGTTTGTCTGGGCTAGATTGGCAAGAAAATGTCAAAGCCTTCCCATTATCTAGCATCAATAGTAATTGTAGTAGTTATGGTGAAATAAAAAATGGAATAATCTCACAATATATATAGGAGAATCAATGACACCAGAAGAGTAAGTTTTACCTATTTTTACAATAGCTCACGGAATTCATCACGGCTAATCTGACAGTCACGGAGTATCTGTGCTAACAAACCAGAACCAATTGTTTCACCAGAATGCACCGGAACAACAGTTCGACGGGGACCATCCCAATTTTGCCAAAAGACACAGGATTGGTACAAAAACCCTGTACAAACCTCTTTCCTTGGCGTACTTGGCGTACTTGGTGAACCAGCGCTGTAGGCGGGTTTCCCACCGTAAGCGACTGGTGAACCCGAAGGGCGGTTCGTTATTTCATTATTGGCCTAAGCCAAAATCCCGTATAAAAATAAACTTGCACATTTGCGATGCTCCCGTTCGACGACCATCACTGTGTATCAAAAAATAGTGACTACCTCAGATTCTTGCTACCTCAAAACCTGCTTTTTTTAAAGCTGTAATTACTTCCCGTCCAGTCAAACTCGGTAGCTTGCTCATCCTTAAACAGAAACCCTCTGCACACCGATAAACTCTAATGCTTCGGCGTTTTCTTGTTCAACCTCTAAACAAAGTTTAATAGCTTCTTTAATCCGTTCTATCAGTTCGTCTAGAGATTTGGCTTGGGTGTGACATCCAGCAAGACTAGGCATGGAGGCAACAAAATAACCCTCAGAGTCGCGTTCTATAATGACGTTAAATTCTCTGGTCATCTGGAGGTTGTTGTTTAGTTGGGTAATCTAATTTTAGAGTAGTTGAGTAGCTGCGATCGCCAAAAGAAAGATTTATGCTCAATCAAGGTTTGGCTGTTTTGATGGCTGATATGGATAAGAAGCAACAGGAAAGTGAAAAGCTATGACAAAGACAGCAGCAATTACAGAAGCGATTACCAGCTTAACGAATGCCCATAACCGATTCGGCTTAGTCCGCATTGAAGACGAGCAGTTTTTTCCAGAGTGGTTTGAGGGATTACCTCAAATTACTGAAGCTGAAAAAACCTCCCTGGATGTATTGCGGCGCAGATATCTATATCATCGTGGCGAAGGTGACTTGTTAGAGGGCACAGTGATGTTGTTGGTGGTGTCTCCCTTACTTGCGATCGCAGGATTTTACGATCCTCCCTTTAAAATTGCCGCCGAGTCATCAGTAGAGTTAGTGCTGAATGATGGAGAAGAAATACTGCGTGGAAGGATTGACGTTTTAGTGCTGCAAAATCAGTTGTGGGTCATGGTGTTAGAGTCTAAAAAAACCACCCTTTCGGTTTGGTCAGCTTTGCCACAAGCATTAGCTTATTTAACGGCGAACCCTCATCCTGATAAACCTGTGTTTGGGATGGTGACTAACGGTGACGATATTTTATTTATTAAATTAACACAAACACCTACTCCTCAATACGATCTGTCGCGGGTGTTTGCTTTATTTACCTCTGCTAGAGAGGTCTATGAAATATTGCAAATTCTCAAGCGTATTGGTCAAGCGATTGCTCCTGTATTATGACTGAATAATTAGTAAACAGAACTTGAAGCACCAAAATTAGTGAGTAATGTTGCAAAGTAGACTACTCCTGTTATGAGTTAGACCGCTCCCATAAGTTGTGGAAACACTCCCATAAGTTGTGGAACCACTCCCATAAGTTGTGGAACCGCTCCCATAAGTTGTGGAACCGCTCCCATAAGTTGTGGAACCGCTCCCATAAGTTGTGGAACCGCTCCCGTCACGAGATAGACCGCTACAGTTGCAATGTTAATAACTACAGCTTAAACAAATACTATCAACGAGTTACCCGCGTCTCTCGAACCAGAGAAACCAGGAATTAAAGAATTGTTGACGCAATTGCAAGCAGCAATTGAGGCTGATACAAACTTACCTCAAGAAGATAAAGCTGAAGCATTAGAACAAGTGAAAGCTTTAGCAGAAGCCGGGAAAAATCCCCAAGAAGGTGCGATGCAAAAGGCGGCGAAAACGGCTATAAAGATTTTAAAAGGTACAATTTCTAGTTTACCCAGTGCCACAAAGTTGGTTGAACAATGCAGCAATCTATTGCCGTTGATTTCAACTTTTTTGGGTTTAGGGTAGCGTGTCAAATTAAGACCCGACGAATGGAATAGAGCCTCCAGCACGCCAAGGGCGAACGCGGCTATACAAACAAAGCTAAGAGAAAATTAAGGTTTTTTTTAACCCGCGCAGGCGGGTTTTGCCTGTGTAGACGCGGTTTCTAACCGCCCTTTTATCTGCTTTTATGTACATCGCACCCTTCACCCCCATTCAATATCAGAGATTAAGGTAAAATTATAAGTAAAAATATTAAGAAATTTAAAGAAACTAATCAATGTCCAGCATACCTCTTGACAAAAGTAACTCTCGCGTTATCGTTATCGGTGCAGGAATAGGTGGACTAACTGCTGGAGCATTATTAGCTCATAGAGGTTACAGCGTTTTAATTTTAGATCAAGCCCTTGTACCAGGAGGCTGTGCTTCGACGTTTAAACGCCAGGGATTTACCTTTGATGTGGGTGCAACTCAAGTCGCAGGATTGGAACCAGGGGGAATTCACCACCGCATTTTCTCAGAATTGTCAATAGATTTACCAGAAGCAACGCCTTGCGATCCTGCTTGTGCGGTATATTTACCTGGGGAAAGCACACCGATTAATGTCTGGCGCGACCAAGAGAAATGGCAAGAGGAACGACAAAAACAGTTCCCCGGTAGCGAACCGTTTTGGCAATTGATGGCAACTTTGTTTAATGCCAGTTGGGAATTTCAAGGACGCGACCCGGTGCTACCACCACGTAATTTATGGGATTTGTGGCAACTAGCGCAAGCGGTGCGTCCCAGTACATTAATTACCGTCCCCTTCACTTTATTTACGGTAGGAGATGCTTTACGGTTATGTGGATTGGGAAATGACCAGCGACTGAGAACTTTTTTAGATTTGCAACTAAAGCTATACTCTCAGGTGGATGCAGAGAAAACAGCATTACTTTATGCTGCCACAGCGTTGAGTGTATCCCAACTGCCCCAAGGATTGTTTCACCTCCAGGGAAGTATGCAAGTATTAAGCGATCGCTTGGTACAATCTTTAGAAAGAGATGGCGGCAAGTTGTTGATGCGCCACACTGTAGAAGAAATCAAAGTAGAAAACGGTAAGGCTACTGCTGTTGTAATTAAAAATCAGAAAACTGGCGAAGTCTGGACAGAAGCAGCCAACCACATAGTTAGCAACGTCACCGTGCAAAACTTGGTGCAGTTATTGGGAGAAAAAGCGCCATCTGGATATAAAAACCGGGTGGAAAAATTACCCCAAGCATCGGGTGCGTTTGTGGTGTATTTGGGTGTAGATGCTAGCGCGATTCCGACTGGGTGTCCTCCCCACTTGCAATTTCTGTATGATGCTGATGGCCCAATTGGCGAGAATAATTCCCTATTTGTTTCCGTTAGTCATCCTGGAGACGGCCGCGCACCGGAAGGGAAAGCGACAATTATTGCTTCTTCATTTGTCGATCCTGCACAGTGGTGGCAGACTGAAGATTATGAAGGACTAAAAGAAAAGTTTACCCAAGAAGCGATCGCTCGGCTTGCCCAATACTTCTATCTCAAACCAGAAACGATTATTCATCAAGAAGCGGCAACACCCCGCACTTTTGCTCATTTCACAGCCCGCGATCGCGGTATAGTTGGCGGTGTTGGTCAAAGGATTCCCACCTTTGGCCCCTTTGGATTCGCCAATCGGACACCAATCCAGCATTTGTGGTTAGTTGGTGACTCCACCCATCCCGGCGAAGGTACTGCTGGGGTAAGTTATTCGGCGCTGACAGTAGTCAGGCAAATCGAATCGCAAAAACTTCTCAACTCACATCTTGCACCTAGCCCTAGCGATTAGAAATCGCGGCTATACAAACGAAGTCCGCCTGCGCGGACTAACGCAAAATCAATGTTTTCAACCCGCGCAGGTGGTCACTGAGCTTGCCGAAGTACGGGTTTTGCCTGTGTAGCCGCGACTTCCAGTCGCCTGGTGCAAGATATAAGTCAATTACCAATAATCGAAAAGTCCTCCTTCCTTGGCTGGCAAGTCATACTTATAACCGATGGCAAACAGGACACAAAACTGATGAAATAAGGTTAGTGTTGCTAATCTGGAGTAATGACAGATAGAGTTTTAATTCTTGGTGGACGGGGGCGGATTGGTAGCAGTGTTGCTCAGGATATAGCTACCCATACGCAGGCTAAAATTACAATTACTGGACGTTCTGCGGAGTTTGGTAGGGCTGTTAGCTTGTCTTCAGGAGGACAAGTGCAGTTTTTGGTATTGGACTTGGTAGAGGTTGACAAGTTGCGAGATGCGATCGCAAACTCTAACTTAGTCATCCATTGTGCTGGGCCATTTCACTATCGAGATACTAATGTTCTCGAAACCTGTATTGCTGAAGGCGTTAATTATGTAGATGTCAGCGACCATCGTTCCTATACCAGCAAAGCTCTAAATTTTCATGAACAAGCTGCTGCTGCTGGTGTGACAGCAATTATTAATACTGGCATTTTTCCTGGTATTTCTAACAGCATGGTACGTCAAGGTGTTGAACAATTTGATAAACCAGAAAAGATCCATTTAAGTTATTTAGTTTCGGGTTCTGGTGGTGCTGGCATTACAGTCATGCGGACAACTTTTTTAGGATTGCAGTATCCTTTTGAGGCTTGGATAGATGGAAAATGGGAGATAATCAAGCCTTATAGCGAAAGAGAAATAGTTGAGTTTCCATCCCCATATCAACGCAGTGGAGTTTACTGGTTTGATATGCCAGAAACCTTTACATTGCCCAAGGCTTTCCCATCAGTAAAAACTGTAATTACTAAGTTTGGCTCTGTTCCCGATTTTTACAATCACCTAACTTGGATTGCGGCACACGTTTTCCCTAAATGGTTAATGCAGCGTCGTTACATGATTGAATTTCTGTCTCATGTCAGCCATTCGATGACAGATGTCACTAATAATTTTAGTGGGATTGGGGTAGCAGTTCGTTCAGAAGTTACAGGACAAAAAAATGGTAAAACTGCCGTTTATTGTTCAACTGTAGTGCATGAAAATACAGCGATAGCTTCTGGTTGTGGCACAGGTAGTATTGCCCAATTGTTGCTAGAAGGTAAACTCAAGAAACCAGGTGTTTTTCCTGTGGAAGAAGCACTGCCAACAGATTTATTTGAAGAAGCAATGCAAAGTCGAGGAATTAAAGTTGCTCATAATTGGTTATAAGAGATTTCCAAGAGTGGGCAACATGAGCTTAACTGAACTATAGGTAAAAATTAATATACCCTGCGGTAGAAGGAAGAAATGTACCTAAACACTTAGGATGCCTGTGAGCCTTAAATATTGAATGTATTTATACATGACCAACGGCTCATCAGAGAAAACTAGGAGTGCTATTCCATGCAAAAAATTCTATTAACTTTAAAACAAGCGTTACGTTCAAGCTTTTTAATTGTTTGTTTGATGGTTTCCATCAGCTTGTCAGGTTCATTTCTTTTCGTTCAGCAAGCTAATGCAACTACACTTGAAGAATTGAAACTAATACCTCCAGATTATAAACCAAATTCTGAAGAAGAAATTAATCGCGCTAACGAATATGACCCAGGTGTTGGCGTTCAAGAAGAAGAACGAGAAGAAGCTTATGAGCAAGCGATAAAAGATTCAAAGAATCTTAATACTATAGAGAAGACTTACGAAAGGAATTTGAAGGCTGAACAAGAACAAAATCCCCCAGAAAGTTTTGGTGAAAAAGCTAAAGAAGTTATTGAAAAGGTGACAGGTAAATAGAGAATATAGACCTAACCCTCTCTTTGGAGGCTACGATGTACGCTGTATACACAAGTCTGAAATAGCTTAACCAAGACCCCTCCCTAACCCTCCCCTTATAAAGGGGAAGGAACTAGATTTCTTATTTCCCCCAAAGATATAGCTTTTCCTAATTAAATGAGGTACTTCATAGGCTCCTATCGAAGAGCGGGGAGGGGGTTGGGGGTGGGGTTTTTGTACCTCACTCAACTGGGAACCGCTATAAATAAGGGGGGTAACTTTTATTCAAATTCATCAATTGTGGCGGGAGGAGTAGTCTTTTTATGATTAGCAAAATTGCGCTCATACCACTTCATTAATGGAGTTGAACTAATGCCATGAATAATTACAGAAGCTACAATAGTGGTGTAAGTTATCCAAGCAATTTGTTCGCCAGCTTCACCTTTTAAGCCATTACCAAAAGCATAGGCGAGATAATATAAAGAACCGACACCGCGAATACCAAACCATCCAAATAACCAACGAGTTCCTGGGTGAAGGGTTCGGCGGTGTGAGTCTAGAGGACGTTTACCTATGGTGCTAATCCAAACTCCTACAGGTCTAATTATCAAGAATAATAAAATTATGACTAACAAAGATTGCATAGCATAATTGAGTATTGGCTGTAATAACAATATTGAACCCAATAGTAAAATTGTTCCAACTTCCAGCAGCTTTTCAACTTGCTCAATAAATTCCAACTGTGCTAGCGGTTTTTCAGGATTTCTGTAACTGCGCTGGACAACTAATCCAGCAACAAATACTGCCAAAAATCCATAGCCATTCACCATTTCTGTTAAGGAATAAGTTATAAGAATTGTGCTGATAGCAATAAAATCTTCCATTAACTCATCGGCGGGACGGCGTTTTTGAATTTTCTCTTCAATCCAAACTATAGATTTGGCAACAACAATCCCCATAATAATACCAACTGCGATCGCCCAAATTAAATCAACTGCAATCCACTGTTTAAACCAGTTACTCCAGTTGTCATCTTTTAACGCATGAAGACCAAAATAAACGAAGGGGAAAGCTAAAGCATCATTTAATCCACCTTCAGAAGTTAAACCAAATCTCAACTCATCTTGGTCATTTATATCAGTTAGTTGTACTTCTGATGCTAATACCGGATCGGTAGGTGCAAGAATTGCTCCTAATAAAATTGCTTCTCCCCAATTCATCCCTAAAAACAATTTACCCACAACAGCCAAAGCAAAAATTGAAATTGGCATCAAAAATACAATCAATCGCACCGTAATATCCCAAGACTTCAACCTTAGAGGACGAACAATTCTTAAGCCGCAGCTAAACACAGAAATAATTACTACAAGTTCTGTTATTCTTTTCAGTACTTCAGCATTAAAAACTTCATCTCGACGTAATTGAATCAGTCCAAAGACGTAAGGGCCAAGAACAATACCAACTATTAGGTAGATAATGGCAAAAGAAAGAGGTAGGCGAGCAATCCAACCTGACCCTAATGTTACCATTAGCAAAAGTAGACCAATCACCAATAGGTCAATAATATAGATATCTACCATATAGCGATTTGTATAAAATTAGGCGTTACTTTGTAAGCTTAATTGCAATGCTTTTTTATTAGTATTACCTATAGGCAGATTTTCTGAAATTAAAGATTAGAGATTCAGACGCTTCAAAGTCTCTCTCCAATTCGGCTACGGTGTACGCACAAATCGAAAAACCTGCTCTACTATTAGATTTAATTTGGTAGGGTGCGTTGGGACTAAAGTCCATAACGCACCGAACACAATCGGATGTAGCACGCGAATATTATAGCAGCACAACAGGTGTACTACTATGAGTGGTGTATCTACACTACTTTCTCACCCAGACATCACCATTTTTAGTACAAATATACTATAATGTATATAGCGTCCACAAAGCCTAATGAAATGCCTAACGGCTGTGTGAAAACCTTCTGGAAGATGGATTCAAGGGTTAGTTCGATGATGAAGCATTATATTCTCAACCTCAATCCGACTGCCAAGCATGAATGGGATCGGTGTATTCTACGCGATCCGTTGACTGCCAAACGCCCAGACATTGCTAAACTAATTGCTGAAGCGGTTGGTGCTGATACGGGTAGTTATTTGGTGAGCGTGAATATCGAAGTTCAAGTTTTGCAGCAAGCCGCAGTCCCTCAAGCAGAACAACTCTCGCTGTCGTTTCCAGAGGTGAGTGTGCCGTCACAACCACAACTGCGAGAAGCGGCTTGATGCGATCGCTTGAAACACCTGCATAATTAATAATTATTTGTATATTTGTAGGGGATCTTGGCCAAGATCCCCTAATTCTGCCACAGCATACTAGAATCTTTGAGACAGCAGTTGAGCAATTTGCTGATTAATAGTTGCAACATCAAAACGCCGACTAGCCGAAGTCCTGGCATTATTGGCTATAGTTGCAGTTATTTCCGTCTCCTGAAGACAGGTGATAATCACCTGTGCAAGTTCTTGGGGTTCTCCTGGTGTCACTAAAAAACCATTAAGTCCGTGTTCTACCAATTCCATCACACCCCCAGCTTTTGCCGCAACTACAGGTTTTCCACATAGCATTGCTTCTACAATCACTCTACCAAAGGGTTCTGGAGAAGTAGAAGTATGTGCCACCAAGTCACAAGTTGCCATTAACTGGGGAATATCTGAACGAAATCCTAAAAATTTGACGCGGTTTTCTAGTTCCAAATCAGCAACTTGTTGCTGTAATTGTTTGACATAATCTTGTTCGCCAAATAGTGCATCCCCCACTAAAATTACTGTCACCTCTTGCGGACATTTGGCAATGGCATCAATTAAAATATGCTGTCCTTTCCAAGGTGCAAGACGGCTAAAGTGTCCGACTACAAATTTTCCTTGCAATCCTAACTCTTGCTGCAATTTATTAATTTCAGACTCATTAGTTCGGTAAATTTTTGGATCAAATCCGTTATAGACAACTTCGATGATATCTGAGCGTCCTCCTGCTTGGATAAAAGCTGTTTTACTAGCTTGGGAATTAGCAATTACCAATGAGGCACAACGATTAGCTAAGTTAATCGCAATGCGAAGATTAGTTTGGCTAAAATGTTCTATGGAAAGAATGTCATGTAAATGATAAACCAGAGGACGACGACTAAAAAAACTTGCTAATGCTCCGACAACTAATGCTTTTTGGGTATTGGCATAAATTAAATCGTATTCACGCACTTTTTTAATTACTTTAGTAATCAAAGGTGCAAGTTGTCTCAAACTCTTTAATCCTTGCACCAAACTACTTTCTTTGCGAACTTGGATTGTTTGAGTTGTGAGAACTTCTACTGGGATATGATTTTGCTCTAGTAAATCTTTAAATGCCCCATCTGCGAATAAACCTACTAAAGCGCGATGGGAGTATGGTTTAGCAATATCTATTAAACATAATTCTGCACCGCCTGGTTTACCACTTTGGTCTAGGAAAAAAATTCTCATAAAACTTCCTTGTAATACAATACGGTTCAGACGCGATAAATCGCGTCTCTACAAAGCAATTTTCGCGTCTCTATTTCATTAATTTAATAGAACATTCCGTACTTGCTGGGCGATTTGATTCCAGTCATAATGTGTAACAGCATAATGGCGACAGGATTCTCGTGAAGGTATGGGGATGTTTCCCAGTAGTGCTTGTTCTAATTTTTCGGCAATAGCTGATGCTTCGATGGAAGTAGTAATTAAATCGGGTGAAAATTCTGTTAGAATTTCTGGCATTCCCCCAACTGGGGTACATAAAACAGGAGTACCACACGCTAAAGATTCGACTATTACTAATCCAAATCCTTCAAAAGATTGACTAGGCATTATAGTCAATTCCGCAGCTTGATAAGCTATAGGTAATTGCTCATCAGGGAGAAACCCTAAAAATTTAACGTTGTCATCTAATCCTAATTCTGTAGCCTGTTGTTGTAGTGCAGCTTGGATGTGACCACGACCTGCGATCGCTAGCCAAACATCTGGTATTCTGGGCTTAATTATAGCCAAAGCCTGCAATAATTTGTCAACCCCCGTTCGATGTACTAAGCGGCGCGATGTAAATATTATCCGGCGATTATTTGGCCAGCATAGCTGTTTACAAGCATCTTGGCGTGATAAATTTGGTTGAAAGCAATTAATATCAACTCCACCAGGAATAATATTAATTTTGCTCCACGGTACTTGATATTTTTGATGTAAAATATTGCCAAATGCTTTGCTTAAAACAATGAAGCGATCGCAGCGATTATAAGTATTCTTTTCTATTAGCTGATGCTTAATCAAAAGACTGAGGTTCTTATTAACTACCTCTTGCTGACTCTCAGAAGCCCAAGGGCCATGAAAGTTAAAAGTAACTGGTACTCCCTTTGGTAAAATATCTAAAATAGGAAAGCTATACAATGCAAAGTGGAGATTAATAGCATCTGGTTTGTTTGTTCTGGTTTTCTGAAAGTTAGTGCGAATAGACCATAATCTTTGCCAAATAGCACTATCAGGAGAAGCTAAATTAGTCAGCTTAATCGGCGAATTTACTTCAGTTTCTGGTAGACCTACTCCACACAATTCAATCTGGTCTTTATTTGCTGCTAATTTATGAGTTAATTCATAAACATACCTTTCCAATCCTCCGGGAGTTTTGGGAAACCAGCCTAATCCCAATGTGAGAATAGATGCAGATGATAAAGCTAAATTTTCTGGTTTATTTTTCACTAATATGTCTCCTATAAATATATTAAAACAGTAGGGATGTACCTGACTTTTCACGTCATGTGGAAAAGCCTACGAAAAACCTAACCCCCTAACCCCCTTCCCGATGCGGGAAGGGGGAAAATTCAAAGTCTCTCTCCTAGAAGGAGAGAGATTTAGAGAGAGGTTTTCCAGATACCGTGAAAAGTCAAAGATATACAACTGTAAGTCCCTACAGTATGTTCCAAAGATGAATCAATAGAATTTCTAAATCCACATTCCCAATAAGACTTTTATATAGAACACCAATTTATAAACTATTTATATGTCAACGTCAACAATGGATAAAAGCTTGTGTTTTTATTAACTACATAATACAGACTAAGATATATATGATACTTCTCAATTGACAAAGGTAAATACTAGGTAGAGAGAGCCAAAAATAACTATCAATTAATAATTAGAGAAATATAATGTATTAATGTTTACCGTTTTTACCTACCAACAAGTAGCCATTGATACCTTAAATAAAGTTTTAGAGATATTGGCTGAAAAATAATAAAATGATTTTTGTAAAGATAATGTAAAACTATCGCTTATTTATAATAATTATATTTTTTACTGATTTTGCAAAAAATGATTGTATATAAATAATTAAAAGCTGAAAAATATATGAGAAATAAATTAATGACGAAGTTAGAAGAACTCCGTCACAAGCTTAATCAGCACATCAAAAAATTATCTAAACTTAGATATCTACAAAGAAGTAAAACTTTCAACTTTTTACTCAGTCTGACTGTTGGAGTCATTGTTACTACCCTTGGAATTACAACAGACTGGGCAACAACGGAAACACCCACTATTACATACAAAACATCGGGGACAAGTAATTCTATTGGCAATACAAATCTGCTGGTACAAAACAATACTGAAACACCCACACTTACATACAAAACATCGTGGATAGGTAACACCATTGGCAGTGGAAATCTGCGAATACAAAACAATATTGAGGCAATGTATGTTGCTCCTGATGGCACAGTTTATACCAACAGCCATTGGGATGAGGCAGGAATGGAGGCAGCTATATATAAAGATGGTAAGGTTATTGGTGCTATTGGGGATACTCACGGCTGGAGTCGTGGAGGTGGCATCGCTGTAACAGCAAATAGTAAATATATTTACCTTGCCATGACTCAGGGATCGAAGGGCAAAACTGATGAAGATTATCCTCCTGAAAGTACAACTTGGCATTGCGTTAGACGCTATGACTTATCGGGAAAACCTGCACCGTTTCCTAATGGGCGTGGCTGGGATAAAAGTATGTTAATTACCAGTACTAAAAGTGAAGTCACTGGATTAGCAACAGTAGGAAGCGAGTTGTATGTGAGTGATTTTGCTGCTAACCGCATTCGTGTCTATGATACTGATACGATGAAGGAAGTACGCAGTTTTACCTTTGCCAATCCAGGTGCAATAACTGTTGATTCACAAAAAAATCTGTGGATTATTCAAAGTAAAAATGGTAGTAAACCTGCTAAAATTTTACATTATTCCCAGAGTGGAAAGCAATTGCCCCAACAGATTGCAGATATCGTTGAACCAACTGCGATCGCAATTAATCATCAAAGTAAGCTGTTAGTAGCAGAAAATGGCCCGCGTCAGCAAATATTGATTTATGACATCAAAGATCAGCCAGTGCAGGTGGGTAGTTTTGGTTCTAAGGGTGGTATCTATACAGGAGTTGCTGGTGAAGTTCAAGATTTGAAACTTTACGGGCTTACCGGAGTCGGTGCAGACGCTTCAGGTAATATCTATATAAATAGTAATGGTTTCAACAAATCGGGAACAGATTTGCGGAAATTTTCGCCATCGGGAAAACTAATATGGCGATCGCTAGGATTAATATTCGTCGATAATGCAGATGCCGATCCCAAAACTGATGGTGTAGATTTATTCACCAAACAAGAACACTATCTCATGGATTACAGTAAGCCTGCTGGTAAGCAATGGACTTACAAAGCCTATACCTTAAATCCTTTCAAATATCCTCAAGATCCCCGTCTGCATACATCACCCGATGGAACCTTTGTTCGCCGCATCCAAGGAAAGCCGTTTTTGTTCCTCACAGATATGTATAACAGCTTCCTGCAAATATATCGTTTTAATCCAGGCACAGATGGGAAAGTTGCCATTCCAGCCGGAATGTTTGTCGGTAGTAATGGCGCAGATAAACCATTTCTCGCCGGAAATTGGCCACCATATCAACCACAAAAAGGTGAGTGGATCTGGCGCGATCGCAACGGTAATGGCAAATTTGAAAATAACGAATATGATACCAGCAAAGATTATCCCTATATCGGCGGCTGGTGGGTAGACAGCAAAGGAGATGTTTGGAAAGCTTTGCGAACAGAAGATGGAATTCGCCACTATCCTTTACAAGGAATAGATGCCAAAGGCAACCCCATCTACAACTATAGTTCGATGGAAAAGCAAACTACTCCCAGCATATTTAAAGACTTGCGGCGGATCGAATATTTCCCCGAAACAGATACTATGTATTTGTCAGGCTTCACAGTAGATCATCCTGCATTCGGTGATGATACTGGAGTTGTTGGATCTGAAATTGCCCGTTTTGACAATTGGAGTAAAGGTAATCGTACTCCCCGTTGGCGAATTGTGATTCCTTATGACACCACCGGCAAACGCGAAGTGTCTACAGCAGCCATGAGTGTGGCGGGAGATCGTGTATTTGCAGTGACAGTCAAAACCGCAGAGGTATATGTCTACAATGCCAAGACGGGAGCGCAAGTACAACAGTTAAAACCAGGCCCAGAAGTTGGCAGCGAAAGCGGCTGGATTGATATACCTTATGGTATCCGCGCATTTCTTTGTTCAAATGGCGAGTATCTGGTATTTGTAGAAGAAAATTGGAAAGGAAAAGTGATTATGTATCGGCTGGCGAGTTAAGTATTTACAGTAGTTACAACATAGCCTTGATTCTAAGCTTAACCAAGCCGCAGATCCCCGACTTTGTAAAAGTTGTCGGGGATCTTGTTTCTGCACGTTTGATTCAGGATTGCTGCTATATGTACAAGAATATGTGATTAAATGTATCGCAGATTTAATCACATAGAATGCTCCATGCGTCGAGACTCAATTTTTTACAAACTGTTTCAACAATCCCCCACTCTCTTATTTGAACTATTGACAAATCCTCCAACAAATGCAAATGCTTATCAATTTGATTCGGTAGCTGTCAAAGAACCCAAATTTGAAATTGACGGGGTATTTCTCCTACCAGAAAGCGAGACTCCAGGAGTTGTATATTTTTGTGAGGAGCGGCTTGGAGAACTGTCTGAGGAAATTCGCTCCTCAATTTCTGGTTTATCTTTGCCTGTACTCGAAGAATTGAGCGATGCATTGCTTGATTTTACTACTTTGGCTGATTTGCAATCTTGGTTAGAAGGGCGAATAAATTAAACTACCTCTTCTTGCTTTTGACTTAAATACATTGCAATTCCTTTTTCGTAGTAAGCTGCTTCATTAATAAAAATAGGATAAACAGTAGACTCTCCCTCATAAAAAATGTCTTTTCCTTCAAAAGTCAGAAACATTGGCTCGCCTGGATTCAAAGGTTCATAATCCTTAAACTGAAGCTGGGGGTGAATCATGGCTTGAATCTCTCCGCTATCGCTTCTAGGATAATCGATAGATCCAATGTATTGATAGAGTGTAAGCGTGCTGTTTATCTGCGAAATATTCCCCTGGTTGTACCCTTCAAAATAATCTAAAACTGCATAAATAAGCTGTTCTGTTTCCTGAAATAATTCAGCGTTTAAAATATTCTGAGCCACAGCACCAACTTCTATAACAAAACCCAATTCACACAAAGAACGGAGAAATCCACCTTCTCTAGATTGTTGATTAACAAAAACCTTTACCATCGGATTTATAGAACTCAAATGAGCGCCTAACCGAAGTAATAAAGGATGCATATCACAAAAAATCAGACTTAACCCCATGTTGGCAGTTGTGCTGTGCAAATCAACAATTACATCTACAAAGGGCTGATTTTGCGGTTGCAGTATTTGTTGAATTGCTTTTGCCCGCGTATCTTCATAACTTGAGAGTTGGGGATTTTGTAAACCTTGATTAGTGAAGCAACGATTTAAATCCTTGTCAATGTATCGTTTGCCTTCTTCAATAGCTTTAAGATTGCCAAGTAATGGCAGAGTTTCAAAACTTTCCCTGTTGATTAAATTTGGATACTGCTGAAACTTTTTGACTAGATGTACTCCTGTTAACTCATTACCGTGGTTTCCTCCAACGATCGCAACTTGTTTAATCTGACTCATAACAACCTCACTGGCTCCCCTACGGTTATTGAGAATGGTGCAAGATACAAGATAGAAGTATAACTGCTGCTAGCTAAATCTTGTAAAAGACTGACGCGATGTCTACGACGGCTACGCCTACGCTCCATGTTCGAGCCAAAATGTGATAACTGTTAAGCTGTTAGCTTTAGCACAAAAAGGGTGGAAATTTATGGAGTATAATTTTCAAGCGATGCCTCCGATGGTCACTGAGCGCAGCCGAAGTGCGGGCTACGCCTACGCTGAACTTTACAAAAATGCCCTCCTCAACGATGTCCTACCATTTTGGGAAAAATATTCTCTCGATTGGCAGCAAGGCGGCTATTTCACTTGCATAGACCGTCACGGCAAAATTTATGATACAGACAAATTCATCTGGCTGCAAAACCGCCAGATGTGGACTTTTTCTATGCTTTACAACCAGCTAGAAAAACGCGAAAACTGGTTGAAAATTGCTAGCAATGGCGCTAATTTTCTCGCCCAACATGGCAGAGATAGTGATGGTAACTGGTACTTTGCCCTCACCCGTGAAGGAAAACCACTGGTTGAGCCTTACAATATCTTCTCTGATTGCTTTGCAGCGATGGCATTTAGTAAATATGCACTCGCTGGCGGCGAAGAATGGGCAAAAGATGTGGCAATGCAGGCTTATAACAACGTTTTACGCCGCAAAGATAACCCAAAAGGCAAATATAATAAAACCTATCCCGGCACACGCCCGATGAAATCATTGGCTGTACCGATGATTTTAGCCAACCTGACTCTAGAAATGGAATGGCTGCTACCAAAAGAAACCCTAGAAAATGTCTTAGCTGAGACTCAGGGCGAAGTGATGACCGATTTTCTCGACCCAGAACGGGGACTAATGTACGAAAACGTTGCCCCTGACGGTTCCCACATAGATTGTTTTGAGGGACGGCTGATTAACCCTGGTCATGGTATTGAAGCTATGTGGTTTATTATGGATATCGCCCACCGGAAAAACGACACCAAAACTATTAACCAAGCTGTTGATGTGGTGCTAAATATCCTGAATTTTGCTTGGGATAGCGAGTACGGCGGATTGTATTACTTTATGGATGCAGACGGACATCCCCCACAACAATTGGAATGGGATCAAAAGCTGTGGTGGGTTCACCTAGAGTCTTTGGTTGCATTAGCAATGGGCTATCGCCTGACCGGGCGTGAGGTATGTTGGGAATGGTATGAAAAGATGCACGATTATACCTGGTCACACTTTGCCGATTCAGAGTTCGGTGAGTGGTTTGGCTATCTCAATCGGCGTGGGGAAGTATTGTTAAACCTCAAAGGTGGCAAATGGAAAGGATGTTTTCATGTACCGCGTGCATTGTATCTTTGCTGGCAGCAGTTTGAGGCATTAAAGTAATTCGTAATTAAGTTTTGCAATGGGGATTTTAACCCCACCGCAAAATTTGTCGCTTGTTAGAAGCGAGGGACTTAGACCCCTCAAAAATGTTAAAGTAAGTTTAGCTATCTCAACAAGCAGATTTCTCTATCTAAACACTTAGCTATGATTTGTTTGAATTGAAAGTTTATTTGAAGTAAACGTATTTCATAAAAATCTATATAACTAGCTAACTATAATATGCTGTAAATCAAGAGTTAAAGCCACTATCACAGTACGGCGGAAATAAACAGACCATTTGAAATGTCTAAAACCCTTACGCAACGGTAATTACGAATTACGAATTACGAATTACGAATTACGCGAAGCGATACTAGCCATCTGAATTAAAGCTTTAATTTTGTTTTAATTACTGCCTCATCTCTAAAGCCTACTAACACTGCTGTTCCATCTTTGACGAAAAGTGGGCGTTTTAGCAGCATTGTATCGTTAGCAAATGCATCAATCCACTGTTTATCAGTCCAAGTCTTCTTTTCATCTCCTAAAGCTCGATAAGATTGACCGGAGGTATTTCGCATGGGAGCAGAACCCAAAGACTTCATCCAGTTTTGGATCATCTCACTCTTGGGCGGAGTTTCTTTAGTATTTATGAATTCATATTCAATGCTATTGCTTTGGAGCCACATCAGAGCTTTTTTGCAAGTGCCGCAGTTAGGAATTCCGTAAACTTGAATGGACATAAAGTAGTTAAGCAATAATCACCATTTTTATCCATAATATAGTTTATGTAACCCTTATTTTCAGTTTTTTGAAAGTTTAGATTTTACTTATTGTGGGTGCAGAGAGTTTTTGAGAGTTTTGAACAGCATGGAAGAGTATAGCAATGCTTGACTTAACAAAAATCCAATTGATAGCTCAATCCTATTCTCCTCAAGAACTCTTTGCTGCTTTAATTTGGCAGCGTCGATTTAATCAGTTTGATGGGGAACAGGTGATTACTGACCTTTGTGGCCACACAGATTTATGGGCAAGCTTTCTATTTACAAAACCAATATTTGCACCAGATGAAACAGGTCTAAGCTTTGGTGGAGTTATCGATACTCTCTTGGCAATGGCAAACTATCGTCCCATGCCTGAGACTAGCATCATCCATTTTGTTGCCTATCCTGCCGATACGCTCTACATCCTCAGTGAAAACCAAGACACAAAGGTGTCTAAGCTTTTGGACTTAGGCAAAAAGTGGCACGCTGATTCCGTAGAAATAACAGATGGCACGAATGAGGAGTATTCTTTAAAGCTTCAGCGCCGATTGAGAACTCGATTACAAGGGGCACTATGGGGTAATAATGTTCAACACGACTGTGATGCAGTTATTGTTACCTATTGGTGGGATTGAATCAGGATACTGATTCATGAGTGTTTTTAAGCTTTGTATAAAGAGTGTAGACTAGCTGCTGGAATCAGGCTTTTCTCGGCAAAGTTATATCGATAGCTGTTCAATAACATACATAATAGCCAACAGAAAATAAGGAAAATCTATTATGGTATACGCATAATCTGGAGCTTTAATAGCATTAGTATCTCTGTATTCGTTAAGCACGTACAATTTAGGTCGGTTATTACCCATATTAGTCTGATTATTATTAGTCAGAATGTAGTGGTGCAATATATTGCACTCTTACAAAGCTAAACACAGAGGTAAACTATGTTTCCTTTTTGGGGTAATCCTTGTTATGGAAGCGAACCCATTTCGCACAAAGCTAGTTTAGAGCGGAAATTAAAATTCTTGATTTGGATACGAGATGATTTAGAGTCCAAATTGGCTGGCATTAATGCTTCTATTGATACCATTCGGCAGCAAATAGAACGCTCAGACTCAGCTACTTAGAATTTAGTTCTTGCTGACATTTGTACTTAAGCCGATTGTAACTCTTTTGTGACTGGGCGCTGTACATGGACAAAATCTGGGTTAAGGTCTTTGTACAACGCTCTGTTACAAAGGAGCGCACAAAAAAAGAGGCAGTCTTGAAAAACGAAGCCCAGTTTTTTAAACTCGTGTTTATTATTTAGTCATTGGTCATTGGTCATTAGTTAATAACAAAGGACAAATGACAATTAGACATCAAAATGATATGATACGGCCCCTTCTTCGTTCACCTTAAAGTTTGCATTGAATTCTTTAGCTTTTTCGTCTAAATATTGTCTGGCATGGGCTGCGGGTAGTTGTGACTGCATTGCAAAGCCTAAAACAGTTACACGCCCATGATTTTCTTGTATCATCTCATAAAAAATCGATTGCAGGCGATCGCTAACTTGTTGATTAAGCGCCTTTTTCTCTTGCCGACTTTGACGGTATAATCCCAATGCTAACCATGTGCCCAGTGTTAGGCTAGGAACGCCAAAAATTAGGTGTTCTACCGCAGTATTATCAATTACAGGGGTATCTGTTGGTGCTGCGAACTCAATCGAGCCATCCCAGGCTAATGGTAGCGTGATTGATTTTTCCATAGTCGTTTTATTAAATACCTCTGCTGCTGATAGCATTACAAACATGAATCCGAATGTCAGTAGCCAACCGGCGGCCAATTTTTCAGCAGTTTTCATAGTTCCACTTCAAATTTGAACTTTGCTAGCGATTTTAACCTGACTTTCGTAAAGGTTCTACTATATCAATCTACTCCCGGCGACGGTTTTTAGCTTTTGTAACGAAATTTTTGCCTACCTTGCTAGTGGTAGCCTGTCAAGAAACAACCAACAGGTAAGGCTTGTTCGTAGTTTGCGCTGTCTTCGCTAAAGTGCAAACTACGAACCTATCAAATGAAATTTGACACACTAATAATATTTATCTTACTTGCGTGTAGCTTCCAGTAGGCGAGAAAAATAGAAGCGAGTCTTCGTCATCGCCTTTCGTTGCAATGAAAAGCCATTACTTTCTAAAATTTTCACTACATCAGCCTCACGATGCAAATATGCACGAGTCGCTTTACTTGGCCCGGGAAAGAAACTGCCAATTTTCTTGAGTATACTCAGGGCACAGGTCTTTGGCGCAAAACTGAGAATTATCCGTGACTGTGCTAAAGAACAGAGATGAGATATCATCTCATCGGCTTTTTCTTGGGGGTAGTGAATGAGAACATCCAAGCAAATAACGGTATGGTAACTACCGCTCAACGATTCCAAGTCCTGCACGGCAAAAGTGGGATTTTCTTCATTTCCCAAGGTAAGCTTTGCTCTATCCTTGCCTTCTTCCACCATTTTTTCAGAAATATCGGTGGCATAGACTTTCGCACCATCTACCGCCAGAGGAATGCTGAGACTACCGACACCACACCCAGCATCGCAGATTGATAGCTCTGGTAAATTGTTATCAGCCTTCAGCCAGCCGAGAACTGTATCCACGGTTTGCTGGTGTCCGTTGCGGATGTCTAGTTGAACTTTGTTGACTTCGCCATCGCCATAGATTCGCTTCCAACGGTCAAAGCCTGTGGAATTGAAATACTCACGAACAATCGTTTTATCGTCGGCTACGTTCATAAACTCTGATTTTTAGGGGTTCCCAATGCTTAAAATTATCATTGATAGGAACCCATAAGAGCGGTCTTCCAGATTTTTCTAGATGATGGTTTGCCTATATGCGAGGATACTTATATGCATAGAGAAGTTAGAGTAGCGATCGCTGACGATGAGAGAATGCGTAAATCCTAAAGTTGCTCTTTAGACAATAATGGCTCGAATGACTGATAAGCGTCATAATTCCGAAAATGTCGAGCATATAAATCAACAATATCCTCAGATGAATTAAAGTCATCATACAAAAGTGAATTTACGTCTACTACTTGCTGCAAAGACCAAGTAATAGTTTCTCCATTTTCACTTATATAGCTTACAGTTTCATTGTTACCATAATTCAAAGCCTTTGCTTTTGCTTCCTCTAAAGAAGTGGCTTTAATCAAAACAAAGCTTTCTTGGTACAAAGGTTGATAATCAGGTTTATCTGAAGATGATTTGTAGAGAATTATAGCAATGTAGAAGGATTCTACTTGATTTGCATTTTTCATTCTCATCCCATGTTCTCCACGAGTCTTACAAAGGTAAGTATTGAACACGATTACTTAATTCTTCAAGATAGGCAGTTTTAGCAATAATTTCTAAATCACGAACACAATCGCCAACAGTAACTCTGAGTTTATGGGCATAAATAACACCAGCAAAATTTATTTGTTTGTCTTGACGATGGTTGGCTTCAGCTAGAAAATCGTCATCTTGGGAAAACAAAACACGCTCAAGTTCTGTTGCACGGTCAAGTATAAGAGGATCAGGAAAGCTAGTCCGCCCATCTTCTTGTACTGTTAATACATCTACACCCCGAATCCGTAATCCATCTGTAATTCCTCGATGGACATTTTCATCAAGATAAAGAGCAACGCTCATTTAATTAATCCTTCTGCACGGAGTCTTTTTGCTAATGCAGATTCTCCTGTTTCTAAACGTAATCTTTCTGCATACTCAAAACGTTGCTGCATATCAGTATCAATTTCTTCTTTATGTTCCCAATAATAAGCTAAAGCCGAATAAATCTGGCTCATACTCAAATGTGGATATTGAAAATGTAATTCTTCTGGACTCCAACCATAAGCATGAATGGAAGTAATTAATTCGACAACTTTCATAGATGTTCCTTTAATGAAAGGAACATTGCTTTCATCAACTAGAATATGTTTGTATTCAGTAGTTGTTGTTTGAGTCATAATTATTGTTGATTTATCTAAGTTGCATGATTTATATAAAATTATATCAATTTAGAATGATTCTGCTTGATCTGCACTTTCAGTTTTCATCCCATATTCTCCAAAGCTACTTTTTAAATCTACATCAAAACCCACGATAAGAGAATGCGTAAATCCTAAAGTTGCTCCTTAGACAATAATGGCTCGAATGACTGATAAGCGTCATAATTCCGAAAATGTCTAGTAGATAAATCAACAATATCTTCCAAACCTACAGTTTGGCTTCATCAAATATAATGCTACGACGGGCAAAATATTTATGAATATTAATATGCACAAATAAATCTTTGAGTTCTTCGGCGATCTCTTGGGGTGGATTTCCTGATAAAGCTATGCTGATTAAACGTTCTGCTGTGGGAATTTCTCCACAGTCAATTCCAAGAGTTGCAGCACTACGATGTAACACTGAACGTGTGGGTTCTGCTTCAAGATTACTTACTATTAATTCTGCTGCTAATCGTTCTTTTTCAAATGCTTGTCTGGATAATTGTAAGGCTAAAGCAGAGTCACCTCTGAGTTTAGCAATCTGTGCCATTTCCGCAAAATCCATTGCTTGTTTATGTAAGTCTTGAATATCGTTCATTTTTTAATGACAAAACTCAACAACCACAATATATGCTGGTAGATTTCCCTCAACAGAAATTACTTGCTCAAGTTTTTGTTTAGCTCTAGCTTTTATTTTTTTATTTTTTACCTCTATAAAGCCTCTTCTCTGCACCTCTGGGTGAGACAAAAAAATTACCGCCGAAACCAACTGTGTACCCAACGCCACAACCGACGCAACCAACCCCAAAACCCACGACGGGAGGCTACAGGCGTTTTTGGTTGAGAAAAACGCTCAATTGCATTGTTGCAAAGTTGCACGTTATCATCAAGTCCCATCGCCTGAAATAGTTCACGGGCATTGCGATAAGCACCCAGCGCGTCTGATTCTCGATTGACGTTTCCTAATGACAGACCTAAATTAAACCATGCGCTCGCTTCAGAATTGCGATCGCCTATTTCCCTAGCTATCTCCAAAGACTGCTGGCAAAATTCAATTGCCCGTTGGTACTCTCCCAGAAAGTTGTAAGCAGCACCCAAATTACCTAAGGATTTGCCTTCAGAATTGCGATCGCCTATTTCCCTAGCTATTTCCAAAGACTGCTGGTGGAAATCAATCGCTCCTTGGTACTGTCCCTGAGAGAAGTAAGCAGC
Source organism: Nostoc sp. NMS2 (assembly GCF_017115105.1). Taxonomy (GTDB): domain Bacteria; phylum Cyanobacteriota; class Cyanobacteriia; order Cyanobacteriales; family Nostocaceae; genus Nostoc. Next base: position 72,423 of record NZ_JABXKH010000059.1, read on the forward strand.
ACCCAAATTAGCTAAGGATTTGCCTTCTGTATTGCGATCGCCTATCTCCCTAGCTATCTCTAAAGACTGCTGGTAGAACTCAATCGCTCCTTGGTACTGTTCCAGGGAGAAGTAAGCAGCACCTAAATTAGCTAAGGATTTGCCTTCTGTATTGCGATCGCCTATCTCCCTAGCTATCTCTAAAGACTGCTGGTAAAATTCAATCGCCTGTTGGTACTGCCCCAAGTCTAAGTAAACATTACCCAAATTAGCTAAAGATAAGCCTTCAGTATTGTGATCGCCGATTTCCGTAGCTATATCCAAAGACTGCTGGTGGAAATCTATCGCTTGTTGGTAATGCCCCAGAGATAAGTAAGCAACACCCAAATTCATTAAGGATAAGCTTTCAGAATTGCGATCGCCGATTTCCGTAGCTATATCCAAAGACTGCTGGTAGAAATCTATCGCCTGTTGGTACTGCCCCAGAGATAAGTAAGCATTACCCAAGTTCATTAAGGATAAGCCTTCTGTTTTGTGATCGCCTATTTCCCTGGCAATGTCCAAAGACTGCTGGAAGAAATCTATCGCCTGTTGGTACTGCCCCTGATAATTGTAAGCATTACCCAAGTTCATTAAGGATAAGCCTTCAGTATTGCGATCGCCTATCTCTCTAGCTATATCCAAAGACTGCTCTAAGAACTCTATCGCCTGTTGGTACTGCCCCAGGTAGTTGTAAGTATTACCCAAATTCATTAAGGATAAACCTTCAGTATTGCGATCGCCAATTTCCCTAGCTATTTCCAAAGACTGCTGGTAAAACTTAATCGCTTGTTGGTATTGCCCCTGATATAAATAAGCAAGACCCAAATTCATTAAGGATAAACCTTCAGTATTGCGATCGCTTATTTCCCTAGCTATATCCAAAGACTGCTGCAAGAACTCTATCGCCTGTTGGTACTGCCCCAGAGATAAATAAGCAAGACCCAAGTTATTGAGAGCAGCCCGATAATTCCAGTTTTCTCTCTCGTCAGTTTTTTGCCAAGCTTTTATCAACTGCCCGTATAAGTCAACTAGATCGGTGTAATAGCCCCGTAAGGTCAAAAAATTATTGCAGAACAGAATGCTATCAAATGCCGAATTATACTTTTCTAGCTGATACCAGTGATAGAAAATTTCTAGATATTCTTTGATATCTTCTTTAGTTTGCCAATGTTCTTGTTTAAGATTTAAACCGTAGTAATCAATAGCTCGTTGATGCGCCTCGGTCTGATCGCCAGCCTTATACCGCACATATTCCAACACCACTGGCTGAAACTCAAACCGCCGCTTACCATTAAGTTTTTCCGACAACAGAGAACGCTTAACAAGATTCCTCAGTTCTCCCTCAATCTCTGTTTCTGAACTTCCAGGCAAAACTGCCACTGCTGCTGTACTTTCAACAGCACCACGATAAACACTGATATTGAGGAATAAAGCCTTTTGCAATTGATTCAACCGTTCAAAACTGGCATCCAACACCAACACCATCCCTACATTTTCCCGGCGATGCACACCTACCACTTGGGGATCTGTCAACAACTGCCGCAAATTCCCTAAGCCTAAATCTGTTAATCGTCTTAAATCCGGGTCTTGGGGGTATTCTTCTTTTAATAAATCTGCTACCAATTTCAACAGCAAAGGATGCCCATCTACCAATTCGACAAAATCCCCTAAATACCCGCGAATGCCTAATGCAGTTAACAGTGCTACCCCTTCTGCGACTTGCAAACCTTTCAGGGGTAGCCACTCAAAGCCTTTTAATTCTGGTCTTTCCCTAGTGGTTACTATTACCGCCATATTCCACCCAAGCATTGAAAAAGTCGCCGTAGAATTGACTTCCCCACTGTCTATCTGGCTGTAATAAACTCTCCAGGTTGTCAATGATGAGTAAATATTGCCCAGATTGTAGACACTTAACTAGCGCCTGTATTAACTGCGCTTCTTCTTCTGGAACCCGAAAGCCAAATTCACTGAGGACTTGGCGGGCTAAATCGCTAAAACCTGCCCCATAACTAACATCTGCCCAAAATCTCTTAGGGAAACCCTCAATTTCGTTGTAAATTTTAGCTGCCAGCATCGATTTACCTGTGCCACCGATGCCTTCTATGCCAATTAGGAATGTATTTTTATCAGTTAACCATTGCTGTATTTGGGCAATTTCTGTTTTCCGTCCCTGCCAGTAAGCCAAACTTTTCTGGGGGTTGCCTGCTTTGAGAACCCCTGGCGATTCTGGTTTGGAGATTTGTTGCGATCGCTCTAGGAATGGTCTTATATCAGCAACAATAATCTGAACCTGCTCTGTATTTAACTGCCCTACTTGAGTTACTTTACTGTCACCATAGGCAGTGAGATTCATTTCAATGTTGTTCGAGTTCCTGGGGCTGGGTTCCTCTGCCATTGCTCACAGTAGGTAAAATTTTTGCTTGATATTGCGGCTGTGAACTCGGCCGTTCATGTTTGGAACTCGGCCGTTCGTGTTCGGAACTCGGCCGTTCGTGTTCGGAACTCGGCCGTTCGTGTTCGGAACTCGGAAGTTCATGTTCGGAACTCGGCCGTTCATGTTCAGAACTCGGCCGTTCGTGTTCGGAACTCGGCCGTTCGTGTTCGGAACTCGGCCGTTCGTGTTCGGAACTCGGAAGTTCGTGTTCAGAACTCGGCCGTTCATGTTCAGAACTCGAAACATCAAAATTTGTAGGGTAGACAGTATTCTGCATTGGTGTCAACTTAATGTGAAATCGGCGGTTATAAACCGCGTCTACACAGGCAAAACCCACCTTCGTGGGTTAAAAAACCTTAATTTTCTCTTAGCCCACGGAGGTGGGCTTTGTTTGTGTAGCCGCGAATTCTATTCGCTCAATTAAAAAGTCACTTGGTTTGCGTCAATCTTCCCGACTTGCTTAACCGTACTTTGGTCGTAAGCATTAGCACTCACTTGAATATTGTCTCCGGGTTTGTCAGTCGATGCTTGCAAAATCTTAGCTATTTCCTCTGCAAGTGCTGTATCTGCTTCTAAAATCTTCTTGAGTTGTACTCGCAAACTTGCTTGCAAATCTTCATCCTCTGGCTTTTGCGCCACATCCGTTGCTGCTTCGTTCGCTGCTTCCTTAGCCTCTACTTTGGGATGTAACTTAGCCCAAATAGCTTTGGCTTTATTCCAAACATCCTCACCTACTTTTTGAGATGCCCCTTCTACGGCTTTATTACCCACATTTAACAGAAATGGCAGACAGGGAGCGAGAAATTTAACAAGTAGAGCTATATCCATTGGTTTATGATGTCCATCTCAGGCATCTACCTTTTTACTGAGTATATTAACGCTTTTTCCCCTATCACCTTGATTCTTTTTCTTTGACGCGAAATTTAGCCCATCTTCTATGAATGTTTTATCTCAGACGATAGGGAGAAATAACGATAAGCTTCTACGGAAGTTTCATTTTTCTCTAAAGACAGCAAAACTTTTTTATGCAACAAGAAAATTTTACTCATCCTATTGTTAATTTTTGTAAATTTGAAGTCTTCAAGACTAGAAACCTGATATCTAGATAGCTAAACTAACAAACAGTGCATCTGTACTGTTAATTATTAAAAGTAGATGTGGCGCTATAGCCTGAATGATCCCAGTACAACTTATCCTCAAAAACTTTCTTAGTTACCGTGATGCAACTTTAGATTTTCGTGGTTTGCATACGGCTTGTATTTCGGGTTCCAATGGTGCGGGTAAATCTTCGCTTCTGGAAGCAATCACTTGGGCAATTTGGGGTGAAAGCCGTGCCACTGCTGAAGATGATGTCATCTATTCTGGCGCGAAAGAAGTTCGGGTTGATTTTACTTTCCAAAGTAACCAGCAAAAATATCGGGTGATTCGTACCCGAATTCGGGGAGGTACTAGCGTTTTGGAATTTCAAATAGAAATCCCATCTGGGTTTCGCTCACTTACTGGCAAAGGGGTAAGAGCAACCCAAGATTTGATTTTAGAACACATTAAGCTCGATTACGATACTTTTATTAACTCTGCCTACTTACGTCAAGGTCGTGCAGATGAATTCATGCTCAAGCGCCCGACGGAACGCAAAGAAATTTTAGCGGAGTTGTTGAAACTCAATCAGTACGATGATTTGGAAGAACGGGCAAAGGAATCTTCTCGGCAGTTCAAAGCACGGGCAGTAGAGTTAGAGCGTTCTTTAGAGTCGATTAAAATTCAGCTGCAACAACGTGAGACAACCGAAGCGCAAAGAGTGGAGTTAGAAGCCGAACTCAATCAACTGCAACAGGTGCAAGCTTTTGATAATATTCAATTACAAAGTTTGCAAGTTATCCAGCACCAGCGCCAAAACTGGGAACAACAACTCAGCTTTGTAAAGCAGCAATACCAAAATCTTACCCAAGATTGCGATCGCCTCCAACAAGAACAATCGGCTATTGGCTCTCAGTTATCAGATTTAGAAAAAATATTACACCAAGAAGCTGAAATTAAAGCTGGATACGCCCAATATCAAAGTCTCCAATCTCAAGAAGAAGCCTTTGCTGCCAAATTTGAAGAATACACCCGCGCTGGGCAAACTCGCCAACAAAAGCAACAACAGCTTACCAAACAAATTCACGAAATCGAACGGCAACTGCAACAAGCCCAAGCGCAGTTAGAAGCTTTGCAGCAACAAGAACGAGATATTCAACAAACTCTAACTAAATCAGGTGAAGTCGAAGCTGCTTTGGCACAACTAACCGCAGCCCGCCACCATGTTATTCGCTTAGATGAACTGCAAATGCAAGTGACTCCGTTGTTGCAACAACGAGCAATTTTACAAAGCCAACTCGATCGCACTCATGCTGGTTTAGTAGCGCGACTCGAACAACTCCAAAGTACTGAGAACCAATTGCAACGCCAGCAGCGCCGCCAACCGCAACTGCAACAAGCGGTGATGGATGTGGCAATCCAGATTGAGGAACTGGAGAAAAAGCGGGTTTATCTGCAACGAGTCCAGGAAAAAGGGCATGAAAGGCGACACTTTATCGAACGTCTGCAAGCTCATCAACGGGATTATGAAAAGCTAGTGGGGGAATTAGAGCAGAAATTACAAATGCTCCAAAATCCTGAAGCACTTTGTCCATTGTGCGAACGCCCTTTAGATGAACATCATTGGAGTCGGGTGGTGGAAAAAACCCAGGCTGAGTTAGAGGATACTCAAGGGCAGTTTTGGGTAGTCCGGGAACAAATGGCTGTGTCTGACAGAGAAATTCAGGTACTTAGGCAGGAATATCGCGAAATTTCTCAACAATTAGCGAGTTACGATGGTTTACACGAACAGCGAGGACAGTTGGCGGCACAGTTAGAAGCTACAACTGATGTCCAACAACAGTTACAACAAATTGCTGCTGAAAAACAACATTTGGAGCGATCGCTCCAAGCTGGTGATTACGCTCCCGATAAACAAGCCGAACTCCGGCAGCTAGACCAATATCTGCAACAAGCTAATTATAATGAACAAGATCACGCCCTCGCCCGCAGCGAAGTTGAGCGGTGGCGATGGGCAGAAATTAAACTCCAGCAGATTAAAGATGCTACTAAGCGACAAGCGCAACTATTAGCCCGAAAACCAGAATTACAATCCCAAATTGCTCAATTACAAGTCAGAATCCAGCAGGATCAGACTGATTCTGAATGTGCTAAACAGATTGCGGCTCTTGAACGTCACATTACCGAAATTGGCTACAGTTCCGAGCAGCACAATAATTTACGTGTGGCTGTTCGCCAAGCTCAATCTTGGCATTTGCGGTATCAACAACTGCTATCTGCCCAGCAGCAGTATCCGCAACTCCAGACGAGATTGCAAGAGTTAGAGGAATCCAGAAGCGCCAGAGTAACCGAGCGGCAAAAACTCGGCGCACAAATCGAAAGTATAATCCAGCAATTACAAGCAACAGCTAACCCATCTGCCCAAATTCAAGCTTTAGAACAGCAGTTAGGAATACGCAGACGGCAACTTGATGAGCAAATAGCCAAGTTGGGGCGTTTAGAACAGTTAGCGCATCAATTGGAAACGCTGCAAATTCAGTATGAACAACAGCAGCAGCAATTACAATCTTGTAAGCAGGAATACCGTGTTTACCAGGAATTAGCGCAAGCTTTTGGTAAAAATGGCATCCAAGCACTGATGATTGAAAATGTGTTACCACAACTGGAAGCCGAGACAAATCAACTACTTTCGCGGTTGAGTGGCAATCAGTTTCATGTCCAATTTATTACTCAAAAAGCTGGACGCAGTGCTAAATCAACCAAGAAAAATGCCAAGTTGATAGACACCTTAGATATTTTAATCGCCGATTCTAGAGGAACGCGATCTTATGAAACTTACTCTGGTGGAGAAGCCTTTAGAATTAACTTTGCCATCCGTTTAGCCCTGGCAAAATTATTAGCACAACGGGCGGGAGCGGCGTTGCAATTGTTGATTGTGGATGAAGGTTTTGGTACACAGGATGCCGAAGGATGCGATCGCTTAATTGCAGCGATTAATGCGATCGCTTCCGATTTTGCCTGCATTCTCACTGTTACCCACATGCCCCACCTCAAAGAAGCCTTCCAAGCCCGAATTGAGGTGAATAAAACTCAAGAAGGTTCGCAGTTGAGCTTGTCAATTTAATTACGAATTACGAATTACGAATTACGAATTAATTAAATTTTACCCGTGCAATCGCTTCCGATTTTGCCTGCATTCTCACTGTTACCCACATGCCCCACCTCAAAGAAGCCTTCCAAGCCCGAATTGAGGTGAATAAAACTCAAGAAGGTTCGCAGTTGAGCTTGTCAATTTAATTACGAATTACGAATTACGAATTACGAATTAATTAAATTTTACCCTTGCATCCAAACCATAAGAGCGGAGCATTTTCGTTAGGGTTTCGGCTTGTGCGCGATCGCTAAATGCTCCAGCATTCACATAATCCCCTAGATGGGATTGCTCTGTAACCGCATTGGGTATATATTGTTGCACCTTACTCAGAGTATCGTTACTCGAAATTGGCACTATTACTCTGTAAGGATTACTAGCAACTAATGTGTTGCCATTAGTCCCAGGTACAGCATAGGCATTGGCAGGAGGTAATACATAGCGATTATTCTCAGGTGTCGCATAGCCAGTATTAACAGGTACTAGATAGCGATTATTATTCTCAGGTAATATATAACCATTCGCCTCAGCAGAACTGACCTCAGTAGAGTTATTCAACCCTAATGCTTGCCAAGTTTGCACATCGACATTTCCAGTAACATTAAGTCGAGAATATTGCTGGAATGAAATCACAGATTCTCTGGTGTAATCGCTGAAAAAGCCATCAGGATTGGTATTAGAGAAACCCAACTGCGATAAACGCTCTTGAACTAATGCGACATTATCTCCGCGATCGCCTACAGTCAGATAATCTCTGCTCGGTTGTTGAGTAATAGATCCACCTGTGAATGCTCTACGCACTGCATCTAAAACTTGAGCATTGGCAATGCCATCAACCGGTAAGCGATAATTTCGCTGGAATTTGATGACAGCATCTCTAGTCATTGGGCCAATATTCCCAGTAGGAGTAGTATTAAAATAACCTAACTGCTGCAAACGCCCTTGTAGTTCTCTGACTTGTTGAGTCGAGAGACTCGATCTGGCCTGAGTCGGAGACGAACCTAGTAGTGCATTCCAAGTTTGTCGATTTACAATTCCGTTAGCAGCTATGCGATAATTTCGCTGGAATTTGATGACAGCATTTCTAGTCATTGGGCCAAACTTTCCATTGGCATTGGCATTCAAGTAGCCTAACTGCCGCAGACGTTGTTGTAGCCTTGTGACGGCCGCACCAGTTTTGCCTTGAGAGAGAACAGGATATTGACCACTCTGGGTTGGGCTGCCCCTACGCAATGCACCACTGGTATTCCGACTTTGACATGCTCGCTGTAAGGTTTGTCGCGTATTAATACCTACAACCCCATCAGCAGGTATTCTGTTCGCTTGCTGAAATTTGATGACAGCGTTTTGAGTCAAACTTGCAAATTTACCACTGACTGGGCCGTTAAAGTAGCCTAACTTTTTTAAACACCTCTGGCTACTCGTAACTTCCGGCCCATTACTTCCGATTTTCTGAAGTGCTAAAGCTTGCCCAGCTATACTCAGAAGCCCCGTAATTATTGCCACAGACAAAAGACGCATCGCCGTACCGCTAGATAACTTTTTCCAATTCAAAAATTTGAAATTAGCTGCGGTAGGAACAACCTTGACGCTTCCAGATGCCTCATAGAGTGAGGCCAGCTTGGTTAAATAGCTATCTACCCCTGTTTTCACTTGCTTTTTTTCAAGTTATGACCATACATGATTATACTAATTTCTCTGTGTCATGTTTGTTATTTGTATGATTATTTACAAGTAATTTTCCAGAACAGGCTTGAATTATGGAATTATTATTGCTCTGTTTTTTGTGTATCCTCTGGTTTTTCAGGCTTTTGTTCATCAATTTTTTCAGTATTACCTGCTTTCACCCAACCTTCTTGTTCGCTACCCTCCAAACGGATCTTTTGCCAAGCTTTATCGTCGCTTTCTGACAAAATAATAATTTTTTGATTAAAACTAACCCCACCAATTTTTTCAGCTTCTTGATTTGGTTGCGATCGCAAACTCAAGCCTTCAGCCCAATTAACACGCCCTCGGTAAGCTCCCGATGGTAATGGTTTTGTAACCTTTGGTGATTCTGTGGGAGTAGGAGTTGAGCTTGGAGACGATTTAGTAGATGTCCCAGGTGTCAGGCTGGGTTTAGCTCCTCCAGGCTCAGTTCTTTTTGGAGCTTGGGCTTTCACCAAGGGACTATCGTTAGAATAAACAGGTTTGGCAGGAGGTATGCCGGTGCGATTCATGAAATAGAGTGCAATTGCAGCGCCGCCACCTATTAGAACAGCGATCGCTAAGAAAAACCCAAGTATAAATTTTGTTAAGCCAGACAACATAGTTAAAACCTGATCGCCAGTGGTAAATAGTCAATAGTCAATAGTAATTCATGATTCACTGTTGACCATTGACTAGCAATTATTAGGGACTTCCAAATAAAAAAATATCCAACTATTTATTGTGGGGTGGGCATCTTACCCGCCCAGTAACTAAAGGCGGGCAAGATGCCCACCCCACAAGATTGGATAATTTATTTCTTGTCAGTCCCTTAACTAACTCATTATTGTAGCTACTGTTGAAGCGTTCACGTAGTGCGCCGGAGGCGTTCACTTAAAGGATTATGTTTCGATGCTAAACGCGCTCTCCCAGCCGCCGCCCATTCTTGGAGTTGCTGAATTTGCTCTACGGCAGTTCGCGCTAGGGGGATGATCTGACTGGCTGCTTCTAAAATGTCGTCAGTAGCAAAGTCGCGGTTTTGGCTAAATCCAATATGCATTGCTTCAATTAAAGTCTGCTCAATTTCTGCTCCAGAAAAATCGGGCGTTTCATAAGCTAACCTTTCGATGTCATAACTTTTCAAGTTATGGGGGCGCAATCGGGATAAATGAACATCATAAATTGCTTTTCTCTCTTCTTGGGTGGGCAATCCCACAAAGAAAATTTCATCAAATCGCCCCTTACGAAGCATTTCCGGCGGTAGGGCTTGGATGTCGTTGGCGGTGGCAACGACAAACACGGGGGAGCTTTTTTCGGCTAGCCAGTTAATAAAAGTACCAAACACCCGGCTGGCTGTTCCTGCATCACCTTTGCTACCAATTCCGGCAAAGGCTTTATCTATTTCATCAATCCACAAAATACAGGGAGCGAGAGCTTCGGCTACTTGGATCATTTGGCGAGTCCGAGATTCTGATTCACCCACCAAACCACCAAATAGCCTGCCCACATCCAGACGTAGCAAGGGTAAATGCCAGTGATGAGCGATCGCTTTTGCTGTTAACGATTTCCCAGTTCCCTGAATACCCACCAACATTAAACCACGGGGGTGCGGTAATCCGTACTGTCGCGCCTTATCAGTAAATGAGCCTCCCCGACGAATCAGCCAGTCTTTGAGGTTATCGAGTCCGCCGATATCAGAAATTTGCTCAGTGGCAGGGTAGAAGTCCAGGATTTGGGTTTGGCGGATAGTTTGGCGCTTTTCTTCCAAAACGAGATCCACGTCTTCTGGCTGCAATTCGCCGTGAGTTGCGATCGCTTTTGCTAAAACCCGGCGAATCCGTTCCATTGAAAGCCCTTGACAAGATCGCACTAAGTCATCTAAAACTTGGCCAGAAAGGGAATTACTAGTACTTTGTAGTAAGCGTTCCACCTCAGTTTTAATTTCTGGGGCGGCGGGTAAGGGAAACTCGACGACTGTCAAAACTTCGGTTAAATCGTCAGGAATGGCGATTCGCGGTGACAGTAGGACAATATTTTTTGGTTGCGACTTGAGGAGTCGGGCGAGATTGCGGAGTTTGCGAGCGATCGCTACATCATCTAAAAAGCGATGATAATCTCGGAGAATCAAAACTGCTGGTGCGGAGGCTGGTAATTTTTCGATAAATTCTAAAGCTTGTAGGGGGTTACGTCGCCCAAAGCCAACATCATTGGGGTTTCCCTGGTAGCCATCGACAAAATCCCAAGTATACACTGGGCGATTACCCTGGTTGGTTGCTTCTTCCCGGATAGCTGCTTCTACCCGTTCTTCCTCATAAGTGGGAATATAAATCAAGGGGTAGCGGGCACGTAGCAGCAGTTTAAACTCTTCACGGAAGTTCATATATAGCTGTGGTTATTTGTTCTTCTCTCATTGTTCAGGTTTGTACTGTGTCTCACAACTAAAAACGAATATATCTCTCGTTACGTGGCTATACCAAGCAATGAAACTTGAAGAAGCTCTGCTTAAATAAAAGTTGAAGCAAAGCCGCAAAGCTTGCATCCACAGGTGAAAACTGGGAATAAGCGGAATTTACTTACAAAGAAAGGCAGAGGGCAGAAGGAAATAAGTATGAATAAAAACTTGAGTTCTAAGTATGAAGCCCAGTTAAAAAAGAAGAATTGTATCGAGATGCGTAGCGCGAGATACAAAGCGTCCAAGATCAATTCCACGTTTTTGAACCTGGATTCCCTTCTGCCTTCTTAACATCAGTAAATGTAGTAATTGGCTTACTATACAGCACTTTGCAAGTAAATGAAGTACACCCTTCTCTTGCTTGGGGCTACGGTGAATTACCCCCCTTAATCCCCCCTTAGAAAGGGGGGAAAAAGAAATCTAGTTCCCTCCCCTTTACATACGGGGAGGGTTAGGGTGGAGTATTTTTTTACCTCACCAACTCGCAATCTGCTATATACGTAAAATTTTTTAATATTCGGGAAAGTTGTCTACTCAATCTGAAGTAGAGCTTAAATTAAATTATGTCTTTCCTAAGCAAATAAAATGGCAGAAAATAACTCACAGCCCAAAAACCCTGGAGGAATGTCCCTCAACATTGGTGGTGGTCAATTTTCAGGTGTTCAAGTTGGACAAGCTGCTGGCGACATAACCCAAAATCAGCAAAATACTCAGGGTGGGGCTGAGAAAGAATTGACCTTAACTGAGGTTGCGGAATTAATGGCACAAATTGAATCCATATTTCGTAATTCAGATTTACCAGAAGACCAAAAGAAACAAGCACTGAAACATCTGGATTATGCAACCGACGCAGTTAATGAAAAAGAACCAGACAAAGACACTGCGGCAACAAGTTTGCAAAAAGCTAGTAAAGTCCTCAAAGAAGCGAACGAAACGTTTAATGCAGGGCAAGGGATTTGGCAAAAATTAGAGCCAATTGCTAAACAATTAGCTCCTTGGTTAGGAGTTGCAGCTAAAAGTATTTTGTTTTTTACATAAAAAAAGGTTATGAATCAAAATCTTAATATTGATGGTGCTTTGATTCGGGAAGCTCAAATTGGACAGGCTGGACGAGACTTGCACCAAATTCAGTACCTAACTGTGAATGAAAGCTTCAGCCTAGCTAAACTAATAGGTCACAGGCAGGTAAAACCTCCTTCAGGGAAAGAGGAGTACCGTTTCCGAGAAGTTTTACTTAATAAAGTCAAACAGTATTGGATTAAAGGCGTACTAGAAAAATCTTTGTATACCAAAAGTCTAATTGATCTGGGACTGGAAGAACGATTAGACGCAGTAAAGCGCCCATCTAACATTGTCCAAGAAATTCCTAATGAGTCTGGGCAAACTTTACCTGAAGGGAAAAGTGTTTCTGATGTCTTCAATCAGATGGGAAAAGGACGAACCTTATTGATTTTAGGAGAACCCGGCGCGGGTAAAACGATCACTCTCCTGAAGCTGGCACAAGAATTAATTGCTCGTACCGAAAAAGATTTGAGCCAACCTATTCCAGTAGTGCTGAACTTATCTTCTTGGGGAAATAAACAGCAAACAATTGCTGATTGGTTGATTGAGGAATTGAATAGTACATATCAAATTTCTAAAGCGCTTGGTAAAGTCTGGATTGAAGATCAACAACTATTACTGCTGCTAGATGGCTTAGATGAGGTGAAAATTGAGCGTCGGGAAACCTGCATTCAAGCCATCAACAAATTCATGCAAGAACATGGGCTGATTGAGATTGTGGTGACAAGCCGTATCCGAGATTATGAAGCTCTCTCCACTCGTTTACAATTGCAAGGTGCTATCTGCATCCAATCTCTGACATTTCAGCAAGTTAAACAATATTTAGATAGGGCTGGTGAACAACTTGAAGCAGTAAAAACATTGCTTCAAGAAGACACTACGTTGCAAGAGTTAGCCAAGTCTCCCCTGACTTTAAGCGTCATGACTTTCGCTTATAAAGGTAATAAACTTGAAGATTTACCTAATACAGGTTCTAAAGAAGAACGCCGAAAGCACCTGTTTGATGCTTATATTGAACGGATGTTTAAGCGTCGTAAATATGAACCAAGATACTCAAAAGTGCAAGCAATACGCTGGCTAATTTGGCTAGCACAGCAGATGTTTCAAAAGTCTCAAACGGTCTTTCTTATTGAAAGAATACAGCCTACCTGGTTGTCAAATAGATTCCAAAAAACACTTTATACATTTGGAAATTACCTATTTCTAGTAATAATTAGTGGGTTAATCGGCCATTTAATAAGTAAATCAATAAACGGAGTGTATCTTGGTGTAATTACTGGTGTAATAACTGTATGTTTGAGTACTACAGAAATAAAACCAGTTGAAACTTTGAGATGGTCTTGGCAAGAAGCCAGAAAGTTTCTGAAGGATGGACTACTACGGGGATTACCTTTGGGGCTGATTGTAGGGCTGGGTTTTAAGCTAGTTACCGCTCCATTTGATCTCCAAACTGGGCTGCGATTAGGGTTAGTATATGGGCTAATTGGTGGACTGATTTTAGGGTTGTTAGGTGGACTGAGAGGCCCAGAGATAGAGATAAGAACAATTCCTAACCAAGGGATTTGGAACTCAGCTAGGAATGCCGGAATAATAGGATTGATTGGTGGATTCCTCGGATTGATTGGCGGATTAATTGGTGGACAAATCTTCGCAAAATCAGGATGGCTGCAATTGGGTTTAGTATTTGGGCTGGTATTTGGGCTTGTGTTTGGGGGTGGTCAAGCCTTCCTACAACATTTCACCTTACGCCTGATTCTTTACACCAAAAATTGCATACCTCGAAATTATGTCCACTTTCTTGATTATGCTACTGAACACATCTTTGTGCAAAAAGTTGGAGGTAGTTACATTTTTATCCATCGAATGCTGCTGGAGCATTTTGCCCAAATGGAGCCAGCATTTATTGAACCAACTTCACAACCAATTAATCAGTCTACTAATAGAAACATTCCATCTCAAACTCCAGTTGAAAATAATATAGGATGTACCAATTGTAGTTGCAGTAATCCAGCTACTTTCAACTTGTGTACCAAATGTGGGAGACGATTAATTAAACCACTTATCTGAGATTAAACTAAGTATGATTGCTATATAAAACAATAAGCCTGTGTAGACAGGCTTAGTTCGTGCAGCCGCAGACTTAAGTCTGACGAATTACCAAATTGCTATCCCGGAAGTTGCTTTTTCAGTGCTTCCAGAGAAGCCCAACGGTTATCAACTGGAGTTTCAGGAATATCATCAGAATTATCTATGGTACTACTTACAGGAATACCTGGACAATTGCGATCGCACAATTGGCGCTGAGGTACTGCCAAGCACATCTGCTCATACAACCATTCGTTGGGATGAAAATAACCATCGGGTGGCAGAGTTTCAAGCAACTCTTCCATAATCACTTCCCGCTCTAGGGGCAAGTCATTTACTTGATTTGCAGTTTCGTCTAACCAGATGATTTCTTTGGTATCAAGCCCTAAGCGGCGATTGTATTGCTGCAAGCAGCGATTGCAGGTACAAGTAATAATTGTTTCTGCCTGAGCGGATACTTCCAGATAACTGCCATGATGCTCCACGCGCACATGACCGCGAACTGGTGTTAACGTTTCCAGACCAGGCAGAAATTCCTCAATTTGAACTTCCTCTGTCCGCTCCGGGGCTTTGGTTAGCTGCGGAATATAAATTGCGTCCATAGGATTTGTGAGACATCCTCACGAAAATTAATGGTCATTATCAGCAATAATACTGATACTACATCTTTATTTTAGCTTTTAGGAACAAGATAAATTTTGAAATTATCTAGTGATGAGCTTCATTAACTCCTAACTCTTGTACAGACGCGATTAATCGCGTCTCTCCTAACCACTAACTTCTTCCAACGAAGCTGGCCGCACAACCAGATGACGATGCGGCTCTTTACCACGACTAAAGGTTTCCAAATCTCCAAATTCCTTCAAGAAGGTATGGATTTGTCGCCTTTCAGCAGAACTGAGGGATTTGATTTCCACTTCTCTACCAGAAAAGCGCACTTCATCGGCTGCGGCTTCTGCTAATGTGCGAATTTCGGCTTCTCTTTTGACCCGGTAGCCATTCAATTCAATGGTGTAAGAGGCTTGTTCCTCTGGGGGTTGGCTCAGGTTTAAAACCGAATTTGCTAGATACTGAACTGCGTCTAGCACAGAACCATCAGTACCAATTAATACCTGGATTTGTTCTGTCGTCAAATTAGTTTGATCGATTGTCAACCAGTAATTATCTGGTTCTGGGGAATCGCTGTCTTGAGATTGGGTAGTTTCTAAATGACCCTGAATCTCAGCAGGTACTCCAGTGAGTTCCAGCAGGGTTTTTAACCACTGCTGACCTCGCTGCATCGAAATGTTGCTCATGATCCCCCTGTAGCCTTTTTCTTAGAACTTTTCGGTTCAAAAGGCAATGCTTTTTGTTCGATGACTGTTGTTTCTTTCTCTTGGGTTTCTACAATTTTTTGCAGTTCTTCTGGTAGAGGTTCGCGGGAGAGAAGATAAGTTTGTGCAGTTTGGAAAATGTTACCAATCACCATATACATCAGCACCCCAGCTGGTAGGGGGAAGAACAAAAACATCCCAGAAAATATGACTGGAGTGATTTTGTTAACTGTATCTTGCTGCGGATTGCCACCACTGGAATTTTGCCCAGAAAGCATTTGGCTAACATAAAGGCTGATTCCAAAGAAGACAATCATGGCGACAATATCCCAGTGGATTGTGCCATCTGGATCTTGTGCGCCAACTCTGCCTAAAGCATCAATGAATAGAAAGCCTTTTTCTGCTGCTAGTCCAGGAATTGTTCCTTGAATGCTAACTTCTCCTGGTTGCAAGGCTTCTACATTGCCATCAGCATCAATTTTTATCCGATCTTCGCCTTTGGTGACTTTCCAATCAGGAATTAGCTTATTTTCTGGGTGTTCTGCTAAGAGTACCTGAAATGGTTTGCCTTCAACAGTCTGATATTGGATCTTAGTTTGTTCTCCCACAGCTAGTTTGTTACCACTGGGAAGGATTGCAGCTACTTTAACGTGTTCCCCATCCGCAACATAAATATTTTGGGGAGCAGTAGCAAAGGCTTGGGGTTGAATTTGCTCGATTTGTTCTGCGGGAAGGATTTGCAGGTTAACGCTGTAGTTTGCACTTGCAAAAGGCGAACCCCGCAAAGTAGCAAACAGCGCTAATAAGACCGGCATTTGTACTAGTAACGGAAAACAGCCTGCCAAGGGGTTGCCAAATTCTTTTTGGACATTGACCATTTCCTCTTGCTGCTTTTGCGGTTCATCCTTATAGCGCTCTTTAATTTCTGCCATCCGCTTCTGCATCAGAGGTTGTACAATTCGCATCTTCCGCATGTTGCGAATTGAGCCAGCACTCAGGGGATAGAGCGCGAAGCGGACTATCAATGTCAAAGCAACGATCGCCAATCCGTAGCTAGGCACTATACCATAGAAAAAATCTATGATTGGCAGCATCACGTTGTTCGAGAGAAAGCCGATACCAAAATCCATTATTCTGAATTCAACCTGAGGTACTGTAAACTGACTGAATCTAATTTATCTAAATCATAAATTATGTGCGACTACCCTTCGCTACGGATAGCCGCACATTCAAATGGGAATTGGGAATTGGGCATTGCTTCCCCTGCTTCCCCTGCTCATCACTTGTTAGCAGCCACGGTATATTCGGGGTTTTTCGCAGCAATTCTTTCATTAATGTAGTCATAGACTTCCCGAAATTTGGGAATTGCACGCAATTCGAGACGACTGCCGTTTTTTAGGGTTAGTACCATATCTCCCCACAAGCCAATGCCACGGGGGATTGTGACAACTTTGACTATTTCTGAGTAAATTATGTCAGTGCGATCGCGCCCCTGCCAACCTCCGATTACGGTAACTCGGCGGTCGGTGATGCGGAAACGCAGCCACAATGCTCTGACAATTGCCCCGACTGTTAAGGGTATCCCAACAATGGTTAGCCCAATTATCAGGTTGACAATTAAATCCCCAATATGGGGGCCACCTTCATAATAAACATCTTCACGAATTCCCATCGAACACCTCAGCTTGTGCCAACAACTGCTCTAATTCTTGCAGAAATTGTGGGCTTACGCACTTAGATTCTGCTGCTGTGGGTTTGACAATGAACACTAATCGCCATCCTGGTGATAATTTTGGCAGCAGATTATATAAAGCAGAAGTAATTTGGCGTTTGATTCGGTTGCGAACCACTGCCCTTTTGCTGACTTTTGTGCTTATGGAAATGCCAATGCGGATGCTGGCAAGATGCACAGGGTCACTTGGTTGTGTAGTTTGAGTGGCAGTGTCCAAAGAAGGTTTTCTTGAACACAAAGGCTTTAAAGCTCTCAATGTTAAATGAGAGCCATTGCGCCGAATTCCTTCCCGGAAAACTGCCTGAAAATCTTTGCGCGATTTTAGTCGATTTGCTTTAGGCAAAGCCACAGATGCTCTTTTAGCTAAATATGCCCTAAACGCTCAAACGGTGACGGCCCTTTTTTCTCCTAGCTCTAATTACGTTTCTACCATCTGGTGTCCGCATTCTGGCGCGAAAACCAGAGGTTCTTTTTCTCTTACGGCTAGTACCGCCTAGTGTTCTTTTCATACTGTTCTCCTCTTAGGTGATTTTTATAAAAACTCACAATCTCTGATTGTATCACTTTTTTAGTGAATTGGGAATTGGGCATTGGTTCTTCTCCCTGATCTCCCTCATCTCCCTTTGCTCTCCACTTCCCACTCTTAATTGAAGCTCAAAATCCATGTTCCCAGGTAACGCAGTAGTGGCACATCACCAGGGGAAAGTACTTGACAGCGAAAATAGAAAACTCCACCGAAGGCTGGGTTTTTCACGTTAGATAAGACTACCTCAACTGCACTACCTGCTGGTACTGGCTCTTGGGGAAAAATATTAATCAGCTTACCTTCTTTGTCCCACTTCACCTCAGAAAGCGGAACCGCTTTGCCTTTGACTCGGACTTCAATTTTTTTCTGGTCAAAAGTTCCTTTGTAATAATCAGGGTAAGTAATGGCAAATTGACCAACTGCTAATTTCATTTTTTGGGCTGGAATCCTTAATATGTATCGATCCCAACCATTAGCTTGCCCACCAAAATCTAATCTAAAAGGCAGCTGATTTTCGGCTTTTACGCCGCTAAACAGCGTAAATCCAGGTAAACTTTGTGCCCAAGTTAGGGCTGGAAATCCAGTCACTAGACAGCTAGTCACGGCTAAAGCGGAAAGTAAACGTCGCATAATTGAGCTTCCTCTACCAAAAAATAAATCTGTTATCTAAAATAACCGTGTGTTAGTATTCGTTACTAAAGTTTACTACTCACTTCCTGACAATTGACGTTCAGTAACAACAAAAAGTGCCATCCTCCCTGATGTTTGGACGGCAGTAAAATTGCTTAGTTATAGATATTACATAGAATTAATTTAATTCATTACCCTTATAGAGTGCTGATTTGATGGCTAAATTGGTCAAATTTTGAACTCAATAGAAACACAGTTGGGATTGGATTGTGTTTCTAAATATGTATAAGTGTATCTAAATTTGAGAATTTTGTTATAAAAATTGAGGTGTGGCATCAGCGATCGCCAGTTAACTTGGGCTAAATTGATTAAAATAAGTTGGAATCGAAGTCGTAATCATTAAAATTTGATTGGGAATTTATCAAGCTTTCAAAATTCGGTCAATATTACTCTATAAGAAAGGAATACCAAAATTTCTCAATCCCGAAAATAAGTTGAAGATAAAGATGCAAAATTTGGGAATCAATTTAGGATGTGCAATACATAACCCTGTTTGCAACTATCTAAAAATATGACATCTGCGAGCGGCAAAGTCAGGCTTTGCCTGGATAGCTAAGAGTGGGAGAGGAAAGTTTCAAGGTTCAATCTACAAGTAAAAGTCATGGTTGATGTTCCTGCCTAAGTACTATGAATGCGGGATATCCCTTATCTAGACAATCGCTTACTTGGCAGAGATTAGGTATTTATCTTCAGGAGATTTCATGAGAATAGCAGTTGCTAAAGAAATTGAAGTTTGTGAACGTCGTGTGGCATTAATTCCTGACACCGTTGCTCGATTGGTAAAACAAGGTTTGGAAGTTTGGGTAGAAACAGGTGCAGGAGAGCGATCTTTTTTCAGCGATCCTGACTATGAAGCCGCAGGAGCCACGATAATCAGCGATACTGCCAAATTATGGGGCGAAACAGATATTCTGCTGAAAGTCAGCCCACCACAAGAACGAGAAGATGGACGTTCAGAAGTTGATTTGTTGAAGGAAGGGGCTGTATTAGTCAGTTTCCTCAATCCTTTAGGAAATCCTGTTGTGGCACAGCAACTAGCAAATCGGAAAGTCACAGCCTTGAGTATGGAGATGATTCCCCGTACCACCAGGGCGCAAAGTATGGATGCTTTGTCCTCGCAAGCTTCATTAGCAGGTTACAAGGCAGTATTAATTGCGGCAGCCGCATTACCGAAATATTTCCCAATGTTAACCACAGCCGCCGGGACGATCGCTCCAGCGAAAGTATTTATTATGGGTGCTGGTGTCGCCGGTTTGCAAGCGATCGCCACAGCTAGACGTTTGGGAGCAGTGGTAGAAGCCTTTGATATCCGTCCCGCCGTTAAAGAAGAAGTGCAAAGCTTAGGGGCAAAATTCGTTGAAGTCAAATTAGAAGAAGAAACCGTCGCTGCTGGCGGTTACGCCAAAGAAATTTCTGAGGCTAGCAAACAACGAACCCAAGAAGTTGTCGCCGAACACATCAAAAATTCTGATGTGGTGATTACCACCGCTCAAGTACCTGGAAGACAAGCACCACGGCTCGTTACAGAAGAAATGGTGGCACAAATGAAACCAGGTTCAGTAATTGTGGATTTAGCTGCTGAACAGGGTGGTAACTGCGCCTGTACTGAACCAGGTAAAGATATTGTGTGGAACGGTGTGACAATTATCGGCCCCATCAATCTCCCATCATCAATGCCAATTCACGCCAGCCAATTGTATGCCAAGAACGTTACGTCATTGATGCAACTGCTAATTAAAGACAAAGCTTTACAGGTAGACTTTAGCGACGACATCGTTGATGCGGCTTGCGTTACCCACGCTGGTGAAATTCGCAATCAACGAGTGCGCGATGCGCTACAAGCTTTGAATACTCAACAACCGGCGGTTAATTAGGGACTAGGAATTTTAGATTTTAGATTTTGGATTTTAGATTGGAATTCAATCCAAAATTGTCAATCCAAAATCCAAAATTGAATCGCCTAATGCCAATTTATACAAGGAGTTTTGATTTCATGACAGAGGCATTACTTGCTGCTTTGTTTGTATTTGTGTTGGCATCTTTTATCGGCTTTGAAGTCATCAACAAAATCCCACCGACTCTACACACACCCTTAATGTCAGGCTCAAACGCGATTTCTGGCATTGCGGTACTTGGAGCAATAGTTGCTGCTGGTGCGAGAGATACAAGTGTATCCGTAATTCTCGGTTTGATTGCTGTAGTATTAGCAACAATCAACGTTGTGGGTGGTTTTTTAGTGACAGACAGAATGTTGCAAATGTTCAAGAAGAAGGAGATTAAGGCGTGAGCGACTTTTTACCAACTGGCATTCAGCTGACGTACTTAGTCGCTGCATCGTTATTCATTCTGGGCTTGAAAAAGCTGGGATCACCTGCTACTGCGAGAAACGGTAATATTGTAGCGGCTGTGGGGATGCTACTGGCGATCGCAGCGACAATGCTCGATCAGCATGTGTTGAACTACGAGATGATATTGTTGGGCTTGGCTATAGGATCGTTGATTGGTGCGATCGTTGCCTACAAAGTCCAAATGACCGAAATGCCCCAAATGGTGGGTTTACTCAACGGCTTGGGCGGTGCAGCTTCGGCATTAGTCGCCGTTGCCGAATTCTGGCGGTTATTAGATAGTTCGCAGGCGATACCGCTAGATGTGAACATTTCTATGTTATTGGACGTGTTAATTGGTGGTGTTACCTTTACAGGTAGTTTTCTCGCCTTTGCCAAATTGCAAGGTTTAATTAGCGGTTCCCCGATTACATTTCCATTCCAGCAACCATTTAACCTCTTGCTTCTGGGTGCTTATTTGGTAGGTAGTGCCTATTTAATCATCACACCAGATAGCTTACCCATATTCTTGGGAGTGGTTGGCGTTTCATTAGTGCTGGGTGTGATGTTCGTCATCCCCATTGGTGGCGGCGATATGCCGGTGGTAATCTCGCTGTTGAACTCATTGTCAGGTGTGGCGGCGGCGGCAGCTGGTTTCGTGGTGATGAACAATATGTTAATCATCGCTGGTGCTTTGGTAGGAGCCTCCGGGTTAATCCTCACCGAAATTATGTGTAAGGCAATGAACCGCTCCCTATTTAGTGTGCTGTTCAGCGCTTTTGGTACAGGTTCTAGTTCTGGTGGTGCTGCTGCTAGTGGTGGTGCAACCGATCAAACCGTCCGCAGTATCGATCCTGAAGAAGGGGCGATGATGTTGGGTTATGCCCGTTCTGTGGTGATTGTGCCTGGTTATGGTATGGCAGTTGCCCAAGCACAACACAGTGTGCGGGAATTGTCAGATCAGTTAGAAAAAATGGGCGTTGATGTCAAGTATGCCATTCACCCCGTTGCTGGGAGAATGCCGGGGCACATGAATGTGTTACTTGCAGAGGCAAATGTGCCTTATACCCAGTTGTACGACATGGATGATATTAATCCCCAGTTTGAGCAAGCAGATGTGGCTTTAATAATTGGGGCAAATGATGTGGTAAATCCGGCGGCGCGGAGTGATAAAAATAGCCCGATTTATGGGATGCCGATTTTGGAAGTAGATCGGGCGAAGCAGACGATTGTAATTAAGCGCGGGATGAGTACGGGTTTTGCCGGTGTAGATAATGAGTTGTTCTACAAGGATAAAACTACGATGCTTTTTGGTAGCGCTAAGGATATGGTGGCGAAGTTGGTTTCGGAAGTGAAGCAACTTTAACGAACCGAGAAGGAACGGAGGGCGCGAAGTAAAGAAAGAATTAGAGAGTTTATTTGCCTTGGGGGTGTGATATTCCCAGGGCAAGTTTTTTTGTTGGGGAATTACCTCATGCAAAGAAGACTTTAAGAACTGTGAGTGTTGGCTGTTAATCTAAGCTCGAATTTGGGAAATTTATAAATATAGGCACAATATAGTTAGCGATAAATTTATGAATAGCTCTAACTCAGAAGTAACTTTAGAATCTTTGGCATTGCGGATTTCACAGTTAGAACTGGAACAGGATCTCCGACGAAAAAATATTGCTTGGCTAAAACAGTATTTTGATGAATTTAAACAAGAATTTAACAATAGGACTGAATTAGAGCAGATTGAAATCATACAACAAGATATCGCATCTTTAATTACACAAGTCGCAAAAGTACAACAGCCCCTCAATCATCTGTCTAATATTAGTGAAAATTTAGATAATAGTGAGGTATCAATTGAGGAAGCGAATTTAGATTATCCTGAAGTAGTGAATCATGTTTTTGAAATGGTTGAGCAGCAAGAAAGTCAAGCAGATTTGGTAAAACCAGTTATTAATTATGAAAGTAAGCAAAAGGAGGAAATTGATGTAGCCAAGGAAGAGATAGAAAATAGCGCTGTTTTTAGGGATTTAGAATTTAAGATTGAGAGGACAATGTGGCTAGTTAACATAATTTATGCAGCACAGGAAGACAGCCATAACTTCCCTATTGATGCAGAAGAATTTTGGCGGCTGTATAAATTAGGAAAACGTGATTTTAACGGAATTAATCTGGCTGGAGTCAATTTGAGTGGAACAGGTTTAGCAGATGGGGTTAACCTAAGTCAAGCAAATTTGACAAATGCTAATCTAACTAATGTCAAGTGGAGTAAAGTCAATTTGAGTGGTGCAAATCTTCGAGGAGCAAATAGCAGCAAAGGCAACTTTTCTCAGGCCAATTTGAGTGAAGCTGATTTAAGTTTTGCAATCCTAACTCATGTCGATCTTAGTTCTGCTAACATAATTCGTGCAAACTTCCAAGGAGCAGATATCAGTGAAGCTAACTTATCTCATGCCAATTTGACTGAAGCTAAATTAAATGAAGCATACCTTCACAAAACACAACTTAAGTCAGCAAATTTAGAGAAAGCAACACTTATAAAAACTAATCTTAGTAAAGCTGATTTAAATGGAGCATATTTACGGGAAGCGAACTTAAGCGAAGCTAATCTCAGTAGTTCTCAACTCTATGGAGGAGTCAATCTCAGTATGGCTAATCTGCAAGGGGTAAATTTAAGTGGAGCAAATATGAGACAAGCGAAGCTCATGAGAGCAGACCTAAGTAATGCTAATATGAGTCAAGTCAATTTACTAGAAGCGAACTTAGAAGGAGCAAAGCTTCAAGGAACAAATCTAAATTATAGCTTTTACGACTCAACAACTATCTTCCCCACAGAATTTGATGCTGCTGCAAGTGGGGCTTATTTAATTGCTCCTGGCTCATCGCTAAATAATGCTAACTTGGCAGGTGTAAACTTAAGTGATGTGAATTTATCTGAAGCAGATTTACAAGGAGCAGACTTAAGTGAAGCGAATTTAGAAGGAGCTAACTTAAGTAACGCTAACTTGAGTGATGCAAAACTCACTAAGGCTAATTTAAAAAATGCAAAGTTCAGTTATGCAAATATGAATAAAGTCCACTTAAGTGGAGCCAATTTGACAAACTTAAGTATGGTTGCTGCTAATTTAGAAGGAGCTAACTTAAGTCAAACAAATCTTAGTAATGCAAATTTAACTGCTACAAATCTGAGTGGAGCAAATCTAATACAGTCAAGGTTGTATGGAGCTATACTAACTGCCGTAGACCTCAGTCAAGCAAATCTTAGTGGTGCTACGGTATCCGATGGCGGTGGTGTTTCTGGTTTGAATTTAGCGGGTGCTAACTTAACAGGTGCTAATCTGACAGCAGTACGCCTTCTTGGGAACCTCTCAGGAGCAAATTTTACCTCCGCAAATCTCAGAGCAGCAAAGCTTGAGAATGCTAACCTCAGTGAGGCAAACTTCTCTTTAGCAGATTTAAGTGGAGTGAATCTGAAAGATACAAAGTTAGAAAAAGCCAACTTAAAAGATGCAAATATGAGTGGAGCAGATTTATACCGTGCAACTCTAGCTGGTGCAATTATGCCAGATGGTACAATCCACGATTAGACTTTGATGCATTTAACCAAAAGAGCGATCGCCTGCAAAATCTCCAGTGTGCGATCGCTCTCTTTTTCCTCTGCGTTCTCTGCGCCTCTGCGGTTGGTTAAAAAGAGCGATCGCTTGCAAAATCTCTATTGTGCGTAGGCGAAGCCAGCCCTTGGCGAAGCCTCTTGTAGAGAAGGCATTGCTCTTGACAATATAATTAAGACTGCGGTGTAACATTGCGCGGATTAACAACTACAATCGCAGAAAAACGTTTAAAGTCATCAATATTAAATGTAAGGAGATGTGTAATCTGGTGCGTTATCATCGCTGCAACTAAGCGTGTATCATGCACCTGTTTTCCCATGACTTGATATTTAACAATTAGACATTCCCACTCACCAAAAATTGCAGGTGTATCAAGGTGTAGTATAAATATCTTCTTGAGTTTCTCAGTTTCTTCTAATGCTTGAGCCGTGGATAAACCTAAACCATTACTATTAATTGGTCTTGTAGCAACAGCCCAAAACTCAATGATATTCTGTGGAATTATATATAATAATTCCACTTGCCTCTTGAGCATCAAGATGGCTCTTTGAGTATCAAAGTGCATTGGGCTATTCTTTTGTACCAAACGCAGCAAAATATTAGTATCCACCAAATAGCTCATAACATTTCATCTTCTCTGGTGTAAATACTCTCTCGACTAATCGCTGCATCTGAAAGTGCTGGCGCTAAAGAAAAAGCAGGACTATTTATTAAATCTGTTAATATAGCTTCCCATTCTTCCTGAGTTGATACTTGATAAAAAAAACTTTCTTCATGGCTGGCTAAACTGTTTTCAATCAGAGATGCAAGATAAGCTTCTACCGATAAACCTTGTGCAGCAGCTTCAGCAATGAGACGAGCCTCTATTTCTGGTTTCAATTGCAACTGTATGGTCATTTGTTGTCTCCTAATTCCCTGAGTTGTAGAAGCCTTCATCTGGATAATGGCAAAAGTTTTCTCCCTCTAAGTCAGAGAATATATCTAATTCACTACCAGGTGCATAATCTGCAATAGCTGTCACTGCCGCTAGTGTTAATTGGCGTTTTTGCTCATCTTTGGTAAGTGAGTTTTTTTCTTGAAGAACCAATTGCAGGGCTGACTCAGCTATCTTCAGGCGATCGCTTATGCTCAGGTTTGGGAGTGCTTGGAGAATTTCTTTAGTTTCCATATTAATTTATAGAGCAACTTATATTACTAATGCTAGTGAAATTATAATAAGCGATCGCCTGAAAAATCTCCACAGTGCGTAGGCGTTCGCGTAGCGTCTCGTAGAGAAGCCCGCCAAAGGCATTGCCTGCAAAATCTCTACTCTGTGATTATGATTAATTTGGAAAAAAATCAGAATCTAAGGTTTCATCAACAGAAAAAGGATAGTCTTTAGGAAAAATAGACAGAGGAAGCCCTGTTTCAATAGATGCTTCTTTTCTAGCGTGTTGGTAACAACTGTCAAAAACTTCCGTGTAATAGTATTTTAAGCTAGGACTATCTACAAATGCTTCTTGTAATCTTTGACGATGTTCATAGATTGTATATAACCAGCTATTAGATCGGTTCTGGGGTTGAAATTTGTATTTGAGAAGGTGCATTAAAAGCACTCTAAGATTACTCCTTAAAGCATTTTTATCACTTCTACCCATACTTTCAATTTCTTCAATTAAATTTTCTAACTCTAATTCTAAAAATTTTTTGTTTTTTAATAAATCAACAGTGTGTTCTAACCACAAATGATAATCTTGTGCATAGAGACTATTGGTTTTAGGAACAGATTGATTGCTCATAATCTTCTCCTTTATGGATATATAATTTTAACATTACTTCTTTTATTTCAGAATGTGCGTTAGCGTAGCTTACGGCTGATATCGCATTTTTCTTTGCGCCTCCGCATCAGACAAAAAAGCGTAAAGATATGCGTAGTGTTACCTAGAAAATGCTACCGCAGGCATCGCTAACCCCTAAATTGTCCGTTTTATCGGGATTTCTATCCAGAACTCACAGCCTTTACCCGGTTCAGAAACACACTTGATATTACCGCCGTGTTTTTCCACAATAATTTGGTAACTAATAGATAACCCTAAGCCAGTACCTTGTCCAGGTTGTTTGGTAGTAAAGAAAGGTTCAAAAATGCGCGATCGCATCATCTCTGGAATCCCACAACCATTGTCAGCGATACAAATCCGAATAGTATTTTCTTCAATGACTTCTGTACGAATCAAAATTTTAGGATTATCAATTATTTTTCCTGCTTTTTCTGAGTTTTCCAGTGCATCGATCGCGTTGTTGAGAATATTCATAAATACCTGATTCATCTGGGCTGCATAGCAGACTACTAGAGGCAATTCACCATATTGTTTAACTACCTCAATGGCAAAAGAATTAGTCTGTGATTGCAGTCGATGTTGTAAAATGAGCAACGTACTATTGATGCCTTCATGAAGATCAACGGGTTTTATTCCTGCTTCATCAAGTCGGGAAAAAATTCGTAACGACAAAACTAGTTGAGAGATCCGCTCTGCCCCCATCTTCATTGAAATTAGAATTTTGGGCAAGTCATCACTAATAAAATCCAAATCCAGTACTGCTGCTTGCTTTTGAATTTCCCCTGTTGCCTTAGGATACTGTTTCTGATACAGGCGCAGTAATTTAAATAAATTTTCGGTATGTTCCTTAACATAAGTCATGTTGCCGTAAATAAAACTAATCGGGTTGTTAATTTCATGTGCTATACCAGCAACTAACTGCCCTAAACCTGCCATTTTTTCACTTTGAATCAACTGGCTCTGAGTGTCCTGTAATTCTTTGAGAGTCTGGGTAATTTCTTCTTTTTGACGTTGAGTTTGTTCGAGTAATTCCGCTTGCTGAAGTCCTACCCCTAACTGAGTACCAATCTGCATCAGCAAATCTACCTCATCTTCTTGCCAATCACGGGGTTTGATATTTTGATAAGCTGCTAATAATCCCCAGAGTTTCTCACCTTGAAAAATCGTCACAATGATGTATGCCCTAGCCTGCATTAGCTCAATTAGGGCAATATAAGGAATAGAATAATCAGTGCTGTAAATATCCTTAATAACAAGAGTTTTAGCATTAGCAAAATCTCCGCCTTGGGTTTCTTGCAAGTAATTACTTGCGTAGGCGTAGCCCGTCGTAGACATCGCAGCTACAATTTTCTTTACTGGTGTCCAACCTTGGGCTAAAGACTCAGCAACAAATTCGCCACTCCAATCAGCCCGGAATCGATAGATTGTCACTCGATCAACTTCCAATAACCGCCGGACTTCTTCTGTGCTGGTGGCAAAGATGGTATGAATATCAAGAGACTGGCGAATTTTCTCCACTGTTGTGGCTAATGCTTTCTCTCTTTCGGCCGCTTTAGCAAGTTTTTGCGCCTGCACCTGCATCTGTTTTAATGACTCGGCTTGCTGTAATGCTACTCCCAATTGAACGCCGACTTGCGCCAATAAGTTGATTTCCTCATCTTGCCAATAACGGGGCTGGGAGTTTTGATAAGCTACTAGCAATCCCCACAACTTCTCGCCCTGAGAAATTGGTACAAAAGCTTCATTCCGTGCATACTTACCCGCTTTCTTTTTTTGGACAAGAACGCCTTCTGTTACTGGCTGCGGCTTAACCATTGGTATCCAGCCATCAACAATGGAATCGGCGACAAACTCGCCACTCCAATCAGGATAAAAGCGGTAAATTGCAACTCGTTCCACTTCTAATAGCCGCCGGACTTCTTGAGTAGTGGTTTTAAAGATGGCTTCAATTTCCAAAGACTGACGAATTTTTTCTACGGTGTTCGCCAACGCCCTTTGTCTTTGGGCAGCTTTGCTGATCTCTGCTGCTTGGATTTGCATTTGTTGAATAAATTCTGCTTGCTGCAAAGCCACACCTAATTGCGTGCCCACTTGGGTAAGCAAGTAAACCTCATCTTTTTGCCAATCACGGGTTCCAGAGTTCTGGTACACTGCTAGCAAGCCCCAGAGTTTCTGACCGTGGTAAATGGCAATGATTACATAAGCTCTTGCCTGATAAATTTCTAAAATTTTAATGTAGCAGTCGCTAAAGCCGGAATTGTAAATATCATTACAAATCCGGTATACTTCAGAACTGGTAAAGCTACCACCTTCGGTATCTTGTAAGTAGGTGTCAGCAATTGGGGGTTTAGCTAAATCTTTGGCGCTACATTCACTGACATTTTCACTCAATTCCGGCCGATGCAATTGTTCATTGATGAGGGAAATCCAACCCTCTGCCACTGATTCAAACACGAATTCACCACTCCAATCGGGATTGAAGCGATAAATAGCCACGCGGTCAGCATTTAGCAGCTGCCTAAGTTCTCCGGTAGTTGTGTGGAAAATGCTTTTTAAGTCTAGAGACTGACGAATTTTCTCAATAGTGATGGCTATGGTTTTCTGCCATTGGGCTGCTTTTTCTCTGGCTATTGCTTGTGCTAGCTGTGCCGATTGGAGTTTTACTTGTTCGAGGTAATCTGCTTGTTGCAAAGCAACTCCTAGATGTTCAGCAATGAGTTGCACAAACTCAATTTCTGATGCTTCCCATTGGCGAGGACTACTACACTGATGAATACACAGCAATCCCCATAAATCTTTACCTTTCATCAAGGCGGCAGCTATATTGGCACGAACTTGGAATCTTTCTAGCATCTGGACGTGACAATCACTGACACTAGCTTCATATATATCAGCCATTACTTTGAGGCAACCGTGCTGATATAATTCTGCAAACTCCACAGCAAAGCAGTGGTCGTGCAGTTTAGCTGCTAGTACCGAACCCCATTCTGCTCCCACATCTTCATAGATAAATTCTCCTTCCCATCCCAAATCGGGATAAAAACGAAACACACTAACCCGATCGCTTTTCAGAAGCTGACGAACTTCAGTGACTGTAATTTTGAAGATAGTTTCGATGTCTAGAGACTCACGGATGCGGGCAATAACTCCAGACAAGGCTTTTTGTTGCTCATTCTGACGCAGGGAGAATGTCACATCTGAATTTGGTTCTATGGGTTGAATAGTAGAGGAGTTTTCCATTCCCAGTGGGACTTTAAATATTGAAAATCTTCTATCTCATGATTCCCGTTGCGATCGCAAAGGTAACAGTTATTTCCTTAGAATGCCAAAAAACAATGTAGGGACACGATATTATCGTGTCCCTACAAGAACATTTTTCAACCACGAAAAAATTATCGCCGCTTGGGAGTGGCGCTGCGGCTGGTGCGTTTCTCTTCATCTCGGCGACGGCGATCGCGCCAATCTGCCACGGTTAAATAACCAATACCACCAGTGACTACTACGAGCAGCACTATGGCTACTAAAGTTAAAATACTCAAAAATGGACTTTCCACAATGCCTCTACAGTCCGTTACGTCCCCAAACTACCATTGCAATTGACCAAGTGAACACAACTAACAGCGCTACCCAACCTAGTGTCAAAATCTCCATAGTCCCGCTTTTCAAATAATTACAACAGGTTTCTAATATTTATCATACAGGGATTGGGCAGGCTGAGATTTTTTTTATAAATTACATTGTAACTTGGGCGGGCGATGTCTACGATGGGCTATTCGGCATCGCAAAGGACACATCACCTTTCTTGGTAAACTAGTACCGCAAGGCGTAATTCGTAATTCGTAATTCGTAATTCGTAATAGAGCCTCCGGCACGCTCCGCGGTTTTCATGCCCAAAGGGCTGTACGTAATTCGTAATTACCATTGTGTAAGGGTTTTAGACATTTTATAAGAGTGGCTTATTTACTTGTTCTGTACTAGTACTTCAAGCATTAATAAAAATGAATGTAAAAAAATAGCGATCGCGCTTTCCCACTTGAAAGTTTGGGAATACTAGGGTTACGGGTATATATTCCAAATCTAGCAACCCCTAGTATCATGCCAACATTTTTCAACTATCCTTTCCACTCCAACGGTTTTATTCCCCACGGACATTGTTATCTCTGGCAAACTGGATTAGTTTGGCTCCACATTATTTCTGATGCCACGATCGCTCTGGCATATTATTCTATTCCCTTCCTACTGATTTACTTTATTTCCAAGCGCAAAGACGTGCCTTTTAATGGAGTTTTTTTGTTATTTGGTGCTTTTATCATTGCCTGTGGTACTGGACACTTAATGGATATTTGGACGCTTTGGTATCCAGACTATTGGATTGCAGGTGGTCTGAAAGCTTTAACTGCCATTATTTCTATATACACGGCATTTGCGTTATTTTATCTCATGCCTCAAGCTCTGACACTACCCAGCCCAGCGCAGTTAGAAGCGATTAATCAAGTCCTTTCAACAGAAATTGTCGAGCGCAAACGCATTGAGAAAGAACTACGCCTTGCAGAAGAAGTCGCTCAAAACTCCAGCCAAGCCAAGAGTGAATTTCTCGCTAATATGAGTCATGAACTACGCACACCTCTTAACGGCATCCTGGGCTATACACAAATTCTCCAACGCACAGAATCTTTAAGTGAAAAAGGACGCAAAGGACTCAGCATTATTTATCAATGTGGTTCTCATCTTTTAACCTTAATTAATGATGTTCTGGATCTCTCCAAGATCGAAGCCCGGAAGTTGGAATTGTATCCTGTTGATTTCTACTTGCCTGCCTTTATAGATAGCGTGACTGAAATTTGCCGCATCAGGGCAGAACAAAAAGTCATCGCATTTCACATTGAACTCGATCCTAATTTACCAACGGGTATTCATGCTGATGAAAAACGCTTGCGGCAAGTACTGATTAACTTACTTAGTAATGCCATGAAATTTACTCATCAAGGCAGTGTCACTTTCAAAGCTCAGGTTATCGATCAAGAATCAACTGCTAATGGAAAAACTAACTACAAAATTCGCTTTGAGGTAGTAGATACTGGCACTGGTATAACCCCTGACCAAGCTGAGAAAATCTTCCAGCCCTTTGAGCAAGTAGGGAGTCAGAAACGACAATCTGAAGGTACAGGCTTAGGATTAGCAATCAGCCAAAAAATTGTTTTGTTGATGGGTGGTCAAATTCAGGTGCAAAGTGAATTTGGCAAAGGTAGCACTTTCTGGTTTGAGGCAAAATTATCAGAATCTAAAGACTGGGCAAAGGTTTCTAGAGTAGTTGAGCAGGGAACTATTATTGGTTATCAAGGACAAAAGCGTACCATTTTAATTGCGGATGATAAATGGGAAAACCGATCGGTAATTGTAAATTTACTAGAGCCGATTGGGTTTACTGTTGTAGAAGCTAATAATGGTCAGGAAGGATGGGTACAGTCTATAGCTCACAAACCAGACATGATTATCACTGATTTGGTGATGCCGATATTGGATGGATTTGAGTTGATCGAACGTTTGCGTCAGTCTGGGGCATTTAAAGAGATTCCGATTATTGCTTCGTCAGCAAGTGTGTTTGCAGCCGACCAGCACAAGAGTATTGATGTAGGTGCAGATGCCTTTTTACCAAAGCCGATAGAAGCTGAAAATCTACTGGAAATGCTTCGACAGTTTTTGCAACTAGAATGGGTTTTTGAGGTTAAGGCAGACACGCTCAAAAAAATATCTAAAGATGGTTTGAATTCACAAAATGAGATGATTCATCCTAGTAAAGAGGTTTTGCAAGAGTTACTCGAACTAGCACAAGATGGCGATATTCAAAATATTTTAGAACTAGCTGAACAACTTTCTGCATCTGATGAACAGCTAAACATTTTTTTTCAGCAACTCATGCAGCTTGCTAGTAATTTCCAACTCAAGCGTTTGGAAACTTTTATTGAACAATACATCAATTAATTTCAGTTAAATTCCCATTTTCAATTCATCATGATCAAACCCCCAAATAACGGATTTATTTTAATTGTGGATGATAATCCGACAAATTTATCTGTCCTGTGTGCAGCACTTACTAGCGAGGGTTTTCGTTTCCGCGTTGCAGTCGATGGAGAAACTGCGATCGCTCAGGCTGAACGCAATCAACCAGAGTTGATTTTGCTGGATGTCCAAATGCCCGGTATTGATGGATTTGAAACTTGTCGTCGTCTCAAAGCCAATCCTGTCACCCAAAATATTCCGATTATTTTCACCACCGCCTTAGCGGATACGGAAAGCAAAACGAAGGGATTTTCTCTTGGCGCGGTAGATTATATCCCTAAACCGTTTGCACAAGAGGAAGTCATTGCTAGAGTGCGCGTACATTTAGAACTCAAACAATTGACTGAATCTTTGGAACAACAAGTTAGCGATCGCACCAAGGCTTTGCAACAAGCCCAAGTCCAACTGGTACAACAAGAAAAACTATCAACACTCGGAGAGTTAATCGCTGGTATTGGTCATGAAATCAACAACCCCATCAGTTTTATTTCCAGCAACATTCCACCCTTGAAAGAATATATTGCAGGAGTAACCGAATTACTCCTACTGTATGAACAAGAGTATCCCAATCCAACAGTTAAAATTAACACTGCTATTGAGGACTTGGATCTGAATTTCGTTCTCGAAGATATGGGAAAAATTGTGAACTCACTTCAGCTAGGAAGTGAACGAATTCAGAACCTTTCTAATTCACTCCGTAACTTCTCTCGCTCAGATAGTGATGCAAAAATACCTGCCGATTTGCACCAAGGACTAGATAGTACACTAATGATTTTGCAACATCGCCTCAAGGCTAATGGCGAGCGTCCTGGTATTGAAGTTATTAAAAGTTATGGTGTATTACCAGAAGTAAATTGCTATTTAGGGCAGATGAATCAAGTATTTATGAACATTCTGGCAAATGCAATTGATGCTCTTGATGAAGCTATAATGGCAGGCAAAATGAGCAATCTAATTGCTCAGATTAAAATTGCCACAGAAATAGATTCTGAAAAATTGGTTGTAATTCGGATTGCTGACAATGGAATTGGTATTCCTGAACGGCTGAAAAAACACTTGTTTGAGCCGTTGTTTACTACAAAAAACGTTGGTAAAGGCACTGGACTTGGCTTGTCGATCGCTTATGAAATAGTTGTAGAGAAACACAAAGGTATATTAGATGTAAATTCTCAACCAGGTATAGGAACCGAGTTTATCATCAAAATTCCCATACAATAGCAGCATTTAATTAATTACAAAGTTAGTCTAGGATTTATCATACTGGAAATCAGGAAAAATTTTCCCAATAGCCAATCCCTAATTTCTATATAGAGTGAACCCAACTTTAGATCCTCAATTAATGGCAGAACGCATAGAATCTCTAAAGGCTGGAATAGTTGGAGGTTTATCTGTGTGTTTTGCTTTTGTACTTTTCAGTCTCTTGAATACTCAGGGTTAGCGCGTCTCAAACCCTATTGACAGAGGGATTATGGCAGAGGGTCTGAGTTTGGGAGAGCCGCAGCCAAAACAGAAAC